>CALNYA010000021.1:0-186610 GCA_942490575.1 uncultured Verrucomicrobiota bacterium
CCGCCTCCGTGGCGCGGGAGCGCGGGGCGACGGTGGTCTTCGAGCCGGTGAACCAGATTTCGCGCGCGCGGAACGCGGGAGCCGCCGTGGCGACGGGGGACTGGCTCCTGTTCATCGACGCGGATTCACGGCCGTCGCGCGAGCTCATGGCCGATGCGGTGTCGGCGATGAAGGACGGGGGAATCCTGTACGCCGGCGCGAAGGTCCAACTGGACGAGAAGGTGCGACTGGGCGGGCGGTTTGGCGTGGGATGCTGGAATGGACTGAGCCGCCTCATGGCGTGGATGGCGGGATCCTTCGTGCTGGTCGAGGCGTCGGCGTTCCGGGAGGTGGGCGGATTCGACCAGCAGTACTACGCGGGGGAGGAAGTGTACCTGAGCCGGCGCTTGAAACGCCTGGCGCGACAGCGGGGGAAGCGCGGCGTGATTCTCGTCCGGCACCCTTTGGTGACCTCGGCGCGGCGATTGAAGCTGTACTCGCCCCTGGACCTGGCGCGGTTCTTTTTCCGAGCGACGCTGCGGCCGTGGTCGACGCCGACGAGTCGGGAGGCGTGTGGAATGTGGTACGACGGGCGGCGATGAACCTGAGATCGAACGATCCTCGCACCCTTGAAACTCTTGCCCATCGCGGAACGTGAATTGCGCGTGGCCTCCCGTCGAAGGGGGACCTACTGGACGCGGTTCGCCTCCGCGGCGCTGGGGATCGGGGCGTTGGGATTGATCCTGCTTTCGACGACGCGTCTGCGGCCGGTGGACCAGAGCCAGATCCTCTTCGTGACGCTGTCGGTCATCGCGTTCGTGTACTGCCTGGTGAGCGGGGTGCTGACCACCGCGGACTGCGTGAGCGAGGAGCGGCGGGAAGGGACGCTGGGCTTGCTGTTCCTGACGAACCTGCGCGGCTACGACGTGGTGGTGGGCAAGCTGGCGGCGAGCTCGGCGCGGTCGATCCTGGTGTTGGTGGCCCTGCTCCCCGTGATCGCGATTCCAGTCCTGATGGGCGGGGTCGAGGGCCGGGTGGTGGCCATGGTGGCGATGGTGTTGGGCAACACCTTGTTCCTATCCCTGGTGATCGGGGTCCTGGCGAGTGTGTTGAGCCGGGACTCGCGGCAGGCGATCGGCGGGTCGATCGCGATCCTGGCCACGTGGGTGGATTGCTTCCGCTCCTTCGATCCTCTGGATCGAGTACCTGGTGCGGCCCCGCTTCACTGGGAACCCGGTGGAACTGATGAGCCGGATGAAGTGGGTTCTGGAACTGAACCCCGTCGTCCTGATCGCAAGGACCCTTGAATCGTTGTTCCTCGGCACGCGACCGTGGCGGGACTTGGGGGAGGCGTTGGCGCTTCAGCACGCGATGGGGTGGCTGATCCTGGTGGCTTCATGTCTGGTGCTTCCCAGGGCCTGGCGCGACCGGGTCGACTCCCGGGCGGCGGCGGCGGCGTCCGCGGCAAGTGCCAGGGCGAACGCGGGGACGGGCGAATCGGAGCAGGCGAAAGCGAAGCGGCGCTGGCGGGGCGAACTGCTGGACTGGCATCCGTTCGCGTGGATCGTGGCGCGCGACTGGCGGCCGTGGGTCTACACGTGGCTGGGATTCTCGGTGGTGGCGTTGGTGTGGTGCTGGGGTTTTTTGGAGGTGAAGGAGGATTGGCTGGAGGGTGTGGTGGGGTTGTGGACGATCTTCGCGGCGGGTCTCTGGCTGAAACTGCGGGTTGCGGAGATGGCTTGCCGGCACCTTCACGAGCACCGAAAGAGCGGCGCTCTGGAATTGGTGCTGTCGACGCCGATGACCCCGGAATCGATGGTGCGCGGCAATCTGCTGGGGATGCGGCACCGGATGCTTGCGCCGCTGGCCACTCTGGCGGTGGCGGCGGGGCTGCTGCTCGTGGCATCGCTGGGGCAGGCGCGGGCGTGGGGGGATCGCACCGAAGTGCCGGTGACCTACGCGGTGGGGTTGGCGGTGCTGGTCTTGGACCTGGTGACCTTGGCGTGGGCCGGGATGTGGTTCGGGCTGAAATCGGGCCGGTTCATCCGGGCGTATGCGGAAACGGTGGGGATCGTTTTGTTCCTGCCGTGGGTGCTGTTCGTGATCAGCCTGATCCTGATGGCGACGCTCGACGACCTGCTGGGCCTACGGGGTATGGGCCATTCGGATACCTGTCCATGGTGGCCTGGTGGGCGTTGGTTGCGGTGGCGGTGGATTTTTGGGTGATTGGGCGGGCGCGGCGGGGGTTGCACAATCGGTTCCGGGATCTGGCCGCCGAGCCCTACGGAACGGTGCGGCCGGTCTCGGCGCCTCAGGTGGTTCCAGGGGCTCTGGTGGCGACAGGAAAACCATTGTGAACGAACGGCGGTGTTTGCGATAAGCTAGCCAGGCCGTCCGCGGCGAAAGCGAGCGACTGACCGACAACACGAAGCGTCCATGTTGGGGGGGAAACGTAAAACGGAACCGGAGCGATGGTACCTGCTGCCGGCGATGCAGCACGGTGCGCGGCGGAAGTTTTTCCAGCGACTGGCCGTGGCGATCGTGGTGGGTGGGCTGACGGCGGCCGTGCTGGGGGCGTTGATCTACTACAACCATCGTCTCTGAGCTGGAATCCTGATGTCGCGCCGCGCCACGCCGTCCCGCTTCCTGAAGGTTCTGCCCATCGTGGAGCGCGAGTTGCGGATGGCGGCGCGCGGGAAGGCGACCTACCGGTGGCGCATGGGGTTGGTGGCCGGCGGCCTCGGCGTGATGGCTCTCCTGATCTGGGCCCTGACGGAGGAGCGGGCGTCCCAGACCGACCAGGGCCGGACCGTCTTTCTCACCCTGGTTTTCCTGTCGGCGACGTACGCCTTCCTGGCCAGCATTTCGGTGACCGCCGATTCGGTGAGCCGCGAGAAGCGCGATGGAACCCTCGGATTGCTGTTCCTGACCGACCTGCGAGGTAGCGACATCATCCTGGGAAAGCTCGCGGCCAATTCGATCAACACCGTGTACGGGTTGGTCGGCATGCTGCCACTGCTCGCGGTTCCGATCCTGATGGGGGGCACCTCCGTGACTTCGGCGGTGATCGCGGCGTTGGGAGTCGTGAACCTGATGTTCCTGAGTCTGGTCCTCGGGATCCTTGTGTCGACGATCAGCTGGGACGAACGCCGGGCCACCTTCGCGGCGATGATCGTCGGGTTGGTGGTGATGATCGGGCCGTTCGTGATGGGCGGGATCTGGGTGGCGCTGTTCGGCCGGGGACCCATCTGGGCCGTGCTGCTCTCGGGCACGAGCCCCCTGCTTCCCCTGGTGTCGCTGGTTCCCAACATCACCGGAACCCGGGCCTGGCCGCTGTTCCTTGACCTGGTGCCGTCCCACCTCCTCGGGTGGGTGCTGCTCCTGGTGGCGGGGCGGTTGGCGGAGCGGACGTGGCAGAGCCGGAGCGGCGGGACGGTGAAGCGGACCATCGACGAGCGTCTGTTCACGCCGAGGAATCCCGGATCGCGGAGCCGGCACCGGGGTCGGATGCTGGACGCGCATCCGCTGGTGTGGTTGCTCGAGCGGCATCCCGGTAAGCGCTTCTATGCCGATGGCCTGGTCCTGGCGATCCTGGCCATCTGGTTCTGGGGCTATCGGGCCTACGGCACCGAGATGTTCGGCGGACCTTCCTGGTTCCTTGTGGTGCCCCTCGCGTTCCTGCTCCACCTCATTTTCGCGTCCTGGGTCGTCGCCGAATCCTCGATGCGACTGCTGGAGGATCGGCGCACGGGCGGCCTGGAACTTCTCCTGTGCACCTCGCTCACCGATCGGGATCTCGTGGGGGGGCATCGGCTCGCTCTGCGCCGACTGTTCCTTCGGCCGGTTCTCCTGCTCGTCGCGGCGGAGGTTCTCGTCGCTTTCACGGGCTTCGGCGGTCCCGGGGATGCTTCCGCGACGAACGGCATGCTGATGATGCTGGCGCTGGCGTTCGCGGTGTTGCTGGACACCCACGCGCTGTCCTGGATCGCGATTCGGCTGGCGATTTCGTTGCCGACGGTCAACCGCGTCGGGACATTCGCCCTGGCGATCACACCCTTCGGCCCGATGATCCTCACGGCTTTGATTGCCCCGACATTGATGAGTTTCATGGACCCTGGTCCGAACCGGGGGTTCCCGATCGTGCTCGGAACCTGGGTGGTCTGCGTCGCGCTGGTCGACCTGGTCGTGGGGCAGTGGTGGTGTCGGCGGAGTGTGATGCGCGATTTCCGGGAAATCGCCGCGCGCAACCAGCCGGGGGCTGCGGTGGCGGGGTAGCGTGGAAGGGATCCTCACCAAGGCCCGGAGGGCCTGCGGAGATTAGCCGGCGGCAAGCCCGCCCCAGCGGGCGCGGCCGCCGGTTCCCGGATTCCCGAGAGGTGCGCCCCGGCGGGGCGCGGGAAGCGTCGCCGAGGCTCCGAAACGTCACCCGTGGATTCACCAGGTCCAACCGCAAGTCCCGTGATTCTTGCCTCCCCCGCCCCGCCGGGGCGGCTTCGATTCCGGGTGCGTGCCCGGTGGCCGCGGCGGCTCAGCCGCCTTGCCACCGGCTAATTTCCCTTGTCCCTCCGGGACCCCTTTGAACCGTTCACTTGTCGGCGGATTCCCGGAAGGCGAACAGCGAGCTCTTGCCGCGGATGTAGAGGGTGTCGGCCGCCAGGGCTGGGGTCGCGAGGATCTCCTCCCCGAGATCGTTGCGGGCCAGGACGTCGAGTGAATCCGCGGCGCGAAGCACGACCGCCCGGCCTGGGTGCGAGAGGATCAGCACCCTGCCGTCCGCGCCCACCGGCGACGCGTAGTAATCGCCGAGGGCGCCGACGCGTTCCTCCTGGAAGAGAAAATCGCCGGTGCGCGCATCGACGCAGGACGCCAGGCCGCCGTTGCGGATCAGGAAGATCCGATGGTCGAGGACCAGGGGCGTCGGGACATAGGGGAGACCCCGGGTCTGGCGCCAGGCGACGTGGGTTTCGGTGACGTCTCCGGAACCGCCCGGACGGACCGCGAGCGCGACGTTGCGGGACGCGTCGAAGATCCGGGCGATGATTTCGTACTCCGACGGGGAAAGGCGCCCGTCGCGGTCGGCGTCGATGTAATGGAAGTGCTGCCGGGCGGGCCCCGAGGGCGTCTCGTCGCGGGCGAGGTGGCCGTCGTGGTTGGCGTCCCCACGGGAGAGGAGCGCGGACCAGTCGGGCATTCGAGGCACGCCGGAACCGGGCGTCCAGCCGGTGACCATGACCAAGCCCCCGGCATCCACGGGCGACGACACCATCTCGTTCGGAAGTCCGGAGACACGCCATTGCTCGGAGCCGTCGGCGAGGTCGTAGGCGACGAGTTGAAGCGTTCCGGCGACGACCGCGATCCCGGGTTTTTCGGGAGGCCAAGGCAGGGGGGTGGAGAAGCCGCGTCGAAACCCGGGGCGGGGCGCGCGCCAGCGGACCTTGCCGGAGACCTTGTCGACGGCGAGGAGGAAGGAGTCGCCGTCCTGGTCGAGCAGTTGGAGAACGAGATCGCCGGCCAGGGTGGGCGAACTGCTGGCGCCGTGGCCGGTGACGGGAGTGGGGAGGCGGAGGCGCCAGAGTTCGGCGCCCGAGTTGTCGTAGGCGACGAGACCGAACGGCGCGAAGTAGGCGATCCACCGTTCGCCGTCGGTGCAGGGCGTGGCGCTGGCGGGGTGGCTGAGGCGGGATCCGCTTTCGACGGAGCCGGGTTCGAGTTCGGCGCGCCAGAGCAGGGATCCGGTGCGCCGGTCGTAGGCGAGCGTGAGGAGGCGGTCGGACTCGAAGGCGGTGAGGACGAGTCGGTCTCCCCAGAGGACGGGCGATGATGGGCCGGGTGGCGCGGCGATTCGCCAGGCGAGGTTGGTGGTCGGTCCGAAGACCGTCGGAAAATGGGCTCCAGGGGCGGTGCCCGATCGGTGAGGTCCGCGAAACTCGGGCCAGGCGGGATCGACTGCCGCGGCGGCGATCGCGGCGGCGGGGAGGAGAAGGAGGGCGCACGTCAGGGACCGCATGGCGACGGTCTTTCTCGCAGTTGGAAGGTCGATCGGCAACCCGGGAGGGACGCGCATCAGTCCGCCCAAAATGCATTGCCCTGGGGAGGTGGACTGGTTGGCTGGTCGCATGACCACGGGCAAGACGGTTCGAGGGTGGGTGATGCCGGCGTTTCTGATCGCGATGGGATTGGGCTGGTCGACGGCGCTCCAGGCGGCGGAGGGAGGACGGCCGGGCCGGGAGACGCGGGAAATCCGGAGCCTTCGAAGACAGTTCGCGAATCCGCCGCGGGAGTATGGGTCGGCGCCGCTGTGGGTTTGGAACGATCAGCTCACGCCCGCGCAGGTGCGGGACACGCTGCGGGACCTGGCGGGGCAGGAAGTGAGGCAGGTGTTCGTGCATCCGCGGCCGGGCCTCATGACGCCGTACCTGGGGAAGGAATGGTTCGACCTGTGGCGGGTGGCGTTGGACGAGGCGGCGCGGTTGGACATGAACGTCTGGATCTACGACGAGAATTCGTATCCGAGCGGATTCGCGGGCGGCCTGGTGCCGGATGCGATGCCGGAGTCCCGGGGGATGGGGCTGGTGGTGAAGGAATCCGGGACGGTGCCCGCGTGGGACTCGGACACGGTGGCGATCCACCGGTTGGAAGGCGGGGCCGCGCGCGACATCTCGGCGGACGCGCGGGCGGGACGGGGCGTGGGTGACGCGACGCCCTGTCTGGTGGCTCGGAAGGTTTGGGCGGAGAACAAGCCCTGGCACGGGGGCAGGAGCTACGTGAATCTGCTGACCCAGGGAGTGACGGAGAAATTCCTGGAACTGACCCTGGGCGCCTACGATCGGGAAATCTCGGAGGAATACGGAAAGCGGGTGCCCGGTGTGTTCACCGACGAGCCGAACATCCGGCCGGCGGGAGGATTTCCCTGGTGTCCGGATCTGCCGGAGCGTTTCCGGGCGCGCTGGGGGTATGACCTGGTGGAACAACTTCCGGCGCTGGCGCGGGAGACGGGGGACTGGCGGCGGGTGCGGCACAACTACCTGGCGGTGATCCACGAACTCTTCGTGGAACGCTGGGCGAAGCCCTACTACGAGGCGTGCGAGGCGCGCGGATTGGAATCCACCGGCCACTATTGGGATCACGAATGGCCGCATTGCCTGGGAGTGCCGGACAACATGGCGATGGCGGCGTGGCAGCATCGGCCCGGGATCGACACCCTGATGAACCAGTACTCGGAGACCACCCACGCGCAGTTCGGGAACGTCCGGTTCTGCCGGGAGATTTCGAGCATCGCGAACCAGTTGGGTCGGGAACGCACCCTGGTGGAAGCGTACGGCGCCGGGGGCTGGGACCTGCGGTTCGAGGACATGAAACGGATCGCCGACTGGCTGCTCGTGCTGGGCATCAATACCGTGGACGAGCACCTCAGTTACGTGACCCTGCGTGGCGCGCGGAAGCGGGATCATCCGCAATCGTTCTCCTACCACGAACCGTGGTGGGAGGCCTACCACACGCACGCGGCTCCGGTGGCGCGGCTCTCGGCGGCGTTGTCCGAGGGTCGCCGGGTCCCGCGGATCCTGGTTCTTGAACCGACCTCGACGGCGTGGATGTACCAGGGGGACGAACCGCGCCTGAAGCAACTGGGAGATTCCTTCTTCCGAATCCTCGTGGCGCTCGAGGCGGCGCAGGTCGAGTACGACCTGGGTTGCGAGGACGTGATAGGGCGCTTCGGAGGAATCGGGAGCGCGGCCTCGATTCCGGGAGCGTGGACGGCTTCGACCACCCTGAAGGTCGGTCGCGCGGACTACTCCGTCGTCGTGATTCCGCCCCTGACGGAGAACTTGAACCGCCGCACTCGAACGCTGTTGCACGACTTCGTGACGGCCGGCGGCGTGCTGGTGAACGTCGGCCCGGTGCCGAGTCGGACGGACGGCATGGAAGACCCCGGGGCGGAGGGTGGTCTCACGGTGAAACGCCGTTGGAAGGTCATCGGGGAGGAGGAACTGGTGCCCGCGTTGCGAGGATTGCAGGAGGGCTCGGACGTGGTGGTGAACCGGGCCGCGGGCGATCTCGGGAACCTCTTCCACCACCGGCGCGAATTGGACGGAGGACAGCTCCTGTTCCTCGTCAACACGAGTCTCGAGCATCGGTCGCGCGGATCGGTCCGCTCCCGCGCGGGGTCCCTCGAGCTCTGGGATCCCGAGACGGGCGAGACCACGGAGATCTCGTTCCAGCCGGCGGGGACCGGCCTGGTGGCGCCGTTCGACCTTCCTCCCGGCGGGAGTGTGTTGTGGCTTTTGTCGGACGTTCCCAAGGACCCGCCCCCGGCCGGACGCCCCGATCTCGTGGTCGCGGTTCCGGCGACCGG
This sequence comes from uncultured Verrucomicrobiota bacterium, assembly GCA_942490575.1. GTDB lineage: Bacteria > Verrucomicrobiota > Verrucomicrobiia > Limisphaerales > CAIMTB01 > CAIMTB01. The sequence goes on from CALNYA010000021.1 coordinate 8,333, forward strand.
GGACATGGAGGTTCGGAGGGTGGCGCCGAACGTGTTGACCCTGGACTACGTCGACGTGACCGCGGGCGGCGAGTCGATGAAGGGCGCGTATTTCTACGTTGCCAACGAGTTCGTCTGGAAAAAGAACGGCCTGGAGCGCAACCCGTGGGACAACGCGGTCCAGGTTGGGGACGAAGAGATCCGACGGACCTTTCCGGCGGGAAGCGGGTTTGTGGCGGACTACCGTTTCGAGGTGGAAGGCGGGGTTCCGGCCGACCTGGAGATCGTCGTGGAACGGCCCGATTTGTATTCGATCACCTGCAATGGGAAGCCGGTGAAGTCCGCGGACGGATGGTGGCTGGACAAGGCGTTTGGCCGGCTGTCGCTGGCGGGAGTGGCGCGGGTGGGTGGGAACGTGGTGTCCCTCAAGGCGTCGCCGTTCACGATGTTTCACGAACTGGAACCGGCCTACCTGCGGGGCGGGTTCGCGTTGCGGTCGGGGGAGCGTGGCTGGGTGGTGGTGGCGGACGCGCCTCCGCGGGTGGTTCCGGGACTGGGTTGGAATGGGCAGGGGCACCCGTTCTATGCCGAAGGCGTGACCTACCGGCGGACCTTTCGGGTGAACGAACGGGACGGGCGTTTCGCGGTGGGCTTGCCGTCCTGGTATGGCGCGGTGGCGAAGGTCGAAGTGAACGGCAAGCTCGCGGGTTGGATTCGATCGGCGCCCTGGGAATGCGATGTCACATCGTCGATGCGGCGGGGCGACAACGTGGTGGCGGTGACGGTGATCGGGACGCTGAAGAACACCCTGGGACCGCACCACGGCAATCCTCCGCTGGGGAGCGCCTGGCCTGGGATGTTTCAGCGCAGTCCCGGGACGGGACAGCCTTCCGGCGACGCGTACCACACGGTCGGGTACGGACTGTTCGAACCCATGACCCTCACGCGGCGAGTGGCGCGGCGGGCGGCGCGGTGACGGGATCGGGTCCCGTGTCCGATCTTGTTTCAGCCGGGCGCGGGCGCGACCACCTGGATGGCGGCGGGGAGGATTCGAAGCGTGGCGGGCAGCCAGCCGACGAACTCGCCGTCGAGTTGAAGGGGCACCGGCGTGTCCGAAGTGAGATGCAGTTCCGGCACGCTGGCGCCCGCGAGGTGGGGGTCGAGGGACCAGTGACCGGTCAGGTAGGCTCCGAGGCAGCGGGCCAGGATTCCGGGAGTGACCTTCCTGACCCCGCGCACGTGGAGGAGTCCGGAGGCGAGGTTGCCGTCGGGGAAGATCGCGAGATCCCCGGCGTAGAGCCGGCCGTTGCCGACGAGGACGGCGCGTCCGGCGAATTCGTGGCCATTGATCTTGCAGTGCGCGAGGTCGGGGTGGCTCAGGAAGGCGCGACAAGCGGCGGTGACGTAGGCGAGCTTCCCGGCGCGCCGCTTGAGATTCCAATCGACGAGCTGAACCGCCCGGGCGTCCAAGCCGGCTCCGGCGACGATGACGAAGCGGGCTGTGCGAAGAGCGCCGGAGGGGTCCTTGAATTCGGCGATGCCGCAATCGATGCGGCGGACGGCGCCGGATTGGATGGCGGCCCAGGCTTGGGCGGGTTGGGGCGGGATGCCGAGTTCGTGGGCGAACACGTTGGCGGTGCCGAAGGGCAGAACCGAGAGGGCGGTTTGGCTGAAACCCTTCGGCGAATCGGCGATTCCGTTGAGGACTTCGAAGACGGTGCCGTCGCCTCCGGCGGCGACGACGAGTTCATAGCCGGCGTCGGCGGCTTCGCGGGCGAGCGCTCGCGCGGAGCCGGGGCCGGTGGTGGGTCGGAGGTCGGCGGCGGCGGCGATCGTGGCGAGGAAGCGGGCGAACTGGGCGGCTTTCTCGCCGCGGGCGGCGGGGTTGAAGATGACGCAGGCGCGCACGACGGGCCGCGGGATGGGCGTGTTCACGTCGCCTCTACTGGGAGTGCCAGACGACGGCGAGAACCCCCCAGAGGAGCAGGCCGAGGACGACGCAAACGAAGATGATCCGGTTGCGGGCGATGCGGCGCTCGTAGCGGAGGGATCGAAGTCCCTGGATGCTTCCGGCCGCGAGGTAATTGACGAGTTTCTCGTTGGTGGGAGGGGGGTCGACGAACTGGCGTTTCAGCCGCCGCCACCATTCCGACCAGACGGGGCGCTTGAGTCCGAGTTCGACGGATTCCCGCCCCGGGGCGGGGGGTTGCCTGGAGGAGGGGTCGAGGGGGCGGGCTGGGATATCCTCGAAGACGGGTTCGTGCGATGGGGGCCCGGCGGGCTTCGGTTTGGGGGAAGTGGGCCGGGACGTGTTGCCGGGGCGCGGGGCCGGGGCGGGTGGGGGTTCGAGGTTGTGGTTCAACCGGGCGATCTCGGCCTCGAGTTCGGCGATCCGCCGATTCAAGGATTGCGCGCGCTGGGCGAGGGGATCGGCTTTTTTTCGGAATAGACCCATGCCGCGGAGCGGGGGTGGCATCAACGCCGGGTGAGGACGATCGCGAGGATGGTGCCGACGACGAGGACTGCGAGAGCGACCGGCCAGGTCAGGGCAAGGCCGAGGCGGGCCATTTCGCCGGGGGATTTGCCTTGGAAGAGGGGCGCCGATTCCTCGGGGCTGGAGAACGGGTCGCCGCCGCCGGAGGCGGGGGACTTGGGGGCGAGGACGGGCCATTTCACCTGGGCGGAGTTCCACTCCATCCGGGCGCTTTCGAGCGTGGTCAGGGCCTTGGTGAGTTCGGTGTGGTAGACCTCCGCGCCCCATGCGGTCTCGTTCAGGGCCGAGACCTTGTCGATGGCGGACCGCAGGTCGATGAGGGTGCGGGACATCTGTTCCGTTTCGCGCCGGGAGGATTGCTCGGCCTCGTCGAGGAGCGCGATTCCGCGGGTGAGATGGGTGAGCATCTCTTCGCGGCCCTGTTCGTACTCGATCCGGCGGCGGCGGGCCTCCTCAAGTTGGGCCCGTTCGCGCTCCAGATCCTCCTGGCGTCGCTTCAGTTCGACGAGCGCCTGCTGGGCCGCGGTGACCTGCTGACTGATTTCGTCGCGGGACATCGGCCGACCTCCCGCGGACGCGCCCGCGGCCGTGCCTAAGGTCGGCGCGGTGCCGCCGGTTTGCCGGAGCCGTTCGTAGTCGGGGTCGACGAAGTCCGAGTGATCCAAATCTCCACCCATGGGAGACGGATGCTAGGAGGGGTGGGCGTGAAGTAAAGCGGCGGGTGAACTTCCCGGAAAGATGTGATAGCCTGCCCGCGGATGATGCGTCGACGCGCTGGAAGAGCTTGGGCCGTGGGGCTGGTCTTGGGGATGGCCTGGGCGACCCGGGTGCTTGGCCTGGGGCCGGTACCCGAGGTGGAGGAATCCCTGGAATTCCGCTTCGCGGACCGAATCAGGACGGCCTGGCGCGGTCAGCGTCCCCTGACCGATCGCTGGGTGGGAAGTCCAAGCGGGTCGGTCCGAATGGTTTCCGAATCGGGGGTGCGCGAGGTCTGGATGACGGATCGGGTGGCGTTCCGGGCGGTGGATGGGGGAGGTCCCGGAATTCGGACGGCATGGGATCGGCTCGGACTGCGATGGATGCGGGAAGGCGCCGGTGGAATCCAGATCCTGCGGGCGCGGGATCCCTGGGCGGCGGCCCGGGCCGCGGACGTCCTCGCGGAGTCGCCGGGGGTGGACGTGGCGGTTCCGGTGATGCGCCGTCGGTTGGCGATGCACACAACCTATGCGCCGAGGCCGGACGATCCTTTTTTTCCCGAACAATGGCAGTTGGAGAATCGGGATGCGGCGGGTCGATCGAAGGGGCCCGACTTGCATGTACGTTCCGCCTGGCCGGTGGCGGAGGGAGCGGGGGTGACGGTGGCGATCTGCGACGATGGGTTCGAGACGGATCATCCGGACCTGCGCGCGGCGGCCGCGGCGGTGGAGCCCCATTTTGATTTCCTGACGGGCCGTTCCAACGCGTCGGTGTACGGCTCCCATGCGACGTGCGTGGCGGGACTGGTCGCGGCGACGAGTGGCAACGGGGTGGGCTTGAGCGGCGTGGCGCCCAAGGCGCGCCTGGCGAGTTGGATGATCTTCGACGCGTTTGGCGACATCGCGAACGACGAGGCGCTGATGGACATGTTTCAGCACGATCTCCAGGCCGTGTCCGTCCAGAACCACAGTTGGGGCAATGCCAGCGCCGAGGTCTCCGCTCCCACCGCCCTGGAGTCCGCGGCGATCTCGAATGCCGTGGAAAACGGTCGAGCTGGTCGCGGAGTGGTGATGGTCCGGTCGGGAGGCAACGACCGGGAACAGGGCAACGACGTGAACGACGACGCCTACGCGAACGACCCGCGGGTGATCGCGGTGGCGGCTGTCCGGAGGGATGGCGGGATCGCCAGCTACAGCAATCCAGGCGCGTGCCTTCTCGTGGGCGCCCCGAGTGGCGACGAGGACGACATCACACTTCCCGTCGACGGCGTGGCGACGACGGATCGGGTGGGATCCCGGGGATACAACCGCCAGACCGGGGCGAATTCGCTCGCGGACTACGCCTTGGGACTGTCGGGCTTCTCCGGGACCTCCGCGTCCGCTCCTCAGATTTCCGGGGTGGCGGCGCTGGTTCTGTCGGCGAATACCAATCTGACGGCGCGGGATGTGCAGCAAGTGCTGATTCATGCGGCGCGTCCTCCGGTCGGGGCGACCCCGGATCCGGACCTGCATCGCAACGCCGCCGGATACGCCGTGAGTCACAATGTGGGGTTTGGCGTGCCGGATACGGGCCAGGCGGTGCGTCTGGCGAAGGACTGGACGCTCCGGCCGCCCCGGGTGGTCGAGTCGGTGGTGCAAGAGGGTCCCCTGGGTGTGCCCGACGCGGGGCTGCGCTTCTGGATCCAGCCAGTCCGGTCGCCGGAACAGTCGATCGTGTGCGAAGGGGCGCCCGGGCCGCATCCGGATCAGCCGACCGGCAAATGGCCGATCACGCACGTGGGGTTGGCGAATGCTCCGTTGACGGCGAATCTGACGAATCGGGTCGCGCTCATTCAGCGGGGTGGAAACACCTTCCGGGAAAAACTGACCTTCGCGGCCCGGGCCGGCGCCCGGTTCGCCGTGTTTTACAACAACATCGGTGGCACGACCCTTGTCCCTCCCGGGTACACGGATTTCGTCGGGATCCCGGCGGTCTTCATCCCGCAGGACGACGGCGAGGCGCTCGCGGCGCGCCTGGAGGCGGGCGAGCGCGTCGAGGCGGAACTCAGGCTGGAGACCGTTTCGAAGACGTTCGAAGTGTCGCGCCCCCTGGTTTGCGAACACGTCGGACTGCGCGTCCGTAGCAACCACGACCGGCGCGGGGACCTTCGGATCACGCTGGTCTCGCCGGGTGGCACGCGAAGCGTCCTGCAACGGAGGAATTTCGATTCCGAACCCGGGCCGGTGAACTGGACCTACTGGTCGATCCAGCATTTCTACGAATCCTCGGTGGGCTCTTGGCGCGCCGAGTTCTCCGATCAGGTCGCCTCGTGGGAAGGCGAGATCCTGGAGGCTGAACTGATGGTGTGGGGAGTCGCGATCGAGGACACCGACAAGGACGGACTCGACGACGCCTGGGAACGTCGGTGGTTTGGGAATCTCGAGTCGTCGGCCGCAATGGATCCGGACCTGGACGGCAGTTCGAACGCCCGCGAACAGGTGCTGGGCACGGACCCGACCCGGGAGGATGAACCGTTCAGGATTTCGGTGGCTCCGTTCGACATCGCCTCCTCCCGATTGAGTTGGCCGGCCACCGACGGGTTGCGCTACACGGTTCGCCGGCGTGGTCTTGGCCTCCCGTCGACCGGTTCCCCGGAGGAAATTGAAACGGTGATCCCGGGTAGGTTCCCGGAGATCGATTGGGTGGTGCCCTGGACCTCGCTGCCCGGTGTGGTTTATCGGGTCGAAAGCACGCCGAAATAGCCGGTCCACTTTCGGAGCCGGCGGCTTTCAAGAGCTTCAACCCGGTCGCCGTCCGGGCGCAGGATCAGGGCGGCCGCGCCGGGTGTCCTCTCGATCAGGGCCATTCCAGGGGCCGAGCCCAGGACGCTGGCCGCCGTGGCGAGACTGTCGGCGGTGGTGCCGTCCCTGGCGATGACGGTGACGAGCGCCTGGTGGGTGAGACCGATTCCGGTGCGTGGATCCACGATGTGGGAGTAGCGGCGACCGCCGATTTCAAGCCGCTGGAAGATGTCGCCGGACGTGGAGACGGAAGCGTTCCGAAGTCGGACGACGCGCGGCGGCGGGGCGTTGGTGTGGTCGGCGGCCCCGATCTCGATGCGCCACCCGGTCTCCCCGGGTGGGGGATCTCCGGCGGTGACATCGCCGGCCGCCGCGACGAGCGCCCGGGGAAAGCCGTGTTGGCGAAGGACCGCCAGGGCTTCGTCGGCGGCATAGCCTTTCGCGATCCCGCCGAAGTCGAGGCGCATGTCGGGTCGCAGGAAGGTGACCGTCCGATGGCGCGGGTCGAGGCGGAGCTTTCGCCAGCCCACCCGCGCGCGGGCTTCGTCGAGGAGATGGGCGGGGGGAAGTTCGACGCGGCGCCGGGCCCGGCGCCAGAGATTGACGAGCGGTCCGAGCGTGGCGTCGAAGGCTCCGTCGGTTCTCCGGGAAAGGTCCCGGGACTTTTCGAGCATGCGCCAGAGGTCGGGGCTGACGGGCGCGGGTTGGTTGGTTGGCGTGGTGTGGCAGAGGCGGCTGAGTTCGCTGTCGGAATCGTAGTCGCTGAGGATTCCGTTGAGTTGGGCGACTCGGTCGAAGGCGGCCTGGGCGGCTGTTTGGGCCCGGGTTTCCTCGGCGGCATAGACGACGATCCGGAACGGGACGCCCATCTGAGGCTGGGCGAACTCGAACCGCTCAAGGGCCACCGGGGATTCTGTCGTCGGTCGGGACGAGCAACTCGTGAACGCTGGAATCAGGCCGAGAAGGGCGGTGATCCGGGCGAGAATCGGCCCTGACCTCCTGCCCGGGAATGGCGCGGACTGACGTCCGCGGCTACGCGAGGGGCGGTTCATGGAGTATCGGAACACGTATCGCGGCCATGAACCGTAGCCGCCGACGTCAGTCGGCGCTGATCTCTGGTCCGGAGATGGCGCGGACTGACGTCCGCGGCTACGGGTAGGCGGTTCATGGGACGACTTCCGGCTCCGGGCTGGGGGCGAGACGGGCGCGGAGTTGGGCCACGGAGGCGGTGCCGGTGGTGCCAAGTTGATGGACCACTTCGTTGGCGCCCGCCATGGCGAGTTCCATGGCTTCCCGGAGATCGGCGCCCGCGGCGAGTGCCGTGGTGAGGTTGGCGGTGACGGAATCGCCGGCGCCGACGATGTCGATGGTTCCGTGGACGGGCAGGGACGGGACGTGGAGGGCCGGGGTGGCGGGCAGGGCGCCGACGATTCCCCGTTCGGAGAGCGTCACGAAAACGGGCTGGTTGTTGCGCCGCGCGAGTTCCGCGGCCTGCTGTTCGACGACTTCGAGCGCTTCGGGGGGCGGGGAGCGCAGGAGGGCGCCCAATTCGGCGGCGTTCATCTTGAAGCCGATGGGCGGCCAGGCGGCGAGTCCCTGCCGGCTGTCGGCGAGGATGAGAAGCCCAGGGTGGCGGGTGGCGAGGTCGGCGAGGGACTCACGGACGCGGCGGGTGACGACGCCGGTGTCGGGGAGATCGACCTGATCCAGGACGATGATGGCGTCGACGGCGGGCGCGAGGGTGCGCAGGGAGTCGATGAGATGATCCTCGATCGTGGACGGGGTGGCGTCCCAGTTCTTGCTGTCGAGGCGGTTCAGTTCCTCGGGCGGCGCGTTCGGGCGGACGACGAGCGGCTTGCAATAGGTGAAGGTGCGGCGGAGGGGGGTGGCGAGGAAATGTCCGGTCTGGGCGCCGGGAAGGGAGCGCAACGCGCGGCGCAACTCGTACCCCTCGCCGTCGTCGCCGCAGAAGCCGACGGCATGGATGGTGCCGACTCCCAGGGCCACGAGATTGCTGAGGATGGTGCCCGAACCGCCGGGTTGGCTTCGAACCCGGGTGACATTGTGGACGGCGAGACCGGTTTCGATCGAGACCTCCGACCGAGCGGGATCGATCTCCAGGTAGCGGTCCAGGCAGAAGTCCCCGAGGAGGAGGATGCGCAGCGACGGGTAGCGTGAGGTGACGGCGTCGAACCGTGCGGGCGACATGTTGCGAGTGAAGCCGGAAACGAGGAATCGGACCACGCAATAGTCGGCGAGGCGGCTGTCCGGCTACTGGATGAGGCCCTGTTGGCGGAGCATCTCCTCCATGGCCTTGTCCATCATCAGTTCGGCGAGCTGTTGGGTGGCTTCGTCGAGGCCCTGGTTGGCGGCCTTGAGGCGCGGCGTGTCGCCGATCTTCGTCTTCCGGTCCTCCGTTTCGAGGGCGGCTTCGACGGCGAGGAGGGCGGCCTCCACGCGCTGGCGGTATGAAGCCTCGAGTTCGGCGCCGTGTTCGGCCAGGCCCTTTCGGGACGCCGTGAGCGTTTCGCCGGCGCGAAGTTTGGCTTCGATCCACTGCCGGGCCTTGAGGTCGTCGAAGGCGTTGTCGACTGATTCCTCGATCATCTTCTGGACATCGGCGTCGCTGACATCGACGGCGGACTTCATTTCGACGACCCGTTGGTGGCCGGTTTTGATGTCGCGGGCGAGGACGTGCAGGATGCCGTTGGCGTCGATCTCGAACTGGACGCCGACGCGGGGGACGGCTTTGGGGGCGGGTTCGAATTCAAGGTCGAAGCGGCCGAGGCTCCAGTTGTCGCGGGCGCGTTCCCGTTCGCCCTGGAGGACGTGGATCAGCATGGACCGCTGGTTGTCGACGGCGGTGGTGAAGACCTCGCCCGCCTTGACGGGAATCGTCGTGTTCCGGGGGATGATGACGTTCATCAGGCCGCCGAAGGTTTCGAGTCCCAGGGACAGGGGGGTGACGTCGAGAAGGAGGAGGTTGGTGAGGCCGCCGGCGAGGATCTCGGCCTGGATGGCGGCGCCCACGGCGACGGCTTCGTCCGGATTGATCCCGGTGTTCAGAGCCGGACCCTCGGGGCGATGGTAGTCCTCGCCGAGGCGGATCCCGCCGCGTGACTCCTCGAAATCGGCGCACCCGAACCATTCGGCGACGAGCTGACGGACGAGCGGCATGCGGGTCTGGCCGCCGACCAGGATGACCTGGTTCAGATCCTTGGCTTCGAGTTTGGCGTCGGCGAGGGCCCGGAGGCAGTGGGGGCGGGTCCGGAGCAGGATGTCGCGGGTGAGGGCTTCGAGTTGGGCGCGGGACAGGCGGTGGCTGAAACTGAACTCGGCCGTGAGGAACGGGAGCGCGATCTCGACCTCGTCCTCCGAGCTGAGGCGGATCTTCGCCTGCTCCGCCGCCTCCCGGATTCGGGAAAGCTGTTGCAAGACCACGCTGGAACGCGGTGATGGGTTGGACTCGGCGCCGGCGTCCGTCGGGAGGAGATCGGGGCCGCCCGCTTCCTTGATCTTCTCGATCAGGAAGCTCGTCAGGCGGGTGTCGAGATCGTCGCCGCCCAGGCGCGTGTTGCCGTGGGTTGCGAGCACCTGGAAGACGCCCTGGTTGAGTTCGAGGATCGAGAGGTCGAACGTGCCTCCGCCCAGGTCGTAAACGGCGATCTTGGCGCGGTCCTTGAGCTTATCGAGGCCGTAGGCCAGGGCCGCGGCCGTGGGTTCGTTGAGGATACGTTCGACGGTGAATCCCGCGAGTTCACCCGCCTTCTTCGTTGCGTTGCGTTGAGCGTCGTTGAAGTAGGCGGGAACGGTGATCACCGCGCGCGTCACCGGTTGGCCCAACGAGGATTCCGCATCGACCTTCAGTTTGCGCAGGATCTCCGCCGAGATCTCTTCAGGAGTCCAGGCGCGTCCGTGAAGTTGGAAAGTGACGGGGCCGGTCCCGTCTCCCTGAACGGGGAAGGTGACGATCATCTCCTCCCGCGGAATGTCCACGCCGCGCCGGCCCATGAAGCGCTTCGCGGAATAGACGGTGTCCGAGGGGCGGAGGATCCGGATGCGGTTGGCCTTCTGCCCGACGATGGGCGGCGTGTCGGGGCCGGGCACATGGACCACCGACGGCGTCAGCCGCAGGCCGTCGGAGTCGGCGATCACATACGGGATTCCGGAATCGACGGTTGCGACGAGTGAATTGGTGGTTCCGAGATCAATCCCGACGATTTTGCTCATGCCCGGGCGATGATTGGACAGGAACGGAGCCACCGCAAGGGTGGGGCGAACGTGTGTCGTGTAGCGCCGACTTTCCAGTCGGCCCTGGGGCATGGATCCGAGGAGGCCGGCTGAAAGCCGGCGGTACAGGGACCAAGGCCTGACCGGGCGGACGTGTCGTGTAGCGCCGACTTTCCAGTCGGCTCTGAGGCATGGATCCGAGGAGGCCGGCTGAAAGCCGGCGGTACAGGGACCAAGGCCTGACCGGGCGGACGTGTCGTGTAGCGCCGACTTTCCAGTCGGCCCTGGGGCATGGATCCGAGGAGGCCGGCTGAAAGCCGGCGGTACAGGGACCAAGGCCGGACCGGGCGGACGTGTCGTGTAGCGCCGACTTTCCAGTCGGCTCTGGGGCATGGATCCGAGGAGGCCGGCTGAAAGCCGGCGGTACAGGGACCAAGGCCGGACCGGGCGGACGTGTCGTGTAGCGCCGACTTTCCAGTCGGCTCTGGGGCATGGGACTGAGGAGGCCGGCTGAAAGCCGGCGGTACAGGGACCAAGGCCGGACCGGGCGGACGTGTCGTGTAGCGCCGACTTTCCAGTCGGCTCTGGGGCATGGATCCGAGGAGGCCGGCTGAAAGCCGGCGGTACAGGGACCAAGGCCGGACCGGGCGGACGTGTCGTGTAGCGCCGACTTTCCAGTCGGCTCTGGGAAGTTGGGACTGAGGAGGCCGGCTGAAAGCCGGCGCGACAGGCTGAAAGCCGGCGTTACTGGCCGGGAGGCGTGGCCGGGGCTGATTCCTGACCGGATTCCGGCGGAGCACCCTCGGTGTTGGTGTCGGTATCGGTATCCGTATCGGTATCGGATTCGGCGTGCTCGGCTTGGTCCGACTCGTTCTCGCCCTCGTTCTCGTTCCCGCTCGTGGCGTCACCCGACTCTTCGGGGGCGCCGACGAAATCGTCGGGTGGCTTGGCCCGCTTGGTCTTCGGGAGGGGGCTGACCATCACGTTGATGGAACGGCCCGTGAGCTTGGGTTCGAAGTCCGGATGGCCCCAAGGGGCGATATCGGCGATGAACTGGCGCACGACCCGGAAACCGAATTCGGTGTGGGCCATTTCCCGGCCGCGGAAGCGGAGGGACGCCTTGACCTTCATGTCTTCACAGAGGAAGCCGACGGCGTGGGCGACCTTGGTCTTGAAGTCGTGCGGGTCGATGTTGGAGCTCAGTTGGACTTCCTTGACCCGGTTGGCGTGCTGGCTCTTGCGGTTCTCCTTATGCCGCTTCTCCATCTCGTACTTGTACTTGCCGAACTCGATGAGTCGGCAGACGGGCGGTTGGGCATTCGGAGCGATTTCGACGAGGTCAACGGCCTTGTTGCGGGCCATGACGATGGCTTCGCTCAAGGGGAGGACGCCAAGCTGCTGGCCGTCATCACCAATGACGCGCACCTCCCGCGCGCGGATTTTTCCGTTGATACGAAGCGACGGCCCTGCCGGCGCATGACGAGGCGAGTACGGTCGACTCAAGCAATCCTCACCTGTTGAAGAAACTTCTCGCTGAGAAGCGATTCCACTGGGAATTCAAGTGTTTTGGGCAAACCGACGTCGGGTATACGAGTGGGAGGGGTGCCGTGCAAGCGCGTTTTTTGGAGAAATTTCCAAAATCCCCCCTGGAGTCCGGCGGAGGTGGTGTGTGCGCGGGCACTTCTCAGCGCGTTCCATCCCGTGGACCCTCGGTGGCTGGCAAGCGTCCGGCTCTCCCGTAGTATCGACGGATGCATTTCTCGGGACTTGGAACCGCAACGCCCCCGCATCGATTCGCTCAGAGCCAATGCTGGGAAGTCTTGCGGGCCTGGCCGGGATTCTCGCGGCTGGAGCCGCGGTCCCAGGCGATCTGCCGGCGGGTGTTCGCCGGCTCCAACGGGATCGAGTCCAGGTATCTGGCTTTCGAACGCCTGGAGGACGCGTTCGATCTCGAACCGAACGCCCTCCATGCCCGCTTCGCCCACCATGCGCCGACGGTGGCGACCGAGGCGGCCGACCGGGCGCTGCGGGATGCGGGATTGGGCGCCGACGCCATCGACGCCCTGCTGGTGAGCACCTGCACGGGTTACTTGTGCCCGGGCTTGACGAGTTACGTCGCCGAACGACTGGGACTGCGTCCGGACGTGGTGCTGCTGGATCTGGTGGGGCAGGGGTGCGGCGCGGCGGTGCCGAACCTGCGGACGGCGGAAGCGTTGCTGGCGTCGGGCCGTTGTCGTCACGCGCTCTCGGTGTGTGTGGAGATCTGTTCGGCCGCTCTTTATATCGACAACGACCCGGGAGTGCTCATCAGCAACTGTCTGTTCGGGGACGGAGCGGCGGCGGCGGTGCTGTCGGCCGTGGCGCCGGCCGGGCGGCGGAAAGTTCGTTGGGTCGAAGGTTTCTCACACCTGGAAGCCGCGGAGCGGGACTGTCTGCGATTCGAGACGAAGGACGGCATGCTGCGGAACATCCTCGGATCGGAAGTTCCGACCCTGGCGGCGCGCCACGTGGGTGCGCTTGCGGAGGAGGGACTGCGCCGGCGGGGATTGGGGAAGGAATCGGTGACCGGATGGATCCTGCACGCGGGTGGGCGGGATGTGCTCAAGGCGGTCCGCGAGAGGCTGGGGCTGGGGGAGGAAGCCACCGCGTTGAGCGCCGAGATCCTGCGGGAACACGGGAACCTGAGCAGCCCCTTTGTGCTGTTCGTGTTGGCGGAGGCTTTGCGCCGGAATCGTCCCGGCGGCTGGTGGTGGCTGGCGAGTTTCGGAGCGGGGTTCAGTTCCCACGGGGCGTTGTTGGAGGTCGAATGAGGCGAAAGCTCTCGCCGGAAATCCTCGACGAATTGCCGCCCCGGGATCCGGCGGCGCTCCGATCGCGTCGCGAATTGAGGCGGGTGAACGGGTTGATGGGCAATGCGCGCTGGCTGGCTGACGGGCTTCGGGCCCGGTGGCGGCCGGCCGATCGCCCGAGTGGGGTGATGGACCTGGGCGCCGGGGACGGCTGGGTGACGTGGTCGGCGTTGAATCGGGCCACGCGAGGCGAAGTGGTTCCGGTGGGAAGCCGTTTGATCCTGGTGGACCGGGCGCCGGTGGTGGAGGACGAGGCGCTGGCGCGTTTCCGACGGAGCGGATGGAGTATGACCGTGGTTTCGGACGATGCCCGGGCGGCGTTGTCGGGACCCGAGGCGGCGGGTGTCGACGTGATCCTGGCCAACCTTTTCCTGCATCATTTCGACGATCGGGCTTTGGGCGGGTTGCTGGCGGCGGCCGCGACGGCGACGGCGTGCCGGGTGATGGTCGCCTGCGAACCACGGCGATCGACGATGGCGGTCTGGGGGGCTCGGTTGCTGGGGTGCATCGGGTGCGGGCCCGTGACGCGCCATGACGCGCGGGTCAGTGTGGAGGCGGGTTTTCGGGGATCGGAACTGACGGAACTCTGGTCGAGGGGAGGGGGATGGCGGGTGGAGGAGCGTCGCGTGGGTCTGTTCAGCCATCGGTTTGTCGCCTGGCGGGACACGGGGGAACCCCGATGACGACCCCACGACGGGTGACCATCGTGGGCGGGGGGTTGGCGGGATTGACCCTGGGGATTCGACTGCGGCGGCTCGGGGTGGCGTGCGACGTCTGGGAAGCGCAGGAGTATCCGCGGCACCGGGTCTGTGGCGAATTCCTCAGCGGCCGGGGGCGGGGTTTGCTGGCGGATCTCGGCCTTATGCCCGTGTTGGAAGCGCACGGCGCGCGGTTGGCCCGGGAGGTGGCATTCCACTCCGGGGAAAGTCCAACGGGGCGTGGAACGTTGCCCGAGCCCGCGCTCTGCCTGTCGCGCCACCGAATGGACGCCGTTTTGGCGGATGCTTTCACCGGGGCGGGGGGAGTCTTGCGGCGCGGCGAACGATTCGTCGGAGCTCTGGACGAACCGGGCGTGGTTCGCGCGACCGGGCGGGAGCCCCAGGTGGAATCGAGAGGCTGGCGCTGGCTGGGCCTGAAGGCGCACGCCACCGGGGTGGTCCTCACGGCGGACCTCGAAATGCATTTCCTCGGCGACGCCTACGTGGGGCTCTGCGGGATCGAGGATGGACGGGTCAATGTGTGCGGACTCTTTCGGACGAGGGTTCCGCTGGTTGATCTGCGCCGGACCTGGCGCGAGCGGTTGCGGGGTCCGGGAGGTTCGCCGCTGCGGGAGCGGTTGGAAGGGGCTGTGTTCGATGAGGCCTCGTTCACCGCCGTGGCGGCCTTGCGCCCGGTGGGTCGAAAGGGCCGTTCGACGGACGAATTCCGGGTAGGGGACGCGCGGGGAATGATCCCGCCGGTGACGGGGAACGGGATGTCGATGGCGTTGGAGTCGGCGGCGCTGGCCGCGCCACACCTGGCATCGTGGAGTCGCGGTGAAGCCGCCTGGGACGAAGCGCGGAGGTCGGTGGATCGGACGTGCGACGCGGCCTTCCGGGGAAGGCTGAAGTGGGCCGCCGCGTTGCAGTCGGCGGTGATGAATCCGGTGACGCGCCGGTTGTGGGCCTTTGCTTTCCCCCGGTTTCCAGGGCTTTGGCGCGTCGCCTATTTCCGGACGCGATGAAGCAAGAGGGAGGGATCGGACCGGAGTCCGTCAATGCGCGTCGAGCCAGGTGGGGCCGGTGCCGATTTCGACGAGGATAGGGACGTCGCCGGGCAGGGGGAGCGCGGTGCGCATCTTCTCCTCGGCCAAGGCGCGGAGTTGAGGTTCCTCGCCGGGCGCGAGATCGAAAACGAGTTCGTCGTGGACCTGGAGCAAGAGGCGTGAGCGGAGTCCGAGCGTTCGGATCGCCTCGTGGATGCCCGCCATGGCGATCTTGATCATGTCGGCGGCGGTTCCTTGGATGGGGGTGTTGATGGCGTTGCGTTCGGCGCCGCCGCGGACGTTGGCGTTGGCCGAGTTGATATCGCGGAGCGGTCGACGGCGTCCGGTGAGGGTCTGGACGAAGCCCTGGTTCTTGGCGGTGGCGATCGTTTCGTCCATGTAGCGGCGGATGCCCGGATAGCTCTCGAAATACTGGCGGATGATCTCGGAAGCCTCGCCGCGCGGAATGCCCAGGCGCTGGGCCAGGCCGAAGGCGGAGATGCCGTAGGCGATGCCGAAATTGACCATCTTCGCGCGCCGCCGCATTTCGGAGGTGACGGCGTCGAGGGTGACGCCGAAGACCAAGGCGGCCGTGGCGGCGTGGATGTCGAGTCCCTGTCGGAACGCCTCGATCATCGCCGCTTCGCCGGCGAGGGAGGCGATGATGCGCAGCTCGATCTGGGAGTAGTCGGCGGACATCAGAAGCCAGCCTTCGCGGGCGACGAAGGCCCTGCGGATTTCCTGACCGCGGTCGGTGCGGATCGGGATGTTTTGGAGGTTGGGATCGACGGAACTCAGTCGGCCGGTGGCCGTGGCGGCCTGGTGGAACGTGGTGTGGACTCGTCGCGTGACCGGGGAAATCGCCTCGGGCAAGGCGTCGGTGTAGGTCGATTTCAGTTTTGAGACGGCCCGATGGTCGAGGAGGCGGCGGACGATCTCGTGGTCGACGCCCAGGGATTGGAGGGTCTGTTCGTCGGTGGCGTACTGGCCCGAGGGTGTGCGGCGGGGTTTCTCGACGAGCCGGAGCTCGTCAAACAGCACGGCGCCGAGCTGCTTCGGGGAATGGACGTTGAAAGGGTGGCCGGCGAGACGATGGACGTCGGCTTCCGCGGCGGCCATTTCCTTGGCGAGATCCCGGCTGAGGTCGGCGAGCACCTCGGCGTCGACGCGAATGCCCTCGGATTCCATGGCGACCAGGGCGGGGAGGACGGGCATTTCGACCTGGTGGAACACGCGGTCGAGTCCTTGATCGCGGAGGGCGGGAGCCAGGCGTTCATGGAGCTGCCAGGTGACGTCGGCATCCTCGGCGGCGTACTCGGCGACCTGATCCACGGGGATGTCCGCCATGTTCTTCTGGTCCGGGCCCTTGGGGCCGATGAGGGCTTCGATGGAAACCGGGGAGTAACCGAGCAGGGCTTCGGAGAGGTAGTCCATGCCGTGGCGGAGTTCGGGTTCCACGAGCGCGTGGGCGATCATGGTGTCGAAGAACGGTCCGGCGACTTCGATGCCCTGGGCGCGGAGAATGGCGAGATCGAACTTGAGGTTGTGTCCCACCTTGAGCGGTCCGCTCGCGGTGAAGAGCGCCTTGAATTCCTCGAGCTCGGGCGGCGGTGAGGCCGGGTCGGGTCGGGGCGACATGGGGACGTAGAAGCCTTCGCCGGAGGCCTTGCTGAACGCGATGCCGAGGAGGCGGGCGACGCGGGGATCTAGGCCGTCCGTTTCCGTGTCGAAACAGAAGGCTTCGCCCCGGGCGAGATCCCGCGCGAGACGGCGCCGGGCGTCCTTCGTGTCCGGCACTTCGTACCTGTGGGGAACGTCGGTGATCCGTTTCAGGGCGGGGACCTCGGACGGCGCGGGAGCGTCGGGGGCGGGGCTGCTGTCGGTCCGGGGGGTGGGGGGCGAATCCGCGACGGCGAAGAGGTCCCCCTGGTTGGAGTCTTTCGGGGTGGATTTTCGGGAAGGCGGAGGCGACCCGGGAGTCGGCTGGAATCCTCGGCCAGCCTTGAAGGAATCGCCGAACAGGCGGCGTCCGAGGGCGTTGAACTCGAATTCGACGCAGAGCTTCTGAACGGCTTCGTCGTCGCGTGGCCGGAGGGCGAGGTCTTCGAGGTCGACCTGGATGGGGACCTCGGTGTCGATGGTCGCGAGCTGGCGGCAGAGGCGGGCGAGATCGGCGTGGGCGCGGAGGGATTCGCCGAGTTTGCCTTTCACCTGGGAAGCGGAAGCAAGGACGCCTTCCAGAGTGTCGAATTGGCCGAGCAATTTGGCGGCCGTTTTTTCGCCGACACCGGGGACGCCGGGGATGTTGTCGGCGGCGTCGCCCATGAGTCCGAGCATGTCGATGACCTGGTCGACGCGGGCGATGTTCCAGCGGGCGCGGACGTCGGCCGGCTTGAGGATTTCGGAATCGGCGCCCTGTTTGCCGGGCTTCCAGAGCACGGTCCGGTCGGAGACGAGTTGGCCGAAGTCCTTGTCGGACGTGACCATGAACGAGTCGAAGCCGGCGGATTCGGCGCGTTTCACGAGAGTTCCGATGATGTCGTCGGCTTCATAGCCGTCGCGCAGGAGAACGGGGATGTTGAGGGCGTCGAGCCACCTGTGGAGATGGGGGAGGGCGGCGGAGAGTTCCTCGGGCATGGCCTCGCGTTGCGCTTTGTATTCGGGGTACGCGATGTGCCGGGCGGTGGGCGCCGGGGTGTCGAGGGCGACGGCGAGGTGGGTGGGTTCGCCCGTTTGAAGGATATCGAGGAGGGTGGACGTGAAGCCGAAAAGCGCGGAGGTGTTGAAGCCGGAGGAGGTCCGGATCGGACGGTGGGCGAAGGCGAAGTGCGCCCGGTAAACGAGGGCCATGCCGTCGAGGAGGAAGAGACGCTGCGCCATGGCGGAAGACGTTAAGTGCCTGTCAGGAAATCGGAAAGCGTCCTCGGAACGGAAGTGCCCCGATGAAACCGGACGCCGGACCGAGGAGGGGTGTGAAGCCGGGCCGCGGCGAGGCCCTTTGCAGAACGGGGAAAACCTGCGCATCCTAGACGAAGTCAAAGAGCACCATCGAAAGGGAATCCCATGAAAAAAGCATTGAAGACGGCATTGGCGGTTGTGGGCGCGGGAGTGATCTGGACCGGTTGCGGCGACAATTCGGGAGGGTCGGCGTCCGGTTCGGGATCCGAATCCGGGTCGGCGGCACCGGGGGCGGGCACGGCGGCGGAATCGGTGAAGGCTGCGGTGGATGACGCCGCGAAGACGGCTGTGGAGACCACGAAGGCGGCCAGTCAGGAAGTGGCCAGGGCGGTGGAATCGGCGAAACCGCAACTGGAAGAGGCGGCGAAGGTCGTGCAGGCCGCGGTGGCGGATGCCGGGGCCGCCGCGCAGGCGAAGTTCACGGAGATGGTGGCGGAAGTGAAAAAACTGATCGACGAAGGAAAGGGCGCGGAGGCGCTGCAAAAGGCGAAGGCGGCCCTGGCGAATCTGAAGCTGACACCCGAACAGCAGAAGATGATCGACGACCTGAAAGCCCAGGCCCAGGCGGCCCTCAGTTCCGAGGGTGTCGATAAGGCGACCAAGGCGGTGGGCGACTTCCTCAAGCCGAAACCGGCGAACTGAACAGCATGTTGAAACGCACGCCGTTGTTCGAGGCCCACCGACGTTCGGGGGCCCGGCTGATGGAATTTGGCGGATGGGAGATGCCCGTCCAGTACACGGGCATTCTGGACGAACACAAGACGGTGCGGTCGGCGGCGGGTGTCTTCGACATTTCGCACATGGGGGAGGTGTTCTTTCGCGGAGCCGCCGCGGAGGACTTCCTCAACGGGGTATTGACGAACGACCTCCGTAAACTCGAGGTGGGGCGGGGGCAATACACCCTGCTCTGCAACCGAGCCGGGGGCGTGATCGACGATCTCCTGGCGTATCGGATCGGTTCGCGGGAATACCTCCTGATTCTCAATGCGTCGCGGTTGGCTGTGGATGTGGAATGGATCGGGGGGCGGCTCGCTGATTTTCCGGGGCGCGACGACGTGGAGATGGACGACGCTTCGGACCGATTGGGCGCGGTGGCGGTGCAGGGGCCGAGGGTGGTGGAATTCATCGATGCCGTGTTTCCCGGGCCCTTCGCGCTGGGGGAATCGCCGGCGCCTCAACCCTCCGCGCTCACGAGGAATTCGATCGCGTCGTACGGGTGGAAAGGAACACCCGTTTGGTTCGCGCGGACGGGGTACACGGGCGAGGACGGATTCGAGATCGTGGCGCCGAACGAGGTGGTGGGTGAGGTCTGGGATCGGTTGATGGAAGTGGGGGCGCCGTGCGGGTTGAAGCCGTGTGGTTTGGGGGCGCGGGACACGCTGCGAACGGAGATGTGTTTCCCCCTGTACGGTCACGAATTGACGGAGGACACGACGCCGGTGGAGGCGGGTCTGGAGGTGTTCGTGGGGTGGGACAAACCCGACTTCTGCGGGCGGGAGATGCTGGTGGGGCAGCGGGCGACCGGGGCGAAGCGCAAGCTGATCGCTTTTCGGATGGCGGAGGCTGGATCACCTCCCTTGCGCGGGCACTACGCGGTCTGGCCGAACGACGAGGAGGGTGTTCCGCTGGGACACACGACCAGCGGGACGCTGAGTCCTTCGCTGGGAATCGGGATCGGGTTGGCCTATGTGCCGATTGAATTCTCGAAGCCAGGTACCCGGCTGATGATCGAAGTCCGAGGCCGGCGGTATCCGGCGGACGTGGTGAAAAAGCCGCTCTATCGCCGCCCGGCCGCCGCGGCCGCTTCAATCTAAAAACGGCGGCAACAACCACGGAACAAACGGAAAGCACGGAATGAGAATGGGTTGCGGAGGGAGTGCTGATCACCTTCCAGAGGATACCCACCGCTTCTCCAAAACCCTCCCCTTCGGTGTGTTCCGTTATTTCGGTGGTTGAAACCGCTGTTTTCAGGTTCAAGCCCAGTTCCAATTTGACCGGCCGGCCCCGGCGGGCGTGAAATCCCGGCATGTCGAACATCCCGAGTGATCTGCGTTACGCCAAATCGCATGAGTGGGTCCGCCTGACCGACGGAATGGCGGTGATCGGGATCTCGGATCACGCGCAGCAGGAACTGACGGATGTGGTTTTCGTGGAACTGCCCGCGGTGGGGCGCCAGGTGAAGGCCGGGGAGGCCTGCGCCGTGGTCGAGTCGGTGAAGACCGCCAGCGACATCTATTCCCCGCTCAGCGGTGAAGTGGTCGAAGTCAACGCCGGGTTGCCCGGGAATCCCGGTTGGGTGAACACGTCGCCTTACGGGGAAGGCTGGTTCCTCAAACTCCGGCTGTCGGCACCCGAGGAAGCCGACAGCCTCCTGACCGCCACGCAGTATCAGGCTCAGGTTTTGGGCTGATTTGACGAAAATCAGAGTCGGTGCGAGCCTCCGCGGACCCACCCCTCGACGGGTGGGGTGTCTTTTTGCCCAACGCGACGAGGGGCGGCTTAACCCAACCCGATGCCATCGTTGCCATGTTGTACCTTCCTCGATTTCGAATCATGAACACACGCCTCCTCTCCCTGGGTCGTCGCCGGTTGGCGGCGGGATGGTTGATCCTGGCCGGAATCGCGGCCCCTTTCGGAAGCCGGGCCCAGGACGCTGGGTCCCCGGGATTGCCGAAGGTCAGTGTCAAGGTGACCCGCGAAGCCACCAGCGAGCCCCGCCCCGAGGCGCGCATCGCACCCGCGCAGATCCTGGTCCAGCGGACAGGGTCCGTGGCCGCGTCCTTGGACGTGCTGGTCCTCTACGGCGGGACGGCGACTCCCGAGCTGGACTACACCAAGCTGCCGAATTCCGTGACGATTCCCGCGGGCAGGGAGGCGGTCGAACTGGATGTCATCGCGCTGGATGACGACCTGGTGGAAGGCGAGGAAACCGTCGTCGCCGAGATCGTGCATCCTCCGATCGAGTTGGATCCCCTGGCGTCGAGCGCATTTCTGCCCCTCCCGAAGTACCTGATCGATGCCGAGCACGCCCGCGCGAAGGTGGTCATCCACGACGCCGATGTGGCCACCAAGGCGTCGATCGGGATTCGCAAACCGCAATCCGGCGAGCGCTTCCCGGCGGGGGTCACGATTCCGATTCACGCCGTCGCCGTCGATCCCAGTGGAGCCATCACCCGGGTCGAATTCTTCTCCGGCCGCGAGTCGATCGGTGTTTCCGAGATCGTCTTCGTTCGCGAACCGGACCCCGGCACGCCGATCGAGCATCAGCTTGAATGGAAGGCGCCCAAGGCGGGTGAACATCTCCTGACGGCCCGGGGCAAGACAGCGGACGGGCAGGAGGTCGTTTCCCAAGGCGTTCCGGTGGTGGTTGGAGCCGAGGTCGACGTGGTTGTCCTCGAGGTGGAAGCCACCGATCCGAAGGCGATGGAGCCGAACGGCGGGTCGCCCGCGGATGTCGGGATCTTCGTGATCCGGCGCGTGGCGGGACCCAAGAACGTGGCGGTTCCGGTGGCGTACCGGGTCGATGGCGGCGCGATCAACGGGGTCGACTACGAACGTCTTCCGGGAAGGATCGAGCTCCCGGCCGGAACGGAATCGGTGCGGATCGCCGTGGTGCCTCTCGCGGACAAGGCGAAGGAAGGCGAGGAACGCGTCCAACTGACGGTGCTTCCGCCGGTTTGTCCGGCGATCTTCCCGCCGCCGCCCCAGTGTTACCGGATCGGTCCGAGGGAGTCCGCCGTGGTGGTGGTCCACGACGGGGACGAAACCCGGAACCAGCAGCCGGTGGCCAGGATCGTCGCGCCGAGGAGCGGGACGTCTTTCATGGAGGGCGATGTGATTTCGATCCGGGCGGAGGTATCCGATGCGGATGGAAAGATCGAGCGACTGGACATCCTCGCGGACGGTCGGGTGTTGGCGAGTTCGAAGGAAGGCGCGTTGGCATTCGACTGGAAGGATCCCCAGGTCGGGCTGCACAAGCTGTCGGCGCGGGCGTTGGACGACTCGGGCGCGGACGCCGCGTCGCCGGTCGTGACGGTGGTCGTCCGGGCCGTCGAAGAGATCGCTTTTGTTCGGCGGGATCTGCCTCCCGCCTACCTTCCGGGGGCGCTTCTCGACGTCGCCTTGCTTTCGCAACCGCCCCGGGGCGGTTCGGCTTGGCTTGTGGAAGACAAGCCCCCGGCCGGATGGGTCGTGTCGGAGATCTCGGATGACGGCCTGTTCGATGCGACGACCGGCAAGGTGAAGTTCGGTCCGTTCACCGACACAGGTGAACGCCGGTTGACCTACAGGGTCCTGGCCCCGGCGGGCGCGACCGGGATTCAGACCTTCGAGGGGCGGTCGTCGCTCGATGGCCAATCGCTGCCGGTGGTGGGTGACACGACGGTGGGCACGGCTTCCGAGCAGCATCCGGCGGACGTGAAGCCGGCTGACAAGGTGATCGGGGCCGACGAATTGACGGCCTACGCGGCGGCGTGGAAGCGCGGACAAGCCTGGGGAACCGATGGCGGCACGATTCCGGCGCCGTACGTCGCCCGAGCCGGGTTGATCTGGAAGTCGGGCGAAGCCTACAGGTTCGATCCGTTGGCCGGGGCGCCACCGGCGTGCTGGATTCCGGCGTCGACTCCGTCCTCGTCCTCGGGACGCGCTCTGGCGGGCGGATCCCGAGGCCTGGCCGTGGTGGATGTGCCGGGCGGCGTGGCGGAGCGCCACGCGGAAACCATCCAGAAACCGGGGATGAGCGGCCGGGTGGAGATTCATATCCAACCGCCGCTGGGAACGACCGCGGTCGCCGTCGAAGAGACCGTGCCGGCCGGTTGGCAGGTGTCGCAGGTCAGCGATGAGGGAGTCTTTGATCCCGCGACCGGAAAGATCCGGTGGGGCCTGTTCTTTGGGGATTCCGTCCGGGTGCTGACGTTCCTGGCGACTCCGCCGTCCGGGGTGGCGGGCACGTCGGTCTGGAAGGGGATCATCTCGTTCGACGGGAACGAGATCGTGATCCGGGGAGTCGGATGGATCGCGGCCGGCGACGCATCAACGATTCCGCGCATCCTCGGTTCCCACCGGGAGGAGAACGGCAAAGTGCGACTGGGTGTCGAAGCCGCGCCGGACCAGGTGCTGGTGGTGGAAGGGTCCGACGATCTCGAGCATTGGACGGATCTCGGAGTGGCGGTTCACACCGGTGGCGACGTGGAAGTGACGGATGAGGCGGCCTTCCGGTCTGGGCAGCGTTATTACCGACTGCGGCCGATGAGCCGGTAACCTGGGCTGTACCACCGACTTTCCAGTCGGCGGCCGGAGCCGGCGGCACGCGTGGGAGAGGCGGCTTACAGCCGCCCTCGGGAATTTGGCCAGCCTTGGCGAACCATGGAACCCGGTGCCTCGGGTGGGAGTGATTCACTGCGGCGGCTGGTAAGCCGCCGCTCCCGTTGCCGAAACGTCGCGGTCTCCAATCATAGGTCGGGAGGACCTTGGAGATTGGCCGTTTTGCTGACCAGGAGAACCGGTGCCGGGGGCTATTGATCCCGAAAGGATGAAACTCGCCCTTCCTCGACGACGAACGCCCCGAGGGAGGGTGGGGGGGGCAGCGTCGCCGGGGATCCAGGTCGAATGAGTTGCGCCGAAGGGCCGCCCCTCTGGGGCTTGAGATCCCTTCCTGGACACGTCCTATAAACAGGCCGGTCCTACGGACCTTGGTTCGGGGACGCGGAGGTGCCAAGGGATGGGCGATTCCCACCGCGAAGTGACTGACGCCAAACCCCAAGGCTCCCGATTTTTTGTTCCCAAAAACGGCCAATCTCCAGCGGCGGCTGAAAGCCGGCGGTACATGGGAGCCGGCCGAGGACCGATGCCGGCTGTACCGCCGACTTTCCAGTCGGCAATCGGAGCCGGCTGAAAGCCAGCGCGACAAGGGACACGGCCGACAGAACCGAATTGCTTGAACACGGGACATCGCCCTAGCTTTGGGGCGATGTCCCGATTTTCATTTTCCACACGGCCCGTTGGTTGGGTGATGACGACGGTGTTGGGTTGGCTGGTGTCGCTGCCCTCGGTGGCGGTGATCGAGCCCGGGGTTCATGTCACGGAAGGCAAGGACCGGGTGACGATCACGGTCGACGGCCATTTGCTGACGGAACTTCGCTTCGAAGGGACCCCGAAGCCCTACTTCTACCCCCTGCACGGACCGGGTGCCGTGCCGCTGACACGCAACTACCCCATGCGGGCGGACGCCGGGGACGAAGACCTGGATCATCCTCATCATCGCTCCCTTTGGTTCACCCATGGGGATGTCAACGGGGTCGATTTTTGGGCGGAAGGACCCAACAAAGGACGAGTGGTCCAGACCGGGATCCTCGAGGTGAAAAGCGGTCCCGAGTCGGGCTGGGTGCGGACGGCGAACAAGTGGGTGACCTCCGAGGGCAAGGCCTTGCTCACCGACGAGACCACGCTCCGGGCGCGGCGCAGTCCGCTGGGCCGGGTGTTCGAGTATGAGATCAAGCTGAAGGCGTCGGAGGGCGTCGACCTGACCTTCGGCGACACGAAGGAAGGGACGATGGCGGTGCGGTTGGCGGAGAGCATGAGGCTCAAGCCGAACAAGCATTACGCGGGCAAGCCGGCGGGGCGGATCCTCCAGAACACCGGGGTGAAAGACGGCGCGACGTGGGGCAAGCGGGCGGCCTGGACGGCGTACACCGGGCCGGTGGATGGCAAGCCCATGTCCGTCGTCATTTTCGATCATCCGTCGAATCCGCGGTATCCGACCTGGTGGCATGTGCGGGACTACGGCCTCTTCGCGGCCAATCCATTCGGCGTCCACGATTTCGAGAAGAAGCCGGCCGGGACCGGAAACCTGGTGGTGAAATCCGGGGACGCGGTGACCTTTCGCTACCGGTTCCTGCTGGCCTCGGGCGAACCCTCGGTGGCGACGCTCGAGGGTGTGGGTCGCGAATTCGGGAACTAGGCGGAACGTCGACCGGCAGAAAGGAATTGTCTCCGGCTGGACGGACAGGGAATCTGTTCCCGTTCACCCCAGCGCAGCTCCACACTCAATCCATCCCTCCAGATCATCATGAATGCGCATACCTCTCGTCGTTCATTTCTCAAATCCGCGGCGGTCGCCTCGGCGGCCCTAGGTTTTCCGGCCGCATCCTGGAACCGCGTCCAGGGAGCCAACGACACCCTCCGCGTCGCCGTCGTCGGTTTCAAGGGGCGTGGCGGTGATCACATCAAGGGCTTTTCCCGAATCCCCGGCGTCAAGGTGGTGGCGCTATGCGACGTCGACCAGAACGTGCTGGACGGCGCTGTCGCGAAGCTGAAGGAGCAGACCAGCGAGAACGTGAAGGGTTACCGGGACGTGCGCGAGGTCATGGAGGACGGCGACATCGACATTGTCGCGACCGCGACGCCGAATCATTGGCACGCGCTGATCACGATCTGGGCGTGCCAGGCGAACAAGGACGTCTACGTCGAGAAGCCGGTGTCCCACAACGTGTGGGAGGGGCGGAAGGCGGTGGAAGCGGCGCGCAAGTACCGGCGCATGGTCCAGACGGGGACCCAGAGCCGTTCCAGCCAGGGGATCAAGGAAGCGGCCGCCTGGGTGAAGGCCGGCAACCTCGGCAAGATCGAGATCGCCCGCGGACTCTGTTACAAGCCGCGCGCCAGCATCGGCAAGGTGGACGGTCCCCAGCCGATCCCGGAAGGGATCGATTACAACCTCTGGTGCGGTCCGGCCCCGATGTCCCCGTTGACCCGCAAGAACCTTCACTACGATTGGCACTGGGATTTCGAGACGGGCTGCGGCGACTTGGGCAACCAGGGCATCCACCAGATGGACATCGCGCGCTGGTTCCTCGGGGAGATGGAACTGTCCCCGAAGGTGATCAGCGCCGGCGGTCGGTTGGGCTATGTCGACGACGGCAACACCCCCAACACGCAGGTCATCTGGCACGGCTATGAGAAGGCCCCGCTGATCTTCGAGGTCCGGGGTCTGCCGGCGAACAAGGCGGCCCAGACCGAGGGTTGGGGCAAGGGAATGGACAAGTTCATGGGCGCGGGGGTCGGCGTCGTCATCCATTGCGAGGGCGGATACGTCCTGGTGCCCAACTACCAGATCGCGATCGTCCACGACAAGTCCGGCAAGGAGATCCGGCGGTTCGAGGGTTCGAAGGATCACTACGAGAACTTCATCGGCGCCGTCCGCAGTCGGCAGGTCGAGGACCTGAACGCGGACATCCTCGAAGGCCATCTCTCGAGCGCGCTCTGTCACACGGGGAACATCTCCTATCGGCTTGGCCGGAAGTCGGCGCCCGGCGAGGCGCGCGAACGGCTCAAGGACCAAAAGGGTCTGCAAGAGTCCTACGATCGGATGGTCGAACACCTGAAGAAGAACGAGGTGGACCTGGACATGGACAAATTGACGCTCGGCGTCGGTCTGACCATGGATCCGGCGACCGAACGTTTCGTCCGCAACAACGACGCCGACAAACTGCTGACCCGGGACTATCGGAAGCCGTTCGTGGTGCCCGAGAAGGTCTGAGGCGTTCGGTTGGAAAGGAGGCTCAAGGTGTCGGCGGGAGATGCCGATTCACCGGAGTAGCCGCGCGGATTCCGGCACATGGCGCGCGCCCGATGGGTGGTCGCGCCTGTGTTGGGACTTGACCCGGCTGTTCCCATTCCCGCATGGAAGCCCTCCGCGGAATCGGGAAGGAGGCCGAATCAATCTGGAGGTCGCATCGCGCGTGGCGCGAGGCGGTCGCTCCATGTCGCGCTCCCACCCCCATTTCGTTCAGCACCGAAATCACCCAGCCGACATGAGCACCCAAGCCGGAAAGATCCCATTCGTCGACATCCAGACGCAGTATCAGAACCTCAAGTCCGAGATGGACGCCGCCGTTCAGCGCGTGATGGCGCGCGGCGACTTCGTGCTCGGCGATGATCTCACCCAGTTCGAACGCGAGTTCGCCACGTATTGCGGGACCAGCCACTGCATGGGTGTCGCCGACGGCGGCAATGCGATCCAGGTGGCGCTGCGGGCGCTGGACATCGGCCCCGGCGACGAGGTTCTCGTGCCCTCCCACACCTTCATCGCGAGCGTCCTGGGCATCTGGCAGGCGGGCGCCACGCCCGTCCTCGTCGATGTCGATCCCCGCTACTACACGATCGACCCGGCGGCGGCGGCCAAGGCGGTGACGCCCCGCACCAAGGCCATCCTCCCGGTCCACCTGTATGGGCAGCCGGCGGACATGGATCCGTTGACGGAGTTGGCGAAGAAGCACGGCCTCGTGGTGGTCGAGGACGCCGCGCAGGCCCACGGGGCGGAGTACAAGGGGCGCCGGTGCGGAAGCCTCGGGGACGCGGCTTCCTTCAGCTTCTATCCCGGGAAAAACCTGGGCGCCTACGGCGACGGCGGCGGCATCACGACGAGCCGACCGGAGGTCGCCGAGAGGATCCGGGTTTTCCGGAACTACGGGCAGCACCCCAAAAACGTGCACCCGATCAAGGGGATCAACAGCCGACTCGACACGATGCAGGCGGCGGTTCTCCGGGTGAAACTGCCGCATCTCGACACCTGGAGCGTCCAGCGCCGCGAGGCCGCCGCCCGGTATCATTCCCTGCTCCAAGGCGCGCCGGTCGGTCTGCCCGAGGCCGCTCCGTGGTCCACGCCGGTCTGGCATCTCTACGTGATCCAGGTCGACGACCGCGCCGCCGTGCAGAAGGCGTTGGACGAGGCCGGCGCCGCGCACGGCGTCCACTATCCGACCCCGATCCACCTTCATCCCGCCTTCGCCGATCTGGGCAAGGGCCCCGGGAGCTTCCCGGTTTCGGAGGCTCTGGCCGGCCGGATCCTGTCGCTCCCGATCTTTCCGGAGATCACGGAGGAACAGCAGACGCGCGTGGCCGCCGCCGTCCGCAAAGCGGTCGGCGCGTAGACGGCCGCCCGCGTCAGACGTTGAACTTGAACAGGAGCACGTCGCCGTCCTTGACGACGTACTCCTTGCCTTCCATTCGGTAGAGCCCCTTTTCGCGAGCGGCGGCGATGGATCCGCACTGCATCAGGTCGGCGTACGCCACGGTCTCGGCCTTGATGAAACCCCGTTCGAAGTCGGAATGGATGACGCCCGCCGCCTTCGGCGCGGTGTCGCCGGCGTGGATGGTCCAGGCGCGGACCTCCTTTTCGCCCGCCGTGAAATAGGTTCGCAACCCCAGCAGGTGATAGGTCGCCCGGATCAACTGGCCGACCCCGGATTCCTTCACTCCGAGTTCGGCGAGGAATTCACGGGCCTCCTCGGGCGCGAGATCCGTGAGGTCGCTCTCGATCTGGGCGCTGATCACAGTGGTCTCGGAGCCGATGTGGGTTTCGGCGTAGTGTCGGACCTTGGCGACGTGCGGGTTGGTGTCGGCGGTGGCGAGGTCCGATTCCCGGACGTTCGCGGCGAAGATGGTGGGCTTGTCGGTGAGCAGGCAGAAGCCGCGGGAAACGAGCTTGTCCTCCGGCGTCAGGTCGCACGTCAGCGCCAGTTTGCCCGCGTCGAGGTGCGGTTCGATCCGGGCGAGAACGACATCCTCGGCGACCGCGGCCTTCTCGCCGCGTTTGACGTCCTTCGCCAGGCGTTCCCGGCGGCGGCGGATCGTGTCGAGATCCGCGAGGATCAGCTCGGTATTGATCGTTTCGATGTCGCGGATCGGGTCGATGGCGCCGGCGACGTGGTGGATGTCGGGATCCTCGAAGCAGCGGACCACCTGGATGATGGCGTCCACTTCCCGGATGTGGCTGAGGAACTTGTTCCCCAGGCCTTCCCCCTGGGAGGCGCCCTTCACGAGGCCGGCGATGTCGACGAACTCGATCGCGGCGGGGATGATCACGCTGGTCTTCGAGATCTTCGAGAGCGGCGCGAGGCGGTCATCCGGGACGGTGACGACGCCGATGTTGGGGTCGATGGTGCAAAACGGGTAGTTGGCCGCCTCCGCCTTTCGGGTGCGGGTCACGGCGTTGAACAGGGTGGACTTTCCGACGTTCGGGAGTCCGACGATGCCGGCACGGAGCATAAGCCGGCTAGGGAACCTGTCCGGAGGCTTCCCGGCAAGGGTGCAATTGTCCAAATTTGGACAACTCCCTCGCAACTGGCGTCCGGGAGGCGGGGTAGTAGGCTCCATCCATGACCGACGCCGAACAACGGAGCTTGCTGGGAATCTGCCTGATGGCGGCCTTCGCGGACGGAACCAAGAACGACGTCGAGCGGGACCGCGTCCGGGAGATCGTCGAAGGCTTCAAGAATCCGGGACTGAACGCGTTGAGCCTGTACCGCGAAGTCCTCCTGAAGCAGGTCACCCTCGAACAGTTCACCGCCGGACTCGGGGCGCCCGAACAGAAGGTGCTCGCGTACGAGATGGCCTTGGGGGTCTGCGAGGCCGACAAGTTGCTGAACGACCACGAGAAGGAGTTCATGGGGCGACTCCGGGATGCGCTGGGTCTGGCGACCGGCGAAGTGGCGGCGATGCATCAACAGGCCGATGAGTTGGTCGCGGCCGCGGTTCCTCCGGTCCTCGGAAAACCCGCGCCGACGAGCGGTTCACAGCTTCCCCCGGCCCTGGTGGCGGCCGATCCGGAACTGGATTCCACCATCCTGAACCACGCGATCCTCGCGGGTGCTCTGGAACTGCTCCCAGGTTCCTTGGCGACGATGGCGATCATCCCGCTGCAAATGCGCCTCGTGTACCGGGTGGGTCGGAAATTCGGCGTTGAATTGGATCGCGGGCACATCGGGGAATTCCTGGCCACGGCGGGTATCGGGATGACTTCCCAGGTCCTCGAAGGGTACGCGACCAAGCTGATGAAGGGCCTCCTGGGAACCGTCGCCGGTCGGTTGGGCCGGGGACTCGCCGGTGCCTTCACGGGGACGGCCATGTCCTTCGCCACGACCTATGCCCTCGGGCAATTGGCGCGGCGCTACTACGCGGGCGGGCGGAGCCTGAGCGGCGCGCAGATGCGTGAGAGTTTCCAGTCGTTGCTCGGCCAGGCCCAGGGCTTGCAAAGCCAGTACCTGCCCCAGATCCGCGAACGGAGCCGCGGATTGAACCTGACGGAAGTGGTGCGCATGGCCCGCGGGAAGTGACGGTTCCTCGCCGAGGACAACCACGGAGCCCACCGAACACACGGAAGCGAGCAAGAGGAATGAGATGGGCCGCTTGTGCAGAGAGGGCGGCCCTCAAACCTAAAAACGGCGGCAACGACCACGGTAGAAGCGGAAAGCGCGGAATGAGAGTGGGTTGCAGAGGGAGTCTTGGCAATCCTCCGGAGGATACCCACCGCCTCTCCAAATCCCTCCCCTTCCGTGTGTTCCGTCCGTTCCGTGGTTGAAACTGCCGTTTCCAGGATAAATGGTCGTCCCGCCGCGCGGGACATGAAACGCCTGACCGCCATCGACGCCGCCCGGGGGATCGCCTCGGTCCTGGTGATGCTCTACCACTGCAATTCGGTGGTTCAGAGCCCGGTCTACTTCGCGGATCAACCGTTCGGAGGGTTCTTCGGGTCGGGCGCCGTGCGGATGCCGTTCTTCTTCGCGATGAGCGGCTTCATGGTGAGTTGGGTGCATGGCCGGGACATGGGGCGACCGGAACGGTTGCGCCCCTATCTGCTGGGCCGGTTCGCCAGGATCTACCCGACCTACTGGGTCGTGCTGGTTCTGGTGCTGACCGCCTACCTGGGGCGCCTGAACGCCTCCTCCGGACCCGGGCCCGTGGAATTCGGGAAGGTGGTGGGCTCCTTCCTTCTTCTGCCGGAACCCGGCGCTTCCTACCTGACCGTGGCGTGGACCCTGCAGGCCATGGTGGCCTTCTACCTTGTGGCGGCTCTGGGTATCTGGCGTCGACGGGTCGGGTTTGCCGTGTTTGCCGTCTGGCAGGGCGCCGTTTTCGTGGCGCTCGCCCTTCGGACCCAGTTGGCGTTCCCGTGGAGTTTCCTATTGCAGACCCTGTTTCTCGATCTCCTGCTGGGTGCTGTGGCCGCCCAGGCGGTCCTTCGGGGGTGGGTGCGACGACCGCGCGAATGTTTCTTCGCGGGAGCGGCGTATCTGCTGGCGGCGCACGGGATGGAATTCGTAGGGCGCCCGCTGTTTCCCGGGGACTGGGCTCTGTTGATCAACGGGATCGCGGCGTCTGTCATGCTGATGGGATTGGCCACCTGGGAGCGCGCGACACCGTTTCGGGTGCCCCGTATCTTGCTG
Organism: uncultured Verrucomicrobiota bacterium; assembly: GCA_942490575.1. Lineage (GTDB taxonomy): Bacteria > Verrucomicrobiota > Verrucomicrobiia > Limisphaerales > CAIMTB01 > CAIMTB01. The sequence goes on from CALNYA010000021.1 coordinate 39,283, forward strand.
GCCTGTGGCGCGGCCTCGTACTCGATCTTTCTGATCCACTACCCCCTGCTGTCCCTCCTGTCGAAAGCGGGGATGCGCGTCGGCCTGGGAGGCTGGTTCAACGGGGAGGTCATCTTCGTCGGATTCGCCTTCGCCTGCATTGGCGCGGGGATTGTCTTTCATCGGTGGGTGGAGAAGCCGCTCACCGGGTGGGTGCAATCGAGGTTGGGGTTGGCGCGGAGCCCTGTCATGGCTGGGGTTGACTCGGGCCGGCCGGGGCGAAGCGAGGTGCCATCATGAACGACGAAACCGAACCGGATTCGGAGTTCTCGTTTGAAACCGCCGGCGTGGCACCGGCGGGTCCCGCGGCGCCGACGCGGGAAACCGCATCGGTTCCGGTGCGAGCGCAGGCGCCGGTGGAGGTCACACCCGCCCGCCTGGGTCAGGTTCTGAAGGACGTGTTCGGCTACGACACCTTCCGGCCCTTCCAGGAGTCGATCATCCGCGATTCGCTGGCGGGCAGGGACGTTTTCGCCCTGCTGCCGACCGGCGGCGGGAAGTCGTTGTGCTACCAATTGCCGGCGTTGGTCCGGCCGGGACTCACGGTGGTGATCTCGCCCCTGATCGCGCTGATGAAGGACCAGGTGGACGCGCTACGGGCGAACGGAGTCGCGGCGACCTTCCTCAATTCGACCCTGGACGAGGGGGAACGGCGGGCCAGGTGGCGGGGACTGCACCAAGGCGCCTTCAAGTTGCTCTACCTCGCGCCCGAACGGTTGATCCTGGGAACCATGCCCGACGAACTCGCCCGATGGGGCGTGACCTGCGTGGCGGTGGATGAGGCCCACTGCATCAGCGAGTGGGGGCACGATTTCCGGCCGGAATACCGTCAGATCGGCGCCTTGCGGGAACGGTTCCCCAACGTGCCGTTCATGGCGTTGACGGCGACGGCGACCGACCGGGTGCGAAGCGACATCCTTGGGCAACTGAACTTGCGCGACCCGGCGGTGGTCGTGGCGAGCTTCAACCGGCCGAACCTGGTCTACCGGGTGGTGCCGAAATCCCAGCCGACGCGGCAGGTGCTGGGGATTCTCAAGGATCGGAAGGGCGAATCGGGGATCGTCTACTGCGCGAGCCGGGCGGGAGCCGACGCCCTGGCGGCGCGTCTCGTGGAGGCCGGCGTCCCGGCGGTCGCCTACCATGCCGGGCTGGAAAAGGGGGACCGCGAGAAGGCGCAGGACCGATTTCTGAGGGACGAGGCGCGCGTCGTGTGCGCGACGATCGCGTTCGGGATGGGGATCAACAAGCCGAACGTCCGTTTCGTCCTCCACCACGATCTTCCAAAGAACCTGGAAGGCTACTACCAGGAGACGGGACGGGCAGGACGCGACGGATTGCCGGGGGAATGCGTGCTCCTCTTCAGCCCCGGGGATGTCGCGAAACAACTCGGTTTCATCGAGGAAAAGACCGATGCCCGCGAGCAGCAGCTGGCGCGGGACCAATTGCGCCAGATGGTTCACTACGCCGAGTCCGCCCAGTGCCGGCGGTCGACGATGCTCGCGTATTTCGGAGAGATCCTGGACGCCGGGAATTGCGGCGCGTGCGACAACTGCCTGTCCCCTCGCTCGTCCTACGACGGCACCGTGGCGGCGCAGAAGCTTCTGAGCTGCGTCTACCGCGTCCGGCAGCGGAGCGGGTTCGGTTTCGGGCTGAACCACGTGGTCACGGTGCTGACGGGCGGGGAAGGGGAGAAACTGAAGCAGTACGGACACGACCAGATCTCCACCTACGGCATCGGGACCGAGCATTCGCGCAACGAATGGGGCGCGATCGCCCGGGAACTCATCCGGTTGGGCTACCTTCAGCAGCAATCCGGGCAGTTCCCGACGGTTGAACTCACGCCCGAGGGGCTCGCGGCCCTGAAGGATCGCCGACGGATCCCGTTGACCCGGCCCATGGCGGCGCCCCGGGTCCGTTCGGGGCGGGCGGGCGAGATCACCTGCGACGAGTTGTTGTTCGAGAAGCTCCGGGTCCTGCGCCGGCGCCTGGCGGAAGAACAGGGCGTGCCGCCGTACATCGTCTTCGGCGATGTGACCCTGCGCACGATGGCGCGGGAGTACCCGGCGAGCCCCTCCGCCATGCACGCCATCTCCGGCGTCGGGGAGACGAAATTCCGCGCCTATGGAGCCCAATTCCTCGCCGAAATCCAGGATCACCTGCGGGCCAATCCCCGGCGAACCTTCGAGTGAACCGGACGATCTCGGCGCCGCGACGTGGCGGATCGGGCGGACCGCCATGAAAGGGGCCTTCCGTCAGAGCTCTCTCTCCCGCCCCTGCCGGCTGGTCAATCGAGAGGTCGGGGACTAGCCTCCGCCCCCATGAGCGGGAGGAATGTGCCCGAATGGGCTTTGAATCGTCGGCCCCGCCGGCTCCGGCGGTCCCAGTCCGTTCGCGACATGGTTCAGGAGACCCATCTGCGGGCCGCGGATCTGATCGCGCCGCTTTTTGTGTCTCCCGGGACGGAACCGCGGGAGAAGGTGTCGTCGTTGACCGGAGTGGCGCGGTGGTCGGTGGACGCTTTGGTGGCGGAATGTGCCGCGCTGTTTTCGCTGGGAGTTGGGGCTGTGGCCCTCTTTCCGGTGACGCCGCAGGCCCTGAAGAATCCAACGGGTACCGAGGCCCTCAATCCGGACAATCTTGTTTGCCGAGCGGTGCGGGCCGTGAAGAAGGAGACGCCAGGCCTGGTGGTGATCACCGACGTGGCGTTGGATCCGTACACCGATCACGGCCACGACGGCGTGATCAACCCGGTGACGGGCGACGTGGACAACGACCCGACCGTGGAAATCCTCGCGGAAATGGCGGTTGTCCAAGCCCGGGCTGGAAGCGATTGGGTGGCCCCGTCGGACATGATGGATGGTCGCGTGGGTGCGATCCGCGGAGCGCTCGATTCCGCCGGGTTGGCGGATACCGTGATCCTGGCCTATTCGGCGAAGTTCGCGTCGGCCTTCTACGGGCCGTTTCGGGACGCGGTGGGCAGTCGGCCCGGCGTCGGGAGGAGTTATTTGGACAAGAGAACCTACCAACTGAACCCCGCCAACGCGCGGGAAGCGCTGAACGATGCGCTATTGGACGAGACCGAGGGGGCCGACATCCTGATGGTGAAGCCCGCGGGTCCGTATCTGGACGTGATCAGGGATTTGCGGTTGGCGACCCGCCTGCCGGTCGCCGCATACCAGGTATCCGGGGAATACGCGGCCCTTCAGGCGGCGGCCGAGCGCGGATGGCTGGACTTGGAAGCGGCGAGGAACGAATCCCTGCTCGGGATCAAACGAGCGGGTGCTGATCTGATCCTGACCTATTTTGCCCGTGCGATGGCCGAAGCCCTCACGGGTCGCCAAGAATCATTGCGAAAGTAGATGCACCCTCACCCCGTCCCTCTCCCGTTCCACGGGGAGAGGGTGGCCGCAGGCCGGGTGAGGGTGCTCCGTCCCTCTTCCAGGGTCGCTCCGTCCCTCTCCCGTTGGGCGGGAGAGGGTGGCCGGAGGCCGGGTGAGGGTCGCTCCGTCCCTCTCCCGTTGGGCGGGAGAGGGTGGCCGGAGGCCGGGTGAGGGCCCCTTCTCCCACTCGCCTGCGTGGACTTCCGCGACGACCGACAACAGGCTAGACCCGAGCAGAGCTGATCAGATCGATTCGATATGAAATTGCCCCGGAACATTGGCGCGTTTTCGACCCTAGCCGGCTGGGTGGCTGGCTCGCTGGTGGCCGTGATCTTGGTCGCCGGGTGCCGATCCTCGGACACGCGGGGCCGGGGAGGCGCGGGAAGACCGGATTCCCCGGGCGGGTTGCCCGTTCCGCCCGAAGCGTGGCAGCGCGAAGCCGATCGATGGGTTGGCACCCCCTACCAACGGGGAGGCGACGATCGAAGCGGAGCCGACTGCTCGGGATTTGTGTGCCAGGTGTACCGTCGCGTCGCGCGTGTCGACTTGCCACGAACCACTCGCGATCAGTTTTTGGCGGGTTTCGAAGTCGGCCGATCAGACCTGCGCCCCGGGGATCTGGTGTTTTTCGACACTCAGGGGAAGGGCGTGGCGCACGTTGGATTGATGGTGGGCGGCGACCGGTTCGCGCATGCCAGCTCCTCGAAGGGGGTGATGTACTCGCGGCTCTCGGAAACCTATTGGAGCGGGCGCTACCGAGGGGCTCGACGGCTTCCCCGGGGGAAAGGTCGGCGCCGGAGCGGAGTCGTTGGTGGAAGGGGTGATGGGATCCCCGGAGGCCTGGGGGCTCCGAAGGGGCAAATCCTTTGACACCCAGGAAAGGCTCCGAGCAGACTGCCGGGCCGGTTTTCCGGTGATCCGCTCATGGTTTCTGTGAGGCTTAGCAACGCAAGGGGTCGAAAGGCCCGTAACAGGGGCGGGATCGCGACCGTCGCGTTGGCGCTTTGTGCAGCCGGTTCGACCTGGGCGTCGATTTGGGCGATTCCTGAAAGCAGCTCCTTCGCGCCCGGGGAACCCTTTCCGCTGCTCACTTCCGCCGCCAGTCTGACAGACCATCGCCCGGCAACCGCTGGACCGCCTCGATCCGAGCGTGCTCGATGGCAACTCCCGCTCGCCTTCGAGCCCGCGGAGGCCGACGCCCCGGCTGAGGCTGGTTTCACGGCCCGAGGGCCCGGTTATTCCGTTTTCGTCAATCCCGGCGGAGTTCTGTTGTCTCTGCGGCGTCCCAAGGCTTTGGAGGGGAGGCGCCACGCCGGGGAGTCGGTTCGAGGGTCCGTCGACGGCCCAGCCGTGCCCGGGGCCGGTCAGGACCTTTCGATCGTCGGCATTCGTTTCGACGGAGCCCGGCTTGATGTCTCTCCACGCGTGGAACAGGAATTGCCGGGCCTCATCCACCGGTTGGTCGGGTCGAATCCCCAGAATTGGAAGACCGGACTGCGCTCCCACGGACGGGTGGTGTATCCGCAGGTCTTCCCTGGAGTCGATATCGCCTACCACGGGAAGGGCCGCGAATTGGAGTTCGATTTCATCGTGGCGCCCGGCGCGGATCCTGGGCGGGCGCGGATGCGGTTTGATTGGATTCGATCCTGGCGAGTCGACGACGCGGGCGACCTGCACTTGGAGACCGGGTCTGGGACGCTCGTCCAGCGCCGGCCCGAGGCCTACCAGAATGGGCCGGAGGGCCGCGTGGGTGTTCCGGTCGGTTACGCCTTGAACACCGATGGATCCCTGGGCTTCCGACTCGGCGAGTACGATTCCGGTCGGACCCTGGTGATCGACCCCATCCTGAGTTACGCGACTTTCCTGGGCGGCGATGGATTCGATCAATGCTGGGACATTCAAGTGGACGAGGCGGGATTCGCATTCGTCGTCGGCGAGACGGAGTCGGTCCAGTTCCCGGGCTTGCGGGTGGTGTCCACGAACGCCTTCCAAACGAACTACCAGGGTGGATTGGTTTCCGTCGCGGGTGACGCGTTTGTGGCGAAGCTCCCGCCCGACGGCGCGTCGTTCGAGTGGTTCACCTACCTGGGAGGTTCGGACCTGGATGGCGCCATCGCACTCGCTTTGGGGACGGGAGGCGAACCGGTCGTCGTTGGGTTCACCACTTCGACGAATTTTCCCCTGACGAGGAATGCCTATCAGTCGGTTCTCGGTGGAACCACCAATGAGTACACCAACCGGAAGCCCCTCGAGGCCTTCGTGGCTCGACTGCGCTCGGACGGTTCCGGGCTGGTCATGTCGACCCTCTACGGGGGCGATGGCGAGGATCAGGCCCTGGATGTGGTTCTTTCGGCGGATCAGTCGCCCATCATCGTTGGGAGCACGACCTCGACCAATCTGCCGATGGTGGGTGCCGGCGCGGTGGAACCTTTGGCGGGTCGCGGGACGGGTTCTTCGCGGCGTTCGGCGCGGACGGAACCAGCCTGCTGAGTTCCCGATTTATTGGCGGCTCCGGCCTGGATTCGGCGGAGGGGATCGCCCTGAGTCCGGCGGGTGACGTGGCCCATGTGGTGGGATTGACGGGGTCGACCAATTTTCAGGCGGTCGCTGGTTGGCAGGGAACCAACGCGGGCGGGTTGGACGCCTTCGCGACGGGCATTCGCGTCGCGAGCGGTGCGATCGAATACGCCACCTACCTGGGTGGCGGCGGGGATGACGAGGGATACCGGGTTGGCGTCGGTGACGACGGGCGAGTCTGGATGGCGGGCGTGACGTTTTCCACGAACCTCCCGGTGGTCGCCTCCATCTCATCCACCAACTCCGGGGGTTCGGACGGTTGGTTGGCCCGGTGGACCGCCGATGGTCGGACCTTGGAGATGAGTTCCTACTTCGGCGGATCCGCGAATGATTCCTTCTGGGACATCCACGTGGGTGGCGCGGGTTGGGTGCATTTGACGGGCGCGACTTATTCCATGGCCTTGCCGGGCTTGAGCACGAATTCGCCCTACAGCACCAACCAGGGACTGTCCGACATTCTGATCGTGCGCCTGGCGGCGGATGGTTCCCCGACAACGAGCCTGCATGGGTCGACGGGCGATGACCTGGGTTACGGTGTGACCTCGGACACGGCGGGAAACACCTATGTCGCGGGACTCGTTCGATCCGTCGCCATTCCGGTCAGCGGCACCAACGTCGCCCAGGCGGTGTATGGCGGTGGGGTCAGCGACGGTTTCGTTCTGAAGTTGGCATATGAGCCGACCCTGACCGCCGAAATGAGTGGCGACGGCATCCGTCTTTCCTGGCCGGCGCCAAATGACGGGTTCGTTTTGGAGGCGGCGCCCTCGGTCGGGACGGCCGGGCCGTGGGTTCGAGAGGTGGCGCCGGTGACGACGGAAGATATGCGGCATTCGGTGCAATTGCCGATGACCGCCACGAACTGCGTGTTCCGGCTTCGATGGGTCCGCTGATGCGGGTTCCCGTCACGCGGTCCGGGTTTTGAGCGGGAGTTGGAGGCAACGATTCCGAAGGTAGGCAGGTAGGTGCGCTGAGTTGACGCTCCGCGAACTGACCGGCACGGAGTGTGCCGCGTCATCTGGATCCCATACGTCGATGTCCGTCCCTCTCCTCGATCTCAAAGGGCAGAACCTCGCCCTCGAGCGCGAACTCACCGAAGCCTTTCAGCGGGTCTTGCGGTCGGGGCACTACATCCTCGGCCCCGAACTGGATCGGTTCGAGGCGGAGGCGGCGCGGCTCCTGGGGGTTCGCCACGCTCTTGGAGTCTCCTCCGGAACCGATGCGATCCTCCTGGCGCTCATGAGCCTGGGGATCGGACCAGGCGACGAGGTCATCGTTCCGTCGTTCACGTTCTTCGCGACCGGAGGATGTGTCAGCCGAATCGGGGCGACCCCGGTGTTCGCCGACGTCTGTCCAGTCTGTTTCAACCTCGATTTGACCGACGCCGAAAGGCGCATCACGCCTCGCACGAAAGTCCTGATGCCGGTTCATCTCTTCGGCCAGGCCGCCGACATGGATCCGCTCATGGACATGGCGGTTCGACACGGACTCCACGTGATCGAGGACGGCGCCCAGGCCCTCGGCGCGCGATACCGCGGTCGGAATGTCGGGGGATTTGGCGCCTTCGGCACGTTCAGCTTCTTTCCGTCCAAGAACCTGGGTGCCCTCGGCGATGCGGGCCTGCTGGTCACCGAGGATGACGATCTGGCCCAAAAAGCGGCCCTTCTCCGGCTCCACGGGGCCAAACCGAAGTACTACCACCACGTGGTCGGGGCGAATTTCCGCATGGACGCCCTCCAGGCCGCTTTTCTGTCGGTCAAGATCCCGAAATACCCGGGATACACCGAGGCCAGATGCCGGAATGCCGCGGACTACACAGCTGGGCTATCCGGGCTCCCCGGCGTTCGGATTGCGGACCCGGCCCGGTGCGGATGCTCTCTCTCGGACAAGGCGTCGGATCCGACTGACGCGAGATTGGTTCTCCCCGTGGCCTATCCCCACAACGAGCACATCTGGAACCAGTACACGGTCCGGGTGATCGGGTCGGGGCGACGTGATGCGCTCAGATCCCACCTGCTCGCCCTCGGAATCGGGACGGAAGTCTACTATCCCGTGCCGCTTCACGCCCAACCATGCTTCGCTCGGGACATGGAAGCGCCCGAGTCGCCCAGTGGGCGATTTCCCTTCCCAATCAGCGATCGCTTGGCTTCGGAGGTGCTCAGCCTGCCCATTTACCCGGAATTGACCCAGGCCCAGAAGAGCGAGGTGATCGCGGGAATCCGGGAGTTTCTCGGATATCAATCGTTGCGAAAGCAGATGCACCCTCACCCCGGCCCTCTCCCGTCCGACGGGAGAGGGTGGCCGGAGGCCGGGTGAGGGTCACTCCGGCGACACTTCTGCGTATACTTCCGCGACGAGTGATAGTTGGGCTCCCATCGGGAGTTGACGTTCCTGGTGCCTTCGCTAAAGGACGCCCGATTCATCCCCTCGATCGAACCCATGCCTGTCGCCGAGTACTATCTCGTCCCCGAAGCGCTCCACGACGCTCTGGTCGGGGCCGCCTTCCGGCGCCGCGGTTTCCTCGCGGATGAAGTCGATGCCATGGTGCGACTCTGCAAGGAGGCCGCGCGGCACGGCATCCGAACCCACAACGCCATCAAGGCGCTCCACCTCGATGATCTCTTCGGTACGCCCCACGGCGGCTGCGTCCCGGGAGCGGTCGTCGAAAAACTCCCGACCCGATTCCCCGCGTCACAAACCTGGAATGCCCACCGAAAGCTGGGTCCGGGAGTCGCGTTCGCCGCCATGGACGAGGCCATGGCGCTCGCCGGTCGTTACGGAGTCGGCATGGTGAGCGTGGACGAGGCTTGGCACTACCTCTGGGGTGGCGCCTACGTGCTGGAAGCCGCCCGGCGCGGGTTCATCGGCTACACCAACTGCACGGCGATGCTGGCCGAAGTCGTGCCGTATGGAGGACGTCGGCCAACTCTGGGGACCAACCCCCATTCCTGGGCTTTCCCAACCTCGGACCTCGTGGGGTTCCCGGTTCTCGTGGACTTCGCCACGTCGTCGGTCGCCATGGGGCGCGTCCAGCAGTACGCGCGGGAAGGAAAGCAACTGCCGCCCGGGACCGCCGTCGATCGTTCGGGAAACGAGACATCCGACCCCAATCAAGCGACGGCGCTTCTCCCCTTCGGTGCCCACAAAGGCTATGGACTTGGCCTGATTGACGAACTGTTCGCCGGGATTATCGGAGGATTCCTGCCCTCGCTGCGGGGGCGTTTCGCCGAGGGAGGCGACGCCAAGCGGACCACGGCCTTTTTCTTCATGGCGATCCATCCGGAAGCGCTTTCCGCGGGTCGACACGCGGACGCCAAGGGGTGGCCGGCCAACCTCAAGAGCATCCTCGAGGACATCCTGAAGGGGAATGACGGCTCGGTTCTTCCAGGAGCGTTCGAAGCAAGGCTGGCGCAGCGGAGCGCCAGCTTGGGCGGTCTGCTCTTCACTGGCGCGGAATTGGACGCCTTCGATGCGGTGGCATCCGACGCCGGGGAGGCGCGGTGGGATCGGAGCCAGTTTCAACGCGTCACGGACCCTTGAACCCGACCGATACGAGCGTCGCCGGTATTGTGGCCGCCGCCTGACGCCCGGCCCGATCCGATCCGATCCGATCCGTACCGAGGGTTCCTGTCGTCCGATTTCAAGACGCGGCGTCAAACCCGATTCTCCAAGCCCGTGAGTTCCAAGGCCGTTCCCGCTTCGATGGATCTTGGTCCTCTCTTTCGCCGACCTTCCCGTTGGGCGGTGACCGGGGTCGCTGGCTTCATTGGCTCCCATCTCCTGGAAACCCTCCTGGAGCATCAGCAAGAGGTGGTCGGACTGGACAACTTCAGCTTCGGGCGCCGCTCGAACCTCGACGACGTCCGCTCCCGGGTGAGCGCTGGGCAATGGGCTCGGTTCGTGATTCATGAAGGAGACATCACGCGAAAGGACGATGTCCGCCGAGCCTTCGAGGGCTGCGAGCATGTCCTTCATCAGGCGGCGTTGGGTTCGGTGCCCCTCTCCCTGGAAAAGCCGGTCGGAACCCACGACGCCAATGTCACGGGCTTTGTGCACGTTTTGGATGAGGCCCGCGCCGCCGGTGTCCGCCGCGTCGTTTATGCGTCGAGCAGCGCCGTCTATGGCGACTGCGACGAGCTCCCGGCGCGCGAGGATCGGATCGGGTCGCCCTTGTCCCCCTACGCCCTCTCGAAACGGATGGACGAAGAGTACGCCGAAGTCTTTCAACGATGTTATGGAATCCAAGCCATCGGCCTTCGGTACTTCAATGTCTGCGGCCCCCGCCAAGACCCGGCCGGCGCCTACGCCGCGGTCATCCCCAAGTGGATTGACGCCTTGGTGAAGGGGCTTCCGGTCATGATCCACGGGGATGGCGGGACGACGCGCGATTTCTGTCCTGTGGGAAACGTCGTCGAAGCCAACCTGAGGGCGGCCCTGGTGGATTTGCCCGACGAAGCACCCCGGGTGTACAACGTGGGTCTGGGCGTGGAGACAAGCCTGAACGAGCTCTACCGAACTCTCCGGCGGCGGGTCGGCGTTTCGATGGCTGGCGTTCCCAACGAGGAGCCTCAATACGGACCGCCGCGTTCCGGGGATGTTCGTTACTCACGGGCGGACGTGGCGCTGGCTCGGCGATGGCTGGGATTCGAAGGTGCCTGCTCGTTGGAGGATTCCCTCGGGGAAACGGTCCGTTGGTTTCTCAAAACATGAAACGCGCGTTGATCACCGGCATCACCGGGCAGGACGGTTCCTATCTGGCCGAATTGCTTTTGGAGAAGGGGTACGAAGTCCACGGCGTCATCCGCCGGTCGTCGACCTTCAACACGGATCGCATCGATCATCTGTACCAGGATCCCCATCACCGTGGAGCCAAGCTCCATCTGCACTTCGGTGATCTGGCGGATTCGGTGCAAATGGTGAAGCTGCTCTACGAGCTGGAACCGAGCGAAGTCTACAACCTCGGAGCCCAAAGCCATGTCCGGGTCTCCTACGACATCCCCGAGTACACCGGCGATGTCGTTGGCCTGGGTACGGTTCGGATTCTCGAGGCGATCCGCGAGGCGGGGCTGGTGAAGAAAGTGCGGTTCTACCAGGCCAGTTCGTCGGAGATGTATGGGAAGGTGCAAGCCGTTCCACAGACCGAGACCACTCCCTTCTGGCCGCGTTCCCCCTACGCCTGCGCCAAGGTGTACGCCTACTGGCTCACCGTGAATTTCCGCGAGTCCTACGGGCTGCACGCCAGCAACGGGATTCTCTTCAACCATGAGTCTCCGAGGCGGGGCGAGACATTCGTCACCCGGAAAATCACGCGGGCCGCCACCCGCATCAAGATGGGCCTTCAGGACAGTCTCTACCTGGGCAATCTCAGCGCCAAACGGGACTGGGGTTATGCCAAGGAATACGTCGAGATGATGTGGCTGATGCTGCAGCAGGACGCGCCCGATGATTATGTGGTGGCGACCAACGAAACCCACAGCGTTCAGGAGTTCTGCGAGGAGGCTTTCGGCCTTCTGGGTCTCGATTGGAAAGCTCATGTCCACCACGACACCCGCTACGAACGTCCCGCCGAAGTCGATCTGTTGATCGGGGACCCATCCAAGGCAAAGCGCCAACTCGGCTGGGAACCCAAGGTTCGTTACAAGGATCTCGTGAAGATCATGGTCGAGGCCGACCTGGAACTCGCGAAAAAGGAACTGGCCGTCAAAGTTGCCACGGACGGACTGAAAGCCTGACCCCGCCATGGAGCTTCGTTCCAAACGTGTCTTCGTCGCCGGTCACCGGGGAATGGTCGGCTCGGCCCTCGTGCGATGCCTCCAACGGCACGGGGTCTCCGACATTTTGACGCGTTCGCGCCGCGATCTCGATCTCTGCGATGGTGCCGCCGTCGATGCCTTCTTTCGGCGCGAACGTCCGCAGGTCGTTGTCATCGCCGCGGCCCGGGTCGGCGGCATCCACGCGAACAACACGTACCCAGCCGAGTTTCTTCAGGAGAATCTGGCCATTGCCCTCCATAGCATCCACGCCGCCCGCCGAGCCGGCGTCGGCCGCCTCCTCTTCCTCGGTAGCTCGTGCATCTATCCCAAGCTCGCCCCGCAGCCGATCACGGAGGATTCCCTGTTGACCGGACCGTTGGAGCCGACCAACGAAGCCTACGCGATCGCCAAGATCGCCGGCCTCAAGCTCTGCCAATTCTACCGGCGTCAACATGGGGTCCTGTTCCATTCGGTCATGCCGACGAACCTGTACGGGCCGGGTGATTTCTATCATCCCTCCCATTCCCACGTTCTCCCGGCGATGCTGCGCCGATTCCATGAGGCCCGCGAGAATGGCCTTTCGGAAGTGTCGCTTTGGGGTACCGGAACGCCCCGTCGGGAATTCCTTCATGTCGATGATCTCGCCGAGGCTTGTGTCCATCTGCTTGGATTGTCCGATCCGCCGGACTGGGTGAATGTGGGCACCGGCACCGACGTCACAATCCGGGAGTTGGCGGAACGGGTGAAGGAAGTGACCGGTTTTCCAGGGAGTCTGACCTTCGATACGTCCAAGCCGGACGGTACGCCCCGCAAATGGCTCGACATCTCCCGGATCCAGGCGACCGGCTGGAAGTCGCTCATTTCCCTGCCCGAGGGCGTTGCCCGGACGTACCAGGATTTCCTTGCCGAGAAGGCCGCTGGTACCCTTCGCGAATAGGGAGGATGTCGATAGGAATGACACCCCAAAGTCCAATCCCCGGTTCACGGCCCCAACGCGCGATCGCCAAGTCATAGATGCTTCCCATGAAGGTACTTGTTACCGGCGGTGCCGGATTCATCGGTTCGAACCTCGTGAGGCTTCTGGTTCGCGAGCAACACGTCGTCCTCAACGTCGACGGACTGACCTATGCCGGAAATAGGGCTTCCCTGGCTGAGTTCCAGGGAAACCCGGCCCATCAGTTGATCCAGGCCGACATCACCGACGCCAACAGCATGGCCAAGGCGTTCGCCGATTTTCAGCCGGAAGCGGTGATGCACCTGGCCGCCGAGTCCCACGTCGATCGCTCGATTGATGGTCCCGGGGCATTCATTCAAACCAACGTGGTCGGCACCTACACGCTTCTGCAGGCGGCCCGCGCTTATTGGTCGGCGCTGCCTCCGGAGCGGAAATCCGCTTTTCGGTTCCTCCATGTTTCCACCGACGAGGTCTATGGGTCGCTCGGGGCGGTGGGCAAGTTCACCGAGACGACCCCGTACGACCCCCATTCGCCCTACTCCGCCAGCAAGGCGGCCTCGGATCATCTGGCACGGGCCTGGGCGGATACCTATGGGTTGCCCGTGCTCGTGACGAACTGTTCCAACAACTACGGACCGTACCAGTTCCCGGAAAAGCTGATTCCCGTCGTCATTCTCAAGGCGCTTCGCGGAGATCCCATTCCCGTCTACGGAAAGGGCGAGAACATCCGGGACTGGCTTCATGTCGAGGATCATGCCAGGGCCCTGCTCGCGGTCATCGAAAAGGGTCGGGTTGGACAGACCTACAATATCGGTGGCGACAATGAACTCAAAAACATCGATCTCGTCCGCATGCTCTGCGGCATCCTCGACGAACTTCGGCCGAAGCCAGGTGGTGGCCACCACGCCGATTCCATCCAGTTCGTCACCGATCGGCCGGGCCACGACCTGAGGTACGCGATCGATGCCACCAAAATCCGCGACGAACTGGGTTGGGAGCCCAATCACCGACGCGAGACTGGATTCCGCGAAACGGTCGCCTGGTATCTAGCGAACGAAGCCTGGTGGCGTCCCATCCTGGACGGCACCTACCGCCTTGAACGCCTCGGCGGCGCGGATTCCCCCTCTCCCTCCGGGAGAGGGCCGGGGTGAGGGAGAGCCGGAGCGCAGCGCGGGGCAGGCGAGACCCATCCTCCCACGGCACCCGGGGTAGAAGGGAGAGCCGCGAGCGCAGCGCAGACCGCGATGCCGAAGCACTTGGGCCGAAGGTTGGTGTGGCGATGGCTTCGGGATCGTCGATTCTCGACCTACAAATTTCGAAGACAGCATCCCGTCGGACGGTACGTTCTCGACTTCTACTGCGAAGAAGCGCGACTCGGGATTGAACTCGACGGTTCAGGGCACGGATTCCCTGAGGGCCAAAGCAACGACCGTGTACGCGATCGAACTCTGGAGAAATCAGGAATCAAAACGCTCCGATTCTGGAACTCGAGGATACTCCGACAAAAGCAGGCGATACGGGACACAATCTTCAGGGAACTCCAGGAAAGAGCGCCCCACCCACTTCCGGCCTATACACGGCCCGGGGTGGGGGGGGGTGTTCGAGCCACACGCCGGTCGCCCTATAGAACCCGAATCCCGCCCGCCTTCGCCCCCCAAGCGGTGCGACTACTCCCTCTCCCTCCGGGAGAGGGCCGGGGTGAGGGAGAGCCGGAGCGCAGCGCAGGCGAAGGGAACAAACCCCGAGGGCACCCTCACCCTAACCCTCTCCCGGAGGGAGAGGGAATGCGGACAGCCCTGGGAGAAGTTCCCGAACCGACCGACTGTTCGAGCCACACGCCGATCGCCCTATAGAACCCAAACCCCGCCCGCCTTCGCCCCCCAGCGGTGCGACTCCTCCCTCTCCCTCCGGGAGAGGGCCGGGGTGAGGGAGAGCCGGAGCGAACCCAGAAGCGTGAGTCCGCCGATCTACAGCCCTCAGGAGCTGGCCGAGCTCGGCCTCAAGGTGTTCGGCAAGAACGTTTCGATCAGTCGCCGTGCTTCGATCCATGGCTGGGATCGTATTTCGATTGGCGACCATGTGCGCATTGATGACTTTTGTGTTCTCACCGGCGGCTCCGGAATTGAGATCGGGAGCTACGTTCACGTATCGGCGCACTGCGCTCTCTATGGCGGTAGCGGAATCGTGATGGAGGATTTCTCCGGGCTATCCCCTCGAACCCTGGTGTTTTCGGAGTCCGATGATTTTTCGGGTCGCTCGCTGATTCATCCGTTTTTTCCGAAGACCCCCGAGTGGAAGCCAGGCTATCAGGCCGGTCGGGTCTCGCTTCGGCGGTTCGCCCAAACGGGTGCCGGCACCACGTTGTTGCCGGGTGTCACCTTGGGCGAAGGCGCCGCCACCGGGGCCCATACCCTGGTGAACCACGACCTCGATCCCTGGTGGATCTACTTCGGCACTCCGGCACGGAGATTTCGCGCGCGCGAGAGGGACATCATCGGTCTTGCCGAAGCTTATCGTCGTCTCAACCCCTGACCTGATAGCAGCCCCAGTCATGCTCCACGGACACATCTCCACTCCGGATTCCTACGCCCACCTCCTGAACAACGCGGCGTGGCGGTTTGCCTTCGATTGGCTCCGTAAGCTTCCCGCCGATCCTGAACCCGGCATCCGGCAGCTCCAGGGCGAAGACATCTACGTCAACGTCCATGGATACGACACCCTGCCGAGGGAGCAATGCCGCTACGAAAGCCATCGGCGCTATGTCGATCTCCAGTACTGCATCCAAGGTGGAGAAATGATCGATTGGCAGCTAGGTTCCACCCTCAAACCGGCCGGCGACTTCGATGAATCCAAGGACCTCCAGTTCTACGAACTCGGAACTTCGCTGACCCGGATCCAGATGGTGCCAGGTAGTTATGCCATCTTTTTTCCCTCCGACGCGCACCTGCCAAAATGCGCGGATGGTCTCAACCGCGCCGTGTCCAAGCTCGTGATCAAGGTCTCCCTGAGGCTCGTTTCGTGAGCCGCAGCACTTTCCCGGGGGGCTCCGGGTGGAGCGGGGCGTCCAATTCGTCGGTCCGCGCAAGAGCCCGAGTTGTTGAGTTGATGCAAGGCTGGGCAGATCCATCGTGTCGTGACCTCTGAGAAGCGAAGTCCGCTCATTTTCTGCTGGGTGATCCTGTTGGTCGGCTTCACCCAGGTGACGGCGACCGAGTTTGGGGGCGGCATCGGCGGGTCCGACTCGCCTGTCACCAATGTGTTGGCGGCGCTTTCGGGAAAGCCCGGGTTTCGCTGGATGCGCAGTTCGTCGCGGCATGTGCCCGCGTACGGCTTCGCCGGCATCGCGGATGTCCGGATGCTTGTGCCGGATACGGACAAATCGTCCGACACACTTCCCGACGATTTATTCCAAACCTATTGGATGTGCCGCGACGGACTGTCGGAATTTCCAGGAGCTCCAAGTGTCTGGGAGGTCTGGAACGAACCGGATTTCTATTTCGTCCGAAACAGCGCCGCCGATATGGCCGCGACCCTGAAGGCCGCCTGGTGGGGCCTCAAGGCGGGTCGACCTGACTTGCAGGTGCTGATGCCGTCACTGGCTTTCCGACCGGGACGCTACGCGCTCGAGTTGGCGATCAACGGTCTGGCTTCGTGGACGGATGGATGGAATGTCCACTTTTACGGGTGGTCGGCTGACTATTCGGCCTTTCTGGCCCATCATCGTGCCTTCGCCCGCGCGCTGGGATTCGAAAAGCCGGTCTGGGTCACGGAGATCGGTCATCTTGGAATGCCCCTGACCATGACGGAGGATCCATCCGCCCAGTCGGCGCAAGCCACATTCCATGAGCGGACCATGATCGAATCATGGGCTTGGGGAGTGGACAGGCATTTGCTCTTTCTCCTCACACCCTTCGCGGAGGGACGAAGCGAACTTGGATTGACGACAGCCGATGGAGCGTTGCGTCCCGCGATGGTGAGTGCGATTCAAACCGCCCGTGCTTTGCAGGGAACGCGGCCGGTCTATCGGATCATTCATCAGCCTAGCGGGGCGGAAGTGGGTGTCGTCCTCCTGCGCGACACGGGGCGCTGGTGGACTATCCTGTGGTCGCCGGTCCGCCCCGGGGAGGTCGCGCTTCCCGGCGTCGTGTCGAGAGGGTCACTCGACAAAATCCTTCGAGTCCGCCCGATCTGGCCTGGGGATTGGAAGGAGATCGGTGTTGGAATCGACGGCGAAGTCGCCTTGGCGCCCGGGCAGTTGCCCGAGTTCCACCTGAGTTCGGAGGCCAATATCCACCTGCATACCCCGGCGTCGAGATTTGGTCTCTCGGACTGCCGCTGGGTTGGCTGGACCGAAGACGGGGGACCGGCTCCGCGGATTACCCGTGCGGCCCGGAACGCTTTGAAGGCGGTGCCACCCCTGCGGAAACCTTCGCCGGTTGTCGTTCGGTTTCGGACGGACGCTCCCGTCGTGGCCGATAAACCGGCCCAGGTACTCAAGGTTCCGGCCGGCGAGGGCGGCTCGGGCTTCCTCGAGTTCTTCAATTTCTCCGAGGAACCGCTTCGGGGTGTCTGCACTCTCATGTCGCCCTCGAATTGGTTGGTGTCCGCCGAAGGATGCGGCGGGGAAATCGAAATCCCCGCCATGTCTCGACGCGATATGCGGGTCCGCTTCCGTCCCGGGGAAGACGACGGCCGCGGACCGGAGGAGCCCGGCCGGTTTGTCGCACGATGGGAAGGAATGGATGGTTCCGTTGACGAAAGCTCCGTCCGAATGATCGCCATTCGGAGCACCCGTCAATCCTGGTACCGTTGGGACTGGCGCGACATCGCTGGGTCGCCAGGGCGACCGGGTGGGTGGCAGCCCTTTGTGGCTTCCGAGGATTCCTTCACGATCGAAGTGCGGTCCCCATGGGGTTCGAACCGTGAAGTGGCCATTCACCTTCCGCTCCCGCTTGGATTGAAGCCGACCGACAAGTTCCAGGTGGGCCTCAGGCATGTGAGCGGTCGCGGATCGCCCCACGCGCAACTCGAAATGGCGACTCGGGAAGGGGAGACCTGGCGGTATGGGGAACTGATCACGCTTGAGAGGAGCCTCGCGCGATTGGAGGCGAATCTTGGAGACTTTGGTCCCGCCATCTGGGGGCCACCCCGAACTCTCCTGTTCCCGCCCACGAGAAAGGCCCGCTGGCTGAGCCTGCAGATTCAGGGAGTTCTGGCGGGCGATGTCCTGGAGGTGACGGCACCATCGATCTTCCGGTGATGATGGCGTTGCTCCCTGGCGCCCGCGTGAACTTGCGACCGTAGAGTCTGGGCGGCGGATCGATCCGGTCCATCCGATAGCATGGCGGGATGTGCCCACGGAACTCCCTTCCCGGCTGTTTCCACCCGATCCACCCCCCTACCCGGAGTCGATTCCATTGCCCGCCATCTGAACCATCTCCCCAGGCTGGCCGTGGCCGTCTGGTGGGTGTGGGACCTGCGCGTCCACTGGGAGACCCAGGTGGAGTTTCAGCACGGATGGCTCGTCGTTCCATTGGCCGGGTATCTTGCGTGGGAACGTCTTCCCGCCTGTCCCGCATCCCAACCCGCGCGATCCGTGCGCGGGCCACTCCTTCTCGCGTTCCTGGGAACTCCCCTGGTGTTCCTGGCCGAACTTTACAAGAACGCCGTCGCCAGCACGCCCGCTTCCAGCTTCGCCTTAAGCTTCGGCTGTTGCTTCTTCATCACCGCGATCCTATGGGCTCAGCACGGGTGGCAAGTCGCCCGAAGGTTCCTCTTTCCGCTGTTCTTCCTGTTTGTCGCCGTTCCCATCCCGAAATCGCTCTGGAACCCGGTCGTGCTCGGACTTCAAGGCTTCATCACCACCCTCAATGTCGAGACGCTCAACCTCTGCGGGATCCCAGCCCAACGCAGCGGCAACCTCATCCATCTTCCGCGCGGGACGGTGGGTGTGGATGAGGCGTGCAGCGGGATTCGAAGCCTGCAATCCAGCATCATGGCGGCCCTGTTCATCGCCGACCTCACCCTCAAACGTGGCGGTGCCAAGGTCTTCTTCTTTGTTGCCGGCATCGGACTCGCAATCGTGGGAAACTTCGGCCGTTCCCTATTCCTGTCCATGACGGCGGCCTCCAAGGGCATCCAGGCGGTCGACACCGTGCACGACACCGCGGGATGGAGCGTCTTGATCTTCACGGCGGGCGGCATTGCTCTTCTCGCATGGTGGGTGGCCCGGACTGAAAAGCGTATGAACGAGGAAATCGCGGGAGAACCCTCGACGCGAACCGTTGGTCCTCCCTAAATGGATCGCCGCGCCCTCCGATTTCGAAGCCTTGATTCGCGCCCTTCTGGATTCACCGGAACCCGATGATCGCCCGCCGTCCCATCCTAGTGATGCTTCCTGGCCTCTTCTTCGGCCTCGTCCTCGCGGCCCGCGCCTGGTTCTGGACGGCACCCGACCCATCGGCCGAATACCTGCGGTTCGAAGTGCGGTCGAGCGTCCCGGACTGGGCTTTCCATGCTGAACCAGTTGGCGAAGTCGCGCAGGGCGTCCTCGCCACCACCAACCTGTTCAACGGAACGTTTTCGGGCCCGAACGGACTTAGGATCACGACCTTTTCGGCGGATTGGCGGGCCGACAGTTCGGCGGCGATGAGTGTTGTCCACCACACGCCGGACATCTGCTGGGTCGGTGTCGGCATGAAAGCCACAAGCCTAGGCCAACCGCAAAGCGTCACTCTCAAATTTGGCGATCGTGCCGCGCCGTTCGAATGCCGCGTCTTCGCTCTCCCTCATGATCCCAGCCGGGAACTGGTCCTCTGGTGCACCCTCGTGGGTGGGTCGTTCCGCCCCGAACCCACTCGTTGGTCCATCGAAGATGAAGCGGGCGATCAAGGAAGGGAGCTTCGCTTCTGGTCCGCGCGTCGAATAGCCGCCGGGCATTTCCTCGAGAATGTCTCCCAACACCGCAGGGGAATCGGTGAGAAGCAATTCGTCCGATTCTCCACCCGGGTCAACGAGAGTTGGGAGAACTCATTGGACCTGCTGAGAACATTCGCCTCCGAGTGGCTCGAACTCCGGGCATCCCGTCGAAATCCCTGAGCCGGGCGTGTTCAAGGACGGCCAGTCCGCCGCGCCCCCTCCACAACCACTCCCATTCATCCGTGAACCCATCAATCCATCCCATGCGCAACCTCCGCTCCGCTCTCCGCTCCGGCCGCACAGCGGTCGGCACTTGGTGCAATTCCGGCTCGCCCATCATCGCCGAACTGATGGCGTCCAGCGGCTTCGACTTTGTCTGCGTCGATGCCGAACACTCCGCCGTGGATGTCCCGCAGGCCCAGTCCCTCTTCCAGGCGATCGCCGCCGGCAACCCCGAATGCGCCCCGATCGTGCGGCTCCACGGAGTGGACTACGCCCTGGTGAAGCGCTACCTCGATGCCGGCGCTCGCGGCGTGGTGTGTCCGCTCATCAACACGCGAGAGGACGCCGAACTGCTCGTCAGCGCCGTGAAGTATCCGCCCGAGGGCCGGCGCGGAGTCGGGTTCTGCCGCGCCAACAATTTCGGTCTTCGGGTCGGCGACGAGTTCAAGGTAGCCAACCAGGAAATCCTGACCGCGGTCCAGATTGAGCACATCGAAGGCGTGCGCAACATCCGCGAAATTCTTTCGGTCCCGGGCATCGATGCCGCCTTTATCGGACCCTACGACCTGACGGCTTCGATGGGCATCACGGCCGGACTTCGACCATCCGGATTACCTCAAAGCCCGGGAGGACATCCTGAAGGCTTGCCAGGAAAAGGATGTTGTGCCCGGGATTCATGTGGTCCAGCCGAACACCGAGGAACTCATCGCCCGGGCCAACGACGGCTACCTCTTTCAGGCCTACAGCCTGGACATCACAATGCTGCTGCACACCTGCGCGGCCGGAGTCAGCAAGCTCAAAGGCGTCCTCGCCCACCGCGACCTCGAAAAGAATTCGCCTCGACACGATCACGGGGACTGAGGGCGGAGGACGGAGGACGGAGGGCCGAATGGGGGAGGAAATACAGTCGTTTCGGGAACTTCGAGTCTACCGGTTGGCGCTCGAACTTCAGCAGGACATTTTTTCCATCACCCAGGCGTTTCCGAAGCACGAGATGTATTCCCTCACCGACCTGATCCGCCGCTCGGCTCGCTCGGTGGGCGCGAATCTGGCTGAAGCTTGGCACAAGCGCCGCTACCCATCCCATTTTGTCAGCAAGCTGAGCGATGCCGACGGTGAACAGGCCGAGACCCAACATTGGCTCACGACCTCCAGTTGTTGCGGATACATCACGGACCCAGTACGCGACGAGTTGCTGATGAAATGCCGGGAGATCGGCAGGATGCTCGGCGCCATGATGCGTTCTCCTGAAAAGTTCTGGCACCCCAAACCCTGAATCCATCACCCAATCCCCACCTTTCCGTCCTCAGTCCTCAGTCCTCAGTCCTCCGCCCCGCATGCACAACATCATCGCCCTGCTCCCCATGAAAGCGCATTCCGCGCGCGTGGTGGGTAAGAACTTCCGTAGTTTCGCCGGGAAACCGCTCTTCCGCTGGATTTTGGAAACCCTCCTCGAACTGCCCGAGATCGAGAAGGTGGTCATCAACACCGACGCACGCTCCATCCTCGCGCAGCACGGGTTGGTCGACACCGACCGAATCCTCATTCGCGATCGCAAGCCTGAGATCTGTGGGGACTTCGTGAGCATGAACAAGGTGCTCGCCGACGACATCGCCACCGTGGAGGCGAAGGCGTACCTCATGACCCACACGACCAATCCATTGCTGGGCTCGGAGACAATCCGTGGGGCGGTTCAAGCGTTTGAGAAGGGGGTGGCGGAAGGTACCCACGATAGCCTGTTCACGGTGAACAGATTCCAGACCCGGTTCTATCGGGCGGACGCTTCGGCCGTGAACCACGATCCGAACAATCTCTTGAGAACCCAGGATCTCGAACCCTGGTTTGAAGAGAACAGCAACCTCTACATCTTCAATCAGTCCTCCTTCGAGGCGACCAACGCCCGGATTGGAAAAAAGCCGATCCTCTTTGAAACCCCCCGCATGGAATCCTCCGATATCGACGACGTCATTGGTTGGACCATGGCCGAAATGCTGGCTCTCAGTCGGCTCCTGTTTGTGGCGCAGGCCAAGGTGCCTCAAAGCGAAGCGTGACAATCGGTGGTCTTTCGCCCCCAAACCGACACTATGAAGAAGGAAGAGATCTACCGAATCCTTGGAGATGCGTATTTTTCGGATAACCCTCACGAGAAGGATGCGCTGCCGGCGTTGGCGGCAATGCTTTCGACCGCGTCTCTATTCATTGACGTGGGCGCGAGCCTTGGGCAGTTCACCCGACTCGCAAGCCGAAGCATGCGTCATGGGGAGATCATCGCCGTCGAGGCGGATCCCATCCGATTCGAGGAGCTCCAGAGAAACTGCAAGCTTTGGGAATCGGAGTCTGGCAATCGTATCACCGCTGTCCATGCGGCGATCAGCGACAGCGAGGGAGTCCTAAGATTCCAGACCACCAATTCCAACGTAAGCGGAGGTCTGGTGCGGCACGCGGTGGATGGATGCACGGAACCTTTGGGCTGGTCGGAAATCGAAGTCGGAGCGTTGACGTTGGACGCGCTATGCGGCGATCGAGTGCCTGACGTCATCAAGATGGATATCGAAGGAGCAGAACTGGCCGCATTGACGGCTGCAGTGAAGTGCCTCAGCGCCAAAAAAACACGCCTAGTGGTGGAGATTCACACCTTTCCCGAGTTGGGCGGGCGGAGTAACCGGGACCGAGTCGTCGGACTCATGCGGGGATTTGGGTACGAGGGGGTTCCATTCTTTGACAAGCATCTGTTTGCTCCAGCGGGCACGTTCTCGCTTCCTGAGAAATTAGGGTTTCATTGTCGCCAATGGGGACGGCGACTACTGCGGTTGTCAAGAAGGGCATTTTCGAGAAAGGCTTCCGTACCCGCATGAATTCGACAGTGGCCATTCAGTCCTGACCCCTGGTCCAGTTGGATTGCACGCAATGTCATTCCGGCGCTTCGCACTCCGACTCTGGAACTCGCCGACCTTCACATCCTGGGGCAGCATGGGCGCGCGGACGCTGGCGTTCGTCGCAGTCCTACCCCTGGTTCTCAAACGCTTCTCGGCCGAAGAATTCACCGTTTGGTCGCTTCTCACGACGATCATCAGTCTGCAAATGCTCGCCGAGTTGGGATTCGGCGTGACCTTCGCCCGGGTGATCGCGTACGCGATGGGCGGCGCGGAGGACCTCGCAATCTTTTCGGCCCAGCGGGACGTCAATCCCAATCCGAAGCCCAATTACGAACTTCTGACGCGCATCCTGGGGACGATGCGGGTCATCTACGGCAGACTTGGCCATTTCCTTCTCGTCGCGATCGGCATTGGGGGAACATGCGCACTGTGGCTGCCGGTATCGCGCACGGTAGCCCCTGCCGAGGCTTGGATCGCCTGGGGATTCGTGGCCTTCACCACCGTCGTCAGCTTTCGAAGCAATCTCTACACGTGCTTCCTCCAGGGCTCGAACCATATCCCCCTGTTGCGACGTTGGGAGACCGCCTTCGCGCTCGGCGGCATCGTTTCGAGCGTGGTTGTCCTGTCGCTTAATGGCGGACTGCTCCCGCTGGCCATCGCCAACCAGACATGGACCCTCCTGACCGCCTGGTGCAACCGGCGGTTGACGCGGATCATTTGCGAGTCGCGGTATGCGACCCTACCGCCCGGGCGGGTGGATCCAGAGGTGTTTAAGGCCATCTGGCCCAGCGCGTGGAGGAGCGCGGTTGGAACCGCCATGTCCTTCGGATTGATGCAGTTGAGCAGCATCCTTGTCGCCCAGAGTCGCGACATCAATGCCGCGAACAGCTACCTCCTCGGGATGCGGATCATCCAGGCCATCAATCAGTTCGCGATGGCCCCGTTCTACAGCCAACTCCCGACCTTGGGGCGCCTTTACGCCGCCAGACGCCTGCCCGAATTGATCTCGTGCGCGGCGCGAGGCATGCGGCTCGCGTATTGGACATTCCTGGCACCCTCGATCCTCGTCGGATGGCTGGGATCCGGGTTGCTGACATGGATGGGTAGCAAGACCCTCTTTCCCGCGCCCGAGATCTGGTGGCTCCTTGCGGCAAGCCTCCTAGTCCAACGGTACGGCGCCATGCATATCCAGATGTACAGCCTGAGCAACCAGGTGATCTGGCATGTCGCAAACGGCGTGACGGGCTGTCTCATGCTGATTCTCTGGGCGATCTTCGTCCCGCGCTATGGCCTGATCGCCGTTCCCGCCGGAAGTCTCGCGGCCCACCTCGCGTTCTACGCCTGGTTTCCCGCCAAAAAAAACCACCATCATTTCGGCCTCAATTTCCCAATTTTCGACCTGCGTTGCCTCGTGGGAAGAACCGGTGGCCGCTCAGGCTATAGGACAACGTAGCCTTGCGCCGGTTGCGGTCCGACGCGACCGCCACGCCCGCACTCCAACCGTCACGCGCCTCCCGTCGCGAGAGAATTCCACCCCCGATTCAGCAACCGCTCCGAGCGTTCGCCTTGGAGAAGAGCCCTTGGAGGAAACGTGCCGCAGCGGGCTGGGTCCTCAATCCAGAAAATGATTTCACCGATCGCCGCATCCCCGATGGTTCCCAGAAGTTCCACGCATTCAAGCGCGCCGACCGCCCGAAATCCATCGGACAGGTTCAGCAGTCGCCTTTTTCTCGCGTTGGCGGGACTCTACGCCGCGACCCTGGTGCTCTATGTCGTTCCACTGCCACTCGGGCCCATCACCGCCAACCTGGTGGCGACGAGCCTGAGCGTGGTGTGGATGGCCGCCATGATACTCATTCTCCCGAGTCATCTCTACCTGCACAAAGTGGGAGTGTTATTCGGCGTCGCGGCCCTGTCCTTCGTTGCCTTCCTCAACGCGATTTCCAGCGCCGGAAACGTCGTTTATGTGCTCACCTCCCTGCGGTATACGCTGGCCATTCCCGTGGCGGGGTTGACCATCGGATACTTCCTTGGGCGGTCCCGGCATCGCTTGGAGGTATTGACGCTGACACCCAGCGCGGCGGTCGGAATCCTGCTGATGTTCCTCGCATTCGGCAGTCCGTTTGTGGGCGAAATCCGGCCCGGGGAATACGTGGGCGAATTGAGCCGGTTCTACCTGCATCCCGTGGACGGATCGATCGTCTACCCGGTCTCGCTTGCCGAGAACTGTTCCGCCGGATTCATGATGCTGTGGTTCGCCATGTTCTCGAAGCGGCTGCTGCCGAGAGCCCTTTGCGCCGTACTTGGTCTGGCTTCAGTTGCTCTGTCGGTCGCGGGCGCCACCCGAAGTTATCTCTTCGCCAACGCCATCGTGCTGGGAATTTTCGGGGTCGCCGCGGTATTCCGGGCGGGCTATCGCAGGCAAATCACGGTGCTCGCCATCGGAACAGTCCTCCTCGTGATTGGCCTCTTCGCCGTGGAGTCCACCCGGGAGGCGATCCTCGTGCGATTGGACCGTTTCATCCTGGGTGGATGGCTGGACAACAGCGAGCGGATGAGCATTTGGTCGGACCGCTTGGACTATGCTATGACTATCGGACCCTTCGAGGGCACGGCGATGTCCGACTATTTTGAGCAGAACGATATCTCTTCGCACAACATCGCCCTCGACTGGGTCATCATTGGGGGGTGGGTTTACGCCTGCGCCATCGGGGCCATCTACGCGTACGGGGCCGCCAGGGCGATGGGATCCCTCCTCACCAAAAACTGCCCTCCGGAACTACTGGGTCTCTCCGCCTGCGTGCTCATGTGTTCGCTGGTCCTGATGATCTCGTCACCCATCGTATCCTCCTTGTATGCCTACGCGATCTACTGGCACATCCTCGGCGCCTACTGGGGCCGTTTCGAGCATCAGCGCCTCGCCAACCTAGCGGGCGCGCGTGAACGACGACAGGAATCGCCTTCCCGTCCTTGGCATCCTCCCGGCAGACCATCGGTCGATTTGACAGGATCCATGCGCCGGTAGAAAAGGACATGAAAAGAAGTATCGCGCACGTTAGGCAGCAGGCCCGGGCATGGCTATGGCGAGCCCTCGAGAATCGGAATTGGACGACCAATGCCGAGGCGGTGGCTCGACTACGGATGGCCCACAAGGGGAAGCGCGCGTTCCTCGTCGGGAACGGACCCAGCATCAACAGGCAGGATCTGAATCGGATGCGGGATGACGTGGTGTTCGCCTGCAATTCGTTCTACCTCAAATACGGGGATTTGACCTTCCGGCCCACCTACCATGCGGTGGAGGACCGGTTGGTTGCGGAGGATAATTCCGAGGAATTGTCGGCTCTGGATTGTTCCACCAAGCTGACTTCATTCGATCTGAGGAAATTCATCCGGCCGGACCAAAGGACAGTGTACTTCAATTTCGTCCGTCACTACATGGCGGATTCAAACCCGCGCTTCCCTAGATTCAGTTTTGACGCGGGCGACAAGGTGTATTGGGGCGGAACGGTTTTGTACATGTGCATCCAGTTGGCCGCCTTCATGGGTTGCGATCCGATTTACCTGATCGGCGTGGATCTGTCCTACAACGTTCCCAAGACGGTGATCGCCGACGGATCCAAGCTCACGTCGACGGAGGACGATGTGAATCACTTTCATCCGGCGTACTTCGGGAAGGGCAAAAGGTGGCATGTTCCCCATCCCGAGCGCATGGGCCGCTGTTTTGAGCGCGCGGCGGAAATTCTAGGGAAAAAGGGGGTGCGGTTGATCAATGCGACCGATGGCGGCAATCTGAACGCGATTCCACGGGTTGCGTACGAGACGTTGTTTACCAAGGCGGCGAAATGACTGAAAAGCGGATACTGCTGATTGGAACCGGGGCGATAGCCGAGGCCGTTTATCTGCCTCTCTTGTCTTCCAGGCCCGAATGGAAACGGAGGGCGTGCTGCGTGGATAGGGATGGCGCAAGCGCGTCCCGTGCGGCGGCCCGTTGGGGGATAAGCGATGGCGGGGACGATCACAAACGACACCTCGCCGACACCGTCGTCGCGATCGTCGCGACGCCGCCCCGGACGCATTATCCGATCGCGTCCGAGTGCCTCAAGGCGGGCGCCGCCGCGATCATCGAGAAGCCATTGACGGACACCCACGAGGAGGGGATGAAGCTCGTCCGGGAGGCGAAGGAGCGCGGAAGGCTGCTGATGGTCAACAACACCCGGAGGCTTTTCCAAAGCTATGCGGAGGTGGAAAGAGTCGCCCGTTCCGGCGAGCTTGGGGCGATCCAGGAAATCGACTACGCCGAAGGTGGCGTCTTCTCCTGGCCGACGGCGTCGGGCTTTTACTTCGATCCGAAGGGAGGGGGTAGGGGAGTGATCGCCGACCGCGGATCCCATGTTCTGGATTTGATCTGCTGGTGGGTGGGCAGCCCCATCCAGGTTGAGTCTTGCCTGTCGGATGCGATGGGAGGGGTGGAGGGGTATGCGGACGTCTCGCTCTCGTGGGGTGGGGGCAGCGCCAGAATGCGTCTGAGTTGGCACAGCAAGCTCGCCAATCGCCTGCGGGTGGTTTTCGAGCGGGGCGTCATCGAAACGGGGATCTATGACTTCCGGGAGGTTCGAATCTCGGGTCCCGATGGAACGAAGGTGCGGAGTCTTCCCGGCTCGGAAGCCTCCTACGATGACTACAGCCTGACCTTCGCGCGGGGTGCGATCACGGCGGCGATCCAGGGAGGCGCGCCGCCGATCGCGGGAGCGGACGTGGTGCCTTCTCTCGCCTTGATTGATCAGTGCTATGCGAAAATGGGGCGGATCGATTTTCCGTGGCTCTTCAAGTTCGGGGGTGTGAATTGAGTGTTATGAAGCGTGTTCTTGTTACGGGGGCTGCCGGGTTCATTGGCGGACGTGTGGTGGAGAGATTGGCGGGAATGGAAGGAGTGGAAGTCCTGGCCGGAGTTCGGAGCTGGAAGGGTTGCGCGAGGGTTGCCCGCCTGGGTGTGCGCCTTGTCCGTTGTGATGTTCTCGACCCTCAGGCCGTGGGCGAGGCGATGATCGGGGCATCCCGAGTCGTGCACTGTGCCATGTCCGATGGCGCCAGCATCGTCGAGGGGACCCGCAACGTTCTGGCCGCCGCCGCCGCGGCGGGAGTCGAGAAAGCGCTCTGCCTCAGCACGGGCGACGTCTACAGCGCGACCGACGGTGAAGTGGACGAATCTGGGCGGCGCGACCGAGTGGGGGATTGGTACGCGGATGCCAAGCGGGACGCCGAGGTCCTGTGCGAGGAGTCGATCCGACGAGGAATGAAGGTCACGTGGCTTCGTCCCGGGATTGTGTACGGGCCTTTCTGCTATGCCTGGACTCAACGCATCGGCTTGAGACTCGCCGCGCGCCAGGTGCAACGACTTCGCGACGCCGAGGATGGTGTGTGCAATGCCGTGTTCGTCGACGATGTCGTGGAGGCCTGCGTCGCCCTGTTGGATCCTGGATTGGCGGATGGCGAGGCATTGAACATCAACGGTCCCGCCCAGGTGTCTTGGAACCAATACCTGGACGCCTTCGCGGTCTCACTTGGGGTCGCGACCCCGGGCCAGGTGGGCTCCGGACGTACCGGGCTGCGATCCTCGATCCTCGAGCCGGCCCGCCTGGCGGCCCGGGCGGTCCTCAAGCACTTCCAAAAGCCGGTGATGGCACTCTATGCGAGCAATCGCCTGGCCAACCGGGTGATGAAGCGGTTTGAAACCATGCTGAAGGGCACCCCGGAAAGGCGGGAAATGCGGGTCTATTCCCGGCGGACGCACTTTGCTGATTCCCGGTTGCGAACCTTGCTGCCCAAGGTGCCGTGCACCTCCCTTGAAGAGGGATTGCGAATCAGCTCCCAGTATCTCCGGGTGATGGGTTTGATTGACTGAACTCGCATTCCGCGGATCGCCATCCCAATGACCGTCACCATCACGATCATCACCCGTGATCGAACCGAGGAATTGGAGGCCGTCCTGGCTTCGATTGGGACCCAGGAGTGGCCCGACGTTGAGGTGCTTGTCGGTGACAACGGCTCCGAAGGAAAGGGGCTGGGTGAAATTCGACGCATTTGCGAGGGACGAAGAGGACTCAAGCTCCATGAATTCGGCCGCAATCTGGGGGTGAGCGGCGGCCGGAACGAACTGTTGAGACTGGCGCGGGGGGAGATCGTCATCGAAATCGACGATGATGCCGTCTTCGCCACCAAGGACGGCGTCCCCAGGGCGGTGAAAGCGCTCAAAGATCGGCCCGACGCCGGGATCATCGCCTTCAAGATCACGAACCCCGGCACCGGCGGCACCGATCGGATCGAATACCCCTTTCTCAACAAACGGCGGGAGGTGAATAGGGCCGGCGAGGCCGCGTGGTTCATCGGTTGCGGGCATGCGTTCCGGCGAAAGGCATTGGACGAGATCGGGCTTTATCACGACTTCTTTCCCTACGGCGCCGAGGAGCTGGATTACGCGTTTCGAGCCATCGACCGCCGATGGAGCATCTGGTACGAGCCGACAATCGAGGTGATACACCGGAAATCGCAAAAGCACCGAATTGTCGACCCGGTTCAGTGGGGCACGCTGAGCATGAAGCAGCGCATGAAGGTCGCGGTGCTCAACCTTCCCATTCCAATGTGTGTCTCCTATTTTCTGATTCGGTCAATCCGCTACTCCAGGGGATTCCGGCATCCTTCCGTGATATGGAAAGCCTGCGGCCAGCTGTGGAAGGAGCGTGAGTACGTGCGGGCGCACCGCAAGCCGATCAGCTTCGCGGCCGTGCGAAAACTCTGGAAACTTCGGGGTCCGCTGTTCTTCTAGGCGCCCCTTCCGCCGAAGCCTCCCGTCCCCGAGGATCACCGCCGGGGCCGCGGCTCCGAACCCATCGCCATGGCCAAACCCGAGGTCAGCGTCATACTCACCAGCTACAATTCCGAGCCCTACCTCCCACTCGCAATTG
The DNA here is from genome assembly GCA_942490575.1 of uncultured Verrucomicrobiota bacterium. Taxonomy (GTDB): domain Bacteria; phylum Verrucomicrobiota; class Verrucomicrobiia; order Limisphaerales; family CAIMTB01; genus CAIMTB01. Next base: position 68,962 of record CALNYA010000021.1, read on the forward strand.
ATTCCGTCCGGAATCAGAGCATGCCGGACTGGGAGCTGATCGCCGTGGATGACGGATCACGGGACGGATCCCAGGCGGTCATCCGGGCCGCCTCGGCGACGGACGGAAGGGTCCGCCTGGAGAGAATGGAACGGAACTCGGGAGGGCCGGCGGCGCCCCGGAATTTTGGAATTTCCCTGGCTCGGGGTCGATGGACGGCCTTTCTGGATTCCGATGACGCCTGGCATCCGAGGAAGCTCGAACTCCAATTGGGGGCGCTGCGACGCGAGGGAGCTCGATTTATCTCGACCCGACGAAGATCATTCCGCGCCGACGGTGAGATACGGGATCCGGGTCCGGATCCGGAAACCATCGGTGCCCGAGGGCATCGCCTGGGGCATGCGCGCTTGACGCTCAAGAACTGGATCTGTACGTCGAGCGTGGTGGGCGAGACGGACGTGTTTCGTCGAAATGCCTTTCCAGTCGACCCCAAATACAAGGCTGTGGAGGATTATTGGTGTTGGCTGAAGGCGCACGAGGAGCTGGGATGGAGTTGGCTCATCCACGATCCCCTCGTGTATTACCGGTTGGCGGAGACCTCGATTTCCAGGTCGAGAATGGACATGATTCGCAAGCATTGGATTCTGTACGGGGACTATTTTGGAACGGGAGCGCTGGGTGAGTTGTCCCGGGTGCGATCCATGATGACCTACTCCATGATCTCCGTGTTGAGACTAATTGCCGAAAAACTTTTCAAGGTTCGCTGAACATATGGCGCAGAGCGATTACATTCGTCTAAGGACGCAGTCACAAACCTCGGTCTTTTTGAGAAAGGTCAGAGTCGCGCTGACTCCTCGCAGCTGGAAACTGACCGCGCTCCTCTCCTGCGGCGCGCGCGTCAGGGGGCAGAATCGCGCCGGATGGGGAGGGAGGGGGGCTTACATCTTTCGAGACGATCTGGAACCCGAACTCGGGGTGCTGCCCAGGTTTCTGGGTAAAGGCGGGGTCATGTTGGACATTGGCGCCAATGTCGGTGTGTATTCCGTCGTCGGCGGGATGTTGGTCGGCTCGGGCGGCACCGTGATCGGTGTCGAACCGTTTCCCAGCATGCTTGCGCAACTCCATGAGAATGTCCTGTTCAATGGGCTCGGCGGGGTGGTCCGGTTGCGGAGTCTCTGTGTGTCGGACCAGACCGGTCCGGTGACTTTCTGGATGAATCACGGCAAGCCTCATTCGTTCTCGCTTATTCGATCCGGGAATGCGGACGGGTTCGCCGTGTTGAGTGTGAAGCTGGACGATCTGGCGCGATGGGAAAAACTGGAGCGCCTGGATTACCTGAAGATCGACGCCGAAGGCGCCGAGGAGGGGATCTTGAACGGTGGCCGGGATGTGATTCTAAGATTTCGGCCCGTCATCCAGGTGGAGGACGAGCGCCGGACCTTGTGGCGATTGGTGCCGGATTGCACCACCTTCGAAGTTCCAGGAACTCGGAATTCCTTGATGATTCCTAATGAGAAGATGAGCGCGGCCGGCGATCTGGAGAAGGAGGGGTGGAAGCGGGTTGTCGAGTAGATCCGCGCGCCCGCTCGGTGGTTCCGCCCGCAAGGCTTTCTTCAATCGGCGCGATAGAATTCAGTAGGCGTTCTTCCGCTGGATGAAGGTCAGGAACATGATCTGGAAATCCAGCAGGAGACCCCAGTTCTCCAGATAGTAGAGATCGTACCGAACACGCTCCACCAAGTCGGTGTCTCCGCGCAACCCGTGGATCTGGGCCCAACCCGTGATCCCGGGTTTCGTTGTGTATCGGGCGTTGTAATGCGGTATCTGTCCGCTCAGTCGCTCCGAATGGTAGGCCCGTTCGGGGCGCGGACCCACCAGGCTCATATCCCCCACCAGGACGTTCCAGAACTGTGGTGTCTCGTCCAGATTCCAACGGCGCATCATCTTTCCTACCTTCAGGACCCGAGGGTCGTCCCGAAGAGTCGACTGGTTGATGTGGTCGGTCTTCTCGGATCCCCGCATCATGCTGCGCAGTTTCCACATGGTGAACGGCTGACCGTTCCGTCCGATGCGCTCCTGCCCGAAGAAGACCGGTCCCGGATCCTCCCGGCTGATGCGCCACGCGCACCACGCGAAGATCGGCGCGGATAGGATCAACCCCACGAGGGCGCCAGCAATGTCGACGATCCGCTTGATGAACCGATTCACCAGACCATCGAGCGGTAGACGATTGATGCCCAAAACCGGCACACCGCTGATGGTGTCCAGTTCGAGCCCTGAAACGAGGATCTGGAAATACGACGGGATGACCTTGAACTGGACAAAATGCCGCTCGCAAAGGTTCGCGAGGGCGATCATCTCGCCCATGCGCGGATCGAGGTCGGCGACGACGACAATGTCGGCGGCTCGGTTCTTCAGCAGTGCGGGCAAGTCGTTGTAATCGCCCAGTCGGGTCACCCGAAATGGGGGTGAAACGGCGAAGCGAGACTCCGCGGAGGGCACGCACCCCACGATCTCGTAGGGATGACTTGGATCCGTCGAGACGGACTGGTGGAGTTTGGTCGTTTCCGTGTTCCAGCCGACGAAGAGGATTCTCTGTCGAAGTCGGGGAGCGAACCTGGGGCTCTTGGCGATGAGGTGGAACAAGGCCCGCCAGGCGATCACGATTCCCGTGCAGGAAACGGCCGAGATCGCGGCGTAGATCCGGGAGATGGGTGGGGTGAACTTCAGCGCGAGGCTGAGTCCAAGATAGGTAACGAACCAGAAAATCGCCGAGCGCAGGACGTGCAGGATGGTGCGCCGGAATCGCAGGAGGTGGCCACGGCTGTAGACGCCGGTGTAGATGAGGAGCGCGAGCAGGAACACTGTCCCGACCGCGAAAAGGCCTGCGTATTCGCGCAGGCCCGGCGGATCCAGGACATCGACACCGAAGGTGATCCAGCCCGAGGTGAAGCGGAGCCAATGAGCGATCAGAAGGCCCAGGAGAATCGCGACGGCATCGCCTGCGAAGGCGAGGGCGGTCAGGGACATGAGCACCCCGGGGGCCTTGGCCCCAGCCGGCGAAGGTTGAGGTGAAGGTCCCGCTGAATCCGATTCTGGAAGGTCCCCGGACGTCACTCTGATCCGGCGATTTTGCGAGATGGCATGGACGGGAGGCAAGGCATTGGTTGCGCATTGGTTGTGTGGCCTAGTCGATCGCCGTATCCGATGCCAATCGTTGCGGAAGTTCACGGAGAAGTGTCGATGGAGCACCACTCACCCCGGCCCTCTCCCGGGGGGAGAGGGAGAAAAAGTGACGTTGGGGGGCGGGGTGGGGCGGAATTGAGGTTCTTTCGAAGCGAGGCCGAAGGAGGTGTGGCTTGGACGGACGAGTTGTGGATTCCTCCACAGGTGGGCCGCATTTCCCTCTCCCTTTGGGAGAGGGTTAGGGTGAGGGGAGGTTGGGTGTTCTCTTCGGCTGGGTTGCGGTTTGGCTGTCCCTCACCCCGGCCTCTCTCCCGGGGGGAGAGGGAGAAAGGTGACGTTGGGGGGCGGGGTGGGATTGAGGTTGTTTCGAGGCGAGGCCGAAGGAGGTGTGGTTCGGACAGCCGGGTTGTGAATTTCTCCACGGGTGGGCGGCATTTCCCTCTCCCTCTGGGAGAGGGTTAGGGTGAGGGAAGGTTGGGTGTTCTCTTCGGCTGGGTTGCGTTTTGGCTGTCCCTCACCCCGGCCCTCTCCCGGGGGGAGAGGGAGAAGAGGTGACGTTGGGGGGTGGGGTAGGGCGGATTGAGGTCTTTCGAGGCGAGGCCGAAGGAGGTGTGGCTCGGACAGATGGGTTGTGGCGAGATGGGGGATGGGGCCGGTGACCCGCCGGATCGGTTCCACGCCGCCGAGGGTAGAACGCGATTGCGCCGCCAAATCTTACAGTGATCCCAACCCTCCAGATGCTTTTCAAATCTTTGTGTCGAGTGGGTTTGTTTCCCTGGATGAAATGCCTCCGAAAGGTCAGCGCGACCTTTCAGAAGGAGGAAAATCCATGCAAAAACAATCGAATATCCTATTCACACTGGCTGTGTTTGCTTCGGCACATGGCATCGCCGCGACCCCGTGGATCAATGAGTTCCACTACGATGATATCGGCGGAGATTCGGGGGAGTTTGTGGAAATCGCGGTACCGTTCGGTTTCACCGACCTGGCCTCGGTGAGTCTTACTCTGTACAACGGGGGTGACGGGCGGAGCTACGCGAGTCATGCGTTGAGTAGCTTTGACCTGGGGGGATCCGAAGGAGGATTGGCTTTCTATTCCAAGCTGATCCCCGGCATTCAGAACGGCGCCCCCGATGGTTTCGCGTTGAGTTGGACGGACGGAGTCCAGTTGATCAGTTACGAAGGAGGCTTTGTGGCGGCCAACGGTCCCGCGGCGGGGCTGGCATCATGGAACATCGGTGTCGCTCAGCCGGACACCGGGGCATCCGAGGGGAGTTCGCTGGGACTGATCGGGCAGGGAGACCGGTACGAGGACTTGATGTGGTCGGCTATCGAGACCGCGACCCCTGGCGCGGTGAACCTTGGGCAGACGGTGGTGCCGGAGCCGCGCGCGTACGTGCTCTTGGCTGGCGGTGGTCTGGCGCTTTTCGCCTGCGTGAGGCGGAAGCGAACACGCGCGGCGCATTCGTAAATCCGGCGCGGTTTTGGGGTGGGGATGGGGTGCCGGTGAATGCCGTGGGCCGGGTGGAAGGGCCCGCGGATGCGCCTCTCCCCGCCCCCTTGTCGCCGCCGAGTGAAGGCTAGGGAGCGGGATCGTCGGCGATCGGGATCTTGAAGAAGCATTTCCAGTCGCCGATCGAGCCGCCACCGGCCCCGAGGCTGACCCTGCGTCCCGTGTACCAGGAGACGTGGCCGTCCTCGAAGGCGAAGTTGCCGCCATCCGGAGCGCCATTGGGGCGGCGGTGGACCGCTGTGAGGACCTTCTTGCCCTCGAAATCCGTGGTCCAGCGAAGGCGACCGTCATACATGTTCGTGGTGGACGGCCCGATCCCCTGCATGCGGTCGATCAAGATGGGAGCGGAGGCGAAAGGACCGCCGAGTTTCTTCTTGAAGAACCACTGGGCGGTTCCTTGCGCCATGGTGGTGACGTCGGAGTCGTTCTCCTTTCGCCCGGGCAGGAAGAAGTAACCCATGAGTTGGGCGGTGGTGTCGGACTGGATCATGCTGCGCCCGGCTTCCCGGTGCCATTTGTCGGTGGGACAGAAGAGGACATTGTTGGCGGCCCGTTCCGAGTTCCGGGTGGTTCGCTGGTTCTTGATGAGGTAGCCGTTCCAGAAGTTGCTCATGCTGGGCATCATCCAGCTCAGGCCCACGCCTCCACTGTTGTCGGGGAACGTGTTGTCGGAATCCAGGGCGTAGAGGTTGACCGCGACTCCCCATTGCTTGGAGTTGCTGACGCAGAGCGTCTTGTGCGCCTGCGCCTTGGCCTTGGCGAGCGCTGGAAGGAGCATGGATGCGAGGATCGCGATGATCGCGATCACCACGAGCAGTTCGATCAGGGTGAAGCCGCGGATGAAGTGGGCGCGGAGCCCTGGACAAGGTTTCTGGGGCATGAATGCGACCCGCTATAGTCAGAATCGATCGGAATGACAACGGCAAGATTGCCGCGCGCGGTCGAATCCGTACGATCGTCGCATGTTCCCCGCGCCCTCGCCACGATCCTGCTTAGCCGTGCTTGCCCTGCTGGGTGTTCTGGGATGGGGAACGCCTCCCGCGGCCTCCGCGGGGACCCAGGACGGAACGTTGGACGTGTATTGGGTGGATTCCGAGGGGGGTGGATCGACCCTGATTGTGACTCCCGAAGGCGAGAGCGTTCTCATCGACGCCGGTAATCCGGGTGGGCGCGATCCCGGCCGGATTCATCGGGTGGCCCGCGACGTGGCGGGCCTCGACAAGATCGATCACGTGATCGTCACCCATTTTCACATCGACCACTTCGGGGGTGTCGCCGAGTTGTCCGATCTGATCCCGGTGGTGAATCTCTGGGACAACGGATTGCCGGAGGCGGACCCGGACGGACGGACGGGTTCGACTTGGCCGCTGACGAGCCGGTCCTACCGGGAGGCCAAGGTGCGGGAGCGGCGGGTGGTGGTGGCGGGAACCTCGGTGCCGCTCCGGGAGGGTGCGACGCCGATCGCGCTGCGGTGCATGATGGCGCGCCGGGCCGCGTGGACCCCGCCGGAGGGCATCCGTCGGAGCCCGGACGCGAAGGAGGCTCCGCCCGCGAAACCCAAGGACACTTCGGACAATGCGAACAGCTCGGCATGGCTCCTCACCTTCGGTGGGTTCCGTTTCTACGTCGGGGGCGACCTCACGTGGAATGCCGAAGCCGGGCTGATCTGGCCGGAAATCCTGGTGCCCGAGGTCGACTTGTACCAGGTCGTCCACCACGGGTTCGACACGAGCAATCATCCACGGTTGGTCCAGGCGCTGAACCCCCTCGTGAGCGTCATGAACAATGGTTCCACCAAAGGAACCTCGGGCGAGGTCCTGGCGACGCTCCGGGGTTTGCCGGCGCTGAAGGCGCAGTTCCAGGTTCACAAGAATGTCCGCCCGGACGGCAGCACGAACAATTGTCCCGACGACTGCATCGCGAACCTGGAGCGGGAGTGTGCCGGGCACTACGTGCGGTGTTCCGTGTCGCCCGGCGGTGGAAAGTTCGCCATCGTGCCGAGGCCGGGGGCTCCCGCCCGGACGTTCGAGAGCCGCGGCAAGTCGCAGGCCAAGGCGCCCGGGGCGGCGCCGGCCCCGCGGGCGCGCTGATCAAGGACCTCCGGCATCGCATCCATCCCATCCATCCGGAACGAACGACTTTCCTCCACCGATCTCCATCATGGTTCGCCTGCTCGTTCTCTACGGACATCCTCGGGACCCCGACGCGTTCGACCGCTATTACCGGGATGTTCATCTCGGAATCGCGCGCCGGATGAAGGGGCTTCGAAAATGGACGATCGGAAAAGTCCAGGGCACACCGGACGGCAAGGCGGGGCCCTACCATTACGTGGCGGATCTCCACATGGACAGCCGGGAGGAGTTCGAGGCGATGCTGGCTTCGCCCGAGGGTCGCGCCGCGGTGGCGGATGTCCCGAACTACGCGACCGGCGGTGTGACGTTCCTGTACACGGAGATCGAGGAAGTGCTCTGACGCCGCAACCCCGGCGATGTCCCCGCGGCGAACGGCGCGATCAGGTTCCGCGCGAGCCGAAGAGCTGCCGGATGATGTCCTCGACGGGAACCTCCTCAATGTCGATGTCTTTGACGGGAAGCTCGTCGAGAAGGGCTTTGCAGGCGGGGATCACCCGGTCGCGCTTGATCTTCAACCGGACGGTGTCGGCGTCGAGGGCGACAATCTCGCCGAAGCGTTCGAGGTGTTCCCGCGGACACTGGGCGACGGATTCGCTGTGGAGGGTCACCAGCTTGTGGTCGGCGAAACGGTCGATGACCGCGGCGAGCCGGCCGTCGAAGAACAGGGATCCGTGGTCGATGATGATGACCCGGTCGCAGAGTTCCTCGATGTCGGCCATGTAGTGGCTCGTCAGGAGGATGGTCGTCCGGCGGGTGGCGTTGTGCTGGCGGAGGAACTCGCGAACCTTCTTCTGCGAAACGACGTCGAGGCCGATGGTGGGTTCGTCCAGGAAGAGGACCTTGGGTCCGTGGAGGAGGGACGCGATGAGCTCCATTTTCATGCGCTCGCCCAGGGAGAGCTCGCGGACCATGACATCGAGCTTGGAGCGGACGTCGAGAAGGTCGCTGAGTTCATCGACGGTTTTCCGGGCGCTGGGGGTGGGGATTCCGTAGATCCGGGCGTTGAGCGCGAGGGATTCGCTCGCGGGAAGATCCCACCAGAGCTGGTTTTTCTGGCCCAGGAGGAGGGCGAACTGGCGGCGATAGCCGTCGGCCCGTTCCCACGGGACGAATCCCAGGACCCGCGCCTCGCCGGACGTGGGGTGGAGAAGCCCGGAGAGCATCTTGAGCGTGGTGGTCTTGCCGGCTCCGTTGGGGCCGAGAAATCCCACGAATTCCCCCTCGGCGACGGTGAACTGGACATCCTTCACCGCATGGACCTGCTCGTAGGTCCGGCGGATGAGGGACTTGAGGGCTCCGCGAATCCCCGGTTCTTTCTTGAACGTGCGGAAAGTCTTGGTGAGACCTCGAACCTCGATGATGGGCGGGGCGGCGGGCATGGGTAGCATCAACGAGTTGCGACTCGCGCGTTGGATCCATGAACCGCCAGGCAGGGGACCCCCACCCGGCGCCGCGTCGAACCGTCGCCACCCGTCAGTCGGCGCTGATTTTCGACCCGGAGATGGCGCGGACTGACGTCCGCGGCTACGGGAGGGTGGTTCATGGAGGCCCGAACGGTCCCCAAGCGATCCCAGGGCTCGCGGACCGATCAGCCGCGGAGTTCGCGATCCAGCTGATGTACCGCCTTGCGGACGCCCGAGTCGGTCTCCATCCGGTCGGTGACGGCGCGGCACGCGTGGAGGACCGTTCCGTGATCGCGGCCTCCGAAGGCCTCCCCGATGGTGCTCAAGGATGATTCGGTCAGTGTGCGGGCCAGGAACATCGCCACCTGGCGGGGGAACGCGATGCTGTCCGGCCTGCGGCGCCCGAGGATATCCCCGACGCGCAGGTCGAAGTGATCGGCCACCCGTTTGATGATGACCTCGATGGTGAGGGAGGCGCGGCCTTCCTCACTGAGGACATCGCGAAGCAGTTCGCGGACGCGCTCGACGGTGATGGGGTGCCCGGTGAGCCGTGAATAGCTAGCGACCCGGGTGAGGGCGCCTTCGAGACGCCTGATGTTGGCGCGGATGCGTTCCGCGAGGAACTGGGCGACGTCCGGGGCCAGCGTGTACCGCATCTGGTCGGATTTCTTGCGAAGGATGGCGAGGCGGGTCTCGATGTCGGGGGGCTGGATGTCCGCGACCAGACCCCATTCGAACCGGGAGACCAGCCGGTTTTCGAGACCCTGGATCTCGTTCGCGGGGCGGTCGCAGGTCATGACGATCTGTTTCCTGGCCTCCTTCAGGGCGTTGAACGTGTGGAAGAACTCCTCCTGGATGCGCTCCTTGCCGGCAAGGAAATGAATGTCGTCGATGAGAAGGACATCGGTTTCGCGGAATTTCTTCCGGAACCGCATGAGGCGGTTGTTCTGCAGGGCGTCGATGAACTCGTTGGTGAAGCGTTCGGTCGACACGTAGGCGACCTTGGCTGCGCGCAGATTCTGGGAGACATGCTGCCCGATGGCATGAAGCAGATGGGTCTTCCCGAGACCCACGCCACCGATCAGGAAAAGGGGGTTGTACGAGCGTCCGGGATTCTGGGCGACGGCGACCGCGGCGGCGTGCGCGAGCTGGTTATTCCCAACGACAAACGAATCGAAGGTGTTTTTGGGTTCGAACAGCGGGAGGACTTCGGAAACCTCCTCCCGGGATGCGGGAGGAGGTTCCGTGGCTTTGCCTGGAGCTAAGCCGTTCGTAATCTGTGGCTTGGATTGGATGATCGAAGCGTCCTGCGCGACGAAACTGAACTCGATTTGGCGGCCGGAAGCGGTCTTCAGGGCGTTCTCGATGACGTCGCGATAGTTCTCTCCGAGCCAAACCGCGCAAAAATCATTAGCAACTCCCAGCGAGAGGCGGTCGCTGGTCATGGCGATGGGTTGGATGGGGGCGAACCAGAGCTTGTAGACCTCTGGATTAAGGACTTCGCGGAGCGAACCGAGAGCGGAGCACCAGATCGTTTGGGCCGGAGATTCCATGGAGGGATGCGGGAAATTGCTTAAGTGGGGGCCTACTTATTCACGCAAGGAAAAACGACGAACCTAACCGAGTCGTCGACAGTGATTTGCGCCGCTCTAGCGAATTTTCGGATCGGAAACTGTTGACTCCGGGTCCGGTTGGATTGCTGATTTCGCTAGGTATAAACATCCCAAGATCAATTAGTTAAGTAATTCGCCGGCGCAGGTTCCGTAGACGATGGTGCCCGATGGAATTCGGTTAGGGAACAAACGGAACGCTGGCTTTATAGGGTGGGGTCCACAGAGGGGCGAGGGAAACGTATTATCTGTTATCCACTGGTTATTCACAGGGCGGATTTTGGGGAAACTTGCGGTCCTTCGAACTTCTGAAAACCAAATAAAAAGGGGCGCCTCGGTGGGAGGCGCCCCCTGGGGAAAGCGGCGCGCAATCCTAGCAGTCGTAATAGAGATAGAACTCGTACGGGTGGGGCCGGAGGCGGATGGCGTCGTGCTCGCGGGTTTTTTGCTCAATCCACATGGCGAGGAAGTCCTTTCCGAACACGTCGCCCTTGAGCAGGAACTCGTGATCCGCTTGGAGGGACTTGAGGGCTTCTTCGAGGCTGCCCGGCATCTGGGGGATCTTGGCGTGCTCCTCGGGCGGGAGTTCGTAGAGATTTTTGTCCATCGGCTCGCCGGGATGGATTTTGTTGATGACCCCGTCCAGGCCGGCCATGAGGAGGGCCGAATAGCAGAGATACGGGTTCGCGGACGGGTCGGGCGGGCGGTACTCGACGCGTTTGGCCTTGGGCGACTCGCTGAACGTCGGGATGCGGATCGCGGCGGATCGGTTGCGAGCCGAATAGGCGAGGTTGACCGGGGCCTCGTAGCCGGGAACGAGGCGCTTGTAGGAATTGACGGTCGGATTGCAGATCGCGGCGAGCGCCTTGGCGTGTTTCAGGATGCCTCCGATGTAATACAGCGCCATTTCCGAGAGGCCGGCGTATTCCTTGCCGGCGAAGAGCGGCTTGCCCTTCTTCCAGAGGGACTGATGGGTGTGCATTCCGGAACCGTTGTCGCCGAACAGGGGTTTCGGCATGAAGGTGACCGTCTTGCCGTGTTTCCTGGCGACGTTCTTGATGATGTACTTGTAGAGCATCATCGTGTCGGCCGTCTTGACGAGGGTGTCGAAACGGAAGTCGATTTCAGCTTGGCCGGCCGTCGCGACTTCGTGGTGCTGGCGTTCCACCTGGATGCCGAGTTGCTCCATCGTCAGGACCATCTCGGTGCGGATGTCCTGCTGGGTATCGGTGGGGCTCACCGGGAAATAACCCTCCTTGTGCCGGATCTTGTAGCCGAGATTCGGCATCTCGTCCCGTCCGGTGTTCCAGACGGCCTCCTCGCTGTCGACCGAGTAGTAGCACCCGTTGCTGTTGGTGTCGTACTGGACGTTGTCGAAGATGAAGAACTCCGCCTCCGGCCCGAAGACGGCGGAATCGGCGAGGCCGGTGCTGGCCAGGTACTTCTCCGCCCGTTGAGCAATGCCGCGGGGATCCCGGGAGTAGGCCTCCTTGGTGCCCGTTTCGGCGATCGTGCAGGTCAGGCTGAGCGTGGTCACCGCGCAGAAAGGGTCGAGGAATGCCGTGGCCGGGTCCGGCATCGCCAGCATGTCGCTGGCCTCGATGGACTTCCATCCCCGGATCGACGAGCCGTCGAATCCGAAGCCTTCCTCGAAAGTCTCCAGGGTGAGTTCGCTGGTGGGCACGCTGAAATGCTGCCACGTGCCGAACGTATCGACGAACTTGATGTCGACCATCCGGGTGCCGGACTTCTTCGCCAGCTCCAAGACCTGTTTGGGGGTGCTCATGGGTGAGAGTGCCTGGGGTTCTATGGGTTCGAATCGAGTGTGCGCGACCTGCTTGCCCGACGCGTGGCCCAAAGCATGGCCCGACGGCAACCCGCCCCGACGGATACCACCCGAGGGAATGGTGGCGGGGCGATCGCGGGAAGGCCGAGCGATCCATGGGGAATCACGCGTAAGAGGGAAGCATCCTAGGTTCGAGGCCGGGCCTGTAAAGGCGGCCGGGAGAAAAATTCAAGGCGGTCAGTGTGGACTTGACTTCGGATGAAGGGATGGAAGTCGCGCGGAATGACGCTCAATGGCCCGCGATTCCCTTGAGATACGCGAGAATCAGATCCGGAAGGTCGTCGCTGTAGCCGCCCTCCAGCGCGCCAAACACCGGAATCCCCAATCGCCGGATTTGCCCGCCAAGCCAGTGGAAATCCTCCGACTCAAGGGTTTCCTGCGCCAGCGGGTCCCGGGCGTACGCGTCGAAACCGGCCGAGACCGCGAGGAGATCGGGCTTCGACTTCATCACGCGCTCGAGGGCCTTGCCGAGGACCTTGCGATATTCCATCCGCGGGAACCCCGGGGCCACCGGGTAGTTGAAGCAGTTTTCCGCGACGTCCGCCGCGCCGGTGCCCGGATAGCAGGGGTGTTGGTGGATCGATGCGAAAACCACGCCCGCCTCCCCCGCCACGATGGCTTCGGTTCCGTTCCCGTGGTGGACGTCGAAATCGAAGATCGCCACCCGTCCGACCCCATTGGCCCGGGCATGGAGCGTTGCGATGGCCACCGTGCTCAGATAGCAGAATCCCATGGCGCGGGTTCGCGTCGCATGATGCCCGGGCGGCCGGAACAAGCTGAACGCGGACCGCCCCTTGAGCGCCAGTTCCTGGGCGCGAAGGGCGCCGCCCACGCTCCGCAGGGCGTGCTCCAGAACCCCGGGATGCGCGGGTGTGTCGCCGTCGAAGTCGGATCGGGCCGCCCCGAGGTGCTGGATATGCTCCGGGGTGTGCGCCCGGAGCAGCGTTTCGGCGTCGACCTTCACCGGGGTGTCCCAAGTGACGGCCAGGCCGTCCTGCGCTTTGAGCCGTTCCACGGTGCGGGCGACCCGCTCCGGTCGCTCCGGGTGGCCCGGCGACTGGTACTGGGTGCAACGGGGGTCGGTGATCAGGATCACGCGGGCATCCCATCACATTCCGCGCGGCCCCTCAAACCCCGTGTGGCCAGGGTCCCGGCGCGGTGGGTGGTGGTCCCGACCGGTCCCCGGGTCGGGGGGCCGCCGAACGCAGGCTCCAGAAGAGGAGGTAAACGAATCCGAAGAAGGCGCCGAGACCCCACGGAAGCAGCCCTTCCGGGGTCGGTCGCCCCGACGGGACATGTCGCAGGAGATCCTGCGCGATGCTGGTGGGCTGGTGCAGGATGTCCCAGGAATTCCATCGTTGGAACCGGCCCAGCGCCACGCCGAGTCCCGTCAGGAGGGAGACCCCGGCGACGAAAAGCCACCCCACCACGGGACCCGCCCGTTCCGCGACGCAGCGATGGACGATTTGCAGCGAGAGGACCCCCGAAGCGAGTCCGGCGAAGCTGAACCACACCAGCAGGAGAAGATGCGCCCAGGCCCAAGGATGGAAGGGTCGTTGGAGGTGGATGAAGTCGGTGAGGATGTACGGGGCGTTCGGCAGGAACAGGAGCCAGGGGACGCCGAGCGCCAGCGCTGGAAGGTCCCGGCGGCGGCGGATCAGCACGTCAACGCCAACCGCGAAAACCAGCGGAACCACGGCCAAGACCAGATTCCAGACGAGATAGAAGTGCGTGAATCTCCCGGTGGCCGCGGAACCGAGGCCCGCGAGCGCCAGGGCGGCTCCGCAGAATGCGCCGAAAGCGACAAGCGGACGGCGGTCTTCGGGGCGGGTCATCTCGGGAGTGGCTGCGGGCTCGGTTGAGTGGCGGGACGGCCGTCTGGATTCGACGTGGTTTCCCGCGTTTCGTTCGAAGGCTGGGGTCCCGTTTTTTCGGCGGGTCTTCGACGGTCAGGATACCGCGACGGTTGCGCGTTCCGGTCGCGCGCAGACACCTGGTTCGGCAAGGCCCCGGGAGGCGAGGTCGCGCAGCCACCGTTCGACGCCCTCGATCGTGACCGGCGGCGTCGACGTGCCCGCGGTGATTCCCACGATCTCGCCCGGTTGGAACCATTCCTCCCGCAGTTCCGCGGCGGAAACCACCTGATGAACCCGCGCGCCATGGGTCCGGCATGTCTGGGCGAGTTCCCGGGTGTTGTTGCTGTGGGCGCCACCGACCACCACCACCACGTCCGCGACCCTTGCGAGGTGTTCGGCCGCGTCCTGCCGCTGTTTCGTGGGCTGGCAGACGGTGTCGACGAATCGCACCTTCGCGCTCGGAAAGCGCCACCGAAGGCGATCCACCAGCGCCCGGACCCGCGGGATCGGTTGGGTGGTCTGGGCGGCGACCCCGAATCGCTCCCGCGGCGTCAGGGCGTCGACGTCGGCATCGGATAGCACGACGTCGTACGCGTCGAGATCCTCCGTCATCCCAAGGACCTCCACGTGATCACGGCGGCCGACGATGACGGGGTGGTACCCTTCGGCGACGAGGGTGCGGACGGCGCGGTGGGCGACATGAACGAGGGGGCAGGTGGCCTCGACGAGGCGGTGTCCCCGGGCGGTCACGGCGGCGATCCTCTTCGCGGAAGCTCCGTGGGCGGTGATCAGGACCGTGGGAGTTTCGACGGCCTCGAGATCCTGCTCGAGACGGACGCCGCGGGCTCGCAGGTCTTCGAGGACCGTTTCGTTGTGGACGAGGTCGCCGAGGACGGTGACGGGTTGGCGGGCGGCCTCGCGATGGGCGAGGGCGAGGGCGTCGCGGACGCCGAAGCACATACCCAGGTGATCGGCGCGGAGAATACGCAGGGCGGCGGGTGTGTTCATACTTTGTATTGCAAAGTTAGTGGAAGGGACGGTGGTCGGTTCGGCTAGGCGGGTGGTCTAAGGGGAGTTGGGCCGGGTTTGCTGAACGATCTGCTCGAGGAGGCGGATGTAGTCGGCGAAGGCGCGGCGACCCGTCGCGGTGAGGGAATAACTGGTGGAGGCGCGACCGCCTTCGAGCGACTTGGTGACGGCGACGTACCCCGCTTCGAGGAGGGTGCGGAGGTGGGTGGTGGCGTTGCCGTCGGTCATGCGGACGATGTCCCTGAGTTCGGTGAACAGGAGGCTGGGCGAGGCGGCCAGGAGGGACATGATGGCGAGGCGCCCCTTTTCATGGATCACGCGATCCAGTTGGAGAAAGGGCTCCGGATTCACGGGGCGGAGGACTTGGATTCCGTGGCGGCGAGGTAGAGGCCGAACGCGATGTGGGCGCCTCCGAACAGGGCGCCCATGAGGAGGTGGGCCAGTCGGAGGGAGGGGAGTCCCGCGGCGTGGGACCTTGAGTTCACATACACCAGCAGAGCGGCCCCCGACAGCCCGAGGATCCATCCGAACAGCTTCATTCCGCGCCGCATGAAGAAGCCCGCGGCGTGGGTCGCGCACCCGTAGAGAACCAGCCAGATTCCGGGGAGCCACCAGGCGTGGAGCGGGTCGCGCCAGGCGGGGACGACGATCAGGCAGCCGGCGAAAAACCCGACCAGGAGCGGGGGGGCCATGGCCTGCGCGACCCGGCGGGACGGCGGCGACCAGAACGGCTCCGCCGCGTGGACGGCCTGGCGCCGGATGATGAACAGGCTGATGGCGAGGATCCCGATGGCGACGAGCATCCAGAGCGTTCCGAAACCGCGGGCGGAATCGAGATCGGCGAGCCAGCCGGCGAGTCCCGCGAGGATGCCGAGGATCCCGGCGGCGAAACAGACCGGGGCGAGGGCGCGCCGGTAGAGGGCGGAACGTTCCATCAGGGTCCGGATGACCTGGAGGTTCTGGGCGGCCCAGGGGTCGTGCACGGCGCGTACTTTGTGATGCAAAGTCAGATTGTCAAGGCTTTGGGCCGACCCTGAATCGCCGCTCGCCGCCCAAGAAACCACGAGGCCCGAAGCCCTCGAAAGCCAAGGCGAAATCGCGTCACCGATCCCGGGGGCGGGCGCATCTCCGACTTGTCGGAGCTACCGCGATGAACGCCTGCCGGCGATGCGCACGGTCGGGGCGGAATCGGAATCGGAATCGGAATCGAAATGGACACCCGCGCTCTCAATCGAAATCCGAGCGTTGATCCCCGATCGAAACCGATACCGATTCCGACCCCGACAATGAATGGCCGCCCACAACTCGGAGGCGCGCCCCGGGGAGTTGGCATTCGGGAAACCGTTTGACGGGATTTGGGGCTGGCCGGTAGCTTCCTGCCCGTGATGCGCACTCTGGCGCCCGTAATTCTCATTGATCGCGAAGTCGTCCGGGTCGTCCCGGTTTGACGCGCGATCTGTGGTTTCGGCACCGCCCGCAGATCGCCCGCGCTCCTGGATCCAGGGAGGCGGGCGTTTGGTTTTCCGGCAGCTGAAGGGTTGCGCGGTCGGGCGGGTCGGGGTGTGAAACACGCGGGATCCACCGTGGACCCGTTCCTGGATTCGGATTCGATTGACCGATATGCGACACACAATCTCGGTTCTGGTGGAGAACAAGTTCGGCGTGCTGACGCGCGTGGCCGGGTTGTTCAGCGGGCGCGGCTACAACATCGACTCGTTGAATGTGGCGCCGACCCACGACGGGACGCTTTCGCGGATGACGATCGTCACCCGGGGCGACAACGCCACGGTGGATCAGATCGTCAAGCAACTGAACAAGCTCGTCGACACGGTCAAGGTGATCGACTACTTCCAGGGCGATTACATCGACCGGGAGTTGGTCCTGCTGAAGGTCAAGGCGGAGCCGCGGAATCGCGCGGAGATCTGCCAGATGGCCGAGCTTTTTCGGGCCAAGGTCGTGGACGTCCAGCCCGAGACCCTGACGATCGAGATCACCGGCGGTGAGTCGAAGATCGAGAAGTTCATCCTGCTGATGAGGGTTTTCGGGGTCGTGGATCTCACCCGGACGGGGCAGGTGGCCCTTCCGAGGGCGTAGGCGCGTCCGGGACGGACGGATCGAGCCCACACAGCAGACCGAGAAGAGGTTTCACGCGGATATCAGACAACTCACAAACGAATCAATCCATGGCAGTCAAGATCTACACTGAGAAGGACGCCGACCTGGGCGTGTTGAAGGGCAAGACACTCGCCGTTCTGGGCTTCGGGTCGCAGGGTCACGCCCACGCGCTGAACCTGAAGGAGAGCGGGCTGAAGGTGATCATCGGTCTCTACGAGGGCAGCAAGTCGGTGGCCGTCGCGAAGGAAATGGGCTTCGAAGTGTTCCAGACCGCGGAGGCGGTCCGTCGAGCGGATGTGATCATGGTCGCGCTGCCGGACACCAAGCAGGCGGCGGCCTACAAGAAGGACATCGAGCCCAACCTCGAGAAGGGCAAGACCCTGGTGTTCAGCCACGGCTTCTCGATCCACTTCAAGACCATCGTTCCCCCGAAGGACGTCGACATCATCCTGGTCGCGCCCAAGGGGCCCGGTCACATCGTTCGAAGGCAGTACCTCGAGGGCAAGGGGGTGCCGGCGCTGATCGCGGTGTACCAGAGCCCGAGCAAGAAGGCCAAAAAGGTGGCGCTGGCGTGGGCGAAGGGGATCGGCGGCGCGCGCGCCGGCGTGCTGGAAACCACCTTCAAGGAGGAGACCGAGACCGATTTGTTCGGCGAGCAGACCGTGTTGTGCGGCGGTTGCAGCGCGCTGGTCCAGGCGGGATTCGAAACCCTCGTGGAGGCCGGGTACTCCCCCGAGATGGCCTACTTCGAATGCCTGCACGAGCTGAAGCTGATCGTCGACCTGATGAACGAGTCGGGCATCGGTGGGATGCGGTTCTCCATTTCCGAGACCGCCAAGTGGGGCGACGTCAAGGTCGGGCCGAAGATCATCGACGCCTCCGTCAAGAAGCGCATGAAGGCGGCCTTGAAGGACATCCAGACCGGGAAGTTCGCGAAGGACTGGGTGAAGGAGTACGAGGGCGGGTACAAGCGCTACCGCGCGCTCCTCGCCGCCGGCGAGAAGCACCCCATCGAGAAGGTGGGCTCGAAGCTGCGATCCATGATGCCGTGGATGAAGAAGCGCCAGACCAAGGGAGTTCAGGCGGCCTACTGATCGAGCGGCGAACGGGCTGTCGGTCGGAGCCCGGGATTTCGAGGACGGCCGCCGGCACCTCCGGCGGCCGTCCTGTTTTCGGGGGCGCCGCGCCGGCCCATGCATGACATGACAGGCGCGGTCAATTGAGGTTCCCTAGGGACCCTTTTCGGAGCAAGGCCATGGACTACAAGACGACATTGAATCTGCCGCGGACGGACTTCGCGATGAAGGCGGACCTGGTGGTCCGCGAACCGGAGCGGTTGGCGCGGTGGCAGGCGGCGCGGTTGTACGAGGCGATCGAGGCCCGGCGCGCGGGCGCCCCGGCGTTCGTGCTGCACGACGGTCCCCCGTTCGCGAACGGCGACGTCCATGTCGGCACGGCGCTCAACAAGATCCTGAAGGACATCGTCATCAAGTCGAAGAGCCTGCGGGGCTTTCGCGCGCCCTATGTTCCGGGGTGGGACTGCCACGGTCTGCCCATCGAGTTCAAGGTCGGCCAGGAGATGCGGAAGGCGGGCGACACCACGGCGGACCCGGCCGCGATCCGCAAGGCGTGCGAGGCGTACGCCCGGAAGTACATCGATCTCCAGCGGGAACAGTTCAAGCGCCTCGGGGTGCTGGGGGACTGGGAGAATCCCTACCTCACCCTCGACCGCGGCTACGAAGCCGAGGAACTGCGGTTGTTCGCGCGGATCGTCGAGCGCGGGTTCGTGTACCGGGGCAAGAAGCCGGTTTACTGGAGCATCCCCTGCCGCACCGCGCTGGCGGAGGCCGAAGTGGAGTACCAGGACCACGTCAGCCAGAGCGTTTACGTGAAGTTCCCCCTCGTCGGACGGCCGAAAACCTACGTCCTGATCTGGACGACCACGCCGTGGACGTTGCCCGCGAATCTCGCCGTGGCGTATCACTCGCAGTTCTACTATTCCCAGGTGCTGGTGGGAGACGAGACGTACATCGTCTCGACGTTGCTTCTGGATCAGGTGGCGAAGAAAGCCGGCTGGGAAAGCTACCAGATCCTCCGGAGCCTGGATGGTTCGATGCTGGCCGGCGCCGAATACGAGCATCCTTTCTGCGCCCGGACGGGCCGCCTGCTCGCCGGCGATGGCTTCGTGACGAACGACACCGGCACGGGCTTCGTTCACTGCGCGCCGGGACACGGCGCGGACGATTACCAGTTGGGCCGCGCGAACGGGCTTCCGATCTACTCGCCGGTGGACGACGACGGGCGCCTGGCGCATACGACGGACCTTCCCGCGGAGCAGCAGATGCCGCCCGAACTGGTTGGCAAGTCGATCCTGGAAAAGCACGGCAAGAGCGACGCCAACGAGGCGGTCCTCCACGAGCTTCGAGTGCGCGGGCTCCTTCTGCACCAGGAGAACCACCACCACAGCTACCCGCATTGCTGGCGGAGCAAGTCCCCCATCATTTTCCGGGCGATGGACCAATGGTTCGTCCGGATCGACCACGCGACCGCGGACGCCGCCGCCACATCCTTCCGGAACCAAGCGCTGGCGGAAATCGACCGCGTGCGGTGGATCCCCGACTGGGGGGTCAACCGGATCAAGGGCGCCGTCCAGTCGCGTCCCGACTGGTGCATCTCCCGCCAACGGTCGTGGGGCGTGCCGATCCCGGCGTTCTATTCGGCCGACGGCGAACCCATCCTGGACGCCCGCATCGTGCGGGCCGCCGCCGACCTCTTCGAGAAGCACGGTTCGAACATCTGGTTCGAACGGCCCGCCGACGAACTGTGGCGCCTTGTCCGACCCGCGGACTGGCCCGGACCCGAAGCGGTCACCAAATCGGGGGACACCTTGGATGTGTGGATCGATTCCGGTTCATCCTCGGCCGCGGTGATCGCGCGCCGGCCCGAACTCCGGGGCGCCGAACCGGCCCCCTTCCAGTGTGATCTCTACCTCGAAGGCAGCGACCAGCACCGGGGCTGGTTCCAGTCGTCGCTGTTGCTGTCCCTGGCCGGACACGGGGCGGCGCCGTATCGGACGGTCCTGACCCACGGCTTCATGGTGGACGCCGATCGCGAGAAGATCTCGAAGAGCAAGCAGGGCCAGGGTGGGTACCAGAAGCCGCAGACGGCCGACCGCTACGTCCGGGAGTATGGCGCGGATGTGCTCCGCCTGTGGGTGGCTTCCCAGGATTTCCGGAGCGATATCGTCGTGAGCGAGGAACGCTTGCAGAAGGTGGGTGAAAGCTACCGGGTGATCCGCAACGCGTTGCGCTATCAGCTCTCGAACCTTTTCGACTTCGATCCCACGCGCGACGCGGTGCCTGACGCATCCCTGACCGGGTTGGACCGCTGGATTCTCGGGGCGTTCGGCGAGATGGAGGCGGAATGCGCCCGGGCTTATGACGCCTGGGAATACCATGCGGTCTACCAACGGGTCGCCCAGTTCGCCTCGGTGCAGTTGAGCGCGGTGTACCACGACGTGGTGAAGGACCGGCTTTACACCGACGCGGCGGGTTCGCGGCGGCGGCGTTCGACGCAGACCGTCCTCCATCGTCTCGTCACCGGACTGTGCCAGGTGCTCGCGCCGGTGCTTGCGTTCACCGCCGACGAGGCATGGGAGCACATCCCGGGAAAGACGGCGGAGTCCGTGCATCTGAGCGACTGGAATCCGAAGCCCTTCGCCTTGGGCGACTCCGAGAAGGCGGCCTGGGCGTGGCTGCTGGACGCCCGGGAAAAGGTGCTGCCCGAACTCGAGAAAGCGCGTCAGGGGCGGGTGATCGGAAAGGCCCTGGAAGCGCGGGTCCGCTTGCGGTCCACGTGCAAGCCGGAAGGTTGGGGGCCGGACTCGCAGAATTCCCTGCGTGAATTGCTGAACGTATCGCAGTTGTCCGTCGCCTTCGACGTCCAGGAGACGGGGCTTTCGGTCGAAGTCGTGCGTGCCGATGGAGTGATCGTTACCGGAACCCGGGTCGACCTTTGCGCGACCGAGCTGTCGGTCGAGGTGATGCGTGCCGAGGGAGCGAAGTGCGAACGCTGTTGGCACTGGGAAGCGGACGTGGGGCGGCGGGCGTCGCACCCGACGTTGTGCGGGCGCTGCGTCGGGGCGGTGGAAAGCCTGGCCTGAAGGAAGAAGCGGTCCGTGGCTCGGGAAGGGAGGGGGGCGGAAGACCGCGGGTCATCCAAGCCGTCGCCCTTGATTCGGTCGCGAGAAATCCCCGCACAGCCCCGTCAGGGGCGGCCGGTCTATAGACAGGCCGGTCCTACGGACCTTGGTTCGGGGGTGCGGCGGCGGAGGGATGGGGTCCGAGAATCGGATCTGAGGAATGACCTGGGGAATTCGTGGAGGCGCCTTTGGAGGCTCCCTCGGGGCGGGGTCCGCCGCGTGGGCCGCCGCGCCGGAAGGATTCACCGCTGGAATTGGTCCCCTGGCCGCGCGGGCCCCGACGGTCACGGAACCTCTTGGAATTCTCGTCGTAGAGGACCTGCTGTTCGGGGGTCAATTCAGCGCGGATCCGGTCGCTGACCCGTTTCATTTCCTCTTGCATCTGGGGTTGGACGGTCTCCCAGAGCTGCCGGGTGCGTTTGCTTCCCTCCTGAAGAACGTTATCGATCTTCGTGGCCTGGATCTCGCTGAGATCCAGGTCCTTCTTGAGACGGCCGAGGAAGTCGAACCGGCGATCCATCATGGGGGGCGGCCCCCCGGGTTCGTGGGTGGCCCGCGAGACCTTCGTGGCGGCGCGGAAAGCGAGGGCGCCGGTGGCCGCTCCGGTGACGAAGATCAGGATGGCGGCGAGGATGACCTTCGAATGCTTCACGGGGCGCCCCCGACCACATCAAGATCCGCCAAAAGAACGGCATCCAATTGGCTGCCAAAATCTTCCGGGGTCGGATGCACGACAAAGGATCCGATGCCCGCGACGAGCATGAGGGCGAAACAGGGGGCCACGGCGCGCCAGAGCACCATGCCCCAAGCGGACCAGGCGTCCGGGAGTTCGCGGTGGCGGAGCCTGGACATGATCCGTTTTTCGAAGGCGTAGGGGACGCGTTCCGAGGGCGGATGGTTCCGGGCGCTCGCGAGGAGTTTTTGGCGGAGAAGTTCAGCTTTCATGGCTCCGGCGAATGGGGTAGACGGTGGGCTGGAATGCTGCGGTTACAAGTACTTTTCGGGCTTCATCCGGGTGATGGCCCGACGCATCGCGGCCCGGGCGCGGAAGGCGCGGACTTTGATCAGCGGGATGGACCATCCGGTGAGGTCATGGATCTCCTTGACCGAACGTTCCTCGATCTCGAGGAGCTGGATCACCAGCCGGAACTCGGGGGCCAGCGTGTCCATCAGGCGTTGAACCAGGCTGCGGGCGGCTTCGGCCCGTTCGTCGGCGGCGTCCGGTTCGGTCCGATAACGATCAAGCCAGTCCTCCTCCTCCCGGCTCAGATCCGTGAAACTGGACTCGCGGGTGCGCTGGTGGGCGCGGAGGAAGTCGTAGCAGGTGCGGATGGCGACCCGCATGAGCCAGTGTTCGAACGGAGCTTCGAATCGGAATCCGGGCAGGCGTTCGAACGCCTTCAAAAAGACCTCCTGGACGATGTCCTGGACCTCGTCCTCCCGGCGGGCGTAGCGGCGCGCGGTGGCGAACACGCGCGGCTGATGGCGTCGGACGAGTTCCTCGAAGCAGTCGTTTTCCCCGGCGGTCACCCGCCGCACGAGGGCGTCGTCGAGGATGCCGTCGAACGGCGACGGGACGCCACTGGGCGCGGGATCCGGGTTGGGAGGGGCCGGAGGCACGGATGAGCGAAATGGCGTGGGATCTGGGTCGTAGGGAGGTTCGGGCGCGCGGGGGGTTGGTTGGTCGGCTAGATCTCCAGTTGCTTTTCGAATCGCGTCAGGTTCTTGGGCGCCGCGCGGGTGACGAGGACGACGTCCTCGAGCCGGACGCCGCCGACCTCGGGATAGTAAAGGCCGGGTTCCACGGTGACGACATGTCCCGAGCGCAGGGTTTCCTGGGAGCGCCGGTTCAGGCGCGGGGCCTCGTGCACATCCAGTCCAATGCCGTGGCCCGTCCCGTGGAAGAACCCCTCCATGTGCCCGTTGCGGCGGCTCGTCTTGTACCCCGAGACCCGGAAGGACTCTTCGACGGTGCGGTGGACGTCGGCTCCCCGGACGCCTTCGCGGAGTTGTTTGATGGCCTCTGTTTGCGCCTGTTCGACGGCGGCGAACATGGCGCGGGTGAATTCGCTGGCCCGGCCCCGGACGACCGTCCGGGTGACATCCCCGAAATAACCGGTCCGTTGCGATCTTGGGAAGATGTCGATGACGATGGGTTCGTCGGCGCGGAGTTCGCCGTGGCCGCGCTGGTGGGGGTCGCTGCTCTGTCGGCCGCCGGCGACGATGGTGTGGGTGGTGTTCCCTCCGGCCTGAAGGATCGCGGTGTCGATGACGGCCCGTAGCCGTTCGGCGGTGAGTGGCGATTGGTTCAGCGTCAGGCGTCTGGCCTTGCCGATGCGGGCGCGGCGAAGGGCGTGGATCCCTTCGGCCAGTCCGACCTCGGCCATGAGCAGGGCGGCGCTGATTTTCTTGATCTCCTCGGCGGTTTTGATGGCGCGCTCGGCGAAGAACGGGCCGTCACGGAGGCGGACCTTGATCTTGTGGCGGCGCAACGCCTTGGCGAGGCCGAGGGGGAAGCTTTCGGCGACGGTGACCCGCTTGATCCGGCGCTCGCGGAGAATCGCGCACAGGACATCGCCGAGGCCCGGGAAATCCCCCTTGTTCTCGCGTTCGTGCCTGCGTTCGTAGCGGGTGTAGGAAAGGGTCCGGCAATGTTTCGCCTCGCGCTGGACGCGATCCAACTCGAGATCACTCACGACCACGAATTGGCGGTTCTGGCTTGTGAACCAGATGAAGGGATCGGGGACGAATGCGCCCACCGCATAAAGCATGTCGGCATTACGCTCGCTGTCGGCGACGATCAGCAGGTTGTCCTTGGGCACGGGGTGGAACCTAGGAATCCGTCCGACCGCAGGCAAGCGTGGGTAATTCACCGATGCGAACTCCTCCAGGCCTCCGGAAGCGTCGGCCGTTGCGGTGTCGGTCTGGCGTCGTTAGCCTCGGGCCGCTTCACCCACAACGACCCATGCACTCCAACCAGCGATTCCTCGCGGTAATCCGATTCGGTATCTTGTCCGGTCTCGCCCTCGTCCTGGCCGGGTGCGCCGAATGCACCCAGGCGATTCTGGGGAAGGGCGATCTCTCCAATATCCGGCCTCCGCACGGGGGTTGGCGCGCGGCGGGCGATGTTCGCTTGCAAGCGGCCGATCCGACGAAGTTCGAAATCGTCGAGGGGACCGGCGTCGTGGTGAACGGCGAGGCGGGCAAGACGGTGAACATCCTCACCACGGCGGAGTACGGCGACCTCCGCGCGCAATACGACTACATGGTCACGAAGGGCTCCAACTCGGGCGTCTACTTCATGGGACGCTACGAGGTTCAGATTTTCGACAGCTTCGGCGTGACCGATCCGAAGCACTCGGACAACGGCGGCATCTACCAGCGCTGGGAGGGTGATCGCGGCTTCGAAGGCGCGGCCCCCCGGGTCAACGCCAGCAAGCCGCCGGGCGAATGGCAGCGCGTCGACGTGGTCTTCCGCGCGCCGCGGTTCGACAAGAACGGCGTCAAGGTCGAGAACGCGCGGTTCAAGAAGGTGTCCCTCAACGGAACGTTGATCCACGAGAACCTCGAGGTGACCGGTCCCACGCGTTCCGCCCACTACCAGGATGAACAGCCCGGCGGGCCCCTGATGGCCCAGGGCGATCATGGTCCCGTCGCTTTCAAGAACGTGAAGATCACGCCGCTTCACCTCCGTTGACGGTCCGGTTCGCGGGCGGCCCGGGTCGCCGGCATCAAGGGTCCGCTTGCGGCGTCGACCTGGGCACCCCATCGTCACCGGCGTGGTGATGTCCAAGGACAAGTTCGTCTGCCTCCCCGAACCCGGCACCGGCGGGAGCCTGGGGACCCAGCAGAAGGCCCTTCAGATCAACCTCGACCCGACGAAGTACGGTGCTTTCGCCGAGATCGGGGCGGGTCAGGAGGTGGCGCGTTGGTTTTTTCGGGTGGGCGGCGCCTCCGGAACGATCGCCAAGACCATGTCGGCGTACGACATGACGGTGAGCGACGCCATCTACGGTCCGAGCGAGCGCTACGTCAGCCGGACGCGCCTCGCGCAGATGCTGGACCACGAGTACAACCTCCTCGTCCAGCGTCTCTCCTCGCAGCGGGGAAACACCACCCGGTTCTTCGTGTTCGCGGACACCGTCGCCGCCCAGAGCTACCAGAGGCGGGACGAATGCCATGGCTGGATGGGGATGCGATTCCAGCACGAACCCGGCGCGGAGGCTTCCGAGGTCATCGTCCATGTCCGGATGGTGGATCGTGAGAACCTCCAGCAGCAGGAGGCGGTCGGCATCATGGGCGTGAATCTCGTCTACGCGGCGTTGAACCTCGAATTGAACCTCGACGAGTTCCTCCGCTCGCTCGCCGATGATCTGGGTCCGACCCGGGTCGAGGTCGACATGGCGCGATTCCAGGGACCCGCGTTTCCCGACTGCGACAACCGCCTCGTCAGCCTGAAGCTGGTTCAGTTCGGGCTCACCAACGCCGCGATGTTCACCGCCGACGGCGAGGTGGTCCAAGCCTCGGAGGTGCTCTACAAGAAGAACATCCTCGTCGAGCGCGGAACCTTCCGGCCGCTCACGAACGCGACGCTCGACATGCTCCGGTGCGCCCGGGCGCAGTTCGTCCAGGAACCCGGAGTCCAGGGCGAGGACCTCCTCGTGCTCATGGAGATGACGCTCCACAATCTCGTGGACGGCGGGACCATCGATCCGCAGGACTTCCTCGACCGCGTGGACCTGCTCGGGACGGTCGGCAAGACGGTGCTCATCTCCAACTACGGCGAGTACCATCGCCTCGCGGCCTACCTGTTCCGGTACACGAAGAGAAAGATCGGCATCGCCATGGGCGTCCCCAGCCTGCGGGAGATCTTCGACGAGAAGTACTACACGGACCTCGAGGGCGGGATCCTCGAGTCGTTCGGGCGCCTCTTCAAAAACGAACTCAAGCTCTACGTCTACCCGCTCCTGGACCCGACCACCGGCTCGATCATCACCGCCGGGAATCTCCGGGTCGAACCGCACCTGAGGCACCTCTACGAGTACCTGGTGGAAAACCACTACATCCAGGGACTGCGCGAATACAACCCGGCCTACCTGCCCATGTTTTCCCGGGACGCCCTGGACCGGATCCGCGCCGGGGATCCTTCCTGGGAGACCATGGTTCCCGACCAGGTGACACGACGGATCAAGGAACGACGACTCCTGGGGTTCAAGCCGACCACCTGATTTGGGCGGGATGCGGGCTCCCACCTCACTTGAGGCTGCTTTTCGTCTCGGCCATCAGGTCGTCCAATTCGTCCTTCAGCGACTCCAGGGAAGCCTTGGACATCCGGTCCTTGAACAGGACGCCGTTCAGGTGATCGACCTCGTGCTGGATGGCCTTCGCGAGCAGGCCGCCGCACTGGAAGTGGTACGGACGGCCGTCGGCTCCCAGGGCCCGGACATCGATCGATTCCGGTCGTGAGATGTCGGCGTAGATCTCGGGGAAACTCAGACAGCCTTCGGGACCCGTCACGGGATCGCCCACCGGCTGGATCTGCGGGTTGATCAGCACCAGCGGCATCGCGGCGTCGGCGTCGGCGGGTTGGCCATCCCGCGTCAGGGTGGAGGGCCGATCGGTGATCCCGCGAACGTCCACCACCGCCAACTGAAGCGCCTTGCCCACCTGTTGCGCCGCCAGACCAATGCCTTGGGCGTCGTACATCGTCTCGAACATGTCCGAGATCAGTTGGCGGACCTCCGGGTTGAGCGCCTCCACCGCCGCGCCCTTGCGACGCAGCGCCGGATGCCCGTAGCGGACGATCGGAAGTATCATGCGTCGGCGGGCGGCGGGATCCCACGTCACGAGTTCGGCCAGTCGCGCATCATCCCCAGGAGATCCGCGACCGCGGGGCTCCGACCGGTGCGCACATAGAATCCGCTGGTGCTCACGCCGCACAGCAGCGCCTGGGGATTGGGCAGGCCCAGGAGCTTGCCGAGCACGAAGCCCGAATTGAAGTGGTCGCCGGCTCCCGTCGTGATCAGCGGTTTCGCCACGAACGGACCGTCCACGACATCAACCTTCCCGCCGCTGCACGCCAGCGCGTAGCGCGTGGGATGGACGACGATGGTGTCGACCGGAACGTGCTTCCGGATGGCGCCCGTCAACGCCTGGAGGCCGGCGCGTCCGTGGTCGTACCCCGCCAGGCCCAGCACTTCGCCGATTTCGAAAGCCTCCTTCTCGTTGAGTCCAAGGATGCAGTCGAAGTGCTCCTGGAAGGACGTGATCAGTTTCATGGCGCGTTCGCGCTCGTGGATCGGCCGTTTCTCGGGATCCGCCAAGTCGAAGAACATCCGGCGGCGTGCGCCCTCGCCGTTCAGCTTCGGGCAGATCTCGCGCTGCATGGCCTCCCAGATGTCGCTCATGAACGGCAGCATCGTCCAGTTCACGAAACCGACGAGGGACGCCTCCGCCATGTGCTGCTCCACCAGCGCCCGCTTGCCGCTGCGCTCGATGTTTTCCCAGGTGACTTCCGCCAGCGGAAACATCTTTCCGAACAGCAGCTTGCCGTCCTCGAACTCCAACGCGTCCGTGCGGCCCGGATCCGCGATGCTGTGGACCTCGGCGTTTTTCGCGAACTCTTCGAACACCGGGTCCAGGGTCGGGTATCCGAGCGATCCCAGGTACGTCACTTTCACGCCGAACGCCGCCAGCGCATTGGCCATGATGGGACCGTTGCCCCCGAGTTTGGTGAGGGTCGTCACCAGTTCCACGTTGGTGCTCCGACCCGCCGCGGCCCCGATCCGTTCCGCCAGCGAGGCGATCGTTGGAATCCGTGAGTAATCCCGGGCGTCCCGTCGTTCGTCCACCACGGCGATGATCGAGTCGACGAAGCCGTCCAGGCCGACGAAGGCGGAAAGACCGGGGACCCGCCCGGCGGCGCCTTCGAGGGCAAGGGCGCATTCATTGCGGAATTCAGGCGTGTTCATCTTGGAAAAGGGGTTCACTCGGGTCCGACTCCGAGGATCTCCAGCACGCGCTCGAGTTCGTCATCGGAGAAAAAACGGATGTCGATCTGGCCGCGGCCCTGGCGGTAGCGGAGGGCGACCTTGGTGCCGAAGCGCTGGCGCAGGCGGTCCTCGAGGTCCGCGATATGGGGATCCCGGACGGTGACCGGTTCCGATCCGCGACCGCTGGGCTTGCCGGCGCCCGAAGGCGTCGGTGCTTCGGAGTTCAGGCGGGACACCCACTCCTCCGTCTGCCGCACGCTCAGGGATTCGTCGGAGACCTTCTTGGCGACCCGTTCCTGAAGGTCCGAAGTCGGCAATCCCAGGATCACCTTCGCGTGCCCGGTCGAGACCCGGCCCTGACGCAGACCCTCCTGGACCGAGGTGGGCAATTTCAGGAGGCGCAGGGAATTCGCCACCGCGGCGCGGCTTCTCCCCACCTTGGTCGCCACGGCCTCCTGTTTCAGGTGGAAGCGCTCGATGAGTTCCGCGTAGCCCTGGGCTTCGTCCAGGGGATTGAGCCCCTCCCGCTGGAGGTTCTCCACCAGCATCAGCTCGAGCGCCGTGGAATCGTCCGCCTCGCGAAGCACCACCGGCACATCGGTCAGACCCGCCAACTGCGCGGCCCGCCAGCGGCGTTCGCCGGCGATCAATTCGAGGAATTCCCCCTGCCGGCGGACCACCAGCGGTTGGAGGATGCCTTGTTCCCGGATGGAATCCGCCAATTCGCGGAGGCTTTCACCCGGGAACTCCCGACGCGGCTGAAGGGAGGATGGCTTGATCCGGTCCACGGCGACCCGGTTCACCCCGGGGCCCGTGGTCCCGCCCGCCGGTGCCGTCGAAGGATCAGTCGCCGATCCCGATCCAGGAGGTGGAGTGGGCGATGGGTTTTGGGCGTCCGCCGGGACCGGTGTCCCCGGACCGCCGGGAGTCGCGGCGCCGGATCCCGCGGGCGACGGCGGCGCGACCGCCCCGGGTCCTTTACCCCCGAGCAGCGCCGACAGTCCGCGTCCTAGAGCCGGTTTGGCCATGCAAGGGAGCGACTTTCCCGGAGGTCCGGGCAGGTGTCAAACCGCGCGACACGCTCACTTGGCTGGGACCGTGGTCCAACCGGGCTTCGGGCTGGGTTCGAGCTGAAGATCCGCGAACCGGGCGTGAACGGAACCTTGCGCGGGGAGTCGCAGGGCGATGAGTCCCTGGCGAGGGCCCGGGGGATCGTCCAAATCGAGGACGAGCCGTCCGTTGAGGGCCGCCCGGATACGACTGCCCACGGCCACCAATTCGAGGGTGTTCCACGAGGCCGGAATGGGACCGGGACCGGGACCCACGGAGGGTTGGGGCTGGCGAAGGATCCCGCGGCCTCCGTCCTCGGACAAGACGCCCCAGGACTGCGAAGAGATTCCGATCCGATACCCCCGCAGTCCGCCGTCGGGCGTGGGTTCCGCGCGGAAGACGATGCCGCCCGAGGAATCGCGGGTCTCGAGTTGGAACTTGAGAACGAGCCGGAAATCGCCGGCCACGAGATCGCTGCGCAGGAAACGATTCGCGCCGGAAACGTTCGCTGTCCGGGCGACGACCTCGCCTTGGACGACGCTCCAGGTTCCCTCGTCGCCGCGCCACAGGGCCAGGTCGATCCCGTTGAAGAACAGATTGGCCGTTTCGGGCGTGGCGAGCAGGGGACCCTGCGCGGGGCGGCCCAGGTAATAGATGAGATCCCGGAATTCCTGGTCACCCAGCGCCGCCACCAGCGCCTCGGGCATCATGGAAAGTTCGCTGGGAACGATTTCGAGGACGTCGGCGCGGGGAAGGCGCACGGATTCGTTGGCCGTGGCGACGACGATGGATTGCGCGTCCTGCTGTTTCACGATGCCCGTGACGACGCGGCCGTCCTTCATCTCGAGCGTGGAGGCTCGGTATTCGTTCGGGATGACGGCGTTGGGATCGATGATGTTCTGGAGGAGATAGTCGAGATCCCCGCGATTGGCTCCCGTTAGGTCGGGCCCGACCTGGCCCCCCACGTCGAAGAGCGAATGGCATTGCTGGCAGATCCGGGCGTGGACGGTGCGGCCTCGGATGGCGTCGCCCGGAGTGGAACCGCCCGCGCGATAGATCCGCTTGTAGCGATCGATCTCGGCCTGCTTGTCGGCGGGCACGTCGCGGATGGTGCCGTACACCCGGGTCAGGGCGGCGTTGACCGGTTCATCCTTCAGGTTGCGGAGCTGGCGGACCAGTTCGGCGGTGAGATCCTTCGGCGGGACCGTGCCGTCGGCGACGGCCGAGAGCAGGGCGCGGGCGTAGGCGGGTCGGGAGGCGAGCGTGGCGAGGGCGTCCCGGCGTTCGCTCCCGGCGAGCGCCGGGTAGGCGCCCAGCAAGGCGGGTGCGGTGCCGGGATCATCGAACGCGGCGAGAGCCCGGGCCGCGGCGCCGCGCAGGGCCGGGTCGGAGAGCAGGGTTTGGAGTGTGGGCGGCAGCGTGGCGTCCCGGATGCCGAGGAGCGCCCTGAGCGCATCCTGGCGCTGGGCGGCGGGGGCGGTCGCATCGCGAAGCGTGGCTCGGAGGGTCGCGAGCGCCGAAGGGGAGCCGAATGTCAGCCCCAGGGAAGTGGCGAGCGCGCGAATCTCGGGATCGCCACTGCCGACAAGTTGAGCTTCGACGGATTCCCAGCCGTTCGGCATGGGAAGACGGATCCGGCCCTGGGTGGCGTCGCGCAGGCCGCGGAGGACGTCGACCTGGAAGGCCGGATCGGTGGAGGTTCCCAGAAGGCGGACCAGGGAAGGCAATGATTCCGCGGAATGGGTGGCGATCGCCGGGAGCAGGAACAGGGCGAGGAGAAGGGGGTGTCTGGAGTTCATGGGATCGCGAACCTGGGGCTCGCCGGTGGATGCCGCATGTTTGGGGGCCGTCGTCGATCGCCTCAAGGCGATTTCCGGGATGGCGGCGGGTCTTGCATCACCGGGGGAAAACCCGGACAACCGGGGCGCTCGAATGAATTTGCCGAACCAGCTGACGCTTTCCCGATTCGGCCTCACAGGATTGTTCCTGGTCGCGCTCCTCGTTCCGTTCCCGTTTCACGAAACCCTGGCGCTGCTGTTGTTCGCCGCCGCGAGCATCACGGACTACTTCGACGGCGCCCTGGCGCGGAAGCACGGGTTGATCACGAACTTCGGGATCCTGATGGATCCGCTCGCGGACAAGATCCTGACCGGATCCGCGTTCATCGCGTTCGTTGAGCTCGGACAAATGCCCGCCTGGATGGTGGTGATCATCGTCGGTCGGGAACTGGCGATCACGGGGCTCCGTTTGCTCGCGGCCTCGAAAAACCTGGTGCTCGCGGCGGAAGGGTTCGGGAAGCACAAGACCATCACCCAGATCGTCTGCATCCTGTGCATCCTGATTTCACTGGCCTATCCCACCTGGGGTCCGATCGCGATGACGGTGTTCGAGGTTTCGTTCGTCGCGGGCGCGCCGTGGTTCGCCGCGGTGACCGAGGCTTCGAAGTGGGCCGCCGTCGGACTCACCTTCTTGTCGGGCGCGGTCTATCTCCGGCGCAACCGGGAGGTCTATCTGCGCGACATGTGATGGCGCCGGAGGCGAATAAGCGGAGCGGGGACCGGGCTTTGGACTGGTGGATCGTTTTTATCGCGAAGGGGTTCGGAAGCGGCTGGGTTCCCAAGGGACCCGGAACCGCCGGCACGATCGTCGGGTTGGCGTGGACGTGGTTGCTGATGTGGCCCGGACAGCTCGCGGTTTTCTGGCTGGGCGCCTGCGCGGGGGTCGGGTTCGCGGTCTGGGTCTGCGGAAGGGCGGAACGCATCCTCGGGGAGCACGATCCGGGTTCGATCGTCCTGGATGAGATCGTGGCGATGCCGCTCTGTTTCGGATCGCTTCTGACCGCCCAGGCGTTGGGACCGGGTTTCGACGGTCCCGCCGGCTTCGTCGCCGGTCATCCGTGGTGGTTGGTGGTGGCGCTTTTCGCCGGATTCCGACTCTTCGACATCGCGAAACCCTGGCCCGTGAAACAAATCCAGGCGCTGCCGTCGGGATGGGGCGTGGTGGCGGATGACGTGCTCGCCGCCGCCTGGGTCAACGTCCCGTGCCTGCTGGTCCTGGGTTGGGTGCCCGGATGCTGCGGCGGGTCGGTCGGTTGACCTTCGATCAGGCGAGGACGCCCCGGACGATTTCCCCCGCGACATCCGTGAGACGGAAGTCCCTTCCGGTATGCCGGTAGGTGAGGCGTTCGTGGTCCAGCCCCATCAGGTGCAGGAGGGTCGCGTGGAAGTCGTGCACGTGAACCCCGTTCCTTGCGACGCGGATGCCGTGATCGTCGGATTCCCCGTGGACCGTTCCCGGCCGCACGCCGGCCCCGGCGAGCCAGGAGGAGAAGACCCAATGATGATGTTCCCGGCCCTTCGCGTCGGCGGCCGCGTTGAACGGCGTGCGGCCGAACTCGGTGGTCCAGACGACCAGCGTGTCCTCCAGCATCCCGCGCAGCTTCAGGTCCCGCAGGAGTCCGGCGACCGCCTGATCCACGTTCTTCGCCAAGGGCGCGTGGGTGAGCATGTCGCCGTGGGCGTCCCAATTGTCCGAGGATCCAACGTCGATCAGTTCGACAAAGCGCACGCCGCGCTCCGCGAGTCGGCGCGCGACCAGGCACTGCCACGCGAAGCCCTGGGTGCCGCCACGTTCCAACCCGTAAAGCGCCAGGGTGGAATCCGTTTCCCGGGAAAGATCGAACACATCCGGAAGTTCCATTTGCATGCCGAACGCGGTTTCGAACGAACGCATCCGTGCGCTTAGCACCGGGTCCGCGGCCCGCGAGGCGAGGTGATTCCGGTTCATCCGCGCCATCGCGGCGAGTTCCAGTTCCTGAAGCGCGCTCGTGGGCACCCGCCGGCGGAGGTTCGCGACGGGTTCGGCCCCCGGAACCATCAGGGTGCCTTGGTGCGTGCCGGGCAGGAAATCCGCCGACCAGACCTGGCCGCCGGCGTACGGAGTCTTCGGCGCGATGACGACGAAGGACGGGAGGTTCCGGTTCTCGGTCCCGAGCCCGTAGCTGACCCAGGAGCCGAGGCTCGGCCGGGCGAAGGTGAACGACCCGGTGTGGATGCCCAGGGTGGCCTCGTAGTGATTGGTGTGATCCGACGTCAGCGAACGGATCACGCACAGGTCGTCGACGCACTCCGCCATGTGGGGAAAGAGCGAACTGACCTCGGTGCCGCATTGGCCGTGCCGCCTGAAGTCCCACTGGGGTCGTTTGGCGAACATCGTGAAGTCGCCCTTGCGCCCCTGGAATTCGTCGACGTTCACCGTCTTGCCGTGGTCGGAGATAAGTCGCGGCTTCGGATCCCAGGAGTCCACGTGCGACACCCCGCCGCTCATGTAGAGGAAGATCACGCGCTTGGCCTTGGGCGCGAAGTGCGGCGCCCGCGGCGCGAGGGGATCCGACGGGGCGGACCTGGACTCCGATCGCGCGGCGTCGTCGGCGAGCAATCGCCCGACCAGCCCGGGATAGAGCGCGGAGCCGCCCACCAGAGAACGGAGGAATCCGCGGCGTGACGGGTCGAAGGCTCGGGAGGTTTTCATGGTCGATGCTCGGTCAGTCGACGGTGAGGAATTCGTTGCCGCCGAACAGCACCCGGGCGAAGGCCGCGAAGGCGGCGGTCCTGGAGGCATCCTCCCCGTCCGAGCTTGTCCCGGCGCGGTACGCGGCCAGGAATCGGACGGCGTCGAGTCGTTCGTCCGGAGTCGGGTTGCGCGCGAGGGCGAGCCGGTAGGCGGCCTCGATCCACGACAATTCCCCGAGGCCGCCGGCGAGAACGCGGTCGACGAACCGCTCTGCGTTCGCGTGGACGAACGGGTCGTTGAGAAAATACAGGGCCTGCGTGGGCACGGTGCTGGCGCGGCGTTCGGGCGTGCTGGCGTTGGGGTCGGCGCCATCGAAGAGCGCCAGGAACGGATGGCGCCGGATCCGCTGGGTCATCAGATAGACGCTCCGACGGTTGTGCTCGTACACGGCGCCGAACGGGGCGTGCTGGGTGTAGCCCCAGCGGGTCGGCGCGGGAAAGGGATGCCCCTTCCCGGGCGATGGATCGAGGGCTCCGCTCACCAGGAGGATCGCGTCGCGGATCTCCTCGGCGCCAAGACGGCGGCGGGGGAATGGGGAGAAGAGGTCCGCGGACGGCGCCTCGATGAACGCCACACCGTCCTCCGAGGCATTCGGCGCGGGCATGGCTTGCCCCGCCGCCGCGGCGACGATTCCGGAAGCCTCGATGGGGCAGGTTTCGGAGGGTCCATCGCCCGCCGTGGGACAGGGCTTGGCGGTGCCTCCGGCGGCCTGGCGGTAGGTCGCGCTCATCAGGATCAGGCGGTGCATCGCCTTGATCGACCAACCGCCGCGGATGAACCGGGTCGCGAGATGATCGAGGAGTTCCGGGTGGGAAGGTCGCTGGCCCCGGGTTCCGAAGTCGTTCGGTGTCGTCACCAATCCCCGGCCGAAATGGAACTGCCAGATGCGATTCACCATCACTCTGGCCGTGAGGGGATGGGTCGGTCCGGTCAGCCATCGGGCGAGTTCCAGGCGGCCGCTGCCCTGGATCGGTTCGTCGAGGGGTCCGCCGCCGATGGCGGAAAGGAATCCCCGGGGAACCTTGGCTCCGGGACGATCGGGATCGCCGCGCAACTGGATCCGCGCGTTCTGGGGTGTTCCCTCCGTGACCCCGTAGGCCATGGCGAAGGGTCCTTCCGACAGAAGCGTCTCCCACTCTTCCCGCCAGGGTCCGATCACCGCCGCATCGGCTGGCTTTCCCGGGTCGCCGGTCGAGTCCGGCAGTTGGCGAAGGCGGGCCTTGATTCCGGCGGGATCTGGGACGTCCGACGACGCGGCGAGCGGCGGGAAATCGGTCGCGACCGGCGCCATCGGCGCATCCTGAACCGCGAGATTGTCCCACGAGATCGCCGGGAAGACGGCGCCCTCCGGATTCGGCGAATCGATCCCCACGAAATCGATGGCACCAGGCTCCCGTGGATGGAGTGCTCGCGCGGCGAAGGTCACCACATCTCCCGGAATCCCCACGGTTCCCGAGACGGTGCCGGCGCGGAGGTCGACGACCAGTTGCAGGTTGTGCCAGGTGTCCGGTCGAATCGATCGGATGGAAGTCGTGGAACCACCGGAGCGCGCCGCGACGGAGTCCGGTGAAATCAGGATTTCCGCGATCGGTCCGGATTCCCGGGACCCAATCCAAAAGCGATGGCGTCCAGCCGGCGGGGTGGTCGGGGTCGGAATCGAAATCGGGATCGGAGTCGGGGTCGGAGTCGGAGTCGGAATCGCGTCCGAGTCCCGCGGCGAGGAACCCACGCGGAAGTCGATGTTGACGTGGAGGAGGGGGTTCGAGTCGGCGGCCCGCGGCGGGTGCAGGGACTGGCCGATCCGGTAGGCGCGGGAGCCCTCGGCGACGTGGACTCCGACCTTTCCCAGGGGATGCGCGTTCTTGAACGGGCTCTGGGCTTCCTGGGTGACGGCGACGGGGCCTTCGTGGATCCAGGGGGGGACCAGGACGCCCTTGCTGCCGCCGCGGCGGGCGCCTGCATCTCGAAGTCGCCGTCGAGTTCGTCGAGCGAACGCAGGA
The DNA here is from genome assembly GCA_942490575.1 of uncultured Verrucomicrobiota bacterium. Lineage (GTDB taxonomy): Bacteria > Verrucomicrobiota > Verrucomicrobiia > Limisphaerales > CAIMTB01 > CAIMTB01. Next base: position 104,446 of record CALNYA010000021.1, read on the forward strand.
CGGCCGATGGCACCGACTGTTTCCTACCTTCCAGCCAGCGGGTGAGGGTGGCCACCTCCAGTTCGTACCGCCGCCATTGGGGGGCCGATTCCGAAGGTGGAAGGAGCGGGACCAGGGCGCGATGCCGTTGTTTCTGTTCCGAACCCGGGAAGGCGAAGCGGGTGCTCTCGAAGATGCCGTAGAGCGCGTAGTACTCGCCCATCGGGACCGGGTCGTACTTGTGGTCGTGGCAACGGGCGCAGCCGACCGTCAACCCGAGGACGCTCTGGCCGAGGGTGTCGATCGTGTCCTGGAGGGTGAGGTGATGGTAGTTCTCGGAGTCGAAGCCGAACCGTCTCGACAGGGCGAGGAAACCGGTCGCCGTGACGCGCTCGGCGTAGGCTTCGCGGGGACCCTCGCGGGCGAGGATGTCGCCGGCGATCTGCTCCCGCAGGAACACGTCGTAGGGCTTGTCGGAGTTGAACGCCTCGATGACGTAGTTGCGGTAGCGCCACGCGACGGGAACCGGGTAGTCGGCGGTCTCGCCGGCGGTATCCGCGTAGCGGACCACATCGAGCCAGTGACGCCCCCAGTGTTCGCCGTAATGGGGCGAATCGAGCAACCGGTCCACCACTCGGCTCCAGGCGTCCGGGGAGGTGTCGGCGACGAACGCGTCGATCTCGGAGGCGGAGGGCGGAAGACCGGTGAGATCGAAGGAAGCGCGTCGAAGGAGCGTGCGACGATCGGCGGGCGGGGCGGGGTCGATGTCGTGGGATTCGAGGCGGCTGAGGATGAAGGGATCGACGCTGGTCTCGCACCAGTCCGGGTGGCGCACGATCGGCGGGGCCGGATCGCGGAGGGGCTGGAAGGCCCAATGGGGCGAAGCCGGCGACGTCGACTCCCCCGGGGTCGCGGCGATTGCGGCCGCGACAACGAACAGGAGAGTGACGATGCGCCGGTTCATTTGCCGAGGCGGGGGAGCCAGGTCGTGAGGATGGGTACGTAGGTGATGAGGAGGACGCCGACTCCGAGCACGCCGAGCATGGGCAGAGCCGCGCGGGTCACTTCGGGCATTGGTTTGCCGAAGCGATACGACGACAGGAACAGGTTCATGCCGACGGGCGGGGTCAGGTAGCCGAGCTCCAGGTTGGCGAGAAAGATGATGCCGAGATGAACGGGGTCGATGCCGAAGGCGAGCCCGATGGGTACGATCAGGGGCGCCACCACGATGATCGCGGAGAAGATGTCCATGAGGCAGCCGACCAGGATCAGGAAGACGTTCAGGACGAGGAGAAAGACGAGCGGATTCTCGATCGCACCCCGGACCCAATCGACGCCGCGGTCCGGGACCTGGGCGGTGATGAGGAAATTGGTGAAACCCATGGCGACGCCGAGGATCAGGAGGACCCCGCCGACGAGCAGACCGCACTCGGTCATGACGCGCGGGACGTCTTTGGTGATGTGAAGATCCCGGTGGACGACCGTCTCGATGACGAGGGCGTACAAGGCGGTGAGGGCGGCGGCTTCGGCGGGGAGGCAGAAGAAGAGACCGGAAAAGGCGACGACCGGGAGGAGGAGTTCCCATTTGGCCTCCCAGGCGGCCGAACGGATCTCCCTCCAGTCGAGAGTGCGTTCCTTCGAACTGAGGCGGGGGCCGGCGCGGATGCCCCACAGCGCGGTCAACCCGACGAGGAGGAGACCGGGCACGATGCCGCCGAGGAACATCGTCTTGATCGGGACGTCGGCGATGATGGCGTAGAGGATGAGGGGCAGGCAGGGCGGGAGGAGGATTCCGAGGGACCCGGCGCCGGTGAGGAGACCGAGGGCGTCGCGTTCGCTGTACCGGGCCGCCGTCAGCACGGGAAAAAGGAGTCCGCCGAGGGCGAGGATGGTGACGCCGGACCCGCCCGTGAACGTCGTGAAGAAGGCGCAGACGAGCGCGGTCACGAGGGCTGGGCCGCCGCGGAACGCCCCGAAAACGGCGAGGAACACGCGGACGAGGCGTTTGGAGGCGCCGCTCTCCGCGAGGTAATACCCGGTGAGGGTGAAGAGCGGGATCATGGGCAGGAGGGGGTTGACCACCTGCTCGTAGTGATCGAGCGGAATCGACGCGAGAGGGTCCTCCCGACCCCAGAAGAAGATGACCGCGGCACCGCCGAGGATGGCGAAGATGGGCGTGCCGGCCAGGGCTCCGAAGAACAGGGCCACCAGGGCGGGCACGACGAGGGACGCCGGTTCGAGGGGTGGCTTGAGTCCGATTCCGACGAACACCGCGGCGACGCCCAGGGCCGCGGCGCGCCAGAACCAGGTGGGTCCGGCGTGCCAGAGCAGCCGGAGGGCGAGGCAACCGAATCCGAGGGGCAACGCGGCCTGGGCGACCCAGATCGGGATCCCGTAGGCGAGCTCGCGGGAGAACTGTCGTTCGACGACGACGAGTTGGACCGCCGCGGCGCACAGGACTCCCGCGATCGCGGCGGCGACCGCGTTGGCGTAGGCGGTCGCGGCGTGGCGCTGCCAGGGGCGGGGAAGCCGGTTGGGAAGCGTCGAAAGGGAAAGCAGGCGCTTTTCCCGGGCGGCGATGAGACCGCCAAAGACTCCGACCAGCAGGTTGAAATGGCTCAGGAACGACTCCGACGCCTGGAGGCCGAAGGGGAGTCCCCAGCGGCGGAGGATCTGAAGGATCGGGATGAGCAGCATCCCGGCGAGCAGGGTGACGAGGAGCGCGTTCTCGAACCGGGCCAGCCAGGTGAAGAACGCGGGGCGCGGTCGTTCCGGGGAGGCGTTGGATCCCCCGGATTCAGGCAAACTGTATTCGGCGCTCATGCGCCGGCCTTGGCGCGAAACGCCTTCACGAGGGACAGGACCTCGTCGAAGAGAGGCGCCGGGACGATGGTGCCGCGGATCGCGGGGTAGGCGGCGCTGATGACCCGCCGCCATTCGGCGACGATCTCCGGTGTGGCCGTGGCGACCTTGAGGCCCTGTTTCGATTGCATGACCCCGATGGCGTCGTCGTCTTCGGTCCGGTTGTTTTTCCGGGCGAGAGCTCCCGTGGCTTCGGCGATGGCGCGGAGTTTCTCCCGCAGATCCTCCGGGATGCGTTTCCACGCCCGGGTGCTGACGACCATGGCGCCCGCGAGCGGGGTGTATTTCAGGTCCAGCATATGACCGGTGACCGTCGCGATCTGGGTGAAATTCGCCAGGAACGCCGGCATGGCCACGCCTTCGATGAGTCCTGTGCTCAAGGCCGTGAAAATCTTGTCGGGCTCCAGCGGGACGGGTTGGTAGTAGTCCCGGACGATTTCGAGACCGGCGGGATCTCCGGCGTCCGCGTAGATCTTCATCGGCCGGATGTCCTCGGGCCGGAGCACGGGCTTCTTCGTGAACCACCGCACCCAGCCGGCGTCGCCCCAGAAAAGGACTTCGTAACCCTTGCGGACGAGAGCCTCCTCGAGGCGCGGTCGCATGATGTCCCGGACGTGGTCCACTTCGGGCCAGTCGTCGAACACCATGGGCATGAGCTGGAGCGCGGTCGGGGCGGGATCGATCTGGGCCATGCCGCCGGCGGTCAGCATGGCGCCCTGGAGTTGATTGATCCCCATGCGCCGGACGATCGCGGGTTCGCCGCCCTGCGTTCCCGGATAGATCGTGACTCCCACCCGACCACCTGAGACGTCCTTCCACTGCTGGATCATGTCCTGGAGCGTCTGATGGAAGGACGAGCCGCGCGGCGCCACCGTGGCGAAGGCCAAAGTGAATTCGGCGCGGGCCGCCGCGCGCACGACGGCGGGCGCGGAGGCGAAGGCCAAGGTGCTCGCGCGGAGGAATCGACGACGGGAGGTGGGGTGGCTCGGGGATTTCATTTCAAGACAGGGCGGTGCGATGCAGTGCGATGCGGTAGGGGGTGTTGGGGTGATGGGATGGGGTGGGGCGAGGGAACTCAAGGGAGAGACGGCAGGAACAGGACGTCGATTCGATCGAGAAGCCAACGGGCGCGGTGCTGATGGATCAGATTCTCCAGGCGGCTCGAAGGGTCGACGTCCGGATCGATCTCGAGGGCCCGACGCAGGCTCTCCTCGAACCGAGCTCGATCCTCCGTGGGGACGCAGACGGATTCGGCGAAGGCGACGTGGGGGCCGGCCAGGGCGCCGCCGCCCAATTCGACGGCGCGCTCGAAGTGGCGGGTGGCCTCCTCGACGGGATCGCCGGTCCCCGTGGTTCGGCTCATCGCCAGCGTGATCATGAAGCCGTGGAGCGTGCCACGGTTCCAGTCCTCATCGAGTTCCAGGGCGCGGTTCGCCAGGGCGTCCACCTGGGGAAGATCCCCCACCAACGCGGGATCGTCCTTCGCCTGGGAAATGGCGCCCGCCCAGGCCGCCGCCGACCAGTAGAGAAACGGGACATCCTCCTTTTCGGCGAGTCGGACGGCGGCGCGGGGATCCTCGCGAAGCGCGTTGGTGAAGCCCGGGTGCGCGGCTTCGAGCCCCCGCAATCCGTAGTTCCGGCCCCGGAGATAAAGCCGGCGCGCCCGCGCCTGGAGTTCGCGCGCGCGGCTCAGATCGTCGTCCTCGACCCGTTCCGCCTCCTGCTGCACGAACGCGAATCCATACTGGGTGAAGCCGGAACCCAGCGTCAGGAGAAGTCCGGCATGGGTGGGGCTCTCCGCGAGGAGGCTTTCCATCAGCTTGAGACTGAAGGGCAGGGCGTCGCGGACGAGTTCGGGGTCGTCGTCGGTGACGAAGGTGGAACTTCCGCCGGTCAGGGCATCCGCCACCTTGTTGATGGCCATCTTTCGAATGGAACAGCCCGGGAGGACAATGACGGCGAAAACCAGGGCGACGAGGCCCCGGATGGCGGTGGATGACAACGAGGGTGTGCGGAAGCTCATGGCGCGGTCGCGGGTCATATTCCGTGGCGGGACGCGGCATCCGGCAACCCTGAAGTGCGATGCCCCGGTGGGGGCTCGACGCCATCAGACGACCCCGGTGGATACCACCCGACGGGGGCGGATCGGCCCCAGTTTCACCACGTTCTCGGGGTCGAAGTCGGTGAGCTTCAGCCAGTCCTCGGTCAGGTCCGAGGACGGGAACAGGTCGTTCTCGGCGTGTTCGAGGCGGAGGGCGCTCAGGAGATCCTCGCGGGTGAGGTGACCCAAGGCCGAGGTGGCGATGGCGCGTTTGATGGCGAGACCCTTGGCCCGCTCGACCACCGCGGAGATGATGGCGCCGCTCGCGAGATCGCCGCGGTACAGGACGTCCCGGCGGCCGCTGCGGTAGGTGGCCTCCAGGAATTCGTTGGCGGGCGTCCTCTCGAAATGCGCCGCCGCCACCGCCCGGGCGAGGTCGGAAGCCGGTTCCGCGAGGGGCAGTTCGTTGTGGAGATAGATCTCGTAGATCGACCGGGCACCCTCGGCGTCCGGTCGTCGAACGCGGATCTTCCGGTCGATACGGCCGGGACGGAGGATGGCCGGGTCGATGAGGTCGGCGCGGTTCGACGCGAGAACGACGACGACGTTGGCGAGCGGTTCGATGCCGTCCATCTCGGTGCAGAACATCGGGACGAGCGTCGAGAGGATGCTGTGGGCGCGGCCGCCGCGACGGACTCCGAGGATCGATTCGGCCTCGTCGATGAACAGGAAGGCGAGCTGTCCATCGGCGGCGCGTTCGCGGCATTGAGAAAAGAGGTCGCGGACCTGCCGTTCGGATTCGCCGACCCACATGTTGAGAATCTCGGGCCCTTTGACGTGGACGAAGAACTCGGCGTGGTCGACGCCCGTCGCCGAGCGGATCTGTTGGCGCAGGTTGAAGGCGGTGGCCTTGCCGAGAAGCGTCTTGCCGCAGCCCGGCGGACCGTGGAGGAGGAATCCCTTGGGAACCGAGTGGTCGAAGCGCTTGAAGAGATCCCGGTGGAGGAGGGGGAGTTCGATCGTGTCCCGGATGGCCTGCACGGCCTCGTTCTGCCCGCCGATCGCGGACCACGGGAGTTCGGAGACGCGTTCGAGGGCGCGGTCGATGCGCCGGCTGGTGCCGAGGACCTCCAGGGCGACCCGCTGATTCAGGTCGAGGCGGACTTCCAAGCCCGGCTTGAGCTTCTCCTTGCCCAGAAGGGAGGACCGCAGGACGACGCTGGGGGAGCCGGTGGTTTCCGAACCGAGCCGGAGCCGGTTGTCGGAGAGGACCTGATCGATCTGAACCACGGGCCCGTTGGTGTCGAAGCCGAGGCTCTGGACCACGGCGAACGCCTCGTTGCAGAGGACGCGCTCGCCCACCTGGAGGATCGAGACGGTGACCTTGGGGTCGACCCGGCAGACGTAGTCCGAGCCGCCGAGGCAGACGTGGGCGCGATCCGGATCGACGATGCCGAGGAATGTGCCGACGCGGAAGGCGGGCGACCGAAGTTTTTCGATCGCGGCTTCGTAGCGTTCGAGGGCTTGCCGGGCCTGGTCATTCATCTCCTCCATGGCGACGACGCGGTCGCGGAGGTAGGCGAGGTCGAGAAGCGACGTGTGGCGCGGCGGAAGCTTGGAAGCGATGGCGTCGAGGATCTGGAGTGTCGAGGCCTGTTCGAAGTCTTCGTCGGCGAACGCCTCCCCCTGCGCGGGATCTCGCGGAGGCGAATGGGACTCGCCGCCGTGGGGTCGGTTGCTCTGCGGCTTTTTCGGGTCGCCCATGAGTGCCACGTTAAGCGGCGTCGAAGGATTTGCAAATGCCCCGGAACCGGGGTGGGACTGGGCGCGGGGTCGTTTTCGAACGGCGTGGCGGAGTAGCGATGGCCGGTGCTCCGGCGCTCTCCGAACAAGTTTGATCCGTTGGATGAACTGACCGGCCGAGGCGTCGCGTCAGCCGGGGGCCTGGAGCACCTCCAGCGCGCGGAGCGCGGCGGCCGTGCGCGTCTCGACGGCGAGCGTCGCGAGGACCTGTTTCATGTGCTTCTTAACGGTCTCCTCGCTGATGCCGAGAATGCTTCCGATTTCAGGATTGGTCTTGCCCTGGGCGACCCAGAGGAGGACTTCGGCCTCGCGCGGACTGAGGCCCAGCGTCGTCAGCGGTTCGGGCGAGGAAAAGTCGGGGGAGAACCCCGGCCGGCTTGTCTGGGCCGCGCGTTGAAGCCGCGCGGCGACGGCGGCCAGGAGGTCCTCGTTCGAGAACGGCTTGGTGATGTAGTCGTCGGCGCCGAGGTTCATGCCGCCGCGCAGGTCGGTCTTGTCGGCTCGCGCCGTCAGGAAAATCAAGGGGACGGATTTGAGCTGGGGATCCGCTCGAACCGCCCGAAGCACTTCGTGCCCGTCGATGCCGGGCATCATGACATCGCAAATCACGAGGTCGGGCCTCCGTTCACGGACCAGGCTCAGGCCCGCCTCCCCGGTGGAGGCCTCGGCGGGATCGTAGCCTTCCAGCCGGAGGAGGCGGACGATGTTGCGGCGCATCTCGGGTTCGTCCTCGATGACGACCACGCGCGGGCCGGATTTCTGCATGGGGAGCAAAGTGGGGGACTCGGGTTTTCCGGGAAAGACGATAGTTCGGGGCGGAGGAACCCTTTCGGGGAATATCAGCGAAGCGAACACTCCGATAGGTTCGACCCCATGAGTGATACGGCATTCTTCGAAAGACGATGGAGCGCGGACAATGAGCGATGGCAGGGAGAGGGTGATCCGGAAGTCCGTGGCGGGCGGGGGCCGGGGCCCGGCCGGGATTCGGGGTCTCAGGGCGGGGAGGCTGGGTTGCCTCCGATCCGGATCCCGGTGACGCCGAAGAATCAGGCGATGCTCCGGGAGTTGCGGGCGCGGGAACTGGCGTTGTGGGAAGAGTCCATGCCCGACGGCGTCTTCGAGATCCCAATCCGCTGGGAGGAACCGCGGCCGGATCGCGAATCCCGCCTGATCCTGGTGCTGCTGGGCGGGGGAGCGCTGGCGCTGTGGTTGCAGGCCTCGTCGATGGCCGTGCAACTCGTGGCGGGCTGGGACCGGTTCCGAGGATGGCTGGAGCTGATCCTCGGCGGGTGAGCGTGACGACGGACTGAACGGGATGGGACGGGACGGGGTCCGACGTCCCGTGGGCGGTGGTTGATCCAACCCGACCCGATCCGATCCGATCCGACCCGAACTCAGTAGCGGGGCACGCCGGAATCCACTTGGTCGGACCAGGCGAGGATGCCGCCCTTCACGCTCTTCACATACTTGAAGCCCTGTTCGCGGAGGAAGCGAAGGGCCTTGAGCGAGCGGACCCCGCTCTTGCAGTGGATGTAGATCCGCTGGTTGGGATCAAGCTCCGTGAACCGCTGGGGCAGCAAGCTGAGCGGGATCAGGGGAACCCCCTCGATCCGTGCGATCTGGTGCTCGTCGGCTTCGCGCACATCGATGACGCGGATGCCAAGCTTCGGGTCGTCCAGGGCCTTCTTCATCGCGAGCACGTCCACCTCGTCCGGGTTCTGGTCGGGGACCGCCGGTTCGGCGGGGATGCCGCAGAACTGCTCGTAGTCGATCAGGTGGTGGATGGTGGCGTGTTCACCGCACAACGGGCATTGGGGGTCGCGCCGGAGTTTCAGCTCCTTGAACTTCATGTCCAGGGCGTTGAACAGGAGCAGGCGGCCCGTCAGGGAACTTCCCTTGCCGATGGCGAGCTTGAGGATCTCGGTGGCCTGGATGCAGCCGATGATGCCGGGCAGGACTCCGAGGACGCCGCCTTCCGCGCAACTTGGAACCATGCCGGGGGGCGGCGGCTCAGGGTAGAGGCAGCGGTAGCAGGGACCACCCAGGTGCGGCGCGAAGACGCTGGCCTGGCCGTCAAACCGGAAGATCGATCCGTAGACGTTGGGCTTTTTCAGGAGCACGCACGCGTCGTTGGTCAGGTACCGGGTGGGGAAGTTGTCCGTTCCGTCCACGACGATGTCGTACTGACCGATGATCTCGAGCGCGTTCTCGCTCGAGAGTCGGGTGTTGTGAAGCACCACCTCCACGTTCGGGTTCAGTTCGCGGATCGTATCCCGCGCGGATTCCGCCTTGGGCCGTCCGACGTCCGAGGTTCCGTGCAGGAGTTGACGCTGGAGATTGGAGAAATCGACGGTGTCGAAGTCGACGAGGCCGATTTTGCCGATGCCGGCCGCGGCGAGGTACATCGCGATCGGCGACCCCAGTCCGCCGGCTCCGATGCAGAGAACGGTGGTGGAACAGATCTTCTTTTGCCCGGCCATGCCGACCTCGGGGAGAATGAGGTGGCGGGAGTACCGGCGGATTTCGTCGTTCGACAGTTGCATGGCGATACCAGGGAGGGGGAGCCTACGGCCCGAATGGCGGGGACCAAGTGCAAAGTTGGGAACATCCGGACCCCGTGAGACCTCCGCCGGATCCCGATGAAACGGCGCGCCTGATCCGGGAACGCGCGTCGATCCGGCCGGCGCTGGGAATCGTCCTGGGCAGCGGCCTGGGCGCGGTCGTCGGAGGTGTTTCATCCCCCGTTCGCCTGGCGTACGCCGACCTTCCGGGCTTTGGCCAAAGCCAAGTTCCGGGGCACGCCGGAGAGCTGGTGATGGGAACGTTGGGCGACGCGCCGGTGGTGGTGCTTTCGGGCCGGACGCACTTCTACGAGGGCTACGACCTCCGGGAAGTGACGTTCCCCATTCGCGTCCTGAAGGCGATTGGAGTCGGATCGGTTCTGCTGACCAACGCCGCGGGGGGCATCCGTCCCGGTCTGGAGCCGGGATCCTGGGTTGCGCTGACCGATCACCTGAACTTCATCGGCGCCAATCCACTGCGGGGACCGGGCGGGGTCGAGCGGTTCGTCGATTTGTCCGAGGTCTATTCGACGCGCCTCCGAGTTTTGCTGGGGCGGGCGGCTGTCGAAGCGGACGTGCCGTTGGAGGAGGGAATTTACGCGGCGGTTTCAGGGCCCAGCTACGAAACGCCCGCGGAGGTGAGGGCGCTGGGACGTTTGGGCGCGGACCTGGTGGGCATGAGCACCGTTCCGGAGGCCATCGTCGCGCGCCAGTGCGCCCTCGAAGTGGCGGGGCTTTCCTGTGTCACCAATCGCGCGGCCGGCCTGGGCGGCGTCATTTCCCACGACGAGGTCCTGGGGATCGGGCGCCGGGTGGCGTCGGAGGCGATCCGTCTGCTGACCGCTTTCGCAAGACTCCATGCCGCGAATGAAACGACGAGAGAAGGACCTGCTGATCGCTGAGGCGCTCGCCGCTCGGGAGAACGCTTCGGCGCCATTTTCCGGCTTCGCCGTCGGTGCCGCCCTACTGGCGCGGGACGGGACCATCCACCGGGGAGCGAATGTCGAAAGCGTCAGTTACGGACTGACCTGCTGCGCCGAGCGGGTGGCCCTGTTCAGGGCGCTGACCGACGGGTGCCGATCGTTCCATGCCATCGCGGTCGTCGCCCGGCATGACGGTGGGGTCATGCCCTGTGGCGCCTGCCGGCAACTGCTGTTCGAGTACGCCCCGGACGCGCGGGTTCTGGTGGCGGATGCCGCCCGGCCGGGCGCGATCCGTGAATTCGCCGTGGCCGACCTTCTGCCGGGGGCGTTTGACAAGTTCACCCGCGAAGAATGAACACAGGCCTTGCATTCGGAGATCCCCGATTGGGGAAAGATGCCGGGATTGGACTGCGCGATTCCGCCTTCGTGCGGGTTCGGATTCTTGACGGGTTGCGCGCGCGGCTTAGAACTGCGCCATGACTCGGCCGCCTTCCTCCGCCCCGCGACCTGACACTGAGCGGCCGCGGATGCGATTGCTTGCCGGAGGGATCTTCGCGGTCGCCGTGACAATTTGGGTCGCGTGGATCACGCTCCGGGAGCCGCGATTCAACGGACGGACCGCCACCGAGTGGCTGGACCTTATGGGGGAGCCGCACCAGGTGAGGTCGGGCCCCGGTGTTCGAAGCCACCCGACCCGCCAGGCGATGGAGGGGATGGCCCCGGGTTTCCTAACGGCCCTCGAGCGAGATTTCCGTCGGACGGCGTTGGGCCTGATCCGTTCCCGGGAGCGCTTTCGTAAGAAGGTGCACCTGTGGGCGAGCGTCACGCGTGTGGTGCCGAATGGTCTGGGCCTGGCCTCTCCGGAAAGGGATGTGGAGACCGAGATCCGGGCGGGTCGGCGTCTCTATTGGTGTACGAGCCTCCTGATGGACCTGAGCCCGGATCCTGCGAAGGCTCTCTCCCGATTCGAGGCGATCGCGGATAGGTACAAGGTTCCGACTCAGTCTCTGTTGGAGGCGTCCAACGGCTTTCGGGAAATCGACGACCCGGAGGGCGTGCTCGTCGGCGATCTGATTCGACGCGTTGAAGCGTCTGGCAAGGACCCGGACCGCCGGGCGGTTTGGATTGCCTGCCTGGGGCACCTTGGGGTCCAGGCTGCTTCCGCTGCCGATCTCGTTCGATCCTTCACACGAGATCCGAACTCCGAGGTGAGACGGCAGTCCATCGTCGCCCTGGGAAGAATCGATCTTCGCGAAGACGTGGTCGCGTTCGTGCAAGGTTGTGCGACGGATCTGTTGGGTCGACAAGCGGCGATGGGGGCCTTCCTTTCCATGGGAGAACGGGCCAGACCCGCCGAGGTGTTCATTCGGGACGCCTTGGATGACCGTGATGTTGCGACTTCGTTCTTCGCGAAACTCGCCCTCGAATCGATGGCCACTGGCAGCGGGAGCGCGATTCGCACCATCGATTCACCGCCGAAGTGATCTGGGAAACCACCACCACCTCACCGGAACCGCGCCGATCATATAAAAGGACAGGTCTTTTATTAGATGGCGCTTGATGTCTGGTGGCGGGCTGGGCAGCGTGCCCGGGCCATGGGGATGCCTCGCTTGAAAGTTCCGGATGATCGTCCCGTCGGCTTCTACCACTGCCTCTCCCGCGTCGTGGATCGCCGCTTCATCTTCGACGCCGCCGAAAAGGAACGCTTCGTCGCCCTGATGCGCGAGTGCGAACGCTTCTGCCGCGTCCGCGTCCTCACCTACTGCATCATGTCCAACCACTTCCACCTCCTCGTGGAAGTCCCTAAACGTCCCCTTTCCCTCCCAGGTCCCGACCAGATCCTCGAGGATCTCAAACGCCTTTCCGGTTATCAGTTCCCAGGCGCCGTCCGTCAGCGCTTCGACATGTACCGCGATGCAGGCGATCACCAGGGCCTGGCCGAGTACCTGGCCACCTTTCACGCCCGCCTTTACGACATCTCCGCCTTCATGAAGCTCCTCAAGCAGCGGTTCTCCCAGTGGTACAACGGACGCCAGGGCCGCAAGGGCACCCTCTGGGAGGAACGCTTCCGCAGCGTGCTGGTCGAGGGCGCCGGCGAAGCCCTCGTGACGATGGCGACTTACATCGATCTGAACCCCGTCCGGGCGGGGTTGGTGAAGGACCCCAAAGATTACCGTTGGAGCGGGTACGCCGAGGCGCTGGCGGGCCGCAAACAGGCGCGCGCTGGCCTGCAATTCCTCGTGACCACCCTGTTGAACGGGAGGGAGGAATCGGTGCCCCGGTCGTTGGAGACCTACCGGCGGCAGTTGTACCTGGACGGCGACGAACGGAGGGAATCGGTGCGAGAGGATGGAAGCCTCGCGCGGGGAGCGTTGAGCGCGGAGGAAGTGGCCGAAGTGCTGTCAGCGAAAGGGCGGTTGCCGGTGTCGGATTACCTGCGGTGCCGGGTTCGGTACTTCAGCGACGGGGTGGTGTTTGGAGGGCGGGAGTTTGTGGAGGGAATCTTCCAGGCGCACCGGAATCGGTTCGGTTCCAAGCGCCAGACCGGCGCGAGGGCGATGCGGGGTCTGGCGGACCGGGCCTTGTTCACCGTGCGGGACCTCCAACGGGAGGTCTTCGGGGCCGCGAGCGGGTGAACGGGAGGATTTCGGGACGGGTACGGGCGGAATCACGGACTCGTCCGACCCGGGCGTGTTCGAAATCCCGCGCGCCCTCAGGAATGGGCTGAACGTCGAAGGTGGCGCTCCCGCAACTGGTCGAGCGCCGCTCGAATGCGGGGTGTTTCCATCGCGGACACTTCGATCCCAGAGCCGATCCCGCTCAGCAAGGTGACGGTCAGTTCGCCGCCGAGGTGCTCCCGGAACTCCTCGAGACCCGCCAGCACGACCAGTCGATGATCGGAGTCCGCGTAGTGAAGTTCGTTGGCGTACAGGTCGAATCCCAACTGTTCGAGGAGAACGAGGATTCGCTCCGCCGCCGTGCCGTCCAGCAAGCCGGCGTCACGCGAATAGAGGACGTCCAACGCCATTCCGATCGCCACCGCTTCGCCATGGCGGATTCGAAACTCGGAAAGCGGTTCCAGTTTGTGGGCCGACCAGTGGCCAAAATCCAAGGGGCGCGCGGACCCGAACTCGAAAGGGTCTCCGCCCGAGGCGATATGGTGGATGTGCAACTCGGCCGATCTCCGGATCACCCTCTGCATGAGAGCGTCGTCGAAGCGCGCCAGGGCTTGCGCGTTCGACTCGATCTCCGCGAAGAAGGAGGCGTCCCGGATGCAGGCGACCTTCACCGCTTCCGAGAGACCCGCCCGGCGATCACGGTCGGGAAGGGAACGAAGGAAAGCGAAGTCGTTGATGACCGCGAAGGGGGGGGAGAACGTGCCGATGAAGTTCTTCTTCCCGAACGCGTTGATGCCGTTCTTCACGCCGACACCCGAATCCGCCTGGGCAAGGGTCGTGGTGGGAAGTCGGACATGACGGACGCCGCGGTGGGCGGTCGAGGACGCCAATCCGACCATGTCCAGCAAGGCCCCGCCGCCGACGGCGATGACGTAGCTGTGGCGGTCGATGTGATGGCGGTCGATCCGTTCCTGGACTTCGGACACATGGAAATAGGCGTTCTTCACGCGCTCCCCGCCGTCGACCCGCATGGGAGGGGCGACCAGGTCCACGGCATCCGAGTGGAGTCGGAACCATTGTTCGATTTCGCCGGGCAAACCCTTCTGGGCGCGGATCAGCCCGTCGTCGACCACGAGCAGGACCTTCGGACGGCGCCGCGACGATGTTCCCTGGAGCAGGTCCCGCAGCAGCGGGTTGGAAGCCGTGAAGACGCCCTCGGTGAAGTACACCTGGTGCCGGAATGTGACGGTGATTCCTCGTTCAATGGACGGGGACACGCCGGCAATCTGGAGTTGGAAGCTCCCTCAAGCGAGAGCATAAATCGGGGGGGCGCGGCGGGAGTCGCCTGGCGCGGTCGGGCTTCCCAGACGGGGTTCCGCTCCACGGCCCGCATTCATCCTCCTACCCATCGAGGCGATGATCGCCCCTCCTGATTCCCACCACTACCGAGCCGCGGAAGGTTGGCTCGAGCTCGGGCTTCCAGAGGAAGCGCTGACCGAATGGAATCATCTGACCGCCGCCGCCCGCCGCATCCCGTTGGCACTGGACCTTCGTTGGCGCATTTCCGCCGAATTGCGGGACTGGGAAAATGGTGTCGAACTAGGGGAACAACTGATCGCCCTGGCACCGGAATCCGCCGGCGGATGGCTTCGCCTTTCCTTCGCCCTCCGCCGTTCGGCCGCGGGGGGGCTCCAACGCGCTTGGGATGCGCTTCGCCCCGCCGCCGACCAATTCCCGGAGGAGGAGACGATCGCCTTCAACCTGGCTTGTTACGCCACCCAGTTGGGCCGCCTCGACGAGGGGTGGGAATGGTTCCTTCGGGCCCTGGTTATCACGTCCAACTCCGCCGCCCTCCGCCGGCTTGGTCTCAACGATCCCGACATGGAGCCTCTGTGGGCCCGCATCCGTGGGCTCCGTTGATCGAAGCCAGGACCTCCGGATTCAGGTCAGCGGCCCGCCGACCCCGATTCCGTGTTCAAGGTGGTATTGGGCGTTGGCGACATACTTGTCCGCCCAATGCTTCAGGCCGGCCCGCTCGGACTCCGTCAACGTCCGCGCAACCTTGGCGGGCGAACCCAGCACCAATGAACCCGGCGGGATTCTCATGCCCTGGGTCACGAGCGAATTGGCGCCGACCAAGCATTGCGAGCCGACTTCCGCGCCGTCGAGGATGGTGGCTCCCATCCCGATCAGGCACTCGTCGCCCACCGTGCAGGCGTGGACGATGGCGGAATGCCCCACCGTCACGTAGCGACCCAGGATCGCCGGGTGCTCGTCGGCCAAGTGCACCACCGCGTTGTCCTGGATGTTGGTGCCCTCCCCGATTTCGATCCGATTGATGTCGCCGCGCAGGACGGCTCCGTACCAGACACTCGAGCGGTCCCCCAGGGCGACGGCTCCGACGACGGTGGCGCCCCGGGCGATGAAGACTCCCTGACCCAGGCGCGGTGTTTGTCGAAGAAACCGATCCAATCGCGCCCGCAATGCGTCCATCCCGACGGGATAAGGCCCCGGGTTGCCGGGGCCAATCAAATTCCCGACCGAAGGGAAAGAAGCGGGACCGCAAGTCTTGCCCTGCGGCGCGAATCACCAACCGAATGCGAACCCCACGCGGAACCGCGGCGGGCGGGGGGCGATGGGATGGACGACCACCGGAGGGGCGTGGACGGGCGCGGCAATCACCACGGCGGGTGCGTGGCACACGGGGACCGGTGGCGCGGCCACGAACACGGGCGGTGGCGGCACGCGGCGCCGGGGAAGGTGCCCGTAGACGACCACCGGCGCAGGGGCCGGCGGCGCGTAGACCGGGACGGGAGCGGCATGTCGGACCACGACCACCGACGGAGGTGCGGCGACCACGACGGGAGGCGCCACCACCACCGGATATTGCGCTGAACTCGCCACGACCGCGCCCACCACGGCACCCGCCACGAATCCGCCCAGCGCCCAGCCCGCGGCCCCGCCGCTCCCATGCCTATATCCATGTCCGTGCCCGTGTCCGTGTCCCGCTCCGTGGCCGGGACCGGCGTGAACAGGAGTCGCACCCAACATCGCCACGGACGCGATCGCCATCACTGTGAGGATTCTTGTCTTCATGTTCTCAGGTTCGTTCCGCGAGTTGAGACGCCGCCGGAAATGGTTTATTCAGACGGGGCCCTGGTTGGACCAACCGGGCGAACGGTCTGCATAAATAACGGGACACCAGGGACATGAGCCATAATCCATCCCCGAAAGACACCCCCTATCGTCCCCGCAGGCGGATCCCCAGATCGTTTCGGGAGCTCACCCCAAGCAACCATTTCAGCCCGGGCACCTTTTTTCACCAGATGGTCTGGAAGGCCTTGATCACCCGGCGCACCGGCACCACCAAGGAACCCCAGTTTCCCCGACTTGAGCACGGTCAGGTCGCCATCACCTGGATAGGACACGCCTCGTTTCTGATTCAGTTCACCGATCTGAACGTCCTGGTCGATCCGAATTTCGCGAACTGGCTGTTTTTCCTGAAACGGCTTCGGCGCGCGGGACTCAAGATCGAAGACCTGCCCCCCATCGATCTGGTCCTGCTGACCCACGCCCATTTCGATCATTTCCATAAGCCCTCCTTGCGGCGCCTACCGAACCCCCAGATTGGAATCATGCCCTGGGGCATGGGGGATCTGGCCCGCGGACTCGGGTTTCAACGGATCATCGAACTCCAGTGGTGGGAGGGCTTCTCACACGGGGAATGGTCCGCGACGCTCACGCCCGGCAACCACTGGGGTGCTCGCACACTCCACGATCATCACCGCGGCTACGGAGGTTTCGTCCTCCGGCACCAGGGCAGGACGATCTACCACGCCGGCGATAGCGCCTATTTCGATGGGTTCCGGGAGATCGGCGAGAAGCTCGCGCCCGAGATCGCCTTGCTCCCGATCGGCGCCTACTTCCCGGACACATTCCGGCGGGTCCACATGGGGCCGGACGAGGCGGTGAAGGCGTTCAAGGATCTGCGGTCGGCCTGGTTCATCCCCATGCACTACGGGTCGTTCCGGCTCTCGTTCGAGGATCTGGACGAACCTCCCCGGTGGCTTGGCGAACTGGCGCACGATCACGGGCTGACCCGGCATATCAAGATCCTCGAGGAGGGGATTCCGCAGGTCTTCTGAACGAGAACCGTTGCCGCTTCCATCGCGGCGCGCCTCCCGTCTACGCTCCGCCGCCGTGCCGCCCGAGAAGTCCGCCGAAATGTCGCACCGTCCCTCCGCCGCCGCACCGTCCCCTTCGGCGTCCTCCTGGCTCTCCACCTACGAGCCGTCGGCGGGAGTCTATGACGAACTCGTGACCGGCGACCGCCAGCCGAGGGCGCATTTCACGACTCTCCTGGAACAACTTTCCGAACTCGACGGTCCGGAACTCCGCCGGCGCGCCGAGACCGCCAAGCGCATCATCGATGAACAGGGCATCGCCTACAACGTCTACGGCGATCCCCTCGGGATGGAGCGGCCGTGGCAGTTGGATCCGATCCCGTTCGTCATCTCGCCCGAGGATTGGAAGCTCATCGAAACGGGGCTCATCCAGCGCGCCACCCTGCTGAATCGGGTGGTCGCGGACTGTTACGGTCCCCAGGAACTCGTCCGAACGAATGGCCTGCCGCCCGCGTTGCTTTACGCCCAGCAGGATTTCCTTCGTCCCTGCCACGGCATTCGCCCCCGCGACGACACGCATCTCCACGTCTACGCCGCGGACATCGCCCGGTCCCCCGACGGGCGGTGGTGGGTTCTCTCGGATCGCACCCAGATTCCGACGGGGGCCGGCTACGCCCTCGCCAATCGTCTCATCACGTCGCGCGTCCTCCCGGAGGCCTTCCGCGCGTGTTCCGTCCACCGGCTCGCCCCCTTCTTTCGAGACCTTCAGGCGGCCATGGCGGCGCTGGCTCCACGTCCTTCCGACAATCCCCGCGTGGTTCTGCTCACCCCGGGGCCCTACAACGAAACCTACTTCGAGCAGGCATGGCTGGCCCGCTACCTCGGCTACGTCCTCGTCGAAGGCCAGGATCTCACCGTTCGCGACGATCGCGTCTATCTCAAGACGCTCAGCGGATTGGAACCCGTCGACGTGATCCTGCGCCGGGTGGACGACGACTGGTGCGATCCCCTGGAACTGCGCAACGATTCAAGCCTGGGAGTTCCCGGCCTGCTGGAGGCGCTCCGGGCCGGCAACGTCGCGATCGCCAACGCCCTGGGGACGGGCATCGTCCAGACACCGGCGATCATGGCTTTCCTGCCGAGCCTCTGCCGGCGCTGGTTCGACCAGGACCTCCTTCTTCCTTCCGTCGCGACCTGGTGGTGCGGTCAGCCCTCCGAGCAAAAATACGTCCTGGACCACATGGACGAGCTCATGATCCGGCCGGCTTTCGGGTCCGGGCGCGCGATCGAACCCACGGAGGGGCTCTCCGAGGAGGAGCGGGAGAACCTGCGCCGTCGCATCGCCTTTCGCCCGCACGGTTTCGTGGCCCAGGAACGGATTCATCTCTCGACCGCGCCGGCCTGGGAGAGGTCCCGACTGGCGGCCCATCCGGTCGCGGTCCGTGTGTACCTTGTCGCCTCGGGCGGTTCGTACCGGGCGATGCCGGGTGGGCTGACCCGCGTCGCCCCGGATCCGGGCGGCCGTTTCCTCTCGATGCAGCGCGGGGGAACCAGCAAGGACACCTGGGTCCTCTCCGACGGTCCCGTCGAGCAACTCAGCCTCCTCCAGTCGAACAGCCCGACGGTCGAGCTTCACCGGGTTGGGAACAATCTCCCGAGCCGTCTTGCCGACAACTACTACTGGCTCGGCCGCTACTGCGAACGCGCCGACGCCACGGCCCGCCTGCTTCGGAGCACGCTGCTGCGGTTCTCCCCGGAGAACCCCGGAAGCGCGCTGCCGCTCCTCGAACCCCTTCTCAACGCGCTCGCCGCCCAGGGGCAGCTTTCCGGCGCCGATGAAAACCCGGAGATCCGCATGAACCCCGAGGCGCTCGAGGCGGAGTTGCTCGCGGCCATCTTCGACCAGGAACGCAAGGGAAGTCTCCGCCGTCTCGCCGATCACTTGCAGCACCTGGCGATGTTTGTCCGTGACCGGACCGCCAACGACCTCTGGCGGGTTCTCAGCACCGTCAACGACCGTCTCACCCTGCCGGCCGGCGGCCCGGTGCTCCTCGCGGGGGAAGCCGTCGGCATCCTCAACCAGACCATCCTCGGACTCGCGTCCTTCCATGGGCTCGCGAGGGAGAACATGACCCGGGCGCAGGGCTGGCGCTTCCTGGATATGGGGGTCCGCATCGAACGATGCATTTACACGGCCACGTTCCTCGACTGCGCCCTCCGCTCCCCGGAAGCCGACAATCCCAGCGTCCTCGAATCGGTCCTGGAGGTCGCCGACAACGCGATCACCTACCGGTCCCGCTACAATCTGCTCCCCAACATCGCCGCCGTTTACGACCTGGTGATGCTCGACGGCACCAACCCGCGTTCGATTCTCTACCAGCTGAACCAGATGGTGAAACACTTCGAGCGCCTCCCGCGGGAAAGGCAGACCGCCCTGCCGAGCCCCGGCTACCGGCACCTCATCGAGTGCGTGGCCCGCGTGCGTCTCACGGACCCGCGTCCCCTCGCGGCGCTTCGAAGCGATTGGCACGAGGATGCGGTGGGCGAAACGCTTCGCGCCGTCCTGAAGGATCTGCCCCGCCTCTCGGACGCCATCGCCGTGAATTACTTCGCGCATTCCACCACATCCCGCGCCCGCGCCGGGGCCGGCCTTCGATGAACTACCGGATCTCCCATCGGACCGTCTACGAGTACGATGAACCCGTCACCGTGTCCCACCACGCGGCCCGCGTGGAACCCCGGTTGACTCCGTTCCAGAATTGCTCCGATCTGTCGCTCCGCATCCTTCCCGAGCCCGCCGTCTGCAAGACGCGGATCGACTATTTCGGAAACCGCTTCTGCTCCTTCAGTATCCAGGAATTCCACCGACGGCTGGAGATCATCGCCGAATGCCGGGTCCGCATCGAGCCGGGTCCGCAGCCCGATCCGGCCCACAGTCCCGCCTGGGAAAAGGTCGCGACCGCGCTTCTGGAACCGGCGTCGCCCGACGCCCTCGACGCCCAGCAGTTCGTCTTCGATTCGACGCACGTCCGCATCTCTCCGCTTTTGGCGGAGCTGACACAGCCTTGCTTTCATCCCGGCCGGCCCCTCCTCGAGGCGGTTCTTGATCTGAACCGACGCATCCACGGCGAGTTCACGTTCGACCCTGAGGCGACCACCGTGGCGACGCCGCTCGAGGAGGTGCTGGAGCGGCGGCGGGGCGTCTGCCAGGACTTCACCCATCTCACGCTCGGCTGCCTGCGGTCCCTGGGGTTGGCCGCCCGTTACGTCAGCGGTTATCTGCGCACCCACGGCGCCCCGGGGCGCCCGCGTCTCGTCGGTGCCGACGCCACCCACGCCTGGGTGGCCGTGTTCTGCCCCGGCTTCGGTTGGGTCGATTTCGATCCCACCAACAACCTGATGCCCCGCTTCGAACACATCACCGTCGCCTACGGTCGGGACTTCGCCGACGTCAGCCCGGTGAGCGGCGTCATCACCGGGGGCGGCGAGCACCACGTCAACGTCGGCGTCGACGTCCTGCCGGTCTGATGGATCGCCGCGCCCGGGTCCCCATGAATCACTTCAAGGGGATTTCGGTTCTCGGATTCGGATTCTGGATCCCGGGACTTCTCCTGGGCCTCGGAATGGAACAAGCCCGCGCGCAGTTCCAGGGAACGACCTGGTCGCTGGACCCAGCCGCCTACCGGATCAGCAATTACCGGTTCGAACTCGATGGCCGACTTCACCCCGTTCCTCCCCATCCCGAAAAGGGGGTCGTTTCGATGGCTTTCGGGGTGCCGATCACGAACCTGGTCTTGACGGTTCCGTCCCAGTCGGAGCCGGGAGATCCCGGGGTTGCGTATCGCTTTGGCGATCCGGAGCCGCCGGGAGCGGGAGCCGGAGCCGGACTGCCTGTCGTTCCCCTACGACGGCACCTGAGATGCGACCGGTGGACCACGGAGCACGGGCTGGCCGGCAACAAGATCCGGGCGCTCCTTCAGACACGGGATGGTTACCTGTGGATCGGCACGGAGACTGGGCTGACGCGGTTCGACGGCGTGCGGTTCCAGGTCATCGATGCCGGCAACACGCCCGGCATGCCGCGTGACGCGGAGCCGGTCAGGGCGCTGGTCGAGGACGACGCGGGGCGAATCTGGATCGGGATGGAACGTGGCTTGCTCGCCCTCGAAGCCGGCGGCGTTGCGGCCTTCGACGGTGACGCCTCGCTTCGGAGCGCCAAGGTCAACGGCTTCGCCCGGCGAATCGCCGGAGGATTCTGGGTGGCCACCGATCGCGGCGTCGGGTTTTGGGATGGTCGCGCGCTGCGGGGAATCGATGTCCCGGGAATTGGGCGCCCAACCTGCCTGGCCGAATCCCAGGAGGGTCGCCTGTGGATCGGGTCCCAGGGCGCGCTTCACGCCTTGGATCCGGCGACTGGGCGTTTGACGTCGCTGCGAGACACCCAGGCGTTCGGTCGTTACGCGGGGCATGAACTCAACGTCTACGGGTTGATGTTCGACCAGCGTGGCCGACCCTGGATCGGCTGGGGCGATCGCCATCCGGATCTGAGCCACCCGAGCTCGGACCGGGTCGACTTGGGCGCGGGAATGGCGCCGGCCTTCCTGGTGCCCGAGAACGCGCGGTTCACGGAGGATCGACGGGGTGACGTTTGGGCGACGGTTCAGTCCGGTCCTGGCGGCGTCATCTGTTTTTCCGATGTCCCTGGCCGCACGGCTCACCTGCCGTTGGGTCTTGGGCCGGAGGCCACCAGTTGCATCCTCCATGACCGCGAAGGCTCTCTTTGGGTGGGAGGATGGCAGGGATTGACCCGGCTGAAGGCCGTCCCCTTTTCGTCGCTCCAACTGGAATCCCGTCTGGATCGGAAGGAGTTCTTCACGGCGAGCGTCGGAACCGATGGAAGCGTCTGGTTCGGAGGTGACCGGTGCATCGCCCATCTGCGAGGTCGGGAACTCCGCTACTTCGATCTGGATCCCCTGGCCTCGGCCCCCACGGCGATCTGCGATGGCCCGTTTCAATCGACCTGGGTCGGCCTTCGGAGCGGCGGGATTCTTCAAATTCCGACGGATCGGCGGCGGTTTTCCCAACCGTTTGAGGTTCCGCCAAGGTTTCGGGAGCTTGGAGAGATTCACGCGCTGCACCGTGGTCGAGGAGGTGACCTCTGGATCTCAAGCGAATCCGGGCTTCACCGCATGGCGGCGCCGGACGCGGTGCGCGCGGTCCCGGGTTTCGATCGCGACGACGGAATCTGCCTGCTCGAGGATCCGGAGGGCACCCTTTGGATCGGAACGCGGTCCGGCGATCTCATCGAGTTGGGACCGGCCGGACTTCGAATCCATTCCCCCGATGCCGTCGCTCCTCGAAGCCGGATTGGGAGCCTGTGCCGGACGCCGGATGGAAAATTGTGGTTGGGTACGGGTCGCGGGGTCCTTCGCTTCGCGGAGGGAATCTTCAGCCAGTTGGGACCGGATTCCGGCGTTCCCCAGTCCGACGTTTACGGATTGGCCGCGGACGATTTCGGCCGACTCTGGTTCAGCCACGCGACGGGCGTGTCGAGGGTCGCCGCCCGTGAAATCGATCGTTGGCTCTCGGACTCCAATTGCGTCCCGAGTGTGGCCCATCTGGGATCCAGCCAGGGCGTGGCGCCCGGCACTGGACGTTCCCGCTCCCAGCCTTGCGTGCGGACGCCCGACGGACGGCTGTGGTTCGTCCGGCGCGGGGGGGTGGGCATGGTCGACCCGTCGGAGATCGCCCTGGAAGGCCCGGCGCCCCAGGTCTGGCTCGAGGCGTTCTTGGTGGGGGGCGAGGAGGTCCCTCTGACTCAAACCCAGACCCAAGCCGCGCGGCTTCCGCCCGGCGGTGGGCGACATCTTGAATTTCGATTCACCACCACGAGTCTTCATTCGCCGGCCAAGGTGTTGCTGCGATATCGACTGGAAGGTCATGAGGCGACCTGGAACACGTCCGGTTCCGAGCGTCGGGCGAGCTACACGCGTCTTCCTCCCGGGAACTACACGTTTCGTGTTCAAGCGCGAAACCACGAGGGACGCTGGAGTGAGCGTGACGCCTTGCTGACGTTCCGGATCGCGCCGCACTTATGGCAGACGCCGTACTTCTACCCCGCCGGCGCCGGGGCCGCCGCCGTCCTCGTCGTGGGATGGGCCGGTTGGCGCCTGAAGCGACAACGTCGCCGTCTCGATGACCAGCGTCGCCAGGCTCTGGAACATGAGCGCCTCCGGATCGCGCGCGATCTCCACGATCATTTGGGCGCCTTTCTCGCCGAAACCGCATTGACGGATGGGATGCCGCCTTCCGCGCGACACGGACTCCACCAGTCGCTCGACGAGTTGGGCGACCTGATCTGGTTGGTGAGCCCCCATCACGACACGTTGGGTGGGTGGGGCGGTTTCGTTTCCCAATACTCCTCCCGCGTGGCCTCGGCCGCCGGACTCGCCTTGGATCTCGAAGTGGATCTGCCGAATCCCTCCGGGCGCCTCGACGGCACGATCCGGCACGAATGGGTCGCGATGCTGAAGGAAATCCTTCGCAACGTCCTCCAGCATTCCGGCGCCACCCGCGTCTCCGTCCACACCACGGCTGATCCCCACAACTTGACCCTGAGCGTGCGGGACGATGGCCGGGGATTTGAACCGACCCGCGCGGAAGGGGCGGAAGGAACCGGGTCCGTCCCGGGTTTCCGCGGCAATGGTCTCGCCAACCTGCGCGACCGAAGCGAGCGCCTGGGCGGGAGTTGCCGGATCGAATCCGCGCCAGGGCGGGGGACCCTGGTGGAAATCACGGCCCCGTGGGTGATCGTCGAATCCTCATCGCCGAGGCGTTGGTTCGGACGCTTTTGAATTGCCCGCCTTCGCCGTGGGATCCATCGCCCCGGAAATGCACGCAGAAGATTCCCCGACCCTCACCCGGCTTTCGGCCACCCTCTCCCGTCCGACGGGAGAGGGCCTGGAGATCGCCCATTTTTTGGTGATCGCGGGACGTCGGCGTGGCCCGGAGGGCCGGCGGAGATTAGCCGGCGGCAAGCCCGCGCCAGCGGGCGCGGCCACCGGTACCGGGATTCCCGAGTGGTACGCCCCGGCGGGGCGTGGGAGGCGTCGCCGAGGCCCTCGATCCGTCACCCATGGATTCAACCCAGGCCCTTCGGCCACCCTCTCCCGTCCGACGGGAGAGGGCTGGGGTGAGGGTGCATCTACCTTCGCAAGGATTGATAGCAGGTGACATCCCGGACCCGCTTCACCGACGATGATCGCGCTTCATGGATCGCATCAGTCAGTCCGACGACTCCAGCCGGGAGTCTCCCGGGGTCCGCATCGCGGTGGTGGAGGATCATGCCGGGTTCCGTCGCCGATTGGTCGAGCGGATCCGAGGCCAGGCCGGGTGGTGTGTCGTCGCGGAGTGTTCCAGCGCGCGGCAGGTTCTTGAAGGGGTTCCGAAGGCGAGTCCGGACTTGATCCTTCTCGATGTCCGCCTCGGAGAAAGTTCCGGGGTCGAACTGGTCGCCCCCCTCAAGGAGGCGCTTCCCAACGCGCCCATCCTCATGCTGACCGTGGTCGAGGACTCGGAGACGATCGTCGCCGCGATTCGGGCCGGGGCTTCGGGCTATGTGCTGAAGCGCGATGAGGACACCCTGGTGCGAAGCATCCAGGACGTCCTCGCCGGCCGCGCGCCGGTCATGAGCCCGCCCATCGCGCAACGATTGTGGAGCCTGGCGAAAGAGGACGAACCGAAGCCCGCCCGGGCGAAGTTCCGGCTCAGCCCCCGCGAATGGGAGGTGCTCGTCCTGGCGGCGCGGGGCAAGCAGCACGGCGAAATCGCCAGGGAACTGGGCATCGCGATCGACACCGTGAAGAACCATTTCCGCCGGATCTACGAGAAGACGGGCGGCCGATCCCCGATCGAAGTGCTCGTCCGGTTCCAGGAAGGGCGGGGCCTGTTGGATCCCCGGTAGGGGGGAGTTCCGCCCGTCCCACCCGTAGCCGCGGACGTCAGTCCGCGCCATCTCCGGACGGGAAGTCGGCGCCGACTGACGTCGGCGGCTACGGCAAGTAGCCGCAATACGTGTCCAAAGGTCGGAAAACGTCCCTCCCCATGACACGCGGAGGTCATACCGGCGCCCCTTGGAACCTGGCAGGCTTGGCTGCGTCCTCGGTTGAACTCGGTTCCGTTCGGAATGCATCGAGCGCGATCGTTCAGCCGGCGGGACCGTTCATCCCAATTCCCGACACCCATGTTCGCCCGACGTTCCCATCGCGTACCTTCTCGACCCTCCACGGCTGGGGCGACCTGGTTGATGCTCGGATTGATGCTGATGGTTCTCAGCGGTCATGCCGCGTCCGGCCAGTCCTCTCCCGTTCGGGTCGTGGCGGTCACCGGCGACGCCCCTCCCAACGGCGACGGGCGTCTTCGCAACTCCCTCTGGGTCCTCGGTGGAATTAATGAGAGCGGCCAGATTTCCTTTTCCGCCGACCTGATCGGCACTTCGAATGGATCGGCGAACGACAAGGGGATCTACCTTTGGGACGGATCAGCGCTTCGCGAGATCGTGCGCAAAGGGGATCCGCTTCCGGGCGGACCAGGAACCGCGGGACTCCTCTCGGTCAATCTAGGGCTCCCGTTGAATGCCTCGGGTCAGGTCGCCTACCAGGTCGAGGCGTCGGCCTCTAGCGGTGGCGGTTCGCGGCTGTACCGGAGTCCTTCCACGCCCGGCCTTCCGACCCTTATCGCCAGAGGAGGCGACGCTTCGCCCACCGGAAAGGGCTTCTTCGGGCCAGGGTCCGACCGTGGAATTGTCAGCGAATCCGGAAAAATTACTTTTGTCGGAAGCATCTACAGCACACCGGATCGCTCCGACGGTTTCGGTATCTACTCCTCCGAGGGAACTGGCATCACGACGATTGTTTCACCCAATCAGCCTGATGCCACGGGAGCCTATCTTGTGAATATCTCGGGTGAGGGGCTGAGCGCCAATGAGGCGGGCGATGTGGCCTTCTTCGCTGAGTTGATCCGGTCGCCCAATCTGTCTTCCGAAACCGGCTTGGTGGTGGTTCGGGGAGGGACCAACGTCCACGTGGTGGCACGCCGGAACCAACCGGTGCCCGATGGCGCGGGTTCGTTCGGCAATCTGCGGATCTTCAATGCGATGAACGAAGCGGGCGACGTCGCCTTTGCCAGTACCGTGACCGGTCTCGTCGGCCAGTACGAAGGCTTGTACTTTTTCAAGAATGGCGCGGTGACGGAAGTCGCCCGATCTGGATTTGGCGCTCCGGATTCCCGCTGGCAGTTCTCACGTTTCTCCAACTTCGGTGTCAATGACCGATCCCAGGTCGCGTTCGCGGCCACCGTTTGGGACAATTCCTCCGGTGGAGTCTTTCGCGGTGACGGCACGCGCGAGGGACTTGTCCGCCTGGTTGGCGAGACGCAGGCGGCTCCAAACGGCAACGGTACGCTTTCGATCAATGACAATTCCGCGGGCGTCCCAATCCAGATCAACGACGCCGGACAGGTGCTGTTTCAAACCGATCTCCGCGGCACCACCCTGGGAAATTCCGATGACTTCGGCATCTTTTTGTACGACGACCGGCTGGGATTGCTGACGGTTGCCCGACAGGGGGATCCCGTTCTGGGAAGCTGGTTCGACTATCTCAGCATCGCCTCCGCCAGCCTCAACGAACGCGGGGATGTCGCCTTTCAGTTCTCCCTTTTCGACGGACGCGCCGGCGTGGCGATCTGGTCCTACAGCGCCCTGGCCAACAATCGGCCTCCGGTCGGACCGTCATTCCAGGCCGCGGTCAGCCAGGGCGCCGTCCTCACGTTTTCCTCCACCAACCTGCTTCAGGGTGTCTCGGATCCCGACGGCGGCGCCGTCGCGTTGAACCCACTCCCGGACCGAACCGTTCAGGGCGGGAGGATCACCTACAGCACGTTCACCCGGGTCTACACCTACGCACCCCCGACCGGGTTCGTTGGCGTCGACGAATTCTCCTACATCATTCGCGACGATGCGGGCGTCTCCACTTCCTTCACGGGACGGATCAACGTGTCGGGCCCCAATCGTCCTCCCACCAGCTCCGGCTTGGTCGTCCACGCCCAGGGAGGTGGCGAATCCCTGTCCATTTCGCTCGCCGCGGTCCTCGGCGCGGCCACGGATCCCGATGGCGATCCGATCTCCGTCGTGACGGTTCCCGTTCGAACCGCGGGCTCGGTCCCCGTCCTTAGGGAGGCCGACACGATTCGGCTCACGACCGACCGAAGTCTTTCGTCGGACTCCCTGGACATCACCGTTCAGGACGGTCGTGGTGGATCCGCCCCGGTGCGCGTGTCGATCCTGCTTCCGGATAAGGTGGAGGGTCTCCGGACCGAATCCGGCGCCGTTGTTCTGACGTTGGTGGGTTCCGTGGGCACGTGGAACGTGCAGCGGGCGCCTTCGCCTCAGGGGCCTTGGGTCGGTGTCGGAACGTTGATCATCAGCGGCTTTGCCGCATCTCCCAGCCTGCACAGAGGGGGAGGGGGAGGGGGCCGTGGCTGTCCCAGCGGAACGGTCTGCCGTGGGCAGAGCGAGTTCCGTGATCCGAATCCTCCGCCAGGCGTCGCGTTCTACCGGATGGCGAAGTGACGCGGGAATGTTTCCCGGAGACGCCTTCAACCGACCTTTCAGGGCTGACTCACTTCGCCAGCGAGGCGCGGACGATCTCGCGGTCGTTCCTGGCGTAGACCGAGCGGTGGGCGAAGGCTGGATGCGACCAGACCACCGGTCGGCCCGGGTCGGGATTGGTGGCGTCCAGCAGGTGGGTTCGGCTGATCTCCTCGTATTTTTCCGGTGTCAGTCGCGCGAGGATCAGATCGCCCGTCTCGCTGAACAGGAAGGCGCGATCCTCGTGTTTCACCACGAACGTGTGGCCCCAACGGGCGGACTTCCCGCTGGTGGGCGCGAAGGTCTCCCAAAGCCGTTCGCCCGTCGCCGCGTTCAGGCAACGGAACTGGCCGTAGCTGCACGGGCTGTAGATGTGCCCGTCCTCGATCAACGGCGTCGCCATCACGCTATGCAGCCCGTCGGTGTCCTTCTCGCTGATCTTGGCGCTCTGCCAGACCACGGAGGGCTTGTCGCCATCGAGTTGGAGCATCAGGGACCCGTTGTAGAAGGAAGTCAGGAACAGTCGGTTCCCCACCTTCAACGGACTCGGAATGCTCATCCCCGACCGCACCACCGGCGAAATCGCGTGGGACCAGAACACCTTGCCTGTCTCGGGATCGAGTCCGCTGACCGCTTCCGGGTGCCAGAGGATCAACTGCCGCCGTCCGCCGAACTCGTGAATCATCGGTGGGGCGTATCCGGGTTCCTTGGCCGACAGGGCCCGCCACAATTCGCGACCGGTGTTCTTGTCGTAGGCCACCGCGACGCTTCCTTCACCACCCGCGAGGCAGATCAGCTTGTCGCCGTCCACCAGCGGATGGCCGGCGAATCCCCAGAGCGGTGTCTTGATTCCATATTCCTTCTTAAAATCCCGACTCCAGACCACCGATCCCTTTGCCGAGTCCAGGCAGGTGAGGTTCCCTTCCGTCCCGAGGGCGTACACCTTGCCGTCGGTGACCACCGGCGTGACCTCGCGGGCCCGCGGCGTAGCTGACGGTGTAGGCGCAGTCGTATTCGTGCGTCCAAAGCACGCGTCCGGTCGCGTCGTCCAGGCACACGATACGCTCGGTCCCGGGGATCTCACCGCGCGAGAACGGGTCCTTGGGTTGGGTGACGCCGGTGGGGAGCTGGCGATCCATCACGTACACCCGGTCTCCTGCGACCGCTGGTCCCGCGAAACCGCCGCCAAGCGGTACCCGCCACTGGTAGGTCAGCCCTCCGTCGGGGAACTTCTCGACAATGCCTGTCTCACGCCACACGCCGTCCCGTTGCGGGCCGAGCCATTGCGGCCAGTCATCCGCGGACGCCGGATTGCCGAGGAGGGGAAGGAGACCGAGGGCCAAGGCCAAGGTCACGCGCCACGGTGGGCGGGCTTGAGCGGGAAGGGCGGGGGAATGCATGCGGACTCCAGCTTCCGGGTCGATCCGCCGCGGTCAAGGCTGCCCTCCGAGGAACAACCACGGAGCACACCGAACACACGGAAGGAGAAAACCCGTCCATAGGGGTCGGTTCTCACTATCGACAATCATTGTCAATACTGAGAACCGACCCCTTTTGGACGACCCCTTTGGGAATCGCCAAGGGCATTTCGGGATGGTCGAACGTTCCTGGGCATGGCAGGGAAATCGGGACGCCCTTCCATGTTGCCGTCATGAACCTGTACCTTTTGCGTTTTCGTCCTCACCCCCAGCCACCCAGCCGAAGCCAACGATGAAGCATCTGACCGAATACCTTGGGTTCGAAGTTCCAGCACGCCGCGGATTCATCAACATCACCCCGCACGTCGAGGAATTGGTGGTCCGAAGCGGCATCCAGGAGGGGCTCTGCCTGGTGAACGCCATGCACATCACGGCGAGTGTCTTCATCAACGACAACGAGGGCGGCCTGCACCACGACTTCGAGCAATGGCTGGAGGCGCTCGCACCCCAGCTTTCCGGCGGGCGCGAGGTGGAGTATCGGCACAATCGGACGGGCGAGGACAACGCCGACGCCCACCTCAAACGCACGATCATGGGTCGCGAAGTCGTGGTCGCGGTCACGCGGGGCCGACTCGACTTTGGTCCGTGGGAACAGATCTTCTACGGCGAGTTCGACGGTCTGCGGAAGAAGCGGGTCCTCGTGAAGATCATCGGCGAATGACGCGCACCCAACGAACGAACAACCCCATTCCACTCATCCAAGCCGTGAACAACCTCCTTGCGTCCATCTCCGAAGCACTGAAACGCGGCCCGCTGCCCTTGGTCTTGCTTTCCGCGGCCGTGGCTCTGGTCCCGGCGACCCTGCCCGCCGCTCCCGCGCAAGGTCTCGAGCGGATCCGGTACAACCACCCGGGTCTCACCGTGGACCTGGGCGTTGGATTGTGGGCGTGGCCGTTGCCGATGGATTACGACGGGGACGGCGATCTGGATCTCGTGGTCAACTGTCCGGACAAGCCCTCCAACGGCGTTTACTTCTTCGAGAACGCCACGGGCGACACGGCGAAGAACAAGATGCCGGTCTTCAAGCCCGGGCGCCGCATCAGCCGCGGCGTTCAGAATGCGCAGGTGAGCCATGTGGACGGGAAACCGCGCGTGCTGACCCCCGGCATGGAGTACCCGGACTTTCTTCGGACAGGCTTGGACAACGGCCGCAAGCACACCCTGCCCTCCGACGTTCACGGATCCAAGGTGCGCGCCAATATGTGGCGGTACGTGGACTACGACGGCGACGGTCGCCTCGATCTCGTGGTCGGCGTGGGCGATTGGAAGGATTACGGCTGGGACAACGCCTATTCGCCGGAGGGCCGGTGGACCAACGGTCCGTTGCGCGGCTTCGTTTACTTTCTCGCGAACACGGGCACATCGGCGGATCCCGCCTACGCCCCGCCGGTGAAGGTGATGGTCGGGACGAAGCCGCTGGAGGTTTTCGGATGGCCGTCGCCGAACTTCGCGGATTTCGATTCGGACGGAGACCTCGACCTGTTGTGCGGCGAGTTTCTGGATGGATTCACCTACTTCGAGAACACCGGCACGCGAAGCGCGCCCTCCTATGCCCGGGGCCGACGGCTCACTCTGCCGCCGGGAGTCGCTGAGACACCGGCCGCGTGGCTGGCCGTGAAGGAGGCCTCGGAACTGCCGGGCTCTCCGCGCCCGCTCACGATGGATTTGGAGATGATCACGCCCACCGCCATCGACTGGGACCATGACGGTGATTTCGACCTCATCGTGGGCGACGAGGACGGGCGCGTGGCGCTCGTCGAGAACACGGGCCAATTCACGGCGCAACGCACGCCGCAGTTCCTTCCCCCGGTCTATTTCCAGCAGGAAGCCGACGAGTTGAAGTGCGGGGCCTTGGCGACTCCCGTGGGGTGGGATTGGGACGGCGACGGCGACATGGACATCGTCAGCGGCAACACGGCGGGATACGTCGTGCTGTTCGAGAATCTGAGCGGACCCGGAGTGACAAGGCCGAGGTGGGCCGCGCCAAGGAACCTGGAAGCCGATGGCGAGACCATCCGCCCAATGGCCGGTCCCAATGGGAGCATCCAGGGACCGGCCGAGGCCAAGTGGGGTTACACGACTCTGAGCGTCGCGGATTGGGACGGCGACGGACTTCCCGATCTCGTCGTGAACTCGATTCTCGGAAGAGTCGTCTGGTACAGGAATGTCGGCGAACGCCGGTCGCCGCGCCTGGCCGCGGCGCAACCCGTCGAGGTCGAATGGGACGGTCTTCAACCGAAGCTCGACTACGGTTGGCTGCGGCCGGAGGGGAAGGCGCTTCTCACCCAGTGGCGGACCACGCCGGTCGCCGTGGATTGGAACCGGGACGGCTTGGTCGACCTGGTGATGCTCGACCAGGCCGGCTATCTGGCTCTGTTCCCGCGCGCCAAGCGAGGGGGCAAACTCGTGCTGTTGCCACCTCAGCGCGTCCTGTGCGACGAGGAGGGCGGGCCGCTTAGCTGGAGCAGGGGCGTGGCGGGCAAGAGTGGTCGACGCAAGCTTTGCGTCGTGGACTGGGATGGCGATGGCCGACTCGACATCCTGCTCAATTCCTCGAGCGCGAATTTCTTTCGGCAGGTGGAGGCTCGAGACGGCCGGTGGCTGTTCCGGGACATGGGACCGCTTGTGCAACAGAACATCGAGGGCCACGACGTCAGTCCCACGGTGGTGGACTTCGATGGCGACGGAGTGCCCGATTTCCTGGGAGGCGCCGAAGATGGACGGTTCTACCACCTCAAGAACCCCCGCGTGAAATGAGGTGGCGCGCCGCGGGAAATTTTTCGCGGCGGCCCATTTTTTCATTTCCGCGGAACGGGCTTTTCATGCAAGGAGAGCAGAGCCCCTTCCGACCATGCCCCACCCACTCTCTCCTTCCCGACCATGGGTTCGAGTCACCCGGTTCACCCTGGCCGCCCTGACCGTTGCCCTGCCGACCCACGAACTCGCGGCGCGGACCGCTTCCGGAAACGCCCCGGAGCCGGTGACCTGGACCACGCAGCAGGATCACCAGAACATGAAGGAACAACTGGGGATCGCACGGCTTCGACCGGGTCCTAGCGGTCGGCAGGGAGCGACCAACTCGGCCAACTACGATCCCGCCAAGGCGAATCCCTTCCCCGACCTCCCCGAGGTGCTCACTTTGAAGGACGGACGGAAGGTCGACACGGCCGACCTTTGGTGGCGGCAGCGCCGGCCGGAGATCGTGGAGGAATTTGAACGCGAGGTTTTCGGTCGCGTGCCCGCCAACGTCCCGACGGTGACTTGGACGGTCCAGACCCAGGCGATGGACCGTGTCGTGGGCGACCTGCCCGTCAACGCGCGTCAACTCGTGGGTCGGGTTGATAACGCCGCCTGTCCGTCGATCGAGGTCAATATCCAGCTCACGATCGTCACGCCGGGGGAGGCGCCGGAGCGGGTGCCCGTTTTGATGATGTTCGGCGGGTTCGGGGGCGGTGGCTTTCCCCGTCGGCCGGGCGAACCCGCGCCCACCAACCGTTTCGGAGGCTTTGGCGGCGGGAACTTCGCGGACCCCCCGTCAACGGAGCAATTGGTCGCGGCTGGCTGGGGTTACGCGACGCTCAGTCCCGGCAGCATCCAGCCGGACAATGGCGCCGGGCTGACGCGGGGAATCATCGGTTTGGTTAACAAGGGTCAGGCGCGCAAGCCCGATGACTGGGGTTCCTTGCGAGCCTGGGCCTGGGGAGCCGCGCGCGCGCTCGACCACTTGGAGACCGATCCGACCGTCGACTCGAAGAAAGTCGGCATCGAGGGCGTCTCCCGGTACGGGAAGGCGGCTCTGGTGACGATGGCCTTCGAGCCGCGATTCGCCGTGGTGCTGGTGGGGTCGTCGGGCGAGGGCGGCGCCAAGCTTCATCGCCGCAACTTCGGAGAGGCCGTGGAGAACCTGACGGGCTCGGGCGAGTACCACTGGATGGCGGGGAACTTCCTCAAGTACGGCACCGCGGAATCCACCTTCGGCAGCCGGAACGCCGGGGATCTTCCGGTCGACGCGCACCAACTCATCGCGTTGTGCGCGCCGAGGCCGACTTTCGTCAGTTACGGCATCCCGGAGCGTGGAGACGCTAACTGGCTCGACCAACAAGGGAGCTACATGGCGACGGTGGCGGCGGGGCCGGTTTTCCGGCTTTTGGGCGCGCGGGACCTAGGGGTGACGGAGGATTATCGCACGGCCCAGAAGCCGGACGTGAACACCGGTCTGTTGGACGGTGAACTCGCCTGGCGCCAGCACGACGGCGGCCACGAGGACCGTACCAACATGAAGTACTTCATCGCGTGGGCGACGAAGGTGCTGGCGAGTAGGTGACCCTGGAAACGGCGGTTTCAACCACGGAAGGCACGGAACACACAGAAAGGGAGGGATTGGGAGAGGCGGTGGGCATCCTCCGGAGGATGACCAGGACTCCCTCCGCAACCCGCTCTCATTCCCTGCTTTCCCCTTCTTCCGTGGAGGTTTGCCGCCGTCTTCAGGATGATTCCGGCCGATCAGTCCAGCGGGGCGTTCCGCAACCGGAGGGCGTTCGCGATCACCGAGACGGAACTGAGGCTCATGGCGACACCGGCGAGCATCGGATTCATCAGCACGCCTCCGAGCGGGAACAACACCCCCGCCGCGATCGGGATCCCCATTCCGTTGTACAGGAACGCGAAGAACAGATTCTGACGGATGTTCGCCAGCATCGCCCGCCCCAGGCGGATGGCTCGAACGATGCCTCGAAGATCTCCCTTCACCAGAGTCACCCCGGCGCTGTCGATGGCGATGTCCGTCCCGGTGCCCATCGCGATACCGACGTCGGCCGCCGCCAGCGCCGGCGCGTCGTTGATGCCATCGCCGGCCATCGCGACCACCTTCCCATCGGCCTGGAGGGCCTTCACGTGATCGTGTTTTCCCCGCGGGGTCACTCCCGCCTCGAATCTCGCGATACCCAACTCCCGTGCCACGGCTCCCGCCGTTCGCTCATGATCGCCGGTGAGCATCACCACCTCGACGCCGAGTTCCTTCAGTTCACCCAGCGCCCGGGGTGTGGAGGTTTTGACCGAATCCCCCACGATCAACACGCCGGCCGCCCGCTCGTCGATGGCGACGAACAAGGCGATCGCGCCGCCTTCCTGAATCGGAGCGGCCGCTTGTTCCAACGACTCGATTCCGGAAACGCCGCTTTCCTTCAGGAACTCCGGCTTGCCGACCCGGACCCGCCGGCCGTTCACCATTCCCGACACACCGAAGCCGGTGCGGGACTCGAAGCCCTCGGGCGCCTCGAGCGGGAGATCCGCTTCCCGTGCCGCGACGGCGATCGCGCGGGCGAGGGGATGTTCGCTGGCCTGTTCGACCGCGGCGGCGGGACCGAGGACCTGGTCCGGCGTGAAGCCCGGGGCGGGGAGAACCCGGGTCAGGCGGGGTTTTCCCTCCGTGAGCGTGCCGGTCTTGTCGACAGCCAGGGTATTGATCCGCGCGAGCCGCTCGATCGACGCCGCGTTGCGGATGAGCACGCCGGCCTGGGCGCCGCGTCCCACGCCGACCATGACGCTCATCGGGGTCGCGAGGCCCAGGGCGCATGGACACGCGATGATGAGCACGGCCACGGCGTTGGTGATGGCGTAGGCGAGACGAGGTTCGGGTCCGAGGGCCATCCAGGCTAGGAAGGTGATCGCGGCAATGATCAGCACCGCGGGAACAAACCAGGCCGCCACCTTGTCGGCCATCGCCTGGATCGGCGCGCGGCTTCTCTGGGCCTGGCCGACGAGGTCGACGATCCGCGCGAGCATCGTTTCCCCACCCACGCGTTCGGCGCGCATCACCACGCTTCCCGTCGTGTTGAGGGTGCCACCCGAGACCTTCATCCCGGCTTCCTTGTCCACCGGAACCGGCTCGCCCGTGAGCATGGACTCGTCGATCGCGGTGCGACCTTCGACGACGACGCCATCGACCGGGACCTTGTCGCCGGGGCGCAACCGGAGCCGATCGCCAACCCTGACGTCATCGAGCGGCACGTCCTCGTCCCCCGAGGGCGTGACCCGACGGGCCGACTTCGGCGCCAGGCCGAGCAGCGCCTTGAGGGCGCTTCCGGTGCGCTGGCGGGCCCGGAGCTCTAGAACTTGGCCGAGAAGCACCAGCACCGTGACGACCGCGGCGGCCTCGAAGTAGAGGGGTGGTTTGCCTTCATGCCCGGCGACGGAAGGAAACGCCCGGGGGAAGAGCATCGCCGCCGCGCTGAACACGTAGGCGGCGCCGACCCCCAGCGCGATCAGCGTGAACATGTTGAGGCTGCGGTGAACCAGGGAATTCCAGCCTCGCACGAAGAACGGTCGACCGGCCCACGCCACGACGGGGGTGGTGAGGAGAAATTGACCCCAGCGCGTCGGGTCGCTGTCGACCCATGGGGCGTGGCGCCATGCCGGAACGAGATGGGCCATGGCGACGACAAACACGGGCAACGTCAGGGCGGCTCCCCAGCGGAACCGGCGGGTCATGTCGCGAAGTTCCTGATCGTCCTCGGCGTCCTCCAGGATGAGCGTCTTAGGTTCCAACGCCATTCCGCATTTCGGGCAGGATCCCGGGTGGTCCTGTTCCACTTCGGGGTGCATCGGGCAGGTGTGGACCGCCCGGGTTTCAGGCTTCCAAGCGGGATTCCGCTCCAGAGCCATTCCGCATTTGGGACAGGTGCCGGGGGTGTCCGAGACGACCCCTTCGCACATGGGACAGAAATACTTCGCGGTTGGCGCGGGTGTGGCGTCGGATGCGGCGTGGTGATGATGGGGGTGGCCGTGGGCCTCCCCCGATCGATCCGGGTCGGACGAATCCGGGTGCGGCGCTCCGGGAGGGGCGGGGGATGAAGCGGGACGCGGCGGTTGGGAATGTCCGCCGCAGCAGGCGGACTTCCCGGCGGACGGCACGGGGGCATCAGGTTTCATCGGTTGATCGAGTTCGACGCGATCCATCGAGTCCCGCGGGGCCCGGGTCGCTCCGGTTGGCGGCTCGGAGGGCGTTCGATCCGTGTGTCGAGACGCCCCCCGGCTGTATTCAGTCCAACTTCCTCACGCTCCCCCGCTTTCGCGGGCGCAAGGGCGCCACCACGGTGAAGGGTGGCCGGCGGTTCCGCCGTTCACCGCGGTTGCACGTCGTCGATGGCTTTCCGGAGACGGGCGGTCCACGCGTCGATGATTCCCTTCGCGCTCGGGCCGTCCCACCAGCTTCCGAGGTACAACTTGCCCAATTCCGTCCGCATCACGGCGGCGGCCTGGTAGCCGGAATACGAGTCGACGATCTCGCCCTCCACGGTCAGTCCCAATTGGTCGCCGGTCTTGTACGCCTGCGTGATTGCGACGCGGATATCGCCGACGTCGGCCCCCGGCGAGGTCACGATGGGGTACCGATCGCCGAGAGCTTTGGTCACGGATTCACGGAGGTACTCGGCCACTTTGCGCTGCGCCTCGGGAGGGAGCGGCTTGCCATCGAATTCGGTCACGACGCAGTTGGCCGCGGTGATGTGGAACTTGCTGTACAAGGAGAGACGCCCCGGAGTGACGGAACGCCAAGTGGTGTCGTCGACCTTCTCCAGGTGGTGATAGAAGGAGAGGAAGCCCGACTTCTTCGGCGCGCGGGCGGTGCCGGAGCAACCCGTGACGAGTGCCGGGATTGCCACCGCGGCGAGGACGGAGCAGAGCGTAACAACGAACGAGTTCTTTTTCAATTTCATGGAGGACAAGTGATTTGGCGCCTTCGGGCGGGGTTACCGCCGTCAAGAGCGGCAGCGAACCTAGAACGAGGGGCATCGGCCCGCGAGGAATTCGTGGCCGATCGCGCCACCCCCTCGGAGCGACGCGTGCCGGAGGGCTCCCACGGGACGGGGACGGGTCGGTTTCGTGGCCAGGCCCCGCCCGGGTCGCGGCGGCGATTCGGCCGGACCCGCCTCGGGTTCCCGTCAGACCTTCGGCGTCCAGCCGGGACGGTACTCCCGGGACCAGAGCTTTTGGGCCTCGGGATCTCCGACGATCTTGCGGTCGACGGCGCTGAAACGGACTTCGCGCCGGACGCGGTAGGCGATGTTGCCGAGGTGGCAGAGGAGCGTGCTGCGCTGGGCGTCCTCGATCTCCTGGGTCAGGCGCGCGCCGTCGCGGATGGCGTCGATCCAATTCCTGAAATGGACGACATCCCCGCTCGGTCCGGCGCCGGCTCCGATCTCGACGCCTTTCAGGTCGTAGACCTTGTAGCCGGACCCTTCCTGGACGAGCGCCCCGCCTTCGCCGAAGAAGGTGAGCCAGGGGTGTTTCGCCTGGGCGCGGGGATTGCAGCTGGAGTGATCGAACGATGCGGTGCACGGCCCGAAATCGTAGGTGGCGATGGCGGTGTCGGGCGTCTCCTGATCGTCGTCGTGGTGGTACCGGCCGCCGATGTAGCCGACGCGGACCGGGTAGTCGACGCCCAGTCCCCACCGCGCGAGGTCGAGGGCGTGGACGCCGTTGTTGGCGAGTTCGCCGCCGCCCCAGTGCCAGCGCCAATGCCAGTTGTAATGGAGGAGATTGTCGACGAACGGGCGATCGGGCGTGGGCCCCTGCCAGAGTTCGTAGTCGAAGTTGGCCGGAACTGGCGCGGGTTTGCCCCGGCCGATCGACGGGCGGGCGTTGTCGTAGTAGGTGCGCGCGGCCGTGACCTTGCCGATGACGCCTTCCCGGAGCTTCTGAACCGCCTCCGCGACGGCGGGCCAGCTCCGGCGCTGGGTCCCCATCTGCACCTTGCGGTTGTGGCGGCGGGCGGCCTCGACCATCCATTCACCCTCCTGGGCGTTGTGGCTGCCCGGCTTCTCGACATAGACGTGCTTCCCGGCGGAGCAGGCGAGAATCGTGGCGGGCGCATGCCAGAAATTGGGCGCGGCGATGGTGATCGCCTCGACCGACGGGTCGTCGAGCATGCGTCGGAAATCCTGGGTCGCGCGGGCGGTGCGCTCCTGTTTTCCGTCGAGCCACTTCGCGGCGGCGGCGATCCGGTTGGTGTCGATGTCGCAGAGCCAGGCCACTTCGACGCCGGGGATCTGCTGGAGGGCGCGGACGTGATCAAGACCGCGACCGAGTCCCATGACGCCGACGAGCAACCGTCGGGAAGGCGCTTCGGCGCCTCGGAGACCGGGTTGGGCGCCGTGGAGAGTCAGGGCCGCGGTGAGGGTGGACGAGGATTTGAGGAAGGTGCGACGGTTCATGGAGTTTCCGGCGTTGGCGGCGCTGGGTCGAAGAAAGCTGGGAACGCGACTCCTCTAACAGGCCTGGGAGATGGGTTGAAGCGGATTTCTCAGTCGGATTCCCTGGTCGGCAGGTGGCCGCGACGTCGCGCGGTCGGGATCTGGATCTGGATCTGGATCGCGGTCGGGATCGGGATCGATTGGGGTTTGGGAGGATCCGGCGTGAACTGGGCCCGACGAGAGGAGCGTGGGGATCGCGCGGGAATTCCGTCTCGAAGGCGCCGGCGATTGCGTGTCGAACCGGGTTGCGGCTGAATCCGGTTTCTCATGGATGCGACGGCGACACGGGGTCCGGTGGGAGTGGTGGGTCTCGGCCTGATGGGGAGGGCGATGGCCGAGCGGTTGCTCGAAAACGGCTACACGGTGGTGGTCTGGAATCGAACCCGGGAGAAGGCGGTTCCTCTGCTCACGCGGGGCGCGCGGTGGAGCGACAACCCGTGGGTCGAATGCCGCCGGGTGGTGGTCAGCCTCTACACGACGGGCGTCGTGAGGGAGGTGATCCAGGCGATGCGGGCGGAACTTCGCCCCGGCCGCATCGTGATCGACACCACCACGGGCGAACCGGAGGACGCCGCGGCCTTGGGGCGGGAGCTCGCGGCGGGGGGAGTCACCTACCTCGACGCGCCCATTTCCGGGTCGAGCGAACAGACGCGACGCGGAGAATCGACGATCCTCGTGGGTGGCGACTCCGCCGGATTCGAAGCCTGTTCCGACCTTTGGAAGATTTTGGGAAACCGGGTGTTCGCGGTGGGGCCGTGCGGCAGCGCGGCGAAATTGAAGCTCGTGAGCAATCTGGTGCTGGGTCTGAACCGCGCGGCGCTGGCGGAAGGCCTGGCCTACGCGGAAGCCATCGGGGTCCGGCCCGCCGCGGCTCTGGAAGTGCTCCTGGGCACCATGGCCTACTCGCGGATCATGGACACCAAGGGCTTGAAGATGGTGGAAGGCGATTTTCGGGTTCAGGCGAGGCTCTCGCAGCACCTGAAGGATGTGCGTCTGATGATCCGGGGCGCTGGCGCGGCGGGCCTGGGATTGCCCCTTTCCGACACCCACCGCCGACTCCTGGAGGAGGCCGAGGCGGCCGGATTGGGCGAATTGGACAACAGCGCGATCCTCCAGGTGATCCGGCGAACCCCTTCGCGACCCCGTCCCTGACGTGTGCGTCGGCCGGCGAGGGACCGGCGAAGGACAGTTGGTGATCGATCCCCATGGAAAGGCCGAACTCCCGACGCCCCTGGCGTCGCCCAACCGACCCGAAATCGGCGGTTGACGAAAGGCGGACGGCGGGCACGGTAGCCTCGACTCGGTAAAGACCTGTGAAAACCACGATCGGAACGAGGGGCCGCGCCCTGATGCTGTTGGCATGGATCGGGTCCTGCGTATTCCTCCAAGCCCTTGATTGGCCGCAGTACCGAGGGCCCCAGCATGACGGGTCGAGCCCGGAAACGCTTCGAACCGACTGGGCCCAGAAACCGCCACGGGTGGTCTGGCGGCAGGCGATTGAAGCGGCTTGGAGTTCGGTGGCGGTCAGCGGAGGACGTGTTTTCACCCAGGTGAATCGCAGGATCGGCGGCTCCTCCCGGGAGGTTTGCGTGGCTTTGGATGCGGAAACCGGCGTGGAACTGTGGGCGACGAACCTGGAGCGGGCGGCCTACCCGGACGCCGGCACGGGAAACACCGATGGCCCGCGTTCGACACCCTCGGTGGATGGGGACCGGGTTTACGTCTTCACGGCGTATCTCAAGTTGTACTGCCTTCGCGCCGACACGGGCGCCGTGGTATGGAGCCGTGATTTCGTCCAGGAATTCCCCGGCACCAACGTGATCGACTGGCAGAACTCCGCGTCGCCGCTGGTGGTGGGCGATTTGGTCTACCTCAACTCGAACGTCAACGGCCGGACCCTGACGGCGGTGCGCAAGACGGATGGGGTGACCGTGTGGAGCGGGCAGTCGGACGCCATGACCCACGCCACGCCGGTGTACGCGACCCTCTCGGACATCCCGCAGGTGGTCTTCCTCACTTCGAGCGGACTGGTCGGGGTCACGCCGGAGACGGGTGGGGTGCTTTGGCGCTACTCGTTCTCGCCTTCGCGGACCTCGACCGCCGCGACTCCGGTGGTGGCGGACAATTACGTGTATGGTTCGTGCGCCTATTCCCTGGGGGCTTGGACGGCGAGGATCGCCAAGTCGGGGAACGGGTTCCAGGTTCAGCAGACGGATTACAAGCGGAGCAGTTCGTACCAGAACCACTGGGCGACCCCAGTCCATCACGAAGGATTCCTCTACAGCGTGGTCGAGCGCAGCTTCCGCAGCCTGGCCTGCTTCGATCTGGCGGGCCGGACGAACCGATGGATCACCGACCGGGTGGGCTCGGGGAATCCCGGCTACGCGTCCCTGATCAAGGTCGGTGGCAAACTGCTGGTTCTGACCGAGGACGGTGAGTTGGTGCTCCTGGAGCCGAATCCGTCGGCCTACACCGAACTGGCCCGATTCCAGGCTTTGAAGGGCACTTGCTGGAATCATCCCGCATTCTCCAACGGGCGCATCTACGCCCGGAGCAACACGGAAGTGGTGGTTCTCGACGTGGCCGCCGCGGCCCCGCCGCTCCCCGATCTCCGGCTCGCCGCCACCGTGCCGCGGGAGGCGGGAAAGCTCCGACTGAGCGTGACCACGGCCAACGAGTCGCCTTTGACGGCCGCCGACGCGGGTCGCGTCGAATTGCAGATCACTCCGCCACCGGACGAGTCCGGCGAACTCGCCTGGGAATCGGTGACCCTGCCCTTCACGGTGCGCGACGGCGCCCTCGAAGCCGAAATGGCGACTCCTCCCGGCGCGCGCTACCTCCGGGTTTCAGTGCGCCCGACTTTGTGAACTTCCCCGCCTACGTTTTTATGAGCCCTCCTATCATTCGCGCTTCCGGGTCCGGGGAACGATCGCGGGTGGCGCGTTGGTCCGCCGCTTTCACGCTCATCGAGTTGCTCGTCGTCATCGCCATCATCGCGATCCTCGCGAGCATGCTCCTGCCGGCATTGGCGGGCGCCAAGGAACGGGCCCGCCGCACGGTCTGCCTCAACAACATGCGGCAGTTCACGCTGGCCTCGCTGATGTACGCCGGGGACAACGAACAGCACCTCCCACCTGGCGGCACCGACAAGGAAGACCAACGGGACACTCACACTCCTGTTTTCTCGACCATCAATCAGTCCAATCTCCTCCGGTACACGACGGACCTGAAGGCCTTCGACTGCCCGAACCTCACCCGTTGGATGCAACGGCCGGGCTGGCGCGACCATCCCGACTACGGTGTCGCCATCGGATACCACTATCTCGGCGGCCATCCGAACACCCCGTGGGGCCTGATTGATGGCGTCACGACCAATTGGACCTCCCCGCAGAAATCGACGGACGATCCCCAACTGGTCCTCCTCGCGGATCTCAACGTGGATTCACCGGCCTACCAGCGCATCCTGGCTCCCCACACCGCCAACGGTCCCCGCGTGGCCGAGGACTCCTACTTTGACGACCATCCGGAAGCCTATGATCAGCGACCGGAGCACTTGGGTGCGAAGGGCGGCAACGTCGGGTTGCTCGACGGCTCCGTCAGTTGGAAGAAGCTCCAGCAGATGAACCGCTACCGGGGCTCCCAGATCTGGGGCGCCGACGGCTGCTTCGGGTACTGGTAGGACGGAACCGACTCAGGACCGTCGGCCGGCGGTGAGGCGTCGGCCGGCGGCGAACGTCGCGAGTGCGAACGCGCCCGCCACGACGACTTGGGCGGGTTCGGGAACGGCGGTGAGCGCGTAGGACGTGAGGATGGTGCTGCCGCCGGTCGGGGGATACGTCAGCGTGGAGAACTTGGTGCCCACGTGGGTGGCGTCGATCGTTCCAGGCGTCGGGTCCGTTGGAGTCACCGCCGGATTACTTGCCATCCATCGGGTGGCGGCGTCCGCGTCGTGATCCCGGACTACGAGCCAGTAGGTTTCGCCGGCATCGAGAGTCAGGTTCAACGGCGCGTCGAACGTGAAGTTGGCGATCTCGTTGGCGGTGAAGGAAGGATTGCTGAACGTCATGAGCAGCGAACCCGGCGCGCTGCTTCCCGTATCGTCGAACAGGGTCACGTCGAGATCGGCATTCGCGAAGTCCAGAATCTGTAGGCGCAGGGTCACGGAATCCAGGGTCAGGCTGCCGGCGCCGATCTGGAATCCCATCGCCTTGGAACGGCTGGATCCGCCGAGGACGGTGGAGGTGCCGTCATTGCCGTCGAGATTGCTGAGGATGACGCTGGCCGAAGCCGATCCCGTCGCGAGAGCGAGACCGGCCAGGAGGGTGACTGCGAGACCCGGCGTGGGGTGAGCCCATTTCATGATGTTTGGCAGGCGCTTGTTGGCGTGTTGGCGGAGTTCGGCCCCTTCGGCTTGGAACCACCGCGGGGGCGTCAAATCCAAGCCTTCGTCCGTATCGGCCGAAGACGGCGGTGACTTGAGCAGGAACGCGACCGGATGGGAAGGCGCCGATTGGGTCTCCTTCGCGGCTTTCCCGTACCGCGCATTGAATCCCGCCCGACTCTGGTGCAGAAGGAGGGGCGACGCCGCTGACCGGAATCCCCGGAGGATCCGGTGGAGCATCCCGCCGGGCGCGGGTGCGCCTTCAACACGTCGATCGACCCACGCCATGGAATCCCCCTCCCCACTCCTGCCGCTCGCCCAGCGCTACGTTCAAAAGGACCCGGCGGGAGCGGCGCGGGCACTGGAAACCCTTCCCGAGGAGGAGGTCATCGAGGTCCTTCAGGCCCTCCCGCCGGCGCTGGCCGCCAAGGTGGTGCGGCAACTCCAGGTGCCCTACGCCGCCGAGGTGCTCCGGGCCTCCGATTCCGACCTGTTCCGCGAAATCACACTCGCTCTCGAACCCCACCACGCCGCCAGCATCTTCGTTCATCTCCCGCGCGAAGGACGCGAGAAGCTCCTGGAGCATCTCCCCAAGCGATTACGCCTCGAAATTCAGGATTACCTCTCCTTTCCGGAAGGCAGCGTCGGCCAGTTGATGATCCGGAACTTCCTCGCCTTTCGCACGGAGGTGACCGTTCGGGAGGCGATCGATCGCATCCGGCAACTGGCCCAACGACGAGCCCCCACGTCCTACGCCTACGTCGTGGATGCCGAAAACCGGCTGCAGGGCGTGA
Source organism: uncultured Verrucomicrobiota bacterium (assembly GCA_942490575.1). Classification (GTDB taxonomy): domain Bacteria; phylum Verrucomicrobiota; class Verrucomicrobiia; order Limisphaerales; family CAIMTB01; genus CAIMTB01. Next base: position 147,906 of record CALNYA010000021.1, read on the forward strand.
TGAACATGAGGGACCTGCTCCTGGCGGATCCGGACCAGGAACTGGCCAGCATCATGCGCCAAGACGCTTTCACGCTGCACTGCTTCACCGACCGCGAGCACGCCGCGGCCGAAATGTCGAAGCGCCGGTACTTCGCCGTTCCCGTGGTGGATAACGATGGGCACCTGCTGGGAGTCATCCAGGCCGAGAATCTGCTCCAGGAGGTCCAGGACGAGTACACGGAAGACCTCCAGCGGATGGTGGGCGCCGGCGCCGAGGAGCGCGTCTCGTCCACGGTCGGCTATTCCCTGCGCAAACGGCTTCCCTGGCTGCACGTCAATCTCGCCACGGCCTTCCTGGCCGCCGGCGTGGTGGCCCTTTTCGAGGACCTCATCGCCCGCATCACCATCCTCGCCGTCTTCCTTCCGGTCGTCGCGGGCCAGGGCGGCAACGCGGGAGCCCAATCCCTGGCGATCGTCATGCGCGGACTGGTCATGCGCGAGATTCCCCGGGGCAAGGTCCGCGCGGTCATCGTCAAGGAATCGATCCTGGGCACCACTTCCGGCGCGGTGACCGGCCTCGTCACGGGCCTCGTCGCCTGGCTCTGGAACGGCAACCCGTGGATGGGGCTCGTCATCGGCGTGGCGATGATTGTGAACCTTTTCTTCGCCGGATTCTTTGGCGCGGCCCTCCCCATCTTCATGAAGTCGGTCGGCCTCGATCCGGCCCAATCCTCGAGCATCATGCTGACGACGGTCACCGACGTGGTCGGCTTCTTCGCCTTCCTCGGTTGCGCGATGGTTTTCCAGCACCACCTGATCTGACCTGATCCGACCAGATCCGAGCCGACCCGACGGGGGGTGGATCGCTGCCGCGCGCGACTCCACCCAATTCACCGGACATCAGCGCCCCACGTGGCGGAGACGGTAGATCAGGTGGCTTCCGTCGTCGGCGATCAGGATCGAGCCATCCGCCGCCTCGGCGCAGTCGATCGGCCGGCCCCGGACGTCGGTGCCGTTCTTGAGGAAGTCGACCACCCTTTGTTCGCCGTAGGGATGGCCGTCCTCAAAGAGGACTCGGGTGACGGAATAGCCCACCTTCCGGGTGGCGTTCCAGCCGCCATGGTTCGCCACGAAGGCGTCGCCCCGAGCGCCGGGGATCGCCGTGCCCGTGTAAAAGGTCAGCGCGTTCGCCGCGCAATGCGCCGGCATCGTCCACTCGGGAATCACGTTCATGGCCGCGTACTTCATCAGGTCGGGATGATCGAGGAACAGGAGGTTGGGCTGCGCCTTGCCCACGATCCACGGATGCCCATAGAAGCCGGCTTCCTGGTAATGGTTCAGTTCCGCCGGAGGATTGTGGTCGGTGAACGGCTGTCCGTTCTTCTTGTCCCCCTCGAACTTCGCGCCCATGACGTCGATGTCGTGGTCCACGCCCCAGATCTCGTCGGTGCCGGGGCGCACCACCAGCTTCTCCGTGTTGCGGATGCCCGAGGCGAAGAGCTTTTTGTCGGAGCCGTCCAGCGCGAACGACCAGATCTTCTTCCGCTCGGAGGCGTCGATGGGTTCGTCGGTCGCATTGGTCTGGTCGCCGACGTGGGTGTAGATCCGACCCTTGTGGATGAGCAGGGCCCGCCACATATGGCCGCCCGGCTTGCCGGTCGGCAGATCCATCGCGTTGAGCACCTGGATCTCCTCGTCCGCGCGGCCGTCCCCGTCGGTGTCGCGCGCGCGCGCGATCGAATTCAACTGCGCGAACCACAGCCATCCGTCGTGGAACTGCATGCCCTGGAGGATGGACTTCGGCTCCTTGCCCTCGATGAAGGTCGTCGCCTTCTCGAAGAACCCGTCCCCGTCGGCGTCGGTGCAGCGGAAGATCTTCCCCTGGCTCGGAACGCTCACGAACAGCGCGCCATCGGGCCCGACCTCAAGGAACCTCGGGCCCTTGATGCCGTCGACCGCCACCTTCAATTCGAATCCGGGCCGGACCCAGACGCCTTCGGGCACGGCGGCGGCGAACACCAGGGACGGCAGGCTCAGGGCGAGCGATCCGACGACACGACGAACGGTCCGCCACAAAGACCCGTGGGGCCGTGAACTGGTTGGAGCGGAAGTCTTCCCGCGGGGGGCGAGCGAAGCGGAGTGCATGCGCCGATCCTAGGGACCGGCCGAATCGCCGACACGCCGAAAGTTGTTCGGCTGGAACGTCGGGACCGGACATCCGACACGTGGCGGGTCCCGACGGCGCTGGGAGGGCGTGGAAGTTGGGCCCGGGTACGTGGACACGAAGGGAATGCCGTGGTCCCGGACCTTCGGACGCTTCGGGTTGACGACCCGGGGGAGGAAGGGGAGCCTGCCGGCTCGTTCTTCCCCGCTATGAACCAGCCGCTTCCCGCGATGACCGATCGGCCTGTCTCCCGCGCTGTTCCCCGGTCTTGGGCTGGTCTTGCCGCCGCCCTGATGCTCCCCGTTCTGGGCGCTTGGAACGGCTGGGGAGCCGACGACGTGAGTCTCCTGCGGGTTCCCGATGGGGGGATTCAGCCCCAGGTGGTCCTCGACGGAGTCGGCACGGTTCACCTTCTTTATTTCAAGGGGGAACCGGCGGCTGGAGACCTGTTTTACACTCGGCGATCCCGCGGGGGAGGAGGAGTTCGGCGACGCCATCCGCGTCAACGGTCGTCCGGCAGGCGCGATGGCGATCGGGACCATCCGGGGCGGGCAGTTGGCTGTTGGTGAAAAAGGCCGGGTTCACGTGGCCTGGAACGGGCTTCCTCCGAGGAAGGGCGAGCACCACCTGGCGCCGATGCTCTACACGCGGTTGAACGACGCGGGCACCGCGTTCGAGCCGGAGCGGGACCTGATCACCACGGCCCGAGGTCTGGACGGTGGCGGTTCCGTCGCCGCCGACGACCGGGGCGACGTGTACGTGATGTGGCACGCGCCGAAGCCGGGAAACACGCTGGGCGAAGCCGGACGCGCCGTGTTCGTGGCGCGTTCGCGGGACGGCGGAAGGACGTTCGCCCCGGAACGATTGGCGGTGGATGAGCCCACGGGGGCGTGCGGTTGTTGCGGCATGAAGGCGCTGGCCGACGGAAGGGGAAACCTCTTCGTTTCTATCGGGGCGCCACGGAGGACGGTCACCGGGACCAGGTGCTGCTCGTGGCGAGGGATGGAGGCCTGGACTTCGAAATTGCGCTGACGCACCCCTGGCAAGTGGCTGCGTGCCCGATGAGCAGCACGTTCTTCAGCACGACCCCGGACACGGTTCTGGCCGCTTGGGAAACGGCGGGCGGCGTCTACTGGCAGCGGCTTGGCGTCGCGGCCACCCAAACGGTGTCACCCTTCACCCCGCCCGTGGTCGGCCGGAATCCCAAGCATCCCGTGGCGGTGGCGAACGCGCAGGGCGAGGTTTTGCTGGCTTGGACCGAGGGAACGGGATGGGCCAAGGGAGGCGATATCGCGTGGCAACGTTTCGATTCGTCGGGGAAGCCACTCGGCGGGAAGGGGCGCGCGGGTGGACTGCCGACGTGGAGTTCGGTCGCCGCCTTCGCCACGCCCGGGAATGGATTCGTCCTGCTGTACTGATCGCGGCCCGGGAAGGCGACCCCGTCGGGCGATCACCTCGCCGTGAAAGGACTCGACCCGCCCGGGCCTGTGTCTACCGTCGGGCGCTTCTGGCTTACCGTTTGAACCCTGTGAACTTTATGAAAGTGGCATCCCGAATTTCCAGTGTGCTGGCCGTTGTTGGGTTGTTGACCGCCGGCGACCGTCCGGCTCTGGCGCAGGTCGCCCAGGATCCCATTGATGTCGTTCGCGACGCCCTCAATGCCGATCGTCAGACCGTCGTGGCCGAAATGCTGCAGTTGACCCCGGCGGAGGGCGAAAAATTCTGGCCGGCCTATCATCATTACCGCGCGGAAATGATGGGTGTGGGCGACGGAATCAAGAAGCTGGTCCTGGAGTATGCCGAACTGTACCCCGATGTACCCGACGATCGCGCCAAGGCGATGTTCAAGGACCTCCTAAGCCTTGAGAAGGCGCAGGCGGCCGCGCGATCCTCGTTTCTTCGGAAGGCGTCGAAGATCCTTCCCCCTGGCAGGGCGCTCCGACTGGCGCAGGTGGAGTCGCGCCTGGACCTGGCCACCCGCGCGGAACTCGCGGCGGGCATCCCGCTCGTGCCGGTCGACGGAACGATCGAAGGCGAGGAATCAGGTGGCGCGCTCCACCAGGATGGAATTCCGGGAGGGGTTGTGGTTCGGACACGGAGGATCGTCGCGCGCGTCGCCTCGATCGACGCGGGGCAGCGCAGGGTGACGCTCGTCAGTCCCAGCGGAATCCGCGAGACCGTCAAGGTCGGTCCCGAGGCCATCAATTTCGATCAGATCCAACCCGGCGATCAGCTCGAAGTGGTGGCGACCGAGGAACTCATGGTTCGTCTGGCGGAGCCTGGTGATTCCACGGACGACGGCGCCGTCGTGCTGGTGGATCTCGCGGCGAAGGGCGCGCGGCCGGGCGGTGTCGTCGCCGCGGCCAGGCGCGCCACGGGAAGCATCGTCGCCATCGACCCGAGCCTCCGGACCGTCACCCTCCGTTTCGAGGACGGCGCGACCCGATCCTTCCCTGTGCGCAGCGACATTGATCTCGGTAAGCGGGCCGTCGGCGATCGCGTTGTCTTTCAAGTCACCGAAATGGTCGCCATCCAGGTCGAGAAACGATGAGGCTTTCGAGCCTGTGAGACTGGAAGGCGATCCTCCTGATACCTGACAAAGAACATGATGAAGAAATATTCAGCCTTAATCGCCCTCCTGGGCCTTTCCGTGGCGGGACTGTTTTCCCGGGCTTATTCGGCGGTGCCGGTCGCGAAGGAGTCGGGCGATGTGCTGCATCGATCCCATCTCCCGATGCCGAACACGCGCCGGCCCGCGCTTATCACCTACGACGCCAAGAGCCCGGACACCAAGTTTCCGCCGATCGAACAGCTCCGTCCGCCGAAGGGCGCGCCCAACGTCCTCATCGTCCTGATCGACGACGCCGGGTTCGGTTCGTCGAGCACGTTCGGAGGACCCTGTCAGACCCCGAACCTGGACCGTCTGGCGAAGGGCGGACTGCGGTACAACCGCTTCCACACCACGGCCCTTTGCTCGCCGACGAGGCAGGCGCTGCTCACCGGGCGCAACCATCATTCCGCTGGAATGGGGAACATCACCGAGATCGCCAGTGGAGCGCCCGGGTACAGTTCGGTGCTTCCGAACTCCATGGCTCCGCTCGCGCGCACGCTGGTGCTCAACGGTTACTCCACGGCGCAATTCGGGAAGTGCCACGAGGTGCCGGTCTGGCAGACAAGTCCGGCCGGTCCGTTTGACGCCTGGCCGTCCGGCGGCGGCGGTTTCGAGTACTTCTACGGATTCATCGGCGGCGAGGCGAACCAGTGGTATCCGACGCTTTTCGAAGGCACCACGCCCGTGGAACTGAAGAAGACTCCCGAGCAGGGCTATCACCTGCTCACGGACATGACCGACAAGGCCATCAAGTGGATGGGCCAGCAGAAGGCGCTCGCGCCCGACAAGCCGTTCTTCATGTACTACGCCCCCGGCGCGACCCACGCGCCCCACCACGCGCCGAAGGAATGGGCCGACAAGTACAAGGGAAAATTCGACGCGGGTTGGGACAAGATGCGCGAAACGATCTTCGCGCGTCAGAGGCAACTCGGCGTCATTCCAGCGGACTGTCAGCTCACGCCGCGCCCGAAGGAGATACCCTCCTGGGATGCCATGCCCGAGGCGATAAAGCCGGTCCTGCGCCGGCAGATGGAAGTCTACGCGGGTTTCCTGGAGTTCACCGACCATCATGTCGGCCGGATTCTGGAGATGATCGAGAAGCTCGGGATCCTGGATGACACGCTCATCTACTACATCGTCGGGGACAACGGCGCCTCGGCGGAAGGCACTCTGAATGGGGCCTACAATGAGATGGCCAACTTCAACGGCCTGGCCGCCTTGGAGACACCCGAATTCCTGATGGCGCGCCTCGACAAGCTCGGTGGACCCGAGTCCTACAATCATTACGCCGTCGGGTGGGCCCACGCCCTCAACACGCCCTTCCAATGGACCAAGCAGGTGGCCTCCCACTGGGGCGGCACCCGCAACGGAACCGTCATTCACTGGCCGAAGGGAATTCGCGCCAGGGGGGAGATCCGATCGCAGTTCCATCATGTCATCGACGTGGCGCCGACCATCCTCGAAGCCGCTGGACTGCCCCAGCCGGAGTCCGTGAATGGCATCCAGCAGGACCCCATCGAGGGAGTCAGCATGCTCTACTCCTTCGACGACGCCCGCGCCGCGGAGAGACACGAGACCCAATACTTCGAGATTTTCGGGAATCGCGGGATCTACCACAAGGGCTGGACCGCGGTGACCAAGCATCGGACGCCCTGGTTGCTGATCGGCGCGAAGACCGTTCCCTTCGACGAAAATGTCTGGGAACTCTACTCCGACAAGGACTGGAGCCAGGCGAAGGATCTCGCCAAGGAAATGCCGGAAAAGCTTCATGAGCTGAAGCGCCAGTTCCTCATCGAGGCGGCCCGCTACAAGGTGCTGCCCCTCGACGATCGCGTCGGCGAGCGGATGAATTCCGACACCGCGGGCCGGCCGAACCTGATCCGCGGCACGACGCAACTCCTGTTCGGTGGCATGGGGCGCCTGAGCGAGAACTGCGTCTTGAATCTCAAGAACAAGTCGCATTCGGTGACGGCCGAGATCGAGGTGCCTCCCGCGGGCGCCGAGGGCGTGATCGTCGCCCAGGGCGCCAACATCGGCGGATGGAGCCTTTATGCGAAGAATGGGAAGCTCAAGTACTGCTACAACGTCGCGGGCGTGAACCATTATTTCGTCGAATCCACCGATCCTCTCCCCGCCGGCCGGCAACAGGTCCGGATGGAATTCGCCTACGCGGGCGGCGGTCTAGGAAAAGGCGGAAACGTCACGCTCTTCGTGAACGGCAAACGGGCCGGCGAGGGCAACATCCCCATGACCCAGGCCATGATCTTCTCCGCCGACGACGGCTGCGATGTCGGCGAGGATTCGGGCGCCGCGGTTTCGCCGGACTACGGTCCGGTCGGGAACGGTTTCAACGGAAGCATCAAGGGCGTGCAGCTCTCGATCTCCGACGATCCCAAGAATTCCGGTCATCTGGTTTCACCCGAGGAGGTGGTCCGGGCCGCCATGGGGCGGCAGTAGTAGCCACAGGGAAAGCCGGCTCCGCTTGATGCGCGTCAAAGCGCCCCGCCCGTCGTGGTGGGATAGGTGGGTGCGACCAAACCCATTGTCACCTAGTCATCATGAACCGATACATCAGCCTCCTCCGCTTCACCGAACAGGGGTCGAAAGACATCAAGAAGTCCACGGCCCGCGCCCACGCCTTCGACGAACTCGCCGCCAAGGCGGGTGTGAAAGTCGACGGCCAGTACTGGACGATGGGCGCGTACGACGGAGTTCTCATCCTGAGCGCCGACAGCGAGCAAAAGGTGCTGCACCTGCTCACCGAACTCGCATCGCTTGGCAACGTCCGGACCTCCACCATGCAGGCCCTCGAGGACAAGGAGTTCGACGAGATTCTCGGGAAGTAGTCGGTCACCGACGGGCAACCGCCAAGACCTCCGCGCCCGCGAAGGGGTGCCGGGGGCCGGAGGGAGATCGGTCATCCGGTCGCGTCGTCTCGCGCCCCCCATTCCGGGGTCGTTCGTGACGTGAACCTATCGCGATTCCTCACGGGATGTGTCGGCCAAAGAGTCCCGTTTGGGTCGCCACGGACTGGATCTCGGACAGCGTGGTTACCCCTTCCGCCGCCTTGGCCAGCGCGTCTTCGACGACGGTCTTCACCCCTCGCTGGCGGATTTGCCGCCGCAGTGCGCGCTCATCGGCATGGTTCAGGATCAGGTCATATTCGGAATCAATCCTCCGCCAGATTTCGAAGACTCCGGTCCGGCCACGGTAGCCGGTGTCCATGCAGGCCGCGCATCCACGAGCACGCCAGATCTTCTTGGGCGGCGGTAGGCCGATGTGCTTCAGGCGCGCCTTTTCCTCGGCGCGGGGCTTCCCCGCCTGCTTGCATTTCGAGCAGAGTGTGCGGACCAATCGCTGATTGATGACTACTTCCAGCAGGCTGGCGATCTGGTGATCGGCCACGCCCCAACTGCGCAGCATGGTGACCACGCCGACGGCGTCGGGGGCATGCACCGTGCTGAGGAGCAGATGTCCCGTCGCGGCGGCTTCCATCGCACTCAACGCCGACTTCCGGTCGCGGATCTCCCCCAAAAGCAAGTAGTCGGGATCAAGCCGCAGCATCGCCTTCAACCCAACGGGAAAAGTAAGCCCATGGGGCTCGTCAATCTGGATCTGGCTGACCCCATCCAGCGGATATTCCACGGGATCCTCGATGGTGGTTAGCGAATGATGCGCCAGGTCGAGTTCCTTGATGATGGCATACAGGGTCGTCGTTTTTCCGGAACCCGTAGGTCCACTGACCAGGCACATTCCGGAGATGTCACGAAGCCAGGGTTGAACCACCGCCAGGTTCGCCTCGCTAAGTCCGATATCACTCACGCCATGGCGCACGCAATCCGGATTTAGTAGGCGAATTGAAAGCTTGGCCCGATCGAGATAACAGGGAACGAAGGTGATCCGAAGGTCATAGGTCCGCCCTTCGATCGTCACTTGCTGGCTGGCGTCCCACGGCAAGAAGCTCGCCACCGGATCCAATCGCGCCAGCGTATGGACAAAACGAATGAAGCGCCGGCCCTGTTCCGTATCGAGCTGCGCCACGTCGTGGAGGCGACCGTCGATCCGATACCTCGCACGCCAACCGTTTGTGATGGGCTCGATATGAATGTCGGTCGTTCGCAGTTTGATGGCATTCGCCAGCATCAAATCGAAGACCGATTGCATCGACAGAAGACTGTCCGGGTCTTCGTGCCGTAATTGATCAAGGGCCCGGTTCAATCCCGGCGCCATCGTCTTGTCCAACGCGGCCAGCCAGGGTGATTTGGTTTCGGTTTTCATTGCTCAGTCGGACTGCGACCCGCCTTCGAGCGCCTGACGCGATCCGGAAATGGAGGCGGCCTTGCCTGGTATCGCGCCCGGGTGTCCGCATGCCGGATCACGCAAGAATCAATCCCCCACAAAAGCCAACAGTCAACCCTCGCGGCCGATTTGGGTTTGGTGATTCGCGGCCTTGCTGATAACAGGGTTCGGATGCAGCCGCCGCCTCAAGGACCGAAGGCGTTCAACACCACCCATTGGAGCCTCGTCGGCGCGGCGCAGTCCGAGCCGGCGGACCGCACCAGGGCGCGCAAGGCCCTCGAGGAGCTTTGTCGCGCGTATTGGTATCCGCTCTACGCGTTCGTCCGAAACCGGGGCTATTCGTCCGCCGACGCTCAGGACCTGACGCAATCCTTCTTCGCCCAATTCGTTGAAAGCGGCGGGTTCGCCTCGGCGAATCGGGATCGAGGTCGGTTTCGCACTTATCTGTTGAGCGCCATGAAACACTTCCTGGCGAACGAATGGCACCGCGCGAGGCGACTCAAACGTGGCGGAGGGCGGGCCCTTTTGGAATGGGACGCGCTGGACCCGGAGGCGCGTTACGCGCTCGAACCGCGGGACTCGGGCGACCCGGACGCATGCTTCGACCGCGAGTGGGCCTCGCGATTGACCGAAGTGGCGCTCGCGCGATTGCGGGCGGAATCGGAGTCGGAAGGCAAAGGCGCCTTGTTCACGGCTTTGCGGGGTGGCCTGACCGGCGAGGAACCCCCGCGGGCCGAGACCGCCGCGCGGCTCGGCATGACCGAAGGCGCCGTGAAGGTGGCGGTTCATCGACTTCGTAAACGCTATCGGGAACTGCTCCGCGCCGAAGTCGCCGAAACCGTCGACGATCCATCGGGGGTTGACGACGAAATGCGCTATCTCGTGACCGTGCTGCGTGGGGATTGAATCGCTGGGCTGTAACCGGCGCTGGGTTTTCGTTCAGGATAAGGGTGATGGTCGCAAGGACTCCGAACTCATGAAGGTTGCCAATCCCTCCACTTGCTCCCGGTGTGGCGCCGCGATACCGGCTGGCGCCCAGGAAAAACTGTGCCCCGCCTGCCTGCTTTCGGCCGCGATCGACACCGCAGTCGACGAGTCCGGGCCGGTGACACCAGGTCGCGCGCCGGATTCGCGCGCCCGCCCCGACCAATTCCCTTTTGAACTCGGCGCCTACCGTCTGCTTGGGTTCCTCGGCCGAGGCGGCATGGGGACGGTCTACGAAGCCGAACACGTTCCCAGCGGGCGTCGCGTCGCCCTCAAGATGCTCGATCAAGAACTTGATTCGCCGGAACTTCGGCGGCGGTTCCTTCGCGAAGGCCGGCTCGCGGCGCGCGTCAATCATCCGAACAGCCTCTACGTCTTCGGCAGCGAGGAGATCGAGGGCGTTCCTGTGATCACGATGGAGATCGCGGGTGGCGGAACCCTCCAAGACGAACTGAAGCGCCGTGGGCCGCTGCCGGTCGTGGAGGCCGTGGACGCCACGCTCGATGTCGTTTCGGGATTGGAGGCCGCCTCGGCATGCGGGGTGTTGCACCGCGACATCAAGCCGTCGAATTGCTTCGTCACTCCGGAGGGTCCGGTCAAGGTGGGTGACTTTGGGATCTCGGTCTCCACGCTCGCCAGGACCGATACGTTCGTCACCGCCCACGGCAAGATCCTGGGTACTCCCGCCTACGCGGCCCCGGAGCAGTTGCGTGGTGATGCCGTCGATGTTCGCGCCGACATCTACTCGGTCGGGGCGACATTGTTTTCCTTGCTCACGGACCATGCGCCGTTCGAGGGCGACAACGCGGTCCAGGTTGTGGCGAATGCCGTCAACCAGAAGCCAAAAACTCTCGGCACCTTCCGTGGCGACGCGCCGCCGGGTTTGGAACGTGTCGTGGCCAAGTGCCTCGCCAAGGAACCCGCCGAACGCTACGCCGACTATCAGGCGTTGCGCGATGCGCTGCTGCCCTTCAGCTCGCGGGAAGCCGAACCCGCCTCGATGAATCTGCGCGCCTCGGCGGGCTGGATCGACTACATCCTCGCGTTCCTGATCCCGTATATCGTGCTGACGCTTTCAATCGGCGCGGGGCGGTTTCATTTCGAGCCGTTGATCGAACGCACACTCTATTCAGCGAGGTACCACCTGGCGTTCCTCGTCTGCGGGTTTCTCTATTTCACGATCACCGAAGGCATCTGGGGCGCTGGGCTTGGCAAGAGCCTGATGGGCTTGCGGGTGGTTCGATCCAAGGGCCGAGTCCCCGGCCTAGGGCGGGCTTTCTTGAGGATCCTGATCCCAATCGGGTTCATCGAGGTGTTCCGCGTGCCGTTCCTGCTCGCCACGGTCGCACCCGCTGATGCCAACAGCATCACCGGCGTTCATGCGTTGCTGTCCATCGGCGCCGGCAACGTGTGCCCCTGGCTGGCGGTCCTCCTGGTCCTGAAAGCACGCCGCGAGAACGGATTCGCCACCGCCTGGGATCGTATCTCGGGAACCCGTGTCGTGCTGAAGCCGAAGGGCACGCCCAAACCCTCGATTCATTCAGCCATTTCGGTTCCCGCGCATGACCAAACGACCGGGACGCTCGGCCCCTATCGAATCACCGGGGAACTCTTGCCCGGGAAATGGATCGCGGCGATGGATCCCATCCTGCGCCGACGGATCTGGCTGCGGAGAAGGGAATCGACCGGCCCTTCGGCCGCCCGTCGAAGCGTCGCCCGACCGGGTCGTCTCCGATGGCTCCAAAAAGTGGAAGCCGCGGGTTCCTTCTGGGACGCCTTCGAGGCTCCCGATGGGATCCCATTCGCCCATTCGCTGGAGGATGGAAAGATGGTGCCTTGGGCCAACCTGCGACATTGGCTCTGCGACCTTACCTCGGAACTTTGGCAGGCGGCCACCGACAAGACGCTGCCGGATGAGCTGAGCCTCGATCATGTGTGGATCACGGCTCAGGGGCAGGCCGTCCTGCTGGACCAACCGTGGCCACTCGCCAACACCCCCGCCGAGCGCGTTTCCGTCCGCCAACTCGATGGACAACAGCGCTTCCTGAACGCGGTGGCCGAGCGCGTGGATTCGGCGACGCTGCCGCTGCATGCGAGACGGGTGTTGCAGAATCTGGAAGCCGGAAGATTTGAAAAGCTCAGCTATCTGACCGGGGTCCTGCGAGGGCTTCTGGACAAACCGACCGAGGTCAGCATGGGAATTCGAGCTGGCTCGGTGTTCATGCTGCCGGTGTACGTCTGGATTATGCTCTTCCTGGGAAGTTTTCCGGCGGAAGGGATCGACCGGAGCGCCGCGGCATTGTTCGGGGTCGCCCTGACAGCGCTCACCGTGATTTTGGGTGCCCGCATGGGGTTTCAGTTGCTCGAAGTTCCGTTTCGCACCACCTGCAGTCATTCCATCTTCCGGTTGGTGGTCGTCGACGCGAAAGGGCGACCCGCGAGCCGAGCTCGGCTCCTGGTCAGGTGGGCCATCGTTTGGCTGCCACTCCTTCCAGTGTTGCTGGGCCTGTGGGCCGGGCGGGCCGAGCCTCCGACGAATCTTGGCTTCGAGCTCTTGGTCCTCCTGATGTGGATCGCGGCCGCATGTGTCGCGGTGGTCCATCCCCACCGGGGGCTGCAGGACCGTCTGGCGCGGACCCGGGTTGTGCGGCGCTGACCGCATCCCCGCCCGGAACCCTCGGTCGGTCTGGCCGGCCTACCCGATTCCAGGTGTCGCCGTGTTGGCGCCTGCGGGGTCGTCGCCCAACTTCACAGGGAATCCTGTAACCAGCGGCGCCGAATCTTTCAGGACAAGGAGGATGAACCATCCAATCGAACTCAACCTCATGAGATCCATCGAATCGAATCAACGACCCTGCGCGATCCTGCTGGCCGCGCTTCTGGTGTTTGGCGCCATCGGATGCGATCGCGAACAAAGCAACTCAACGGACGGGACGAGCCCGGCATCGGCTCAGGCGACGGCCACTCCGCTATTGCTGGATGACTATTCGGACGCCAGGCGAAACAAGAACGGCGCTGAACGACTTCTGATTGACGACAAGGCCGCTGGCAGCCAATCGCGGGCGATCGTGGAATGCGATGACGGCGTGCTGTCCGTCAACGGCGATCTGGTTCCAGGTCGCGGTGTCCCCGCGTTCATCAGCGCGGTGTCACTCCTTTCAGCGGAAGGAAAGGCGAAGGACATGACCGGCTACGAAGGTGTGCGGCTTCGAGTGAAGGTCATCAAGGGCATCCTCTGTGTTCAGGTGGCCACTTCGACGGTAACCAACTTTGATTATCACTCGAGCGCGCCAATCGCCTACAAGGGAGCCGACTTTCAGGAGGTGCGGGTTCCCTTCAAGGACATGAAACGCGCCTGGTCGGAGCAGACAGCCCTCAACTTGAAGACCGTCACCAGCGTCAATTTGGTCTCCTTCGGACTGTCCAAGGATGCGTTCACCTACCAAGTGGACGAAATCGGCTTCTATTGAGCCGACCCGGCGCCCAACCCCAATTGACGAGCCGCCATGGCATCACCCTCTCCTTCGACCGCCGTCGACCGCGCCGCCAAAGAGGGCGCCGACCGCCTGGATTTCCTCGACGCGACCCGGGCCTTCGCGCTTGTGCTCGGCATCATCTTCCACGCGTGCATGTCTTTCATGCCGGTCTTCATGGGCTGGGCCGTGCAGGACGTCTCAACCAGTCCGCTGGTCGCGATGTTCGTGACCGTCAGTCACGCGTTCCGAATGGAAACGTTCTTCTTGCTCGCGGGTTTCTTCGGTCATCTGACGTTTCATCGCAAGGGTGCCCGCGACTTCGTCCGCTCGCGCGTGGTTCGCATTCTGGTCCCGTTTGTGGTCGGCTGGTTTCTCCTTCGCCCGCTCTTGTTCTCCGGTTGGGTCATGGGCAACGCCAGTCTGCGCGGGGGTGTCGATGTCTGGGCCGGCCTGCTGGGAGGCGTCCAATCCCTCTCAACGCTGCCCGCCGGGATCTTCACCGGATCGCACCTGTGGTTTCTGTATTACCTGGCGATGATCACCGCGCTGACGCTGGCGGGGCGTCGATTGATGGCCGCCACGGGTTCGTTGGGCGGCGTGTTGCTCCGACGGGGCGACGCCGTCGTCGCATGGTTGGCGGCGTCCCCGTTGGCGATGGTGATCCTCGCCCTACCGACGGCGGCCGTGCTGTGGTTCATGAATAGCTGGGGGATGGACACACCCGACAAGTCGCTGCGCCCGGACCTGCCGGCGCTCGCAGTCTACGGGGGCTTCTTCGTCCTCGGATGGATGTTGAGCCGGCAACGCGACTTGATCACCCAGTTCTCGCGGTTGACGCCTATGCGCTGGATTTTCGCGGGCATCGGCATCGCCGCCATCCTCAGCCTGGGCGGAATCGAAGGCGATCCGGCCCACCGTCACCACCGGGCCGGGCACGTTGCCTACGCCTTTGGATATGCTCTGACGATGTGGTCGCTCGTGTTTCTGACCCTCGGCGTGTTCAGGAAACTGTGTCGGCGGCCGAGTGCCATGGTTCGCTATGTAGCCGACTCGTCCTACTGGATGTACCTGATCCACCTGCCGATCGTGGTCTGGCTGCAGGTGGCGGTCGCCGAGTTGCCGCTGAATTGGTCGATCAAGCTCGCGATCGTTTCCACAGCCACCATCGCCGTTTCGTTGCTCACCTATGATCTCCTCGTGCGCTCGACGTTTATTGGCCAGGTGCTGAATGGCCGTCGCCGCGAGCGAATGCTGTCCGCCAACGTTCTTGGAAACCTTCGCCAGTGGCGGCGCGACAAGCCGGGGAAGCCATTGGCCGGTCTTTGAGCGGCCTGGTGGAATGGGTCCCGATCAACGCCCACGGCAGGTACTTCGCGCACCGGGTCGGTGGATCGAATCGACCGCCGTGGTCGCGGTTGGCCGGCGGGAACGGTGGGTGCCCGTTCGCAACGAAAAGCCCATCGCCATCAACATGCCTGAATGCCAGCGGGTTTCGGCGGCGTCGTGGTCAAAATGTCAAAAATCAATGTTTGACCCCATCCGCTTTCTTGATGGGAAAAGCCGCGGGGGTCGACGAGGACCCGCCGCGGCCTGTGGGTTGGGATGGCCCGGAGGCCGGGGCTTATTGCTATTGCCGGGCGCGGTAGAACTGCGCGGCGGCGGACGCCGTGGCGCTGTAGGGCGACGCGGTGGCCTCGGGGACGGCGGTCCAAGGTCCGGCCGCGGACGGGGCGGACTCCAGTGTGCCGCCGGTCCAGGCAACGGACACCTTGCCGGCGCTGAGGGCGATGGTCAGGGACGGGGCCTGGCCGCCGATGGGCTCGCTGAAGCCGAAGGCTCGAGGGGTGGTCGCGTTATAGCCGGTGGTGCTGAGGTAAAAGTCGTCGAATAGGGCGCTCTCGGCGGCGTTGTTGCCGGCGACGAAGAGTTTGTCGAGATCGGGCTTCATGCCGCCCAGGATGACGTCGTTCGCGTCCGGATCGCGGTCGCTGTAGTAGTCCGTGAACAGGGCGGTCCGAGTGGCGTCGCCCGGGGCCTGGATATGAACGGAAACCAGATCGTACGGCACCGACGGGTCGGTCATCGCGACGTTCCTGATGTCGAGCCAGACGGAGTAGACGACGTTGGTTTGCAGAGGGGTGGTGGAGTATTCGGTGGGGGAGAAGGGCCCGTTGCGGAGGCCGGGGAACCAGCCGAGTTCGACCAGGTCGTAGTTGATGTAGAACACCGGTCCGATGTCGGTGCTGGCGTCGCCGTAGGAACGGAGGTTCTTGTCGGTCAGCCCGATGATGTGCTGGAGGGCGCCGGCCGGGTTGCCCTGGGTGATGACACGGAAGAACAGGGTCCGTTGTTGGCCTTCCGTCATGGTAAGGGGGCCGAGTCCGAGCACGGCGGCGCTGTCGCCGCTGCGGATGCTGAGGACATGATTACCGCCCCGGGCCTCGACCTGGGCCAGGTCGCCACGGAGGTCGCGCCACCAGGGGGCGGCTGAAAGCGCGCCGGGGCTGTAGCGGTCGAAGTTGTCGATGAGGGTCCAGTTGGCCGCGACACCGTCGATCACCGTGACGGTGAGGGCGGATGTCACGGTCTCGGCGCCGCGCTTGAGGGTGAGGGTATAGGTGGTGGTCTGGTCCGGGGTGACGGTCTTCGAGCCCGCGCCGGAGACGGTCTGGGCGGTGACATTGCCGACGCCCGGTTCGATGGTGACTTCGGTGGCGCTCTTGCTGACGTCCCAACGCAGTGTGACGGATCCACCGGCGGCGACGGCCGGAAGGTCCGAGCGGAACGCGCTGATCGCCAGTGGCTGAACCTGGGTGGGCGGGGTGGGCATGACGGCCGTGGCGAGGAGTTGGACTTCGGCGTCCGTGATGGCGCGGTTCCAGAGGACGACGTCGTCGATCTGGCCGGTGTACCACGCCGAGGGCGAGGCGCGGAGGATTCCGCCGATGGTGGTGGTGTCGGCGTTCATGGGCCGGATGGGGCCGAGCACGACGTCATCCTCGACGCCATCAACGAACAGGGTGGCTTGCATGGCGCCACCGACGGTCCGCTGGACGTAGGCGAGGTGGTGCCACGCGCCGTCGAAGGCGATGCCGGTGGAGTGCCGGTGATCGCCCGAAGTGGCGCCCGCGTCCGTGCGGATGTAGCTGTCGACGGTGCCGTCCGCGCCGGTGTTGTGGGTACCGAGGTTGAACAACGGGTTGCTGGTCTTGGTGGAGCCTTCGGAGAAGACGCGTTTGTCGCTCTGGATGTCGCCCCGGACCCAGAGCGAGATCGAGAAGTCCGGGTACTGGTAGATGGGCAATGCGTCGCCGGTGGCGTGGACCCGGGTGAGCATCGTCTGGCGGGCGAGGTCGAAGGTGAAGCAGTTGCCGAACTTGCCGGGCATCACGTCGGCGGCGGTCAGGTTCACGAGGTCGAGATCGAGGCCGCGGACGATGTCCGGGGTTTTGGTGCCCTGGGCCTCATTGAGAGGCCAGTAGGCGATGACGCCGCTCACGAGGTTGGCGGGGGGGGTGTCGCCGACCACGACGGTGGCGGGCGCGCTGGTGACCGATCCGGAGCCATTCGATATGCGGAGGGCATAATCGCCGGAGTCGGTGGTCCGCACGTCGGTGAGGGTCAGGGTGGGTGCGATGGCGCCCGGGATGGGCGTGCCGCCCTTGAGCCATTGATAGTTGAGCGGGCGGGTTCCGCCCCCGGTGGCGCGGAGGGTGTAGCCGTCGCCCACGCGGAGGTTGGGGACGCCGACTGGGTCGCGGGTGAGGAAGGGCGCGGACGGCGGGATGGGAGTCTGGATGCCGCTGGTCATGACCCCCTTGATCTCGTCCTGGGAGAGGTCGCGTTCCCAGACCGCCACCTCGTCGACGGCGCCGCGGAAGTAGGCGGCGACGGCGGCGCCGCTGCTGCGGACTATCGCGCCGATGGAGGTGACGTCGCGGGGGGTTGGGCCGGGGGTGTAGGCGATGGGGGTGGCGGAATCGAGTTCACCGTCCACATACAGGCTCAAGCTGCCGCCGGAGTCGACCAGGGCGATGTGATGCCACTGGTCGTCGAAGGCGGGCCGGGCGCCGTGCGCGTGGTTGAGTTGGGTTCCGCTGTTCCGGACGAAGAGGTCCACCGTCGAGTCGCCACCGTCGGTGTCGGCATCGTTGTCGGTGCCGATGTTCACCAGGGGATCCGTGTTGATGCTGGAGCTCTCGGAGTAGACGCGGCGGTCGAGCTCACCGGCGATGGGGTAGGCGGCCTTGACCCAGAACATGACGGTCCACCTCACCGACTGTCCGACCGGCAGGCCGGTGTCGACATCGGGCGGGTTGGTGAACTCGAGGTAATGGCCGGCATCGGGGTTGAAGGTGAGCGCGTTTCCGAATTTGCCGGGCACCAGATCGCCGTCGGAGTGGTAGTAGGCGTTGAAGTTGTTGCCGCCGGCGACGTCGGGGGTGGTGGCGGTGCCGGCGTCGAGGGTGTTGAGCGGCCAGTACGAGACGAGTCCCTGGCGGACGTCGGCGGCCTGGGTGGTCGCAAGGCCGGCCAGGGAGGCGCAGACGAGGCTCGTGATGCGTTTGCGTGGTGCTTTTGGGATCATGGACGTGTGGGTGTGGAATGAAGCCTTCCGGTGAGGAGGAAGTTGCTTGGGGCAAGCCTCGCAGCAGCGCCGCGGGGGGGAAAGGAATTTGACACCACCGGATTGAGGACCAAGTGCCGGAATTCAATGGGTGACCCCATCTTGTCCCGCCAACCCGGCCAACGCCACCGAGCTCAAATTGGAGCTTCCACTTTCGCTCGCCTAGGATATCAGGGACCGTGTCCTCCACGAGCCCAAGCCCCGATCCCGGGAACATTCTTCAAACGGCCTTCGCCTTTTGGACCTCCAAAGTACTCCTCACCGCGGTCGAGATGGGTGTATTCACGAGACTCGCCAGTCGCCGCGCCACTGGCGAGGAACTCGGTGGAGAGCTGGGATTGCATTCCCGCGGGATCGGTGACTTCTTTGATGCGCTCGTCGCAATGAGATTCCTTGATAGGGAAGGCGACGGTCCCTCCGCGAAGTACTTCAATACGCCGGAAGGCGCGCTCTACCTGGATCGCAATAGCCCGCGCTACATCGGTGGCATTTTCGAAATGCTGAACGCGCGGCTCTTCAAGTTCTGGCACGACCTTCCCGTCGCGTTGCGCACGGGGAAACCACAGAACGAAATCAAGCACGGCCAGAAGGGAATGTTCGAGGAACTGTACGAGGAACTGCCAAGGCTGGAGCAATTCATGGGCGCCATGACCGGGCTATCCCGGATCAATTTCGAGGCGTTCGCGGCCAAGTTTGATTTTTCAAATTCCAAGACCCTCTGCGATGTGGGCGGCGCCACCGGGCTCCTGTGCATCGAAGTCGCCAAAAAGCACCCGCACCTCCAATGCGTCTCGTTCGATCTGGCGCCGGTCGAACCGATAGCGAGGAAACATATCGATGCCGCCGGACTGAGCGACCACATCAAGACAGCCAGCGGCGACTTCTTTAAGGACCCGCTGCCGAAGGCCGACCTCATCACGATGGGAATGATTCTCCACGACTGGAACCTGGAGAAGAAGATGCATCTCATCCGCGCGGCCTACGACGCCCTGCCGACTGGCGGCGCCTTGGTGGCCATCGAGGCGCTAATCGACGATGGGCGCAGGGAGAACACCTTCGGCCTTCTCATGTCGCTGAACATGCTCATCGAGTTCGGCGACGCCTTCGATTTCACGGGCGCGGATTTCCGACGATGGTGCGCGGAAGTCGGCTTCAGGCGCTTTGAGGTCATCCACCTCGCGGGAGCCTCCAGCGCGGCGATAGCCTTCAAATAAAATCAACCGCTCGCGTACGGTTCCTGGAGGCTTCCAATTCAGCCGCGGGCTTGCATTCGTGGGTGAGTACTCGAAATGCCATGTGAGGCGCCGTGGATTCTGAAGTTCTACCTGCCGGACGTGCCCGTCGAAGAAGGCAAGATTGATGGCGCCTGGGATACCCTGATCTGTAGGCCAGTGGTCTGGGATTTGCTCCAGGTGGAAGGGCTCGAAGAAACCAATGCCGAAGAAAGCGAAATCTCAGACCGCCAGTTTTCCGACCCTATCATTCCGCCGCTGACACCAGCTCCCGAGCGCGCCCGGAGAACAACGTGGAAGGACTTCATTCGTTCACACACCTCGGTGCTGGCGGCAACGGACTTCTTCACCTCCGAGGTGTGGACCTCTCGCGGGTTCATCACCTACTAGCTCTTCGTTCCGCGGGTGGCGCAGCGACGAATTCAGATGGTGGGAATCACGAGCGCACCCACTGGGCTTTGGATGGAGCAAATCGCCCGGAACCTGACGCTGGCGGATGTCGGATTCCCCTGCGGTTGTCGCCATCTGCTTCACGATCGGGACGCCAAGTTCACAGCGGCTTTCGACGCGATCCTGAAAGCTGCCGGTGTGGAGTCGGTAGTCCTCCCGCCCCATAGCCCGAATCTGAACGCGTAGGCCGAAAGATGGATGCGAAGCGCGAAGGAGGAATGCCTGTCGAAGTTGATTCTCTTCGGCGAAGCCTCGCTACGCCACGCGCCCTCCGAGCTTGTTCGGCGCTTCCATCATGGACGAAATCATCAGGGCAAAAGGAACGTGATCTTGCTCCCGGAGCCCGCCGATCGGATCAGTGCTGATTCAGGGCAAATCACGTCCAGAAAAAGTCTGGGTGGACTGCTTCGCTTCTACTATCGCGAAGCCGCATGAATTATTTGACCCTACGGCATTCGAAACCTGAAGAAACCCGTTCAGCCGGTCTCAATACCTTCCGTAGGCGGCGCGGCGGTCATCAAATCAATGTCCAGCCCGGATGAAAAAGTGAAGCTTTTCCAAAGTTTGTTTCACGGTCGGGATGATGTTTACGCAGCGCGCTGGGAAGGGCGCAACAACGGCAAGGCAGGCTATTCACCCGCCACCGCGCGGTGCGCCTTCCGGTATTCGCGCGGCGAGCAACCACACGCCGTCTTGAACACCTCGTTAAAGCGGCTGAGACTTTGAAACCCGGCCGCCAAAGCCACTTCGATCACCGCGTCGTCGGTGGTCAGCAGCATCCGCTGGGCGTGTGAGATCCGGTGCTGGGTAATGAAGCTCGTCATCGTGGTGCCGAACGCCCGTCGGAACAGGTTCATCGCGTAGTTCGGGTGAAGGCCCACCGCCTTGGCGATCCCATCGGCCGTCAGCGCTTGGTGGTAGTTTCGGGCAATGTGGCAGGCGAGTTGGTCGGCCCGGGAAAGAGCTGGATCAGGATTCCGGACCGTCGGAGCTGGAGACAGGCTGCGCGCCAGCCGGATCAAGCGCGCCTGAACCTCCAGCCGGGCCGCACGCAGGGCATCCGGGTCACGAGTCCTCAGTTCTTCTTCCCACTGCCGGAACCTTGGCTCGTCACAACGATCGGAGACCTGGCTCGCAATCAGTTCACCGTGGAGGATTCGACTGACCACGGCGACGGGCAGACCGGCCGCCAGAAAGTCGCTCAAGGGCACGGTCGCGACGAAGTAGGACTCATCGCCTTTGGCGTCAACGATCTGATGGGGAACACCGCCCCAGAAGACGGCCAGCCGCCCGGCCTTCACGGTGGCCCGATGCCCTCCGAGCAAATAGGTGAGCGATCCTGAGTTGAGCAGATTCAACTCAATCTCGTTGTGAGTGTCAGGGCGCGGCATGCGAAACGGCTCCCACAGTTCGCAGGTGAATCCGTAAGGGGAGAACTTTGGTCTGGTTGTGTCAAAGTGCTTCATGCCGCTTAGAATCCCGTGGGTATTCCTCGATTTTGCGGAAGAAGTGTCGTCCTATCAAAGGTAATCTCCAAGATATCAACTCTCTGCTGACACCGGTAAAGCCATCAACTTGACTTGGAATTCATGAACTCGGTGAGAACTCGACGAACGCTTCTGGTCGGCTTTGCGGCTCTCTTGGCGGGGTGCGCACTCGGCGTCCCCGCCGCCGGTCAACCCGGGCCGGTCCCCGACTCACGTCACCGCGTCCTCGTTTCCACGGACATCGGCGGCACGGATCCCGACGACTTTCAATCGATGGTGCATTTGCTGGTTTACGCCGACGTGCTCGACATCGAAGGGCTCGTTTCTTCGCCCTTTGATGCCGGCCGGACCAAGGACATCTTGGCGGTCATCAATTGCTACGAGAAGGATTACGCCAAGTTGAAGGCGCATTCGGATCGGTATCCCGCTCCAACGTCATTGCGCGCGATCACGAAGCAGGGCGAAACAGAGGCAGCGCCCCATGCCGGCGTGCGGCGCAGCACCGAAGGGTCAGACTGGATCGTGAAGTGCGCCCTCCGCGATGACCCACGACCGCTTCATTTGCTCGTGTGGGGAGGGATCGAGGATCTGGCGCAGGCGTTGCATGATGCGCCCGACATTTTGCCCAAATTGCGGGTGTATTACATCGGCGGGCCAAACAAAAAATGGGGACCGGACGCCTACCGATACCTCGCGACTCGTCACCCGGCGCTGTGGATCATCGAAGCGAACTCGACCTATCGCGGCTGGTTCGTGGGTGGCAACCAGAGCGGCGAATGGGGCAACAAGGAATTCGTGGCGCGGCACGTCAAAGGCCACGGAGCGTTGGGCGAATTTTTTGTCGACCAAAAGGACGATCTCAAGATGGGTGACACGCCGGCGGTCGCCTGGCTGCTTCAGGGCAACCCCGCGGATCCGTCCAAGCCCGGCTGGGGCGGGCGATTCGTGCGCGCATGGGAACGTCCCTACGTTCGATTCAACCGACTCACAAAGAGGGAAGATCGCATGGAAGTCTTCGGCATTCTGGAACTCGCGCTTCCGCTGGGCGCTGATTCGCCCGACAAGCCGGAGGCGTGGCTGCTCGTTGAGAACCAATCGCTCGTTGGCCACTTGGGCGAGGACAAGAAGATGCGGTTTCGCTTTTGTCCGAAAGAGGCGAAGGGGTTCAGCTTCACCATTCGCGGCACCGCGCCCTCGCTCGACGGAATGAAGGGCGGCATCACGGCCGTTCATCCCTCGCCTGAACTGGCGCAGCAGCCGTCCGCGGAGTTTCCGAATTGGTGGACAGACGATCCATCTCCGCAGTTCGCCGAAGGTCCGCACGCTGGCGCGATAACCGTCAGCCGCTGGCGCGAGGAGTTCCTGAAGGACTTCGCCGCTCGCATGGACAGATGCAAAGTGTCTTCAGCATCCAACTGAAGGAAACCAACAAAATGCGGATTTCAAACAAACTTGGGAGGTTTCCGACCCTGGGCTTGACCGCCACGCTGTTCGGACTGGCGGCAATGCCGGTCGATGCCGCCAACGTGCCGGCCTTCCCCGGCGCGGAAGGCTACGGCTCCGTGACGCCCGGGGGGCGGGGCGGCAAGGTGATTGCCGTGACCAATCTCAATGCCTCCGGGCCGGGCAGCTTGCAGGCGGCTTGTGCGGCCGAAGGACCGCGCATCGTGGTATTCAAAGTGGCGGGAACGATCAATGGAGATGTGAGAATCAGGCATGACTTCATCACCATCGCCGGACAAACCGCTCCCGGAGGGGGAATCACCATCAAAGGCAACGTTGGCGTTGATGCCAGCAATGTCGTGATTCGGTATCTTCGGGTGAGAACGGATCACGAGGGCGATGCTTTGGGCGGACGGTACCGAAAGAGCATCATCGTGGATCATGTGTCCGCCAGTTGGAGCACCGATGAGGTGCTGTCCCTGTACCACAATGAGAACGTCACGATTCAATGGTGCATGATCACCGAAGCTTGCGCCCGACCGGATGGGTCGCATCGATTTGGGGGGATCTGGGGAAACCAATTCGGCACCTATCATCACAATCTGATTGCTCACAATGACAGTCGCAATCCCCGCTGGGCCTCAGGTTGCGGTTATAACGATTACCGCAACAACGTGCTGTACAACTGGGGCTACGAAAGCTCCTACGGCGGAGAAGCGCAACAGAAGGGCGACCGGCGAACACCCTCGATTGCATTCTCCACCATCAACATGGTGGCCAACTATTACAAATCCGGCCCCGCCACGCGAAGCGACCTGAGGGATCGCATTGCGAACCCCTCGTCCCGTGGCCGTGAGGATCTCGGCGGTTGGCATGTGGCAAAAAACTACGTGGACGGTTTTCCCGAAGTGACCTCCGACAATTGGTTGGGCCTGGATGGCGACTCCTTCACCAAGCTGGCCGCGGCGTGGGAGGCCATGCCCATTCGTCAGCAGTCCCCGACGGACGCGTACTTGGCCGTCCTTAAACATGCCGGCAGTTCATTGCCCGGACGCGATTCAATCGACACCCGCATCATCGAAGAAGTTCGCAAGGGCACCGCGACCCATGGGAAGAACGGAATCATCGACAACCCGGCTGACGTTGGCGGCTGGCCAACGCTGCAATCCGGAGAGGTGCCAAAGGATTCGGACAACGATGGCATGCCCGACACATGGGAACTTCGGTTCAAGCTCAACCCGGAAGACCCTTCCGATGGCGCGCAGGATAGGGATCAAGACGGCTACACCAACGTCGAAGAGTTTCTCAACGGCACCGACCCAATTGTGGCCGTGGATTACGCGAAACCGGAGAACAACGTGAACACGCTTCGCTAGCCGCCTGATAAAGCCGAAGGAATCCATGAAAGAGTTCCTGACCTTCCTTGTGCTGGCCGCCGCGCTCGGTGTCGGCTCCACGCTGGCGGCGTCTGAGAAGCCGCGCGTGATTGTCACCTCGGACGGAGAGATCGACGACGAATGCTCGCTGGTGCGCTTTCTCCTCTACGCCAACGAGTGGGATATCGAAGGCATAATCACGTCGAGTTCCCAATACCACTGGCAGGGACACAAATGGGCCGGCGACGATTGGGCGCAGTCGTATTTGGAGGCCTACGAAAAGGTTTATCCCAACCTGATCCAACACGACGCCAACTATCCGAAGCCGGCACTCCTGAAATCGCGCACGCTGCTTGGCAACGTGAAAAAAGAAGGCGAGATGGACGAAGTGACCGCCGGGTCGCAGCGCATCGTCCAAGTTCTGCTGGACGATTCCGATCCGCGTCCCATCTGGATTCAGGCCTGGGGCGGGGTCAATACCATCGCCCGCGCCTTGAAGACCATTGAGGAACAGCATCCGCGGAAAATGACCGAAGTCGCGAAGAAGATCCGGTTCTACTTCATCTGGGAACAGGATTCGACCTATCAGAGCTACGTCCGTCCGCACTGGGGAAAGTTCAACATTCCCACGATCATCTCCGACCAATTCTGGGCCATCGCCTATCAGTGGAACAAGATTCTGCCCGCGGATCAGCAGGCGTATTTCAAGTCGGACTGGATGAGGGCGCACATTCTGGAGGGTCACGGCGCGCTGTGTTCCCTTTACAAGGCGCACGTCCACGGAAGCCACGGCCTGTCGGGCGATACGAACTTTGAACCCGGTGATTTCCGATCCGAGGGAGATTCGCCCGCATTCTTGCATACGATCCCAACTGGTCTGCGCAACCTGGAGTCGCCGGGGTATGGCGGATGGGGCGGCCGCTACACGCTCGTTCGCGAGAACACCTGGCTTGATCCAGTTCCCGAGCCGGGCTACACGCATCCCGCTGGCCGATGGTTTACGGGATCGGCCTGGGGAAGGAAGTTCATGCGGGATGTATATCCTGAACACCCGGACTTGATCCGGGATTACTTCAACCCATTGGCACGCTGGTCAACCGCGATTCAAAACGACTTCGCAGCGCGGGCCGATTGGTGCGTGAAGCCTTACCAAGAAGCCAATCATGCTCCCGTGGCCATGCTTGCCCATGCGCGGGATCTGAGCGGCGCGCCTGGTGCCACCGTGAAGCTCAGCGCAGTGGGTTCGAGGGATACCGATGGCGACGCTGTCGCCTATCGTTGGTGGCAATACCACGAAGCCGACTCGGCCGAGAGCAGAATCAGCATCAAGGACGCCGACGCGCAACAATCGAGTTTCGTTGTTCCCAACGAGCCCGGAAAACAGGTTCACATCATCCTCGAAGTCACCGACAACGGCACCCCGCCGCTCGTTGCCTATCAACGGATCATCGTCAGCGTTCAATAACCGCAACCCATCGATGCGAACGAAGAACTTCGAACCACGCATTGCAGCGGCTCTGAGTCTGTTCATCGGAATTGGTTTCTCGCGCGGAGCCGAGTCCGCTGTTCTGTCCCGCTCGGACACGGATGAGCCAATCGGGTTTGCCACGGTGGCCGGAAAGACAACCGGTGGTGGAACGGCGGAACCGACGACGGTGACGACATTCGCCGGGTTGAAGGCAGCGGCACAGGATAAGTTCCCCCGCGTGATTCTAGTTTCCGGAACGATCAAGACCACCTACGAAAGCGGTTGGCCGCTCGATATCGGGAGCAGCAAGACGCTCATCGGCGTCGACAAACACGCGACCATCTACGGTGGCATCGCCATCAAGGACGCGACCAACGTGATCGTTCGCAATCTGAACATTCACGGAACCTGGCCGGAACCCGGACCAGGTGACACGGTCGCCGTCCAAAACTCGCATCACGTCTGGTTGAACCACCTGAACATCTGGAACGCCGGTGACGGCAACCTGGACATCACCAGGGAGTCCAGCTACGTCACGGTTTCCTGGTGCAAATTCTGGTACACGGATGAACGCCACGACCATCGGTTCAACGGATTGATCGGCTCGGGCGGCGGAGATCACCCGGAGGATTGGGAAAAGCTCAAGGTCACCTATCATCACAACTGGTTCGCTGAACGGGTGGACCAGCGCATGCCGCGTCTGATGTACGGCCAAGCCCACATCTTCAACAACTATTACACCTCCAAGGGCAACAGCTACTGCGCCGGGGTGGGTTCCTACGGAATGGCGCTGATCGAGAACAACTATTTCAAGGATGTCGAGGATCCTCATCAGTTCATGTACGACGTCTACTGCGACATCACCGCGCGGGGCAATGTGTACGACAACACCAAGGGAAGGAAGGACTCCGGGCGCGGTGGGACGCGGGCCGTCGCCGGACAGGATTTCAACGTGGTGCCGTTTGATGAAGCGCCCTACGAATATCCATTGAACAAGGCGGAGGACATCCCGACGGTGGTCAGCCGACTGGCCGGACCTCAGTAAACCGATGTTCCAAGCAACACAGATGCTCGTGCGAAGCTCATCCCTACCAGCGGTCGCGGCAATATGCATCGTCTTGGTGGCGGCTTCGGTCCACGGCGCAGGGGGCTTGACCGATACAAGTGCGAGTTCCCACGCCCGAGTCCACGCCGTAGGCATGCAGGACGTGCGTTGGACAGACGGCTTCTGGGCGGACCGGATGGCGACGCTTCGCGAGCGCTCGCTGCCCGCGATGTGGGACATCATGAAGGGAGATCACTACAAACCCTACCTGCAACACTTCCTGATCGCCGCCGGCGACATGGAAGGGAGATTTCGCGGGGCGCCGTTCAACGACGGTGATTTCTACAAGTTCCTTGAGGCGGTATGCGCTGTCTGGGCGCAAACCAAGGACCCTGAGTTGGAGGCGATTCTGAACCGTTCTATCGACGCCATCGGACACGCTCAACGGGCGGACGGCTACCTGCACACGCCGGTGCTCATCGCCCTACGAAACGGCGACGAGAACGCCTGGCCGTTTCGAGACCGCCACAACTTCGAGATGTATAACATGGGCCATCTCCTGACGACCGCGTGTGTTCATCACCGGGTGACGGGGCGCGAGGACTTTCTCGCCATCGCGAAGCGGACGGCGGATTTCCTGCGTCGGACCTTCGAGAACCCAACCCAGGAGCTCGCCCGCAATTCCGTTTGTCCGTCGCACTACATGGGCATGATCGAGCTTTACCGCACGACCGGCGACCCACGCCATCTGGACCTCGCGCGGAAATTCATCGAGATGCGGGACTTGGTGACGGACGGTGGCGATGATAATCAGGACCTGCTTCCGTTCTTCGAGCAGCGCGAGGCGGTTGGGCATTCCGTCCGGGCGAACTACCTGTTTGCCGGTGCGGCTGACTTGATGATTGAGACTGGCGACGAACGCTACCGGTCACCGCTCCAGTTCATCTGGGAAAACGTCATCGAAAAGAAGATGTATCTCACCGGCGCTTGCGGTGCGCTTTACGATGGCGCCTCGCCATTCGGCTCCAGTCGGCAGGCGACGATCACGCGAACGCACCAAGCCTACGGCCACGACTACGAACTCCCCAACACCACCGCCCACGGCGAGACCTGCGCCGCGATTGGCAACGTGCTCTGGAACTGGCGGATGTTTCTCGCGACCGGCGAGGCGCGGTTCATGGATGTGCTGGAACTTGCGCTCTACAACAGCGTGCTTTCCGGCGTCAGCGTCGAAGGCAGCGACTACTTCTATACCAATCCGCTGCGCGTGACCGACCCGCTGCCGATCGATCTCCGTTGGTCGCGCACCCGCGTGCCGTTCGTCACCTCGTTTTGCTGTCCCCCGAACGTGCTCCGCACCATCGCCGAGGTCGGCTCGTACTCCTACGCGCGTTCGGAGCGTGCGCTTTGGTTCAATCTCTACAGCGGCAACACAGTGGCCACCATGCTCGGCGGCGTCGGCAGGGTGAAGCTGACGCAGGAAACCGGGTATCCGTGGAACGGCCGGGTGCGCGTCACCGTGAACGAAACCGAAGGCGGCGAATTCGCGTTGAAACTGCGCATTCCGGAATGGTCAAGCGGGACGCGTTTGTCGGTCAATCAACAGGCCGTACAGGTGGAGGTCCGACCCGGTTCCTATGCGTCCGTCACCCGCGAGTGGAAGCCGGGCGACGTGCTCGAACTCGAACTGCCGATGGAGCCGAGATTGATCGAAGCAAACCCCTTGGTCGAAGAAACATTGAACCAGCTCGCGGTCAAACGCGGCCCGCTCGTTTACTGCCTCGAATCCGCCGATCTGCCGCAGGGCGTCCGCGTCGGTGAAGTGAGCCTTCCCCCGGACATCCTGTTGACCGCGCGGCGCGACGTGCAACTGCTCGGTGGCGTGGTCACGTTGAGCGGCAACGCCGAGGCGCGCAAGGGCGGCGACTGGGACGGACGTCTCTACCGCGAGTTGAAGGCATCAACAGCGGCACCTGTGAACATCCGCTTGATTCCCTATTACACCTGGAGCAATCGCGGCAAAGGCGAGATGACCGTCTGGATGCCACGCTCCCGTTGAAACAATCACCGCCATGGAAACACACCTGCTCATCCTCACGTTGACCGTCATCGCCTCGGGGCTCGCGGCGACTTGTCCGGCGGCGGAAGCCAAACCCCGCGTCATCGTCCTGACCGACATCGAGAACGAACCCGACGACGCCATGTCGATGGTGCGGTTTCTCACCTACGCCAACAACTGGGATGTCGAGGGGCTCATCGCCACCACATCCATTCATCAGCAGAACCGAACCGCGCCGGAACGCATTCGGCGGATCGTCGAGGCCTACGGCGCGGTGCGCGACAATCTGCTCCTGCATGAACCTGGCTTTCCCACGACCCAGTACCTGCTCTCCGTCGTCAAGCAAGGACCGGCGCTCTTTGGCATGAAGGCCGTCGGCGAAGGCCACGATTCCACGGGCTCGGAGTTACTCATCCATGCCGTGGACAAGAACGATGCGCGTCCCGTGTGGGTGACGGTCTGGGGCGGCCCGAACGTGCTGGCGCAGGCGCTGTGGAAGGTCCGCGCGACTCGCACCTCCGGGCAGATCGATAAGTTTGTCGCGAAGCTCCGCGTCTACACCATCTCCGATCAGGACGACAGCGGCCCGTGGCTGCGGAAGGAGTTCCCAACGCTGTTCTACATCGCCAGCCCCGGCATGCATGCCGGCGGCGCGTATCATCACGCGACGTGGAGCGGGATCAGCGGCGACATTTTCCATGCGCGCTGCGATGGCGCCGACTTCGACCTGGTGACCAACGAATGGCTCGAACGGAACATCCGCCGCAAGGGACCTCTCGGCGCGGAGTACCCGCATTGGGAATACCTGATGGAAGGCGACACGCCGTCGTTTCTGAATCTCATCAACAATGGGCTGAATAATTCCGAACACCCGGACTGGGGCGGTTGGGGCGGTCGCTACGAATTCTACACGCCCCGGCCAATGAAGTGGCATCTTTACCCGGAGACCCGTCCGTTCTGGAGCGACGCCGACGATGAGGTACTGGGCATCGACGGGCGCTGGCACGACGATAATCACGCCACCATCTGGCGTTGGCGCGAGGCGTACCAGAACGACTTCGCCGCGCGCATGGACTGGACGATCAAGCCGGTCAATCAGGCAAATCATCCGCCCGTGCCCAAGCTGGCGCACGCCGATCGGTTCACCACCAAACCCGGCGAACGCGTGAATCTCAGCGCTGTCGGCTCAACTGACCCGGACGGCGACGCCCTTTCCTACAAGTGGTTCTACTACCACGAGGCCGGCACCTTCCCGGTTCACGACTCGCGGAGCGGGCAGCCCGTCGCCATCCAAAACGTCGACCAGCCGCAGGCTTGGTTCACCGTTCCGACCCGCAACGTTATGGTTCCCGGCACCGGCGAGATGCACGTCATCCTCGCCGTGACCGATCACGGCACACCACGCCTGACGCGTTACCAACGGGTGATTGTGGAGGTGAAGCGATGAACTCGAGTAGCTCGACATTCCGATGTCGAGACGCGGCGCCAACGATGAGGCTCGCGGGGAAACCCGAAATTCGACATTGGAGTGTCGAGCGACTTGGCGCCTTGGTCCAATGGGGAGTCCTCCGGCTCTGCTGGAGGTCGCTGACAATTCAGGAACCATTCACTTTCCAACCCGGAAGCACCCATCTTCCCAACCTGCTAGGTCTATCGAAACATGAGCAAACCGATCATCGAATCGCCGACCTTGGCTGTCATTTACGGCAACCGCGATTTTTTCCCAGACCAGCTCGTCACGGAAGCGCGGGCGGACGTGGCGAAGCTCTTCGCCCAGTTCGGCATCAAGGCGGTCCAACTCGGCGAGAACGACTCCAAGCTCGGCGGCGTCGAGACGCACGGCGATGCGCGCAAGTGCGCCGAGCTCTTTAGGAAACACGCGGACGAGGTCGACGGCATCCTCGTTTGCCTGCCGAACTTCGGTGACGAAAAGGGCGTGGCCGACACGCTCAAGCTCGCCGGGCTCAATGTGCCGGTGCTCATCCAGGGTTATCCCGACGATCTGGATCAACTCTCGCCCGCACGTCGCCGGGATGCGTTCTGTGGCAAGATCTCCGTTTGCAACAATCTCGTGCAGGCCGGCGAGCTTGAGCGTGTCGGCCACGCCCTTTTCGTCACCGAAGTTCGGCAGGCAAACGAGGATGCCGTCGACCTCGTCCGCGTGCTTCCTAAAGAGCTCGGCGCACTTGCGCGCATCTCCGTGCGTCTCGACGCCGCCGAGCTTGGAGTCGTTCTCGCCGAGTTGGACCGCCTTGATGCCGAACTGGGCGAAGAGCTTCGCCACGTCCGCCCGCGCTTCCGTGACGAGCTGGTCTGGGAAAAAATCGCGGTTGCCGTAAATGACCCCGGCCAAGGTCGGCATTCATTGATCGATGTTTCGATAGACCTAACGGAATTTGGGAGATGGGTGAATCCGGGTTGGAAGGTGAATGGTTCCTGTGTCGGCGACCTCCGGCAGAGCCGGAGGCTCCCGTTGGACGGGTCGCCAAGTCGCTCGACACTTTCCAATGTCGGGTTTCCCCGCGAGCACGCCATCGTTGGCGCCGCCTCTTCGACATCCGGAGTTGTCGGCTTACTCGGATTCATCACCGCAATCTACCCGGTGCACTGTCGGGCGTGGTGTGCCGTGATCGAACGGCGAGGATGACGCGGGGCCATAACGTTGCGGGTCGGCACGTGAGCCAAGCCTGCGGCTGGTCAGCTCCGCAGTCGTGGAGCTGTAGGGTGAGTAAGAACCCTTGTAAGTCGGGTGGGTAGGCACGACGCGCTAGTTGCGCGTTGCCGGGACAATGGTGAGCGATAGAATGCGCCAGCTGGGCACGGACGGATGGTTGCTGATTGACCTACGAGCTGATCGTCCAGTCCATTGCGCGCGGCGGGGGTGAGCCGCGCCGCGCCAACGCCGAGACGTGTGTCGGTGCGGCTCGTCGTCGGCGCCAAGCCCAGCGGGTCGCTCCGGAAAGATGCCGCTTCTGGCCGACGCGTGTAAATGTGAGAACCGCCCCAACCGCGTTCGGAACGATGAGATTCGGAACGGCGGGGCGTGTCGCCTTCCATCGAATTCCCAATGCGGGTGCGCGCGCCGGGAATTTGCGGCGGATGTCCGTTCGAGCTTCGGTCACCGGAGTCGGAAGCCGTCGCGCGCATGAGAGAAAAGCGCGTCGCGTCGCGTGATGATACGCGCTTTTCAGCATGCATGCCGAAATTGCGCAGCCGCAGGCGCGTCGCTGATCGGAAGTGTAGGCTTCGCGACCAAACATCGATCTGCCCGAAATTTTGCGGAGCTTCCACGGCACCTGCACCGGCGACCGTAGGACGCGCATCACGTTCTGGATGTGCTCCGGGCCCGTGGAATCGTGGCCGCCGACATGCTTTCACCGGTCGCTGCTTGACGGCCGGGTCGTGGGAAGCCGAAGTGCAGAGACTTGGAATTGTCGCGCACCGCGCCGTGGAGAGTCCGCCGAATGCGGGACCGGCACTGTAGGTTCGATTCTGCTGATAATGGATGTGAGTAGGCGATGAGCCCCTCGTTATCAGTTCGTGCGTAGGTGAGAAACCGCATCGACATGGCGTCGTCGGGTTCGTTCTGCGTGTCGGTCTCGGGAGGACACCCTCCGCCGCCGGACAAGTCGCCGCGAGCGCGCCCCGGGTGTTTCAACGGGAGCGTGGCATCCCGAGGTCATCTCGCCTTTGCCGCGATTGCTCCGGAGTAATAGGGAATCAAGCGGATGTTCACGAAAGGTGCCGCTGTTGATGCCTTCAACTTCGCGGTAGAGACGTCCGTCCCAGTCGCCGCCGCGCCACCGAGCGGTGCATCGCGCCGCGCGGTCAACAGGATGTCGGGGAAGGCTCACTTCACCGACGCGGACGCCTGCGGCGGATCGGCTCGGAGCGATTAGGGCCGCGTTTGACCGCGAGCTGATTCAATGCGTTCTTCGTGCTTCGATCAATCTCGGCTCCATCGTAACGGCCTGTTGGAGTGCCGACGCGTTGCGGATGCGCGGTTTGAAGCACTTCGGTTTCGTTCACGGTGACGCGCACCCGACCGCCACGGATACCCGGTCAGCTTCTGCCGACGCGCCGCAGCCGCCCGGCCATCACAGCAAGATGAACCAAAGCGCACGCTCCAGCGTAGGCTGAGACGTTTATAGTCCGCGCGCGCGTTTATCAAATTGGTGACAAGCAACACCGAAATTGGCAGAGGTCGGGGCGAAGGTCAGTGCTGTGTTAATAGTGTCGCAGCGACATGACAAGGAAATACACGCTGTTAACAAACGCAAGTTGGCATCACATTGAACCGCATGATAAAGGCTGCCAATTCAGGCACATTCAGGCAACGTATTGAGGGACAAACCAGTCACTGACAAAGATTTGGTGCGTTCAGTGATGCCATTGGAGCCAATGGCAGCATACCAAGCGCCGGTGAGGCCATCCACTCTTTTCAGCATTTTCCCCAATTGAGCGCGACCGGTATGGGTCGTCATAGTCTCAGTCATCAAGTCAACGGCAAACCCGGACGGGAAATGCCCTCAGCAATGAAGGGCAGGCAGGTCACTGATTGTGAGAATAGCCACCGTCCGTCACCAATCGATGGTGCAGAAAGACAGATGGCGTGAGTCGCCGTGCAGCAAGCTCGATCCTTCATAGCGACGGACAAACAGGTTGCGGGCGAGCTCCTGAGTTGCTTCTCGAAGGTCGGCAAGCCGTCACTGCGTGAAGGAAATTCTCGCGCCCCGTCCGCCCGGTGATGAAGACGCACGCGGTCGTCGGGAAATTTCATGTTCTCACTCTGCGAAATTGTGGCGATCGGCCAGGCGTTCTCGTCGCCGTTTCGTAGGGCGATGAGCGCGCCGGCGTGTCACGGGTGAGCGTGATGGCGTCGCGGTTCGGAGATCGCCTCAACGAGGTCGCGCGCCCGGTTACACGCCTCGGAAACCCTGTAAGTCACCGTCGTTGCGCGCGCGCCCCGAAATCTACCTTCCCGGCCGGCAATCGAAAGTTGCAGGTAGGGATGCAAGTGATCTCGAAACCATGTCCCATGGACAGCGAGCATGCATAGCTCGCCCAGAAGCCGTGTCAACGCACGTCCTGCATGCCTACGGCGTGGGACTCGGAGCGCGGCGTACTCCGCAATGGGATGATAGGATCAGCTTCGCGTCGGCTGGGTCGACCTAATGCATGCATAACACATATTGATGAACGGCTCCAGCTACCAAAGCGTGGTTCGAGCGCAGGCGTTAGGTAGGCATTTTCTGGACGTTGTCGATCACGATAATAGGGCGACCCTCAGCTTCTTCACGAGCTTTCGATGGCTACTGTCGTGCTCGAGAGGGCGCAAAACATGCTGAGCCTGACCGCACTAATGTAGGCCGAACCTTTTGCCACTGGTGGGGGGTTTCCCCGACACGTGGTTCCCCGGTGGGCGTCAGGTTGGAATCGCGCCTCGTCCACGAGATGACTACGCAGGTGGCGACGAGACTCCTTCTTCGGGATCTTGCTGTAACTTCGACTGGACGAGATGCCCCGGAAAGTCGGCACCAGGCTCTTGCTTCCAAATCAACCCGTCTGAGCGTCCGAGATGACTGGTACTGCATGCCGAGTACGGCCAGCGCATCATTTCTTCGGTCATTTTCCGTGGTCCCCTTCTCCCCCGATAAGCAACACAAGCCATCGAACAGGGCGATGCACCATGACAACCAGTCGAATACGCTGCGCGCGGCCACATTGAACACACGTGAAACCACCTGGATCGACTCCCCTCGCAAAACAGCCTCCACCACCGCGCGCCGTTTCTCTTCTTATCTGCCTTGAGCTAACAACTTGAGTGGGTGGAACACACGTACTTTTGCAACGATGAGCTTCGCGAAATACCTGTTGGGAACATCTGCGGGTCGGCCAGTCGGCTGACCTCCGTCGGGACCCGCCTTGTTCAATGGATATTCGTAAGGGCGCGCGTCAAACGGCACCACGTTGGGCCTATCCGGCGACAGCCGCGTCCCACCGCGCCCGGGTCTTGCCCTAGACGCACATTGTGTCTGCAGTAGACGTCGTACATGGGTGGGGATCCTCGACATCCTTGAAACCTAGTTGTTCTCGGTCAACAAGGAACCCCACCCCGGCAGTAGCGAATAACAATGGGTGGTGAGATATTGCTGGCCATCAGGCGCGGCGCGTGTCCCGCGAGTGTCCCGGGTGATCTCCGCCGCCCGAGCCGATCAATCCGTTGAACCGATGGTCGTGGCGTTCATCCGATGGCTCACGAACACACCGAAGGCGCGTGCTGGACTCCCTGGTGATCCAGGTTATAGGTCACCGGCGCGTTCCGGATGTTCAGGTGGTTTCAACCGAACGTGATGCGGACGGCGACCGTGTCGCAGTCGGGTTCCGGCCGAATTTCAGTGAATGTTCAGATTGCGAACGATGCGTTGGTCGCGTCATGACGCGATGCCACCGTTGTCGACGCCGGCGCGTCTTGCTCCCCGATATCGGCGACCAACTATCTTTCGTAGGTGTTGTGATCGTTCGAAGCTAGATCCACGCGGGGAGCTGCTCCAACCCGGCGAATGTCACCGTCGTCGGTTCCCGCCGTTCCGCCACCGGTTGTCTTTCCGGCCACCGTGGCTAAACGGTAATGCATCCTGTTGCGGCGGGGACTCGGCTCCGCGCGCTCCGGTCCCGGCTCAGAGCCGCGCGGGTCACGTGGTCCGAGTTCTTCGGTCGATGAATTTTGACGATGTGATAGGCAACGGCGGCGGTGCTGTTGTCGACTTCGAGGATGATGTGAACCTGTTTTCCGGGCTCGTAGGCAGCGAAACTCGATTGTTGCGCGTCGGCGTGCGCGTTGCGGGGTTCTCGCTCTCGGCCGAGTCGTGGTATTGCCGCAGCAGTAGGCGTGCGTCGCCGTGTCCCTCGGGCCCACTGCGCCTGAGCTTCGCGAGCCGGCACCGGGCGCCGCTCCGTCCCGCGCATGGGCAAGCGCGGGAGCATGATTCTTCACGCACCAATCGGCCCGCGCTGCGTCGTTTTGAATGCGAGTTGGTAGTACTGTGGGTTGAAGCCTGTCCGGATCAAGTGTTCAGGATACATCCGCGTGACTTCCTTCCCGTCCGTAAACCGTCGGCCAAGTGCTGCGTGAGCGGCTCGGGGTGCTAGTTCGAACCTCGTTGCGGCGTGTCCGCCATACCCCAGAAGCGACTCCAAAGTCGTATGCAGGCGGAGCGTCTACAGTCGAGAATCACCAGCAAGTTGTCGCCCGACGGAGCAGGACGTGCGCCTTGTAAAAGGGAGCACAGCGCGCCGTGACCCTCCGGAATGTGGAGCATCCAGTCCGATACGAAATACGCCTG
Organism: uncultured Verrucomicrobiota bacterium; assembly: GCA_942490575.1. Classification (GTDB taxonomy): domain Bacteria; phylum Verrucomicrobiota; class Verrucomicrobiia; order Limisphaerales; family CAIMTB01; genus CAIMTB01. The sequence goes on from CALNYA010000021.1 coordinate 183,954, forward strand.
CTGATCCGCGAGGCGGGAATCTTGTTCCACTGATAGGCGATGGTAAGTTGGTCGAGAGATGATCGTGGGAATGTTGAGCGGACGTAACAGGTCGTCCTGTTCCCGAGATAGAACCGAGTCTTCTTCGCGACTTCGGTCGACGGATGCTGTTCCTCAATGGTCTTCAAGGCGCGAGCGTGACCGCTACAGGCCTGGGCTCAGATGAGACGCGGGTCAGAATCGTCCGACGCAGACATGCGCTGCGGCCGGCGATCACTTCGCCTTCGCGCGTTATGCTTGGCGTGCGCATTTCAGGAGTGCCGGCTTCGGTTAGTTGTCGTGGATCAAATAGACGCCAAAATCACGACTGCGCCCAACCCATTTGTGTCCCTGCCAGTGGGAGCTTCGACGTGATTATGCCTTCGATATCCCGCTCGATTGGCGGCTGGAAAGCACTGTAGCAGGCATTCGTCGTCGATCCCACGCGGCTTCTCGAACGACCGACGCGGCGGCCCGTCGCCTGAAGGTCAGGAACTGTTCCTTCATTTATCAGGCGCGAGCGTGTTCACGTTGTTTCGCCACGGCCACCGTAGGTCGGTGGCTTTCGACGTTGGTGTAACCGTAACATTTTTATCCTGCGCGCCGTCGGAAGGTCTAACCTAAAATTTGGTGACCAAAGTTCCCGTAATTGTGGTCGGCCATCGATATCCAAGATCACTGACGTCTCAGTTGCAACGTCAACGTTGTCGTGTTCCGGATATTCCCGTAGTCGCGATTTTCTCGTGCGTCTCGTCAGATCGTGCTGTGAACTGTAGGCATTAAGGACGGCGAAACCGTAAATGTGAGACTGACCGAATGAACGCCGACCTCCCCGCGCCGTAAACGTGGAAAGTCTTATCCGAGCCAAACCATTAATGGGTCGCAGAACGCATCACGCGTTTGTGCGTCTGTCTCGGAATCTCGCAGCCTGGTTGGGAGTTCTGTGCTAAGCAATGGGAGCTAAGATATAGTTGGCCACCATGTGATGGTGGAAGAATGCAATCTAGGAATTGTTCATAGGTCGCCCTTCTGTTGCGCTTCTCCGCCTTATTAGGGCTGCAGTGTCGTTATAATACAACCTGAATTTGTAGCGAGACGCGACTGTGGTGTGGTGTGATGACAGGTGCCAACCCAGTCCCAGATCGATGCGACCCGATAAATTTCATTGATCATGCCGTGGACGTTCTCATTGTGGTACAGGGACACGGCTGCCTCGTCCGGTCTTCAACTGGCGGATACATGATCCACAGGAAATGTGCTCCGAACAACCTCGTCGCCCGAGATGCCGAGACGCGACGATGCTGTCATCAATGCCAACGTTGCGCTTGATGGTGATTCCCCTCCGAGAACTTTGTTTAAGTCGGCGATGATGAAGTGCCCATTCCGTTGATCGTTCCGCCGCTTTAATTACCGCGATGCGCGGTCTCACCGCACAAGCGCCGCCTGCAGCGAACGTGAGGGTGGCAATCACTGCCGCCCCGGGTCGCAGGCCGTGGCGCGCCGGGGAAGGTGGCTCCGTTGAGCCGGCGTGAGTCCGAACGGCATGACGTGCTGGGGTCGGAGAGCCTCCCAAGTTGTTTGAGAATCCTACGGTTTCCTTCGGTTGGATGCACGAGACACTTTTGCATCTGTATACGGCGAGCATCCTTCGGGAACTCCTCGCGCCAGCGGCGATGACGGTATCGCGCCGGCGTGCGGACGCTTCGGCGAGCTGCGAGTGTCGTCTGTCCCGCAGTTCGAATGCCGGCGGACGGCTGCTGCACCGGGGTCCGCGTGAGACGGCGTGCCGCCCTCTCCGTCGAGCGAGAGCAGCTCTTTGAGAAACCACATCTTCTTGTCCTCACCCAGAGCGGTCAACGAGCAACGCGCCTCCGTATCGACGATGCGCCCGTAAACGCGGATGCGATAAGGCATCATGCATTCCCACTCTTTAAACCGGTCGTTCGAATCCGAACGTGGGGACGAATTCCCATGCGCACCGAATCGCCCGCCCCAACCGGGAAGCTACAGTTGTACCCTGGCGAACGACGCGGCGTGTCACCGTGGATCGAACGGTCGACAAGGTGCCTGATTCGCTGTTGCCATTGCGCGCGCGTTCACCCACGGAGCCAAACCATGATAAGTCAGTTAAGCTCGTCGTCACAGCACCGAATGACGTCATAAATCGTAGGCATCCGGTCCCAGGCACGACGACGCGTGTCCGCCCGCACGTAGTGCTCTCGTCCTCGCAAGCCGTGGGCGGTCATGAAGATGGGAACTTCACGATCAGTCTGACCTCGGTGCTGCGCCGCACGCCGGCATGGGGACGCTGCCTGTTTCGCCTGTATGTGGTCGCGCGCGTGTTGGTGGAGCGCGCACCGATCGATGCGCCTTCAACTTTGGCGTCCTTCTCAAAACTGAAGAATGATGACAAAAGTGTCGCGTTCGACGACATCAAAGGGCGAGCACTTCGGTGTCGAGCACGTCGTGGAGCCAGCAAATGCCGCATCTGTTGAGTCGTCGGGATGTTGCATGATATTAGGAGACGCAGTAGTCGAGAACCGGCGGTGCGGCGGGGACGACGGGTGCATGTCCCACCCCGGGGAGCAGCCGGTAGTGAGTTCTCACCAGTTCATGAATTCCAAGTCAAGTTGATGGCA
>CALNYA010000022.1:0-50280 GCA_942490575.1 uncultured Verrucomicrobiota bacterium
AACCCATGGGCGACGCCAACGGGAACCGCGAACCCGATCTCATCGACTACGCCCTGGGGAACGATCTCGGCCTGCCGCCCCTCGCGCCGCGACTGGTTCTCCAAAAGGATCCCCTGGGTGGGCCGGGTTCGTTGAACTGGAGTTACCCGGTCAGCCTCGGTGCCGGACGGGTGTCGCTTGGCACGTGGTATTCCGAGGACCTCGTCGACTGGCGGGATGGAACCGCGCATCTCGTGCTGATCGCGAGGGAGACGCTGGGCGACGGGCGCGAGTGGGTGACCTGGCGTGTGAACGCGCCGCTTCGGAATTCTCCGCGGATCTTCCTGCGTCTGGGGGCGGTCGCCCGATGATTCGAAACCGCATTTTTTTCATGGGCTCTCTCCGTGAACCACCCTCGTAGCCGCGGACGTCAGTCCGCGCCATCTCCGGGCCGGAAGTCAGCGCCGACTGACGTCGGCGGCTACGGTTCAAAGCCCCAACTCGCGATGCCCGAATCGTTTCCCCTCTCCATGCACCGCACCCCGGTAGCCGCGGACGTCGGTCCGCGCCATCTCCTGGCTGGAAGTCGGCGCCGACTGACGTCGGCGGCTACGGTTTTTGGCCGCGATACGTGTCCCGAGTTTGGCGAACTTCCCTCTCCCTGGGCCGCGTTTGAGGAGGGTTCCGCGAGAGTGCTGCGCGGTTCCCGGGCGGTGGCTCTGGCGCTGGTTCTGGTGGCGCTCGTGGTGGCGCAGGCGGGATGCGGGCGCGACCCGGCTTCGGCATCCGCGGCGGATCAAAGCAAAACGGACGCGGGCCCGCCCGCCCGGTTTTTCAGCCTGATGAACGCCGGGAAGAATCACCTCGACCAGGGGGACGCGACCAACGCGCTCGCCGTGTACACCGAGGCGGCTGAACTGGTTCCCCAGGATGCGGATGTTCATCTCAACCTCGCCATCGCTTCCCTGGTCGCCGACCGCGGCGCGGAGGCTCTTCGCGAAGCGGAGGAAGTCCTTCGACTCAACCCCAATTCGGCGGCGGCCTACTTCGTTCGAGGTTCGGCCCATCTCCGGTTGTCCCAAGCCGAGGACGCCGTGAAGGCGCTTGAAAATGCGCGACGGATCGACCCGGGCGAACCGGCGACGTGCTTTCAGTTGGGCAAGGCCCGGATGGAATTGATGCAGTGGGAGGAGGCCATCGTGGCGTTCCGGGAAGGTCTCGCCCTGGACCCGAACCACCTTCACGCGGCCGTCCACTTTCTGCTGGGGCAATCGCTGCTGCGCGCCGGACGTCAGGGCGAGGCTAGAAAGGAACTCCAGCAGCACCTGGTGGGTCTCGAGGTGGGCGGACCGCCGACAACCTCCGCCTCGTTCGAGAAATCCAGGCATACCCAGGCGCGGGTTCCGTTTCGATTGGACCAGCCGGATCCCGGCGGCATCGCGGTGCGGTTCGTGGACGCGACCCGCGAGGTCCTTGGGGAAGGCGCCGACCGATATTCGGGGCCGGTCGGCGTGATCGATGTGGATCACAGCGGCTGGAACGGTCTCTTCGTCCAGGAACGGGGGATGGGGTTCCGGTGGCTTCAAAATGCCAGGGGCGCCTTCCGACCGACGGGGCCGGCGCTTCCCACGGTTGCGGGTCGGGTTTGCACCGCCGTGCTGGTGGGGGACCTCGAGAATGATCGCAAGGAAGACGTCGTGGTTCTTGGCAACCCGGGGAGTCATTTGTTTCGGTGGAACACCAATGGTCTCGTCGAGGACGTCTCCCGACTGAGCGGTCTCGATTCCGTGAGCGCCACGCAGGGAGCCCTCATGGACCTGGATTTCACGGGCAAACTGGATTTGATCACCGTGGACGCCGCCACCCGGAGCGTGCGGCTCCATCGCCAGCAGGGGCCGCTGCGGTTCTCTGATCTCACGGCGGAGTCGGGGATTCCGACGGAGCTTCGGGATGCCCGATCCGTCACCCTGGAAGACTGGAATCGGGACGGAAGCCCGGACGTCATCGTGGAGCGGACGGACGGGCCGCCGTTGTTCCTCGAGAAAATGAGAGGTGGAAAACTCCTGCCCCAGGCGCCGACGAACTGGGTGGCGACGGGCATCTCGTGCACGGGCGACTTCGACAATGACCTTCGCCCGGATCTCGTTGTGGCGGACGCCCGGGCGATCCGGATCTTTTTCCAGAGTGGAACGGTCGCGGAAATCCCGCTGAACGGGGCGCCGCGTCCGTCGGGCCTCCAGGCATTGGATCACGACAACGACGGATGGCTGGACCTCTGGAGCGTGGGGACCGGGATCCGGGTCTGGCGCAATCGCGGACTGGCCGGGTGGGACGAGAGAACCGCGTCGCTCGGGCTCGACGGATTGGGCGCGGTCGAAGTGTCGTCGGTTCATCCGGCGGATTTCGACGGGGATTGCGACTCGGACCTCGTGATCGCCCTCGCGGGGGGTGGGTTGCGTTACTTGCGCAACGACGGGGGCGATGCGAACGGGCAGGTGAAGGTCCGCCTGATCGGGAACCGTTCGAACGCGAGCGGTCTCGGATGCAAGGTCGAGATCGAGACGGGCGGCCTTCGCCTGATGCGGACCGTGAAACAACTGCCGGTGGAGATTGGCGTGGGCCCCCATCCCCAACTGGATTCATTCCTCGTTCACTGGTTCAACTGGCCCCAGGGCTTCGTGGGCGCGCCGGTGGATTGCCGGGAGCCGCTGCTGGCCCTGGAGGCGACCCTCCAGGAGGGTTCCTGCCCGTACCTGTACGCCTGGGACGGCGAGCGCTTTCGTTTCGTCACCGACTTCCTGGGCGCCGCTCCCTTGGGCCTCCCCCTGGCCGAGCGCCGCTACATCGATGCGGATCCCGAGGAAATGGTCTGGATCGGCGACGAGACGATGTTCCGACCCCGTGACGGCGGCTTCGAGGTCCGGATCACCGAGGAACTGCGCGAGGTGCTGTACCTGGATGAAGCCCGTTTGGCGGTCGTGGACCACCCCGCCGGCACGGAAGTGCATCCCACCGACAAACTGCTGCCAAGCGGTCCGTTTCCTCCGGGCGGACTGATGACGTTGCACCGCGAACGTCGCCTTCGACACGCCGAGACCCTCGAAGGGGACGACGTCACCGGGGCCTTGCGAAGCATCGATGGACAGCGGGTGTCGCCGCCTCGGTTGCGGGTTCCCCAGTTGCGCGGCCTCGCGGAGCCGCATGGTTGGATCCTCGATTTCGGGCCGTTGGATGCGGGTGCGCCTCTCGTCCTCGTGATGAATGGATGGCTTCGATTCGGTGGGGGCATGGCCAACATCGCCGCCTCCCAGGATCCGTCCCTCCCGTTTCCCTTTCCCGAACTGGCGGCCGAGGTGGCTCCCGGAGTCTGGGAGACCGTCGACGTCGTCGTCGGGGCGCCCGCGGGGAAGACCAAGACGATCCTGGTCGACTTGGAAGGAAGACTGAAACCCGGCGCGCGCCGGCTGCGGCTGACCGGAGCCTTCGAAATCCATTGGGACCGCATCGCGCTCCTGGAGAAGTTCGGGAAGTCGGGCGAGGCGGGGAAGGGAACCGTCGGGGTGCCGGAACCCGCGACAGTCGCCAGCGACCTTCCCCGGATCTCCGGTTCAGAAACGACGGCCGGGACGTCGATCTTGGCGACCCGAACGACGGTGCTGGCGCCTTCGGAAGCCGTGCTCCGTTTTCGAGGATTCAGCCGCCTGCTGGACCTGCCACCGGATTGCCCACCCACCCCGGACTACGACGACGCCCGCGCCGAATCGTGTTGGACGATCCTCCCGGGAGGCTGGTGCACCCGATACGGCGATGTGACCGAATTGGTGGCCCTTCGGGACGAGGGATTGGCACTCATCCATTCCGGCGATGAATTGAGCCTCCGGTTCACGGCATCCGCGATACCCCCGAAGCCCGTCGGCGCGGTTCGCGACTACTTCCTGGTCGTCGACGGCTGGGACAAGGACTCCGATTTCCATGTGGCCGAAGGAACCCGGGTCGAGCCGCTTCCATTCCACGGAATGAACGCCCAGCGCTACGGCGCGGAAACTCGCCCGGCATTCCCGAGCGATGCCCTCCATCGGCGCTACAACACCCGATGGGTCGACGGGAAGGCCGTCCAGCCCGCATCGGTCCGACGCTAGGGTTTGGAGGAGGCAAGCAGGGCGCGGAGTTCGGAAACCGAAGGAAGTTCGGTCTTCCCCGACAGAATCCGCCCTTGGCCGTCGGTCACCACCGTGGCGGATGAAGTGGGCTGCCGACCCAACACCTGGGCGAACGCGCGCGCCGCCTCGGTCCGCAGGGGGAGAGCGAGATTCACGAGTCGGGAGGACGGCTTCCACTCCCGGGCGAACGCCGCCAGCTTGGCATTGTCGTCCGTCGGGTCCACGGGAATGAAAATGAAGTCGACGCCCTCCGGTCGGAGCGACTCATGCAGGCGCCGCAGCGCGGGCAGGTCGGCGATGCTGGCGGGATTCGACGTGGCGAAGGTCGTGTAGACTCGCAAGCGCGCCGGTTTGGCGGCGGTGTCCAACGCATGCACGGAAAAAACCCCGCCCACATTCTCCGTACCGCCGGCTGTACCGCCGGCTTTCAGCCGGCCCTCCTCCTCCGGAACGCCATCCGACCGGGTGAGCGACCCCGCCTGAAGCCGGTAGGGCTTGGACAAGAAATTTTGACCGTCAACCGAGCCCGAGTCAGCGGGGTTTTCGTACACCGTGAGCAATGTCCCTTCGGGTACCGATGCGACGGACACCGTGTGGCCGGACGGCCAACGAACGGACACGGACTTCGCCACTTTGTGGGATCCGATTCCGACGATCATCGTGGCGGAGTTCTGAACCGACCAACCTTCGCCGCAGCGGTGTTCGCGGCTGATCGTGGCATCCCCCAGGTCGACGCTGACCCGCGCTCCATAGCCGTCCCGGCTCGCGTACTTCTTCTCGGGGCGCGGAGTCCGGCTGCCTCCCACGAAACGGAGCGCGATCATTCCGCCGGACATGCCCGCGGCCGGCATTTCGTTGCGATAGAGATTGAAGAGGGGCTGGTTGGCGTTCACCAGGGCGATGTCCTGCCAGCCGTCCCGGTCGTAATCGAGAATCCCGAACCCCCGGCCATCGGCGGCGTTGTCCAGACCTGAGATTCCCGAAGCGTCGAGGAACGTGCGTCCGCCGCGATTGGCGAAGTAGCGATTGCGCTCCGCTCCGTGGAGTGAGTGGACGAGAACCTTGTCGCCGCGCCGTTCCACGCCGGCGAGGCGGGCGTCGATCTCCGGTCCGAGATTGTCCGGGGCGGGGGTCCGCCGCCACTCCGGTGAGAAACGGAAACTTGGGCGCGCCAGATTGGCGTCCGCCCGGACCATGGTTCGCCAGAGATTGCTTTCGAGATCCAACCCGGACGCCAGCTCCGTGGGAGCGGTGAAGTAGCCATTGAGGACGTACAAGTCGAGGAAGGTGTCGTTGTCGAAATCCGCGAAACAACCGCCCCACGACCACCCCGCATTCATCACGGTCATGGCGGGTGATTCCCGCCCGGCCACCTGCGAATACGCCCCGCCGCCCTTGCCGTGATAGAGGTAGTTGCCGGCCGCCGATTCGGGAAAGGTCCGGTCCAGGCCCTGAATCTGGGCGACGATCCTGCGGCCCGCCTCGCTGTGCATGTTGGAGACGTAAAGGTCGTCCACGCCGTCGTTGTCGTAGTCGCCCCAGGAGGCGCCCATCGAGAACCCGTAGTAGGTGAGGCCCGCTTCGAGGGTCACGTCCGTGAAGCCCTCCGGGCCGTCGTTGCGGAAGAGGACGTTGAGCCCCCAGTCGTTCGGTATGTACAAGTCCGGCCGCCCGTCGTGGTTGTAGTCCCCCCAAGTGGCCTGCAGTGAGTTGCGCCAAAGGCCCACGGTGGCGGTTTCCGGAGCGGGCTCGAACCGGCCTTCGCCGCGATTCACCAGAAGAAGATTCGGAGGTCCCAGCTGATCCAGCACGGTGACCCCGATCTTCTGCTTGTGTTCGGCGAGGCGCCGCCGGAACTCCCGCGCCACTTCGGGGGGGAAGAATTCATCGGGCCAGTCGAAGTCACCCTCCTTGGCCACGCCCGCGAATCCGCCCCCGGCTCCCGAGCCGGCCGGAGGCGCCGGCCGGTAGGTGCAGAGGTAGATGTCCAGGAGTCCGTCCCCGTTGTAGTCCGCGGCGGCCATCGAGATCACCGCCATCGGCATGAACTTGGGGATGGGATGCTGGAAATAGACGCCTCCCCGGTTCTCGAGATAGCTCGCCTTCAGCAGGCTCCTTCCCAGCATGGCGTCCAAGTCGCCGTCGTTGTCGAAATCCGCGAACAGCGCGCAGGTGGTGTGGCCCGGGAGGTCGAGGTGATAGGCCGCCGCCTCCTCGGTGAAGGTTCCGTCGCCCCGGTTGATCAGCAGCATGTTCTTCCCGAGACGGACCGTGATGTAGATGTCATCCAGACCGTCCGCGTTCACATCAGCCACCGCGATCCCTTCCTTCTGATTCACCGAGATCGGAGCGAAGTAGGGATGCGGCAGGGTTTTCATGCCTTCGCGATAGTACTTCACGGTCGCCTCGTGGTGTTGGGATCGCCGAAGCGCGGCCGCTCCCTCCCCACGGATAGCATTCCCTAGCACCTCCGCGAAAAACCGTCGGGGACTGGAATTCCAACGCAACCCGTCCGTCGTCCAATCGCGGATCCGCCATTCGCCCACGGGGCCCTCGTCGGGTCCCTGGCGCTCCCAGCGCAGGGTCAGCGAAGCCTCCAAGGTTCGCCATTCGCCGGATTTCATCCGTGCCAGTCCGTCGAATCCGACCGAAGCGTCGAACCGCATCCGGTCGCCGTCCGGGTGGGCGCCGCGAAGGACCGAGAATCTTGCATGCTCGAAGGACGAGACTTGTCCCAAGAGGCCTCTCCAGAGATCCACATCGGAGACCTCCCGGGGCGTGTCGTCCAGGGGCCAGGCCGACGATTCCAACCGCGCGGCGGCCGGAGGCCGCAGGGGCGGTCGGCGCCGGAGCCAAGTCGCGGACGCGAACCACCGGCGCGAAGACCGCCGCGGCCTCGGGGGACGGTCCCGGCAGACGGAGATCCAGGAGACCCCGGGAGAGCAGGTCCAGGCGGCGCGTCAGGACCAGGATGGTTTCCTCGGAGGCCACCATTTCCCGGATGACGGCGTCGTCATTCCGGGGCGTCGGAGATCCGCCGTCCGCGGACGCCGGTTGGGGAGACAGCGGGGGGCGGGATGAATCCTCGGAACGCCACGCCCGCGCCAGGAGGAGTGCCATGAGGGCGATGACGGGAAGGGCGAGGCCTCCGACGAGCCACCAGCGACCGGAAGTCCTTCGAGTTGAAGGGGCGCCGGCGGGGTGTGGGGTCGGTCGGGGGCGTTTTGAGGTATCTCCCGTCATGCGTGGTGTTTGTGGCGACTTTTTCGTTGACATCGCCGGCTCTGTGTTGTCAGCGTCCCGCCCCATGTCCCCTATTCGGCGCACTTCCCGGGCGGCGTCTTGGCTTCTTCCATTACTCGCGACGACGCATTTGGCACAAGCGCAAGTCTTGTGGACCGCGGGTTTGGACGACAATGGATGGCCGGTCGGCTTCGCGGGGGGAGCGGAGGCGAGCTTTGTCCAGGAGAACGGCACCACCAATCCGCTCCCGGGGAGTCCGTTCAGCTTTTCCGAACCGCAGGGAGCCGACAACGACTACTACTTCGCGGGGGATTACTCGCTGGTGATCGAGGGCAACGGGGAATACGACCCGGTGGGGATCGTGGACATCGATGAGGAGGCGGCTGAGCGCGCCTTCGCGGGTGGAGATCTCGACCTGCGCTACCACTTCAATCTTCCGGAGTCCCTCAACCCCGACAGCCTGCTCTCGGTCACCTTCGACGCGCTCAACCTGGACACGAGCGGTTCGGATCCGCGATTTGGCGTCGAAGTGTATTTCAACGGGGTGCTGGTCCAGCCGCAGATCGTCATTCGACCGGCCCAATTCGACGTCGACTTCACGACCCCGCAATTCACCTTGGCGAGCGTCAACGCCGTGGTCGGACCGGGAACCGACAACATCGTGAGCCTGCGGGGTACGAGCTACAATTCGGACGGCGGCGGGAACTGGATGGGTGTCGATTACATTCAGTTGAACCAGGAATCCGTCCTCATCCCCCCGCCCGCGTATCCTTGGGCGGTTGGAAAAGACGACGACGGATGGCCGAGCGGAACGGGAGGCGGCTCGAACGCCGTTTTCGTCGCGGGAAATGGATCCGTCAACGCGCTTCCGGGCAGCGCCGTCAGTTCCGGGACGGCGGCGGACAACGACTACTATTTCGCGGGCGTCTACAACCGCGTGATTGCCGGCAACGGGGACTATGAGCCGGTTGGCAATGTCACGGCCCATGAGATCGCCACGGAACGCGGATTCTCGACCGGGGAGAATGAACTGCGATTCCACTTCAACCTGCCCAACTCGCTTCAACCCACCGACCTCATGGCGGTCACGTTCGATCCGCTGAGCCTGGACACGGCGGGCGCGGACGCGCGGTACGGCGTGGAGGTGCTGGTCAATGGTGTGCGGGTCATGCCGGAAGTCCTGATCCGCGCCGCCCAACTGGGCCGGCCGGTCGTGACACCCCAATTCACCCTCGCCAGCGTGAACGCCGGCGTGGGTTCCGGAGCCGACAACATCGTCACACTGCGCGGGATCAGCTACGCGGCCTCGGGAGGCGGAACCTCGCTTGGAATCGACTATGTCCAGCTCAACCCGGTCGCCCAACCGATCCCTCCCTCGGTCCTTCCCTGGGCCGTCGGCCTCAACGACAACGGCTGGCCGACGGGCAACGGGGGTGGACCGAACGCGACCTTCGTGCAGGAAAACGGGACCATCAATCCTCTGCCCGGAGTTCCCGACAGTCCCGAGGTGGACCAGCAAGCCGACAATGATTACTACTTCGCCGGCGTGTACACGACGGTGATTGCCGGCAACGGGAGCTACGAGCCCGTCGGTCCGGTCCAAGTCAATGAGGAGGCGGCCGAACGCGCCTTCGCCGGCGCCGACAACGACCTGAGATACCACTTCAATCTTCCGGCCAACCTGCCGACGGACAGCCTGCTTTCGGTCGGGTTCGACGCGTTGAACCTTCAGGACGACGCTCCTGACCCGCGTTACGGCATCCAGGTTTATTTCAACAACGTGCTCGTCCAGGAGGAGATTGTGATCCGCGCGGAGCAGCTGAACACGACGTTCAACACCCCGCCGTTCAGCCTCACGAAGGTGAACGCCCAGGTTGGCCCCGGATTCGACAACATCGTCAGTCTCCGCGGGATCAACTACAACGCCGACGGCGGCGGCAACTGGATGGGCATTGATTACATCCAGCTCAATCCGGTCGTGCCGGCGCCCTTCCCCTGGTCGGTCGGGATGGATGACAACGGATGGCCCGCCGGAAACGGCGGGGGACCCAATGCCACCTTTGTCCAGGAAGCGGGCGTGAATCAGTTGCCCGGAAATCCAGCCAACCCGGAAATCGATCAGCAGGGGGACGATGACTACTACTTCGCTGGCGAGTACACCAAGGTGATCCCCGCGGTGGTCGCGGCGAACGGCGAGTACGAGCCGGTGGGGTCGGTCCTGATCAACGAAGAGACCGCCGAACGCGCCTTCGCAGGCAGCGACAACTCACTGCGCTACCATTTCAACCTGCCCGCCACGCTCCAACCGACCGACCAGCTTCTGGTCACCTTCGACGCCAACAATCTCGACACCAGCGGGGAGGATCCCCAGTACGGAATCGAAATCTATTTCAACGAGGTGCTGGTGCAGTCGGAGATCATCATCCGAAGCACCGAACTGGACATCGACTACACGACCGCGCCTTTCACGCTGGCCAGCGTGGGCGCGGAGGTCGGTCCTGGTTTTGACAACATCGTGACGCTCCGGGGCATCAACCATGCGGCCGACGGCGGCGGTCAATGGATGGGTATCGACTATGTCCAACTCGACCCGATGCCCACCCCGGTCTTCCCATTGACCATCGGACTGGATGACGACGGTTGGCCGGTCGGGAACGGCGGTGGAGCCAACGCGACCTTCGTTCAGGAGAATGGGTCGATCAACGAGCTTCCCGGCAGTCCCACCAACCGCGAGGTCAATCAGCAGGCCGACAACGACTACTACTTCGCGGGTGTCTACACGACCATCATCGACGCCAACGGGGGCTATGAACCGGTGGGGACCGTGGTTCGCAACGAAGAGGCGGCCGAACGCGCCTTCGCCGGCGCCGACAACGACCTCCGGTACCATTTCAACCTGCCCAGCACCCTCAGCCTGACCGATCAGGTGGCCGTCACTTTTGACGCGTTCAACCTCGACGAAAGCGGCGAGAACCCGCGCTACGGCGTGGAAATCTACTTCAACAACGTCCTGGTCCAACCCGAGATCGTCGTCACGACGAACCAATTGGGGAACGACTTCACGACGCCGCCGTTCACCCTCGCCAGCGTCGGCGCCAAGCTCGGCTCGGGCAGCGACAACATCGTCAGCCTGCGCGGCGTCAATTACAGCGGCGACGGCGGCGGCAACTGGATGGGGATCGACTATGTCCGAATCCACGCCGCCGGCGACACGGGGGAACCGCCGCGATTCGTCAGTTCGACCCTTGGCAACGGCAAGATCACGCTGAGCTGGGCCGGCAATGGCGCCTTGGAGGCGGGTCCATCCGTCTCCGGACCCTGGACTCCGATCACCCCGGCTCCAACCTCCCCCTACGTGGAGGACGTCGTCGCCAACGCCGTCGGACGCTTCTACCGGCTGCGGGCGCCCTGAGGGCGCGGGTGCGTCTCCCCGACCGGAGAACGACGGTGTGGGAGTCCGCATCCCACGCCCCACGCCCCTCGCCGGGGCCGGGATGGAAGTCGCGGGGGATCAGCATCGAGACCCGCGTTCGACGGGAAAGGCAGCCCGGTACGGGGCGGCCGGTCCCGCGGATCTTGGATTCTTTGATCGGCGCCGATACGTTGGCGCCTCCCTCACACGCGATGACGATGCATCCTCTCCGGACTCTTCTCGTTTCGGGACTCCTGATCTGCGCCGCGGCGGTGTCCAAGGGCGCGCCCTTGCCCAACGTCCTGTTGATCGTGACCGACGATCAGGGAGCGGTGGATGCCGGTTGCTACGGGTCCAAGGATCTCGCGACGCCCCACATCGACGCCCTCGCGAGCCGCGGGGTCCGTTTCACCCAATTCTACGCGGCGGCGCCCGTCTGTTCGCCCTCGCGCGCCGGGCTCCTGACGGGGCGCTATCCCTTGCGCGCCGGTCTGACCGGGAACGCCAGTTCCCAGCGCGATAGGGGGGCGGGGATGCCGTCGGGACAGGTCACGATGGCGGAGATGCTCAAGCCCGCGGGGTACGCGACCGGGCACGTCGGGAAGTGGCACCTCGGGTTCACCACGGAGACGATGCCCAATGCCCAGGGATTCGATCACTCCTTCGGCCACATGGGAGGGTGTATCGACAACTTCTCCCACTTCTTCTACTGGGACGGGCCGAACCGCCATGACCTGTTCCGCAACGGCGAGGAGATCCACCGACCCGGGCGGTTCTTCGGCGATCTGATGGTGGAGGAGGCGTCCAGGTTCATGGAACGGCACCGGGCGCGGCCCTGGTTCCTTTATCTCGCGCTGAACATGCCGCACTACCCTTACCAGGGTGATCCCATGTGGCTGGAGCGGTTCAAGGACCTCCCGTATCCCAGGGATCTCTACGCGGCCTTTCTGGCGACGGTCGATGAACGGATCGGCGCGGTTTTGAAGCAGGTGGACGACCTGGGGTTGCGCGAACGGACGCTGGTCATCTTCCAGTCGGACAACGGGCATTCCACCGAGCAACGGGCCCACTTCGGCGGTGGCAGTTCGGGTCCGTATCGTGGCGCGAAATTCAGCCTGTTCGAGGGCGGCATCCGTCTGCCGGCCATCATTTCCTGGCCCGGTCACATTCCGGAAGGCGAGGTTCGCGACCAGGTGGTCCACGCGTGCGACTGGATGCCGACCCTCGCGGAAATCACCGGAGTGAAACCGCCGGCCGCCGGCATGGACGGACGAAGCATCCTGCCGGTCATTCGATCCGCGGAGGCGCCGAGCCCGCATGAAACCCTCCACTGGCACGTCGGCGGCGGGCCGGCGGCTCAATGGGCGGTGCGCAGGGGCGATTGGAAGCTGATCGGCAATGCCCAGGATTCCTCCGGCGGGAAGCTGGATGGGGACGACAAAGAGCTCTTTCTGGTGAATCTCCAAACCGACATCGCCGAGTCGCGCAACTTGGCGGGAGAGAACCCGGAAGTCGTCCGGCGGCTCGTGAAAGAGCACGAGGATTGGCTGCGCGCGGCGCGCGGTCCGGCCTTCGATTCCCCCGTTCAGGACACGGCGGGCAACGAGAAGTAGGGAAGGCGTTGGGTGGGGGGAGACGGTAGCGACCCTTGGGGCGGCGCAACTTCAGCGCAAACCGACGGCATCTTCCCTGCTGGCGAGGAATCTATCGCTTTAGAAAAGACGTTTGTTGCGACAATTGTCCTCTGTGGAAGGACAAATTAGGAGCATCAGGTGTCTTGGAAGAGTACTTCAGCCTTCACCCAGGCCGTCGCGACTCCCAGGCGGTCGCTTTCTTCCTGGACGAGATTCAGCTGGTGCCGGGCTGGGAGACATTCGTTCGACGCCTGCTCGACACCGAGAAGATTGACCTGTTCTTGTCCGGTTCGTCGGCCCGCCTGCTGAGTCGTGAGGTGGCCACCAGTATGCGAGGTCGCGCCTTGGAAGTGCTCGTTCATCCGTTCAGCTTCCGGGAATTCCTCCGCCATCAAGGCGCCGAACCAGGGAAACCTTGGGTCGATCTGCCGAAAGCAACGAAGTCGGCGCTCGATCGGCAACTTCGGGCATACCTTTCCGACGGCGGGTTTCCCGAGGCCCAGGGAACCGCGGTGCGTGACCGTGGAAACCTGCTCCGTTCCTACGTCGATGTCGCGGTGCTGAGAGACGTCATCGAGCGTCACGGCGTTTCCAACCCGATCGCGCTCCGATGGCTTCAGCGCCAGCTTCTCGGCAATCCAGGCGGCTCGTTCAGTGTTCAGAAGTTCTTTGACGCCCTGAAATCCCAAGGCATGGCGGTCGGGAAGAACACGCTGCACGAGTACCTCGCCCACCTGGAGGACGCTTTCCTGATCCGGACGGTCTCGCTCCACGCCGCCTCCGAGCGTCAACGCATGGTCAACCCGCGAAAGGCTTTTCCCATCGACCCGGCACTCATCGGATTCTACGAACTTTCCGGTCGCGCCAACCTCGGCCACGTCCTCGAAACCGTGGTGTTTCTCGAACTTGAGCGTCGAGGCGCCACGGTGGATTACATCCGCACCAGGGAGGGATATGAGGTCGATTTCTTCGCCCGCCTTCCGGACGGGGCCAGTTTTCTGATCCAGGTGTGCACCGACGTCACCGAACCAGCGACCCACGAGCGCGAGATCCGCGCCCTCTCCGCGGCCTCGACTGAATACCAAGGATCGACGCCCGTGCTCGTGACCTTCGACGCGTTTCCGCCCCGCTGGTCGATTCCCAGTCCGTTGCGCTGGCAGCCGGTGGCCGCGTGGTTGTTGGGGGATTCGCCGATCTGAAGGGCGGCCCGCGATCGGCGGCGCATACGTAAAATCCCCCATGGCACGTCCGAATGGGGAGGGGTAGAACGTGGGGGTGGTTCCCTTTGGCGTGAGCTACAGACAGGCCGATCCCGCGGACCCTGGTTTTGGAGAGGTGGACCGTGCCTTCCGGCGGTATCCACCACGGAGAGTCCCCGGGTCACCGTGAGCATGCCGACGACTTGCTTTCACACGCGCAAGTTGGAGCCGTCTCGCGGTCTGGTCGATCGCGTGGCCGGGGCTGCGCCCGCCCGCCTGCTTCGCTGGTTGGCGTCACTGTTGATTGGGGTTGGTGGTCTCGGTGGGCCCTGCCTGGCGGCCCCGGCCGCGGAGGTGTGGATTCGGGAAGGGACCCAGGATCGGGCCGGGTTCGGGGGCAGTCTTGGCGGGGGTGGGGACATCAACGGGGATGGGTTCGGCGACTTGATCATCGGGGAAGCGTCGTACCGGGAGGAAACCGGGGAACGCTTCGGGCGGGTGCTGATCTTTCACGGGACGACAACCGGGTTCCGGCGCGAGCCGGACCAGGTCTTGCGGGGGGACGAGGACGGGGGCGGCTTCGGTTCGTCTGTGTCCATCGTCGGGGATGTCAACGGGGACGGACTGGCCGATGTGGGGATCGCGGCGACCTCGCCCATTGAAGGACGCTTTCCGTACGGCCGCATCGCGATGTTCCACGGGTCGCCCGAGGGGATTGGATCGAAGCCGGACTGGACTCTGGAAGGCGGTTCGGGGCTGACCGGAGTGTGGTTCGTCGGGAAGGCGGGGGACGTGAACGGCGATGGTTTTGGGGATGTGGTGGTCCACGTGCGGCGGTTGGAAGGAACTCCCGTGAATTCGGGCGGTCTTCTGGTGTTTCACGGGTCCGCGGCGGGACTTTCACGGGTGCCCGACTGGCGTCGCGCGGGAAACCAGCCCGAGGAGCAGTTCGGGATGTCGGTGGCCTCCGCCGGGGATCTGAACGGGGACGGATTCGACGATCTGGTGGCCGGAACGATGCAGTTCGATGGCCGGGAGGAGGACGAGGGGAAGGTCGAAGTGTTTTACGGAAGCAGGGCGGGCTTGGAAGCCGATCCGGGATGGACTGCTTCCCAGCTGCCACCGGCGGGAACGGACGGAATCACGGCTCGGTATCAGCTCTTTGGATCCGGGGTGGGCGCGGCCGGTGATGTGAACGGGGATGGGATCGATGATCTCATCGTGGGTGGCTACTACATGGACCACGGGGAGGCCAATGAAGGACGAGCCTTTCTCTGGCACGGATCTCCTCAGGGTCTTGGGCCGGCTCCGGATTGGAGCGTGGAGAGCGATCAGGACTACGCGCTGTTGGGCAGCGTGGCGACGGGGATTGGTGATGTGAATGGCGACGGAATCGCGGATGTGGCGGTGGGCGTGATTGGCTTCGATCGCGGCGAGTTGAACGAAGGTCTCGCGGCTGTTTACCACGGATCCACGCGCGGGTTGTCGCCCTGGCCGGCCTGGTCGGCGGAGGGTGACGAACGATTCGCGCAGTTCGGGAGCCCGATGGTGGCATTGGGCGATGCGAACGGCGATGGGCTTGGGGATTTCGCGGTGGCGAGCGCCCTCTTTCCCCGGGATGGCGGCCAAGTGGGCGCCGTGCGGGTCTTCCATGGGCGACGCGGAGGACTGGCGCATGGTTCTGGGTGGAATCCGCGCGTGACGGTCGTGGAACGTGGGCGTCGTTTCGTGGGGGGGATTGCGACCCGTGGAGGTTGGCGCCTGGCGGTGGGCGCCATGGTGGTGACCCTGGTCATCCTGGCGGCCACGATCCGGGGATTGTGGTCCTTCCAGGATTCGCGGCGGCGCCGCGACCTGCTGCGCCGGCGGCTGAAGGCGCTGGCCTTGGCGGGGCCGGGGAACGGGGGAGAGGGCGATGCGACTTGGGAACGGGTTGCCGAGGAACTTCACGGCAGCCTGGAGCCCACGGGGTCCAAAGACTTCGTCGTTGGCGCCGTCCTGGATGAAGTCGCGGCCTGGAGCGGGATGTACGCCGGGGAGCGGGGATGGACCTTCGAGGTTCACCGCCTGGGAGCGGGTTCCGGAAAGCAACCGATTGACGCGGCCTGCCGGGACGCGATGCGGGCCATGGCTCGGGTGGTGCTGGCGAATGTCGCGCAGCACGCCCGCGCCCGGCTCGTGGAACTGACCTTTGGACTGCGCGAAGGCTTGGTCGGCGTCCGGATCCGGGACGACGGGTGCGGGTTCGATTACCGGATGATGCGAGAAGGCAACCACGTGCCCCAAGGCAAAGTCGGGTTGGCCACCCTGCGGGAGCGGGTGGAGCGGTTGGGCGGGACGCTGGTCGTGCGGAGCGCGCCAGGAAAGGGGACTTTCGTGGAGGCGACGGTTCGGCTGCGAGCCCGGGGTGGAGGGGCGTTGTGAAGGCATCGGCCTTTCGGCGCGGGTCGGTTTGGGTGGCATGGACGATCGGGTGGACGACAACGGCCCTCCTTTCCGGCGCGGCATTCTCGGGGGAGTTGGATGGACTCGGACGGGCGACATGGATTCGCGAAGGGGAACAGGCGGGAGCCGGGTTCGGGACGGTCCTCGGCGGTGGCGGCGACATCAACGGGGACCGATTGGGAGATCTGCTGATCGGCGAGCCGGCATATCGGGTCGGGACGAATCCGCCGGTGGGACGGGTGCTGTTGTTTCTCGGATCGAGGGAAGGTTTTCGCATGGAACCCGACCAAGCGATCCTGGGAACGGATCCGGGCGGGCGGTTTGGATTCCACGTGGCGATCCTGGGCGACCTCAATGGCGACGGTTTCGCCGACGTGGGAATCGGGGCGCCTTCGTTTCATGGCGGACTTCAGGAGCAGGGACGGGTGGATATTCACCTCGGGTCGGAGGCTGGGCTTGAACCTTCCCCGCGCTGGTCGAGAGCGGGCGGTCAAGCGGACATGCAATTGGGGCGGATTCACCGGGCGGGCGACGTCAACGGGGATTCGTTCGACGACGTGGTGACGGGAGCGTCGGACGGTGGGGTTATGCCGAGCGGCGGGGGCGAAGCGTTGCTCTTTCTGGGTTCGCGGACCGGATTGACCCACACAGTGATTTGGCGTCGGAAGGGAACCCAGAAGACCGAGTTGTTGGGCGATGTCGTCGCCGGGGTGGGGGACCTCAACGGCGACGGGTATGGAGACGTCGTGTTTGGGACGATGCTCTACGACGGCGTGACGGAGAACGAGGGGCGGGTGGAGATCTTTCTCGGAACGGCCGGAGGGCTTTCGGCGGATCCGGTTTGGACAGGATTGCCTTCGGGAGTCTGGAAGTCCTGGGCGGGGCCGGTTCACGAGGCGAGATTCGGAAGCGCGGTATCGGCGGCGGGAGACATCAATGGCGACGGGATCCCCGACCTGATCGTGGGGAGTTCCCACATGGCGAACGGCGACGAGAAGGAAGGGCATGCCCTGGTCTGGTACGGCAACCCGGCGGGTTTGAGTTCGGCGCCCGAGTGGAAGGCGGAAGGGAACGAAGTCAGCGGGCATTTTGGCACCGGGGTGGCTGGAGTGGGCGACGTGAATGGCGATGGGCTGGATGACCTGGTGGTCACCGGGCGCACGCTCGACCACGGGGAAGTCAACGAAGGGGTGGTGGCGCTGTATCTGGGGCGCGGGCCCGGGCGCGGATTGCCCACGTGGCCCGATTGGACCTTGGAATCGAACGAGCGCGGGGCGGAATTGGGCGGTGTGGTGGTGGCGCTGGGCGACGCGGACGGGGACGGGTTGGCCGACTTCGCGGTGGGCGGCCGATACCATTCCCGGAACGACTCTCAGCTTGGGGAGGTGCGCGTCGTATGGGGGCGACATGGCCCGTGGGGGGATGGATCGGGATGGAGCCCCAAGCTGCCATGGACCGAACGCCTCCGACGCGCGCTCGATCGCGGAATGGCCTCGGCGGGAGGGTGGTTGTTGGTGGGGATCACCCTCGTCGTGGTTGGCGGTGGGATGGCCCTGATCCGGTTGTCGGCTAGCCGCCGGCGCACGCAGCTCGAAGTCGAGACGATGCGAAGCCGGTTGCACGATTTCGTCGGCGCGGAACTGGCCGGGGCGAATCCGCCCGATCGGCGCCTCCGGCGGTTCATGGAGGAATTGAGGGCGACGGTCTGGGCATTGAAACAGGACGCGCCGACCGTGGCGGGATTGATCGGGTACCTGAGTGACTGGGCCTGGCGCTTCGCGCGGGAGAAGGCGGTCACGTTGCGTCTCGATTTGCCGCGTCACGAGGTCAGGCACCAGGTCATCGATTTGGAGATCGCGGAGCTTTTTCAGGCGATCCTCCGGCGGGCGCTCGCGGAGGCGGTGGAGACTCAGGAGGCCCGGCGGATCGAGTTGGTCGTGGTGGTGGAACGGAAGGCGTTGACCATGGAAGTGCGACATGAGGTGGGCCGATCCCTTGGAGTGATCGCTCCGGGCGCCGAGGAATCCGACTTGGGAGGTCAGGCCGACGACTGGACGGTTTTGCAGGAAAAATTGGAGGGGTGGGGTGGCCGGCTCGAGTTCACGTTGGCGGGGGATGGAGGTGGTTGCGTTCGGGCGGTGTCGCCCTACAAGGCGGCGCGTGGGTGGAAAACGCCGTGGAAAAAGTGATAGGGGATGGGACGGATGGGACGGATGGGACGGCGAGGAATCGCCCGGAGGCTTCCGCCGCCGGGTCTGGGTGTCCTAGGCTGAGGCATGCGAGCGACCCTTGGATCCCGCGGCGGCCGTGGCATGGGGAGGCGGGCCTTTCTGGGAAGGTCGGTGGCGGGTTTGGGAGCCGCGGCCATTTGGGCGGGGAGGGGCGCGGGCTTGTCGGCGACGGGGGAGGTCGGGTTGGGGCGCGAGATCGGGGCGGACGTGGTGATTTGCGGTGGCGGGTTGGGCGGTTTGGCGGCGGCGCTGGCCGCGTGCCGGAACGGACTGCGGGTGGTGCTGACGGAAGAGACGGACTGGGTGGGGGGCCAGTTGACCTCCCAGGCGGTCCCGCCGGACGAGCATCGGTGGATCGAACAGTTCGGGTGCACGCGGACCTACCGGGCCTTGCGGGACGGCATTCGAGACTACTACCGCCGGAATCATCCCCTGACCGAGGCGGCGCGCGCCCGGCCGCATCTCAATCCCGGAAGCGGATTGGTCTCCCGGTTGTGCCATGAGCCGCGGGTTGCCTTGGCGGTGCTGGAAGGGATGCTGGCGCCGTGGGTGGGTGGAGGACGGTTGACGGTGTTGCGGGAACACCGTGCGACGGGGGTGGAAATGGACGGGGATTGGGCCCGATCCGTGAAGGTGCGGAGTTCGCGGAGCGGGACGGAACGTGTTTTGAGAGCGCCCTGGATTCTCGACGCCACGGAACTGGGGGACCTGCTGGCCTTGGGAAAGGTCGAGCACCGGACGGGGGCCGAGGGTCGGGACGCAACGGGGGAACCGCACGCTCCGGAGAAACTTGACCCGTCCAACCAACAGGCGTTCACGGTGTGTTTCGCGGTCGAGCATCGGCCAGGCGAGGACCACACGATCGAGCGTCCGCGCGAGTACGCGTTTTGGCGGGACCACGTTCCCGCGCTCACGCCGCCCTGGCCGGGCCGTCTGCTGGCCTGGCACTACTCCTCGCCGAGAACCCTGGAATCCAAAACGTTGGGGTTTGATCCGGAGCACGAGTCGGCGGGCGCGCGATTGAACCTCTGGACCTACCGTCGGATCGCGGCGGCGGGGAACTTCCAGCCGGGGACCTACGCGGGGGATGTTTCCCTGATCAACTGGCCCCAGAACGACTACATGCTGGGGCCGCTGGTGGGGGTCGAGGACGACGCCCGGGATCGGCACGTCGAACGCGCGAAGCAACTGAGTCTGTCGCTCCTCCACTGGATGCAAACGGAGGCGCCCCGGGCGGATGGAAAGTCCGGATGGCCGGGCTTGCGGTTGCGACCCGACCTCATGGGGACGGAGGACGGACTGGCGAAGGCGCCGTACGTGAGGGAGTCGCGAAGAATCAAGGCTCTGTTCACCGTGCGCGAACAGGACCTGGGGACGGCGGTCCGCGCCAAGGCCCTGGGAGTCCGGGAATCCGAGGCGCGGAGCGAAGCCTATTTCGACACCGTGGGGATCGGGCAGTACCCGATCGATCTGCATCCGAGCACCGCGGGCGACAACTACATCGATTTCGATGCGTCGCCGTTTCAGATCCCGCTGGGCGCGCTTCTGCCGGAGCGGGTGGAGAACCTCCTGCCCGCGAACAAGAACATCGGAACCACGCACGTGACGAACGGCGCGTACCGTTTGCATCCGGTGGAGTGGGCGATTGGGGAGGCGGTGGGTTCGCTGGTGGCGTTCGCGTCGCGAAAGAGGGAGCCGGCGCGCGCGATTCGGGAGAAGCCGGAATTGCTGGCGGAATTCCAGGGTTGGATCCGGGATCAGGGCTTGGAGACCCACTGGCCCTGGCCCGGCAAGGGAACCTGACTGAAACGTCTCCATCGACCTGCTTGGGCATTCTTGAGAGTCGCAATCTTGACGGATTGGGGATGGGCCGCACCATCACGCCGCTGTGGCGCTTTTCACCATTGAACATGCATTTCGGTACGAGGCGGTCCGTCTGATCGCCGAGGGCGGGATGGGGATCGTCTACGAAGCGGAACAATTGGGGGCGCACGGCTTCCGGAAGCGCCTGGCGATGAAGGTGATTCGCGCGCAGTTCGCGAGCCAACGGGTCTTTGTCGAGAATTTCATCGGCGAAGCGAAGCTGGTGGCGGACCTCATCCACACGAACATCGTCCAGACCTATCACCTGGGTGAAGCCGGAGGGCAGGTGTTCATCGCGATGGAATTGATCAACGGGGTGAACCTCGACGCGCTGATCGAGCAGCAGGACAGCAAGAAGAGGTCGATTCCGGTGGATCTGGCGGTCTTCATCGTCAGTCGGGTGGTGCGGGGCCTCGCCTACGCGCACGCCAAGCGGGGCGCGGACGGCCACTCCCTCGGGATCGTGCACCGCGACGTGAGCTTCAAGAACGTGATGATCGCGTTCGAAGGCGACGTGAAACTCACCGATTTCGGCATCGCGAAGGCCCACGGAATCCTCAAACAGGAGGAGGGCGAAGTCGTCGTCGGCAAGGCCGATTACATGAGCCCGGAACAGGCGGATTTTCAGGTGACCGACGGACGGTCCGACATTTTTTCATCCGGCGTGGTCCTGGCCCACCTCCTCCTGTCGACCAACATCTTCCACGGCGAAAACCCCGAAGCCTCCAGGGAGCGCATCCTGTCGCAGCCGATTCCGCGGTTCTCCGACGTCGACGGCCGGATCGATTCCCGCCTCGACGAGATTCTTCAGCGAATGCTGAAGCGCGATCCCGCGGAACGCTACCAGACGGCGGAGGAGGTACTGGGCGATCTCGAGCGGTACCTGTACGAACCCGGGTTCGGGCCGACCAACGAAAAACTCGGCCTCTATGTCCGGGACTTGTTCGGACAAGGGGGCGCGCCGAACGCGGCCGAATCGCGGCGTGGGGCGACCATGGTCCTGGGCCCGGAAATCCGGCGCGATCCGAGTGAAGCCAGAAACCAGGACTAGGGATCGGGAGATCATGAAACGCCTTCTGAAACGTCGTTCGTCGACCGAGGTGACCCTCGGTCTCCTTCAGCACGGGTGTTCGGCCGACCCGCGCGAAAACCTCAAGGTCGCGTTGGATGCCGCCGATCGCGCCGCCAAGGCGGGCGCGCAAATCATCTGCACCCAGGAACTGTTCCGATCCCAGTACTTCTGCCAGAACGAGGACCACGCGAACTTCGGCCTGGCCGAGCCGATTCCCGGCCCGAGCACCGAGGCGTTTTGTCGTCTGGCGAAGCGGCGGGGCGTGGTGGTGGTGGCGTCGTTGTTCGAGAAACGGGCGAGCGGCGTCTATCACAACACAGCGGCGATCATCGATGCCGACGGATCGCTGCTGGGCATTTACCGGAAGATGCACATCCCGGATGACCCGCTGTTCCACGAGAAATTCTACTTCACGCCCGGGGACCTCGGGTTCAGAGCGTGGACCACCCGGTTCGGCAGGATTGGAGTCCTGATCTGCTGGGATCAGTGGTATCCGGAAGGCGCTCGTCTGACGGCGATGCAGGGGGCGGAGATCCTCTTCTACCCGACGGCCATCGGATGGCATCCGAAGGAGAAATCCGAGTACGGCGAGCGCCAGCACGGCGCCTGGGAGATCATCCAGCGGAGCCACGCGGTGGCCAACGGTTGCTTTGTCGCCGTGGCCAACCGGATCGGCCTGGAAACGCCGATCGGCGGGGATGGCATCGAGTTCTGGGGCCGGAGCTTCGTGGCGGGCACGAGCGGTGAGATCCTGGCGAAAGCCCCAACCGACCGTCCGGAGAACCTGCTGGTGCCGGTGGACCTCGGGAAGGTCGACGTAACCCGAACTCATTGGCCCTTCCTTCGTGATCGGCGGATCGACGCGTACGGCGACCTGACGCGGCGCCTGATCGACTGACCGAGCCCGTGGATCGTCGCGGGATGTACCGCCGGCTTTCAGCCGCCTCCGCGCGCCGCCGCGAGAAGCGCGGATGGGCGAAGGATGTAGCGCCGGCTTTCAGCCGGCTCCGAATCCCGCCGCGAGAAGCGCGGATGGGCGAAGGATGTACCGCCGGCTTTCAGCCGGCTCCGAGCGCCGCCGCGAGAAGCGCGGATGGGCGCGGGGTTGATTCGACCAATGGCCTCGCCAAACCGAAAGCAGGTCGCCCCCCGGCCCGTGTGGGTGACGGGAGCCGCGGGGTTGATCGGATCCGAACTGGTCCGGCAGGCGTCGTCTTCGGCCAGCGGGTGGCGGGTCATTCCGCTCACTCGGCATGAATTGGATCTGACGGACGCGCCGGCGGTTCGGGAGCGGTTCGCGCGGGACCGGCCGGGGGTCGTGATCCACTGTGCGGGACTGACGCGCGGACCGCAGTGCGAGGCCGAGCCGGTTCTGGCCCGACGATTGAATGTCGACGTGACCCGCCATTTGGCGGCGTTGGCCGCGGAGGCCGGGGCGGTGTTCGTCTTTTTTTCAACCGACCTGCTCTTCGACGGACGAAAGGGTGGCTACACGGAGCAGGACGAACCGAATCCGCGTGGAGTGTATGCCGAGACCAAGCGGGAGGGGGAACTCGCGACCTTGGAGCATCCGGGGCACATCGTCCTCCGAACCACGTTGAACTACGGTCGATCGCCCGCGGGGGATCGGGCGTTCAATGAGGACATGGTGCTGGCGGTGGCTTCGGGGCGGCGGCTGAAACTTTTCACCGACGAATACCGCAGTCCGATCGCCTGGGTGGAGACGGCGCGGGCGACCTGGGATTTGGTGAATGGGCTGGGGGACGGCGCCTCGGCGGGGACTTCACCGCCAGCCGGCGTGTTTCACGTGGCCGGAGCGGATCGCCTGTCCCGCTGGGAAATCGGGCAGCTAGTCGCCGAACTCCACCCGGAACTGCGCGGGGCGCTGGAACCGGGGTCGATCATTGACTACGACGGTCCGCCGCGACCGGCGGATTCGTCGATGTGCTGCAAGCGGATCCGGCCCTGGCTGACTTCGCCGCTGCCCGGCTTTAGGGAGTGGGTCCGGGAAGCCGCGGCAGGGGTTGTGCCGCGGCGATGACGGAGGGCGGCTAGGCCTTCCAGATCATGTCGGCGACCGTGCGGCCGGCGGGGATGAACGGAAGGACGTGTTCGGTGTACGGGGTGACGACGTCGAGCACGTAGGCGGTCTTGGAGTCGAGCATGCGCTGGAGGGCGGCGCGGAGGTCGCGGCGGTACACGACGCGTTCGCAGGGCACGTTGAAGCTGTTGCAGACCTTGACGTAGTCCGGGTAGACCTGCGTGCGATCGGCGGGGTTGCCCAAATAAGTGTGGCCCCGGTTGCCGGCGTAGAAGTTGTCCTCCCACTGCACCACCATGCCGAGATGCTGGTTGTTCAGGATGACGGCCTTGGCGGCGATCTTCTCCACGTGCGCCGTGGCGAGTTCCTGGACGTTCATCAGGAACGAGCCGTCCCCGTCGATGTCGATGACCTCCTTGTCCGGGTGGGCGACCTTGATTCCGAGGGCGGCGGGGAACCCGAAGCCCATGGAACCGAGTCCCGCGGAGGTGATGAACTGGCGGGGGAACTTGTACTTGTACCATTGGGCGGCCCACATCTGGTGCTGGCCCACGCCGGTGGTGATGAAGGCGTCGCCCTGGGTGAGCTTCCAGAGTTCCTCGATGACCATCTGCGGGAGGATGTACGACTCGCCGTCCTTGGCGAATGGCTTGATGTGGGCGGAATCGACGATCTCGGCCTTGGTGGTGTACTGGAACGGCGCCTTGATCTTCCACTCCCGGATCTGGGT
The DNA here is from genome assembly GCA_942490575.1 of uncultured Verrucomicrobiota bacterium. GTDB lineage: Bacteria > Verrucomicrobiota > Verrucomicrobiia > Limisphaerales > CAIMTB01 > CAIMTB01. The sequence continues at coordinate 24,010 of CALNYA010000022.1, forward strand.
GTGCCACCGGTCGAAGCGCTTCTTCACTCCGCCTCGGGCCGCGAGGAGCTGGTTCAGTCGCGAGAGGGCGTTGAGAAGGTCGCTGTGCACCGTGAACTGCACCGGCTTGTTCTTGTTGTGCTCCGAAGCGTCGATGTCGACGTGGACAATCGTCGCGTTCTTCGCGAACTCGCCGAAATGGCCGGTGACGCGGTCGTCGAAGCGCACGCCGAACGCGAGGAGGAGATCGGCGCCGTTCTTGATCTTGACCAGGGGTTCGTCGGGGGACTTGCGCTGGACGAACTCGCCGGAGACGGCCCAGTTGGCGTAGGCGGCGCCATGCATGCCGAGCCAGCGGAGGGAGAGGTCGTGTTCCTCGGGGAACCCGCCGATGCCCATGATGGTGGTCGTGACGGGAATGCCGGTCACTTCGGCGAACTTGCGGAGTTCGTCGGCGGCTCCGGACGTGATGATGCCGCCACCGGTGTAGAGGACCGGTCGTTCCGCCTTCTCGATGAGGTCGAGGATGCGGTTGAGGGTGTCGTTGTCGGTGAAGATGTCCGGGGTGTAGCCGCGGAGGTTCGCCTTGATGTCCTCGAGGGAAGGCCAGACGGGGGTCGCCTTGATCTGCTGGACGTTTTTGGGGAAGTCGATGACCACCGGCCCCGGTCGGCCGGTCTGCGCGATGTAGAACGCCTCGCGGACGATGCGCGGGATGTCGTTGATGTCGGTGATGAGGTAGGAGTGCTTCACGATCGGGAGGGTCACTCCGATCATGTCGGTCTCCTGGAAGGCGCCCCTTCCGATCATGGCCTGGGGGACCTGTCCGGTGATGGCGATGAGCGGACAGGAATCCATGAACGCGTCCGCGATGGCGGTGACGAGATTCGTGGCGCCCGGGCCGCTGGTGCCCATGCAGACGCCGGCTTTGCCCGTCGAACGGGCGTAGCCCTCGGCCGCGAAACTGCCGCCCTGTTCATGGCGGGGCAGGATGGTGCGGATCTTCGACTTCGTGAGCGACTGGTGGAGTTCCATGCTCGCGCCGCCGGGATAGGCGAAGATCACCTCGACGCCTTCGCGTTCGAGGGCTTTGACGAAGATGTCGCGTCCGAACATCGGCTCGGACTTGGACGAGGCGGCGGACTTGGAGGCCGGCTTGGCGATGGTTTTCGCGGACGATTTGACGGAGGCCGCCGGTTTACGGGCGGGCGTGGCTTTGGCTTTGCTCATCGGTGCTTTTCGTTGTGGCCGGGCCGGTCGGGAGACAAAAAAACCCACGACCGGAGTCGGCCGTGGGTTGGAATCGCAAAAGGAACTAGCTGCGACACGACCCTCCGGCTCGACGGGGCGGAACTACCCCCACAAGCGTTACGAAGAGTGAATACCGCAGCACGGTCAACATGACGGGGGAGCGTAGGAGGGGAGGGGGCGGGGGTCAAGATTGGTGTCGTTCTCAGGAGGCCGCGCCTGTGACCAGCTTGCGGTGGCTGACGAAGGCGGGGCGGAGGGCGCCGCCCAGCGAATCCTGCAGTTGCTGGATTTCCTGGTAGATGGTGGCGACACCCGGACGGGGGTGGGCCGTTTCTCGGGGGTTCAGTTTCACGAACGCGTCCGTGATTTCGTGGATTCCGATCTTCTCGCCCTTGGAAAGGCGCCAGCACCAGAGCGCCTGGAGGGCGGCACCGAAGGCGGCGCCTTCGGCGACCTGAAGGGTGACGACCTCCGCGTTGAAGACGTCGGCCATGATCTGGCGCCAGAGTTTGGATTTCGCTCCCCCGCCCGTGGCCCGCACCTGGGTGGCTTGGACGCCGAGTTCGGCCAGGCGCCGCAGACCGTAGTTCATCCCGAGGGTGACCCCTTCCATCGTCGCCCGGGCGAAATGCGAGGCGGTGAACGTCTGTGGTCGGACGCCGAAATAGACCCCGGTTCCGTCGGGGATGTTCGGGGTGCGTTCGCCTTCGAGATACGGCAGGAGGACCAGGCCATCGGAGCCGGGGGGCGCCTTGGCGGCGGTCTTTTCAAAGGCGGCATGGTCGAGCCCGAAATCCCGCCGGACCATCTCGGTGGCGACCGTCACGTTCATGGTGCAGAGGAGCGGGAGCCAGCGGTTGGCGGAGTCGCAGAAGGCCGCGATCTCGCCCCTGGGATCGGTGACCGGCTTGCCGGTGGAGGCGTAGATCGTGCCGCTGGTTCCGAGGCTGGCGGTCACGACCCCGTCGCGCGTGTTCCCGGTCCCGATGGCGCCCATCATGTTGTCGCCGCCGCCGGCGCTGATGAGGATGCCGGCCGGGAGCCCGAGCGCCCGCGCGGTGTCGGCCGCGAGGGCGCCCGCGGGTTGGTCGCTGGAGGCGAGCGCGGGGAGTTTTCCGGCGAGTTCGGGATCGATCGCGTTGAGAGCGGCCTGGCTCCAGCGCCGCTTGCGCACGTCCATGAGGGCGGTGCCCGAGGCGTCGCCGTACTCCATGAAGGCGTTCCCGGTGAGCCACCAGTTCAGGTAATCGTGGGGGAGGAGGACGGTGGCGAGCCGGGCGAAGTTTTTGGGCTCATGATTCCGGAGCCAGAGGATCTTGCCGGCGGTGAAACCGGGGAGGACGGCGTTGCCGAGAGCGCGCAGGGTGGCTTTGGGGCCGCCGAGCGTGGAGGTGATGGCCTCGCATTCCGCGGCGGTGCTGGTGTCGCACCAGAGCTTGGCGGGACGAATGACTTCGCCCTTGCGATCGAGGGGGACGAAGCCGTGCTGCTGGCCGGAGACGCCGAGGGCGACCACTTCGGAGGCTCGCGCTTTCGCTTCCTTGAGGGCCTTCCGCACGGCCTGGGTGGTGGCCTTCACCCAAGTTCGCGGATGCTGTTCCTTGTGACCCGCCGGCAGGTTCGGGATGAGATCGTACGCGGAAGCGCCGGAACCCACGACCCGCCCGGTGGAGGCGTCCACGACGAGGGCTTTGGTGGATTGGGTGCCGGAATCGATCCCGAGGACGAGAGTTCTCATGGTCATGGAACGGATCGCGGGATTGTTCTCGCAGCCGCCGCGGGACGCGAGCGTTTCGTTACGCCACGGGCGCGGAAGCGGGTGGCGGTTCGTCGGGGAACCCGAGTTGACGAAGCGCTTCGAACAAAACGAGCGCGGCGCAATTCGAGAGGTTCAGTGAGCGCGCCTGGGGATTGGCCATGGGGATGTGGAGCCACTGGGCGCGGTGGGCTTCGAGGAGGGGACGGGGTAGCCCGGCGGTTTCACGACCGAACACCAGATGGTCGCCATCCGCGAAACGGGTGTCGGAATAGCGGCGGGCGCCGCCGTCCTCGACGAGCCAGAGCCGGGACCCGGCGGGTCGGGCGGAATCGAAGGCCCGCCAATTGGGCCAGCGACTCCAGGCGACGTGTCGCCAGTAATCCATGCCCGCGCGGCGGAGGGTGGTGTCGTCGAGTTGGAAGCCGAGCGGTTCGATGAGGTGCAGATGGGTTCGCGTGGCGGCGCAGAGGCGGGCGATGTTGCCCGTGTTCGGTGGGATCTCCGGTTCCAGAAGGACGATATGGAGCATGGAGTCGTCGCGGAGGAAGGGGGAGGGCGCCAGACCGTTCAGTGCAACTTGGGAATCGAGGCGCGCTCCTGGAGCCAGGCGAGGTCCGGATTCCCGGGGTACTGGAGCGAGATGTGGTCGGGGATCCACCGTTCCCTGGCGAGGGCGGTGGTCGTGGGGTCGCGCCATCGATGGGTTTCGGCGTGGCCGTCGGCGAACGTGAGGTTGCCGCGTCCCCGGTGCTGGGCCGAGGGCAGGTGGTAGTAGAGGCCCGTGAGCGAGTGATCGATCGCGGTGACGAAAGCGGAATGGCAGACGTTGCCGGGCGCCGTGTCGATGAACTGAAGCAGACTCGACGGGGATCCGGCTCCGAGGTCGCTGGTCTTGAGGTAGAGCTGGTGTTTGAGCGACAGGAACGAGGACTCGATGTTGGGCGCCTGCCAGCCGAGGTAACCATTCAGGGCGTACGACCGTGTCTTCGCGACGGCGCGCCCGCCGATCTCGATCGTGACGCGGTCCGAGGGGCAACGGTAAACCGCCGAACTCTTCAGGTACCCGGCGAACGCGGCGGCCTTGGGGTCGAGCAGGTAGCTCTCGTTCGTGAAGGAAGGGGGATTCAGGTGGGTGTCTCCCACGACCCACAACTTGGTGGCGCCGAGCGTCTCGGGCTTGCCATACCCGTTGGGGACGACCCGGTCGCCATGGTCATCGGCGTACACCTCCCAGATGATGGCGAGTTGGCGGAGGTTGCTGAGGCACTGGACGCGGCGGGCGGATTCCTTGGCGTTCGACAGGGCGGGCAGGAGAAGGGAAGCGAGCAGCGCGAGGATGGCGATCACCACCAGCAGTTCGACCAACGAGAATCCCTCGGAACAAAGGGCCCGCCGGGACGGGACCTGTTGGGCTGGGATTCTTATCCGCATGGCCCGCGGAGCCTAACACGGCACGTCCGTTCTCGAAAGTGCCCAGCAAAAACTTGGAGCCGTTGGCAGGCGGGCGAACGGCGGACGGGATGCACCGCGAAGGAGGGCAACGACGGATCCCCGGCAATCCCAAGGTCCGTAGGACCCCTCGTTTCCTCGATTAATCCCCCAGGAGCGGCGGCTTACCAGCCGCCGAAAAATGGCCAAACTTCAGGGTCCGTAGGACCGGCCTGTCGATAGAACGGGTCCAGGAATGGATCTCAAGCCCCAGAGGGGCGGCCCAACGGATAACCCTACCGACCCCTATTTCAGGGGAGCCACTTCAAACACGGGCGTCGTCGTCGGCACCGTCTCGGGCAGGGCCAGCGCGGGGTATTCCTCGATGACCCTGGGGCTCGACGCGATGGCTGCGTTGCCGAGCAGACGCGCGGGAATCGCCGGTTTCGGAGTGGCGCGGGAGGGCGCTTCCTGGCGGGCCAGTCGCGGGTATTCCTCGATCATGCGGGGCGCCGCCGCCAAGGCCTGATGGTTCCTGACGGCCGCCGGAGCGGAAGTGGAACGGGAAGGGCGGGCCGCACTTGTTGTCGCCCCGGCGGCCTTGAGGGCGAGCCAGGGGTAGGCTTCCAAGGTCCGTGGCGAAGCGGCCAGGGCCGCGTTGCGGGCGGAGTGGTCCGGATCAAACGACTGGGCGCTGGCGACCGTGGCGGGCAGGGATAGGGCGGCGACGACAACCAGGATTGGGGAGATTCGGCGGTTGTTTTTCATGACGCTCCCAATATGCGCGGAATTCGGGGTTGTCATGAGAAATGTTGCTGGCGGGCGCTTCCGCGACGCGGTCGCCCCAGGGAAGTCGACATTCGGCGGACTGCCGCCCGGGGATTCACTTCAGCCGGTGGGGCGTTCGCCGAGATGCAACAGTCCGGAGACAGCGTCGAAGGTGACGACTCCGAACATCGCGAGCAGTCCGTTCCCAAGGAGCCCGGCTTCCCCGGGGAAGATGGGCTCCCGATGCAGGCCGGTGGCGATCGTGTCGAAGTGGTGGGCCCCCAGTTGGATCCCGGCCAGGGTTTGCGGGATGGAAAGGCGGGCCAGTCCGACCGACGGCGGTCCGGGACACTCCCGTCCGATCGCCGATGGGCTCACCCATTGGAGGGCGCTCGCGCATCCTGTGTCGACCCGCAGGGGTTGAGCGCGTCCGCCGTTGATTCGCGCGCGAATCGAGAAACCGCGGGAACTCACGGACAACGGGATGGAACGTTCGGATTCGGGGGCGGGTGGGTTGTCGAGGAGCGTCAGGGTCCCGGCCCGGTAGTCGACCTCGACGATCCGTTCACGGAAGAAATCGGCCCCCAGCAGGCCGTCCACGGGTTGGTCGCAGGCGACTCCGAGACGTTCCAGGTCGAGGACCAGGACCTTGGGAGGCAATCGAACGGCGCCCAGTCGGGCGTCCCAGGCGACGGGTCCGTGCCCGGTGCGGGAGGCTCCGACGCCGGACACGGCGACCTTGCGCCCCAGGGGAAGGCCCAAGCCACGGGCGGCTCGGCGATCCAGGACACTGATGCTGGCGCCGGTATCGACCAGGAAGCGCAGGGGACCTGGAAGCGGTGACCCGGATTGGACCCGCACGTCGGCCCAGAGCATGCCGTCATGGAAGCGGACGGGGAGGGGTTGGTCCCTCGGCGTCGGGGTCGCAATCGATATCGGCGTCGCTTGCGGGGTCCGTGTCGGTATCGGCATCGGAGTCGCGGCGTCGGTCCCATGGGGGAAGAGGCACCCGGCCAATCCGAGCCAAGCGACGCGCTGAGCGACCATGACACTCGGGGAGCAGCGCCTGTGCCACGGGGGGCGCGCTGGGTTCCCGGGTCTTCTCCACGACCACTCTGGTGTCTGAAAGCCACCCGCGGGCGGGAGGGATGAGTGGAGTTGAACCGGGTGGTCTATTTTCGACAAGGGGACGCGCGGCGACTGGCGCGGATCGGGGGACGGAGTAGGCTGGCGGCACGATGTCGAATGAGCGTCTTTCTGGCCCGTTGCCACCGGAGGAACTGCAAAAGCGCCTGGATGAATTCCTCCGACAGAACCTGCCCGGGGTGGGTTCCTTTGGCTTCACTCCGCCGGCAGCCGGGACGGGCGGCGGTACCGGTGAGCCGTCGAAGCCCGCGGAGCCGCCTGAGCCTGCCGAGGACCTGGAGCGGTTTCGCCGAAAGCCCAGGGAAGTGAAAGGCCACCTCGACCGGTTCGTGATTCGCCAAGAGGAAGCCAAGAAGGTGCTCAGCGTCGCCTTGTGCGATCACTACAACGCGGTGCGGCAGGCGCTGTCGGGCCGCGAATCGGCCAACTACGCCAAGCAGAATGTGATTCTCCTGGGGCCGACGGGGGTGGGGAAGACGTACCTGATCCGGAGCGTCGCCGACCTGATCGGAGTGCCGTTCGTGAAGGCCGACGCCACCAAATTCTCCGAGACCGGCTATGTCGGGAGCGATGTGGAGGATCTGGTGCGGGACCTGATCCGGCGCGCGGATGGGGACGTCGAACGCGCCCAGTTCGGGATCATCTACATCGACGAGATCGACAAGATCGCGGCTGCTTCGAACGCGGCCGGACGGGATGTCAGCGGGCGCGGCGTGCAGACCAACCTTCTGAAGCTGATGGAGGAAACGGAGGTTTCGGTGCGCGCGCCCAACGACATGGCCGGGCAGTTCCAGGCCATGATGGAATTGCAGCGGGGCGGCAAGAAACAGCCGTCCACCATCAACACGAAGCACATCCTCTTCATCGTGAGCGGCGCCTTTCCGGGGTTGGAGAAACTCGTCCAGAAGCGGGTGAGGGACGCGACCATCGGGTTCGCGGCCGGAGGTGGGACCGTCAAGGACGGCGGCTCCGAGGATTCCGCGCTCGCGCTGGCGGAGACGAAGGATTTCGTGGAGTTCGGATTCGAGCCCGAGTTCATCGGGCGCCTCCCGGTGCGGGTCGTCTGCCACAGTCTGAGCGAGGACGACCTGTTCGAGATCCTGAAGTCGTCGGAAGGCAGCATCATCCGTCAGATCGAGCAGGGCTTCGGGGCCTACGGGATCGAAGTGCTGTTTCAGGAGGACGGACTCCGGGCGATCGCCGGGGCCGCTTCCAAGGAGAACACCGGAGCCCGGGGCCTCATGACCGTGTGCGAACGGGCGTTTCGGGAGCTGAAATTCGAGCTTCCGTCGACATCGGTGAAGCGATTCGAGGTGACCGCGGCGCTGGTGGTGGACCCGGCGTCGGCGCTGGCCACCCTGCTGGCCGAGCAAGCCCGGGAGGAGCGCGCGACCTTGACCCGCATCGTGCACGAATTCGCCGACCGTTTCCGGCAGTCGCACGGGCTCGCGTTGAAGTTCTCGGAGGAGGCCGCCGACGCGCTGGTGGCCGAAGCCCAGGCCGCGGGCCGGCCCGTGCGGGACCTTTGCGCGGAGAAATTCAAGGACTACCAGTTCGGCCTGAAGCTGATCGCGCAGAATTCGGGCCAGCAGGAATTCGTGCTCGGAGTCGACGCGGTGGCGCGGCCGGAAAAAGTGATCAGCGAATGGGTCGTCGCCAGCTACCGGGGGCGGGCGGACCAAGGTGACGAAAAGTCGCCGGGTTGAATGAACCTGGAAACGGCAGTTTCAACCACGGAAGGCACGGAACACACGGAACGGGAGGGGTTTGGAGAGGCGGTGGGTATCCTCTGGAGGGTGACCAGCACTCCCTCGGCAACCCACTCTCATTCCGTGCCTTCCGATTCTTCCGTGGTTGTTCCCCCCGTTTCTTGGATGAAAAACCCGGCCGGGGCCGGGATCAGGATCAGGAGTTCAACGCGCTGCTGAAGCGGCGGTAGTACTTGTCGGCGATGGGATGGCGGACGCCGAGGTAGCGGAAGATCGCCTTCCCGGCGTCGGTGGCGAGGTTGTCCGCGTAGCCTCGGCGGCGCTCGACCACATCGACCAGCGCGGCGAGGGCGGTGTCCCAGTCGCGACTCTTGATGGCGGCGAGCCCTTCGAGGAGGCGCGCGCGGACGGGGTCGTCGGGCAGTGATTCCTCGGTTCGGAGAGCGGCCCGCGCGAGCAGGGCGAGGGCCTGGGCGTGGGGGGCTTCGTCGGCGTGTTCCGGGACCTTGTCGAGGAGGTCCGCCGCTTGGGCGGGATTCTCGCCGAGAAGGATCTCCGCCAGGAGGATTTTGGCGGGAACCCTGTCGGGATCCTTGGCGAGCGCCTGTTCCAGGAGCGCGCGGGCCTCGGCGAGGCGTCCGTCGTCGATGAACTCGGCGGCCTTTTCCATTTCCTCCTGGGCCGGGGACGGGATGTGTTTCTCGATCCAGCGCCGGATCTGATCCTCGGGAAGGGATCCGACGAATTCATCGGCGACGACACCGTCCTTGAACATCTTGACGGCGGGAATGCTGGCGATGTTGTAGGCCATGGCGAGGGCCTGTTGCTCCTCGGTGTTGACCTTGACGAGGTCCCATTTGCCGCCGGAAGCGCGGGCGAGGCCTTCGATGACGGGACCGAGCATTTTGCAGGGACCGCACCAGGGGGCCCAGAAGTCGACCACGACGGGGACCTGGCGGCTGCGTTGGAGAACCTGCTTTTCGAAATCCTGGACTTCGTGATTCATGGGGTTTGGTGGAGCGCCGGCGCCTTCACACGACCGCGGCGGGTGCTGGGACGGAGTCCGAAGTCTCGGTCCCGGTCTCGGTCTCGGCATGGCTGCCGCAAGTTGACGGTCCGCGTTGTCGCAGGAAGCCTCATCCTGATCCTCGAAGTGATGGTCCCACGACGGGTTCAGGCCGAGATCGGCGATCATCTTGAGGTCCTCCTCCACGGGCCGGTTGAGGGTGGTGAGATAGTTCCCGACCATGAGGGCGCTGGCGCCGGCGGCGAAGATCATGCTTTGAAGGTCGCGCAGGTTCTTGGTCCGGCCGCCGGCGACCATGATCCCTGGCGTGGGAGGAGGAACCGGAAACAGGCGATGGTCTTGAGCGCCTCGAGCGGAGGGATGGGAGGGAGCTTTTCGGAAGGGCGTGCCTTCGATGGGATTGAGGAAATTGATGGGCACCACGTTGGCGCCGATCTCGCGGAGTTCGAGGGCGAGATCGCAGCGGTCCTCGCGGGATTCCCCCATGCCGATGATGCCGCCGGAGCAGATCCGGATACCGGCGTCCTTCAGGTGGCGGATGGTCTGGAGCCGGTCCTCGAAACTGTGGGTCGAGCAATGTTCCGGGAAGAACCGGCGGGAACTCTCGAGGTTGTGGCCGTAGCACTCGACTCCGGCCGCCTTCAGGCGTTCGGCGACGGTCGGGCTTTTGATGATCCCGAGCGACACGTCGACACGGACCTGGCCCTGGGCCTTGAGTTCGCGGACGCGGTCGCAGACCTCGTCGAGCATGGGACCCTCGTTGAGGCCCTTCCAGGCGGCGACGAGTCCGAGCGCGGTGACCTGGTGGCGGCCCGCTTCGGCGGCCGCTTCGAGGGCGGGTTCGGGGTCGACGAAGCCGTAGCGGGGCGACTCGGTCTGGTAGGCGGCCGATTGGGAGCAGAACTTGCAGTTCTCCGAACAGCCGCCGGCCTTGGCGTTGACGATGGAACAGAGGTGGACCTGGTTGCCCTTGAAATGCTCCCGAATGCGGTTGGCCCAGGCGAGCAGGTCGAAGATGTCGGCGGTGGATTCGAGATGAAACAGGAACAGGGCTTCGTCCCTGGAGATCCGTCCGCCGCCGAGAACCCTCCGTCCCAGGGCTCGGATTCGGTCGGAAACTGTTCCGTCAAACGCATTCCTCATGGCGGTTGACAGCTCATCACTTCAAGGGGCTGGCCGAGGGAAGTCCGGGTTAGAGAAGCATCGCGGAGACGCCACCGAGGACGGCGACGATCCAGAGCAGGGCCACGGCCGCGGGCTTCGAAAGCCCCGCGCGAACGAGGCGATGGGAGAGGTGGTTGGTGTCGCCGATCCAGGGGGGACGACCGAGCCGGGCGCGGATCCAGACCACGCTGGCGAGGTCGGTCAGGGGCACGACGAGGACGAGGACGGGCTGGTAGGACCGCGATCGCGATGGCATGGTCGGGGGAGTGCAGCTGGAAGGATCGCGAGGACGGCCAGGAGGAAGCCCGCGACGTGGCTGCCGGCATCGCCGAGGAAAGCCTGGGCGCGGGGGTAGTTCCACGGGAGGAACCCGAGAAGGGCGCCGGTGCCGAGCAGGGCGATGGCGCCGACGAGGTATTGGCCGTGGCGCGCGGCGGCGACGGCGAAGAACGCGGCGCCGATGGCTCCGATGCCGGCGCAGAGCCTGTTCATGTTGTCGAGGAAGTTGAGCGCGTTGGTGATTCCGACGATCCAGAGGACGGTGACGAGGTAGCTGACGGCGAGGCTGGGGACGAACAGGGTGATGCGAATGCTGCCGGCCGCGACCAGCAGCGCGACGAGGAACTGGCCCGCGAACTTGGGGGCGGGCGCCAGTTCGTGGCGGTCGTCGAGCCACCCGAGAATCATCATTCCGACGACCCGGAGGAGGATGACGGCGAGTTCGACACGGCGCGCCCCGGAAGCCGTACTCGAGGCGGCCAAAGGTGTCGGCGTCGAGGCCTGGGATCTGGCGTCCGGAGGCTTCGACGGCGAGCAGGAGGGCGGCGCCGGCGAGAATGGGAACGAGGAATCCGGTGATCACGGCGAGGCCGCCGGCGAGAGCGGGACGGGTTCGGCATGGATCTTGCGGGCGCCGGGGTCGTCCACGTGGCCGGCGCGCAGGCACCATCGGCGCCAGGCGGGAAGGGAGACGAACGCGGCGAGGAAGCGCGCCGATCAGCGAGGCGAGGTACAGGCCGAAGGGAAAAGGTCACCCGCGTCGCGCTCCGCTTGGGGATGGGAGGAGAACCGGGATGGCGCGCGCCGGGGACGGTGGCCCCGGAGGAGTCGCTCGTAGAGGGCGTGGAGGTCGTCGATCATGCGTCGCGTCGGGAAGAGTTCCCGGACGAGGTCGCGTCCCCGGGGCGCCGAACTGGGCCTGCAGCGACGGGTCCCGGGGCGAGAAGTCGGATGCGCTCGCGAAGGGCGGTGATGTTCCCGCGCGGTACCAGATAGCCGGTCCGGCCGTTGATGCATACTTCGTTGGCGCCGTCGCGAGTCGTAGGCGACGACCGGTCGGGCGGCGGCGAGGGCCTGCGGGAGCGCCCGCGCGAGGCCTTCGCGTCGGGACAGGTGGACGAGCATGTCCATGATCCCGACGTACTGGGCGACCTCGGCCGGGGGAACCAAGCCGGTGAAGATGAAATAGCGGGAGAGGTGGCGCCGCAGGATCTCGTGCTCGAGGGCTTTGCGGTTTTCGCCGTCCCCGACCAGGAGGAACTGGACCCGTGGAAGGTCGCGGACGAGGTCGGGAGCGACGGCGATGAGGTCCTCGTGGCCCTTGTTGTCGAAGAGGCGGGCGACCTTGCCCACCACGAAATCCTGGGGGACAAGCCGAGGCGCGCGCGGAGACCGGGGTTGTCACCGGCGCGGAGGAAGGGATCGAGGTCGAAGCCGCTGACGATGCGGGTGAATCGGTGGGGGTGACCGATGCCGGCTGCGTGGTACTGGCGGGCCATGGCGTTGGCGACGACGACGAAGTGGGGGGTGAGATGTCCGGCGATGCGTTCGGCGGTCCGGAAGAGGGTGCTGGCGGCGGATCCCTGGAATGGGCCGAACGAGGGGCCGTGGATGGTGTGGAGGACCAGGGGGATGCGGGCGGCGCGGGCGGCGAGGCGTCCCACGATGCCGGCCTTTCCGCTGTGGGTATGGATGATGTCGGGTTGACGTCGGCGCAGTTGGGCGGTGAGGGAGACCCAGGCGCGGAAGTCGAGCACGGGGCGGACGGGGCGGACGAGGGAGGGAACGAGTGTGAGGAGATCCGGGGTGCCGGCGAATTGGGATTCGAGCGAACCTTCGGGCCCCGTGGTGGGCCCGCTGATGAGATGTGCTTCCACGCCCGGGAGGCGGTGGAGTCCGAGCACGGAGGCGACCGTGTTCTCCTGGGCGCCACCCACGACAAGGCGGGTGATGACGTGGGTGACCCGCATTGGGCGATGCGCCCGCGGAGGACGCGGGACCGGCGGGATCAGCCGCCAGTCTTGCCCGCTGCGATGGCGTCGAGTCGCTGTTGGGCGGTCCGAGCCTCGGGGCTGCCGGTGGTTGCGGTTTCGAGAAAGCGCCGGTAGTGGCGGCGGGCTTCGGCGGCGCGACCGCGCTGGAAGTCGATTTCGCCGAGGGTGGTAGTAAACCGACTCCATTTTCGGGGCGGTTTCGAGGGAGCTTCAGGTAGTCCTGCCCGGCCTCGTCGAGGCGATTGAGCTGGGTCAGGGCGATGGCCCGATTGACGAGGGCGGGGATGAAGTCGGGTTTGTCGGCGAGCACGGTGTTGAGTGTTTTGACCGCTTCGTTGACGGCGCCCATCTGCATCTGGAGGGCGCTCTTGGTGATGAGAGGGCGGGGTATCGCCTGGAAGTCGGGCGGCGAGCCTTCTCCGTGAAAGCGAGCGCCACCCAGCGTCTGGTTGGCGGCGATATAGATGTCGGTCAGCGTCTGAATCAGTTCCTGGCGCTCGGGAAATCGGCGCTCGGCGTCGAGGAGGATGCCCTGGGCCTTCTCGAAGTCGCCGCGCCGGAAGTGGGCCCACGCCTCGAGGCCGAAGAGGTCGGTGGACTGGGATGGCGTGAGTTCCATACTCCAGGTTTCGGGTTTCGCCGACGATCTGAAGGACGTGCCCGGGGAAATTGGCGTTCAGCGATGCGTTGGCGAGCCACATCCGGGTTTCCAGCGAGCCCGGCTGCAACTCGATGGCGCGGGCGAACTGGGCGGCGGCCTGGCGATGGAGGTTGCCGTCGGCGAAGACGCGACCGAGTTGAAAACAGAACGACGGTTCGTCGACGGGACCGCAGATGGCGAGGAAGGTGGGGAGGTCGCGGAACCGACCGATCTGATCCGACAACTCCTCGCTCAGCGTGATCGGGTCGCGACGTCCCGCGCGGAGGTTTTCATTGAACCGGACGTTGATGGCGGCGCAGATGTTTACCGGGTTCAACTCCTTGGCGGCTTCGAAGAATCGGCCGGCGTCCTCGATGCGATTTCGGCGCTGGAGGGCCACGCCCCAGGTGTTGGAGGGCGCGAGCGAGGTGGGCGCCGATGAACGGGGCGTTGCTCACCCGCAATTCACGGAGGCGGGCGACGACGGGATTGTCGACGTACTGCTCCCGGACCTTGGTCCAGTGCTGGTGGACGGCCTCGAATTGGGCGAATGGCCAGGGCTGGGGCGAGGAAGCTGTTCGTGGACTGCCGGTCGAAGGCGTAGATCGTGTTGGTGGGGACGAGGTGGAAGATCTCGAAATGATGGGAAGCTGGGGTGGAGGTAGAAAAGCCGGTTCGAGACGGTCAGGGCGGCCATCTGCCGGAGGACGACATCGTCGCCCAACGGATCGCTCAGCCGTTCGATGGCGAGCGCGGGCCAACGGGTGCCGTATCGGAGTTCGTGGTGCCGCTGGTAGACGTGGCGGCGGAGGTAGCCGGTGTGGATGGGGATGACGGCTTCGTCGGCGTTTCGGTCCCTCAACGCGCCCACGGCGAGCATGAGGATTTCGTTGTCGTCGCTGGTGAGGACCGTGTTTCCGGGCGGAACGTCGGCGAGCGTGGCGGCGATTTCACGAAGGACGGGCCCGTTCTGGCGCAAGCGGATGGCGGGAAGATTCCGGACGGCGAGGCCGGCGACGGCCACGAACGTGACGATCACGACGAGTCCGGCGGCCAATCGGCCGAGGGCCTGCATGCCGTCGGAACTGCAGCTTCATCTTTCGTTCGGGTTCCTGGCTGAAGACCAGCAGCAGGTAGCCGGCGAAGTAGCCGAGGGAGAGGGCCGTGAGGAAATAGAAATGGAGGAACGGATATCCGAAGCCGAGCTGCCTGGGGCTGAAAGGCGGGTCGAACATGGCCCAGCCGCAGACCGCGAAAAACGCGACATGAACCAGGCGGAACATGAAATTCGTGATGGCGGAGCCCGCCGCGCTCATGTCGCCGAACGTGGTCGGCCAGCGGATGGCCATCACGAGCGGGGGGAGGATCGAGGCGAGGCTGGAGAACGCCAGAGTCGCGCGCGGGAAGGCGAAGATGTAGGTCCGCTGGATACCCAGTTGCGTTCGCAGCCAGTTCGAGAATCGACCCGTCCCCATGGCCGCTCGCCTGGAGCGCGATCGGGGGAATGAGGTAGAAGAGGGTTCCGGCGAGGCCCGCGAGGGTCGTGCGGATCAGGAATCCGGCTTCGAAGAAGCTGATGCCCTTGGCCCAGAGGATGGCGGCGAAGAAAAGCGGACAGAAGCCGATGACGCCCCAATCATTTTCGAGGCGGCGGCTCCGGAACGCGAAGGAAAGGAGCGCGAGGAAGCGGTCGTCCTGGAGGATTCGCGCCCGGAGGAAGCAGAAGATGCACAGCGCGAACAAGGCGAGGTTCCCCATGTCGCCCGTCATCGCGGTGGCGCTTTCCCAGAACGTGAGCTGGAGGGCGAGGAACAACGACGCTCCCACCGGCGGAATCCAGGCCAGTGGAATCGTCAGGAAGCTGAAGGCGTTTCGTTCCCGCTGCCGCTGTTCCCGCGTTCGGTCGTGGGGCAGGAGGGCCACCGATTTCGCGAGGAGCCCGAGGGTGACGCCCGCGAGAAGGGCGGCAGGGAAATTCAACGCGACCGGTTGGCTCGCTCCGGGAAGCCAGCGGATGGGCCAGGTGAGCAGCAACGTCACGGGCCCGAGCTGCATCGTGTTCCAGTCCCAGCCCGCGACCTTTGAGACAACGTCAAGCCCGGCCAGGGCGACCCAGCGGTTCAGCGTGACGGTGTAGACGGCCACGCCTGCCGCGATAGCCACGGGAGCACAAATGGACAAATCGAGAGTGTTCCCTGGGCGCCATAGTGGATCGGTGGGGAGTGTGAGGACCGGGCGCGCGCCTTGGCAAGCCGCCTGTCGATGCCGCCGATGGATCGGCCGGATCCGGTGGTGATGAAAGCCCGTCCCTTGATCTGGGTCCCACCGCGCATGCCGCCAGTCCCGCGAAATTGCGCAGGAGCGCCAAGCCCACCGCCTGGCTCTTCTCCGGGTGGAACTGGGTGGCGAAGAGGTTGTCCCTCCAGACCGATGACGCGAATTCCCCGCCGTAGTCCGTCCACGAAGCCACGCAGGACGGGTCCGCGGGCTGTGGATAATAGCTGTGAACGAAGTAGACGTGGCTCCCGTCGGGTATGCCCCGGTACAACGGGCAGTCCGGCCGCGCGATCCGCAGCTGGTTCCAACCAATCTGGGGGATCTTCAGGTCGGGCTTCGGCGTGAATCGCACGACCGGGCCCCCGAAGATCCCCATTCCCTGCGCGCACGACTGGAATTCCTCGCTCCGCTCGAAGAGCGCCTGGTACCCCACGCAGATTCCGAGGAAGGGGCGTCCGCCGCGGATGAATTCGCGCGTGGCCTCCAGAAGTTCCTGTCGACGGAGCGCGTGGACGCAATCGTCGAAGGCGCCCACTCCTGGAAGCACCAGCCCCGAGGCGCCGGCGAGTTCGTCCCCCTGTCGCACGATCCGGACCATGGCTCCCACCCGGAGCAAGGCTTTGTGCACGCTGCGGAGGTTGCCGGAACCATAGTCGATCAGGGCGATCACCGGGGGAGTGTGGGGCGGATCCCGCCGCCGGGCCAATCCGGAAGCGCCCCGCGGGACCTGGGATTCGGTGAACCTAAAACGGCGGCAACAACCACGGAGGAATCGGAAAGCACGGAATGCTGGTGGGTTGCGGAGGGAGTCCTGGGTCACTCCGCGAGGATACCCACCGCTTCTCCAAATCCCTCCCTTTCCGTGCGTTCCCAGCCTTCCGTGGTCGAAACTGCCGTTGTCGGCTTTTCGCAGCCGTCCGCCGAATCGGCGGTCAGAGACCCAGCTCGGCGCGGACCTGTCGGACGCCGGCGGCCATGTTGGCAGAGTTTTCGCCCTGGCGGCCCAGCGAGCGGTTATGGGAGAGGCCGCAGTCCGGGGCGAAACTCAGACGGTCCGCCGGGGCGTGTATCCAGGCAGAGACGGACGCGGCCGGCGATGTCATCGACTGTCTCGACTGTAGTAGCTCTTTACGTCGACGATGCCGACGGCACACGTCACTTTGGCCGCAATTGGTCGGCGATGATCTCGATCTCGGCGAATTCGCGGCTGGCCATCTCGACGTGGATCTCGTCCACGTTCATACCGAGGAACGCCGGGAACATCGGTGCGTAGCGGCGCAGGCCGACGGCGTGGCCTTTGAAATTGCCGAAGCAGAGATGGGTCGGAGGCAGAGTGCACTTGCCCACTACCGGCTCCACGGTGCGGTTGAAGAGTTCGACGAAGCGGGTCGGATCTTCGCGGTGGGCGTAGCAGGACATTGACGGCTCATCGACGGTGATCTCGCGGCAACCCGCGGCGACCAGGCGGGCGAGTTCCTGCTGGACAATCGGCAGCAGCGCCTCGGTGACGGCGTAGCGATCAGGGTACTGTTGGTTCGGAACCAGGCGTCCGCTGAGGGTGTAGGGGCCGGGGACGGAAGCTTTCAAAACGAGACCGGCGGGAGCGAGGCGCCGGAGCCGCTCGAACTCCTCGACGGCGCCGAGACCGCGCGGGGCGGCCAACTCACCGGTGATGGCGTGGCGGCCGCGCTGGTCATGCGCCGGGGGGCCGAAGTGGCGCGGCGAGGGCTGACTGGTCGATGCCGGCGATGTAGCCGTAGAAGGAGAGGTTGAAGTCGAGCCGGGTCTGCTCGCCGTCGGTGATGACGTCGAGTCCGGCGGTCACCTGGTCGTGAATGGCGGCGATCACCGCGTCTTCCTGAGCCTCGGCGATGTCGGCGGGGCCGAACTTGTCGAGGTTGGTCGGAGGCGAACTCGAGCCCAGCCCCGGGAAGGGGTAGCTGCCGATGACGGTGGTGCGCAGAGGATTGGAGTTCAGGCGAAATCGGGATGGAGGTTGACTGTTGGTCGCGGCCGGACGGCGGCCGCGACGTCAGTCGAGAATGACGGTTCGATTGCCACACAGGAAGACCCGATCTTCGAAGACGACGCGAAGCGCCCGGGCGAGCACGAGTTGTTCGACATCCCGGCCGTATTGCTGGAGGTCCTCGGCCGTGTGGGTGTGGTCCACGGGAATGACCTGCTGGACGATGATGGGGCCCTGGTCCAGTTGCTCGGTGACGTAATGCGCGGTGGCGCCGATCACTTTGACGCCGCGTTCAAAGGCCTGGTGGTAGGGGCGGGCACCAACGAAGGCCGGGAGGAAGGAATGGTGGATGTTGATGATGCGGCGTGGGAAGCGGCTGACGAATTCGGGTCCCAGGATGCGCATGTACTTGGCGAGCACCACGAAATCGGGGGAATAGCTCTCGATCCGCGCGATGATCCGCCGCTCGTGTTCCCCCCGGTCCAGGCCCTCGTGGGAGACGTGGTGGAAGGGTAGTTCGAAGCGGCGGACCAGTGGTTCGAGGTGGTTGTGATTGCTGATCACCGCCAGGAGGTCGGCGTTGAATTCCGAGTACGCGTTCCGGATGAGGGTGTCCGCCAGGCAATGGTGTTCGCGGGTGGCGAGGACGACGATTCTCTTGGGGGCCTGGGAGGACATTCGGACATCGGAATCCGGAGGCAGGACCGCCCTGACCTCGGCCAGGAAGCGGGTTTCGTCCGTGGCGCCTTCGAATTCGGTGCGCATGAAGAATCGCGAGGTCGGCCGATCCACGAACTCCTGATTGCCGATGACGTTGGCGCCGTGGCGGAAGAGCACGCCTGTGATGCCATGAACGAGACCGGGATGATCGGCGCATTCGACGAGGAGGACCCGGGAAGGGGACGCCGCACTGGGAAAGGCCATAGACGGGGGCAAACTGAGTGACAGCCAAGGGACGAGTCAATGCCCGCTTGGGGCCCGGAAATCCATCATCCAATTCCAGAGCTAGATTTTAAAAACATGTATGCGCATAAGCTGTCCCTACTGGGAGCCAGTCCGGGGTGCCCGGGTGTCATGGGACGGGCAGTCGGAGAGGTCCGGACGTTGGCGATGCCAGGACGTGGCGCCCTGAAACGCGATGGCGACCGCAAGCGGATCGTCTTCGCGAAAGAGGCCTCGAGGAAGCAGATCCCGGCCGGAGCGCCGTCGGATTTGTCTCCGTGCGGGACGACGACGCAGGGGTGCCCGGTCATGTTGCTGAACAGGAGGGACTTGCCCTTCCATGCCGGCGCGACGAGGACGTCGATTTCCTGGAACAGCTCGTCCATGGCTTCGACAAGCCGCTGCCGGAGTCGGTTGGCCTGAAGGTATTCCACGGCGGGAATCAGGCGCGCGGACCGGAACAGGTTGAGCCAGTTCCCGAGGTTCTTGCTGAACGAGTTGATCGTCCGGGTGGTTTCGCGTGAATTCGTCGAAGGCGGCCGAGGCTTCCGCTTGGAGGATCAGGTGAAGCGGTGCCGAGGGCAGGTCAGGGAGTTGAACGGGCCGAAGGGTCGCGCCGAGCGATCTCAGGACAGCCAGTGCCGCGAGATGATTCGAACGGTTGGCGCCATCTTCCTCCAGGTCCGATTGGAGAATGCCAATCCGCAATCGGGCGACTGGCGGGGAGGAAGGGCCGCTCCAGGGAGCCTCGATGCCGGAGGGATCCCCCGGGTCCGTCCCTTGGATCGCGTCGAGGACCATCGCGCAGTCTTCCGCCGTTCGGGCGAGCGGACCGACCTTGTCCGAGGGACCAGCAAAGGGTCATCGCCCCGGTTCGAGGAACCCGGCCAAAGGTGGGCCGGAGACCCGACACGCCACAGACGAGGGACGGCGACACAATCGATCCAAGGGTCTCCGAACCGATCGCGAACGGGACGAGACCCGCCGCGACGGCGGCCGGCGTTCCGGCAAGGAGGAGCCGGACGAGCCCTGATCGGGTTTCCAGGGATTGCGGGTCTTGCCTTCGAACCAGGTGTCGCCCATCGCGAGCTCACCCAGGGACAGCTTGGCCACCAGGATGGCCCCGGCCCGGTCGAGGCGTTGGATGACCGCGGCGTCCGTGTCGATCACCTGGTTCGTGAAGGGGGAGGCCCCCCAGGTGGTGGGGATCCCCCGCGTGGCGAGGAGATCCTTCGCGCCGTAGGGGATGCCGTGGAGGGGCCCGCGCCAGCGTCCCGCTTCGATTTCCGCGTCCGCCACTTTGGCCGCCGTCAGGGCGCGGTCCTCGGTCAGGGTCACGACGCATCGGAGCGAGGGCCCGTACCGGCGAAGCCGATCGAGCGCGAGGCGCGTGAGTTCAACGGAGGTGATCCGCCGCGCGCGGATCAGCGCCGCGAGTTCCGCGACGGAAAAAAAGGCCAGGTCGTCCGCGCTTTCGGGTCGCCGGACCCCGGGAAGGACCGGTTCGTAGGGGGCGTCCGGAGGAACGGGAGGCTTCCACGAAGGCGGACGGGGATCGAACCGAAGCGCCGGGGGCGCCGCGTTCGAGGAAGTGGATTTGGCGGAGGGCGGCGAGCGTGTCGAGTGTTCGCTGGAGGCCGAGCATCTGGGCCTGTTCGGGTTCCGTGAAGGGCAGGCCGGCGAGCCGAGCCGCCGCCCGGACACATCGGCTGCCGCGAGGCGCTCCGGCAAGGCTTCGCGTCGGCCCCGAAGAGTTCGAGGAAGGCCGGCGGCAAGGAGGAGGCGACCAACCCGACGAAGAAGGGGGCCGCTCGGAAGGGGCGCGGGAGGCGGAGTTTCATGGCGACGGGATTGGCTTCGGTTGGCCGGGGGCTTCTTCGCCAAGGCCCTGATAAAGCCGAGCCAGTCGGCGCGCATGCTCGTCGTAGGCCGATTCGAAGAGCGCCGTGGCGCGTTCCTTTCCGACGATCGCGCTGGCGGACAGCACCTTGGGCGGATGGCCGGCGGCGGTGAGGCGTTCGGCGATCTCGGCTTTCAAGCAGTTGACGAGCAGGCATCCGCCCACCGTCGAACCGGGCGCCACTGGAGTGTCGAGCCCGGCCACATGAACCATGGCGTCCCCGACGGGGGCCCCGGTGTCGAGGACGAGGTCGGCGAAATCCTGGGGCTTGCCGTCCGTCGGTTCGCTGGCTCGTGCTGGCGAGGGAATGTTCGCGCGAGATGATGGCGACGACGCGGACGCCGCGCTGGCGGAAACCCTCGGCGATTTCGATGGGAACCACATTGCAGCCGCTGGAGGAGATCACGAGGGCTGAATCCGCGGGTTGAAGATCGAAGTTGCGCAGGATGCGGGCGGCGAGGCCGGGGACATTCTCGAGAAACATCGCCTGGCGCTGGCCATTGGCGCCCACGACGAGGTTGTGGAAGCTGAGCGAGAGTTCGACGATGGGATTGAATCCTGGGAACGACTCGTACCGGGGCCACATCTCCTCGACCAGGATGCGGCTATGGCCCGAACCGAAGAGGTGGACCATCCGGCCCGCGACGATGGTGGCGGAAAACCAGTCGGCCGCCTGGCGGATGGGATCGATTTGGGAAGCGACCGTGGCGAGCAGGTCGCGGCAACGTTCGAGGTAGGTGAGGCTGGGCGGCACGCGGCGACTCTAGGGAAATCCATGACGCGGAGGAAGCCGGGAGGAGAAAGTCGGAACCCATTGGGAGCCAGTTAGTCCGTGCCGGATCTCCGGCCGTACCCCGGATCATGGGATGGAGGGTTGATCCGCACCGTGAATAGGGTCGCCGGGGGGCGAGTCCATTGGACGGAAAGCAACCTCGGAAGCGGCATGAATTCGGGGATTGCCTGGCACAAGAAAAGGACTACAACCGTAGGGAATCTATGAAGAAGCCGTTGAAACGTACCGTTGCTTGCTGGGCGGCGGCGATGGCCTTGCTGGCAAGCGGGTGTCGCAGAACCGAAGGGCACGAGCGCCGAAGCGGTGACGACGACGCCGGAAGGCGCACCCGGGGGCGCGCCGCTGGCGGAAGGCGCGATCCCGACCAACGGTGTGAATTCCGGGACGGCTCCAGCGGTGGCGCCAACCCTGAGATCAGGACGGGCGCAACGGGAATTGCCCGCGGAAGTCACCAAGGTGATCGAACTCGTCGAGGCCGGGGCGGGCGAGGAGGTGGTGCAGGCTTACGTGGCGAATTCGTCGATTCCGTACGAACTCACCCTGGACGACATCCTCTACCTCCGGGACATCGGGATTCCGGATGGCGTCGTGGCGGGAATGATGCGGCGCGGGTCGGAACTGAGGGAACAACAGGCTGAAATCGCCGCGTTGCAAACGAACCTCGGGGGTGCGGTATCGGAGATCAGGGCGTCCTTGGCGGCTCGGGGCGAGGCGACGGAACCGGGGCGTGAGATGGCGGCCGAGGGTTCCGAGTTGGCCGGCCCGGCGCCGCTTGCCGGAGCCGACGGCGGCGGTGCCCGCCGATGCCCCGCCCGAGGTCCAGCCCTTCTATGAAAACTTCTCGCCCTACGGATCCTGGTGGCGGGTTCCGAGTTGCAGGTGGGTGTGGCAGCCGACCGTGGTGACCGTGGACACCGGCTGGACGCCGTACAGTCAGGGCGGCCGCTGGGGTCTGGTCGGATTGGGGCTGGTACTGGTCGTCGGAGTATTCGTGGGGTTGGGCTCATTCCACTACGGGCGTTGGGGCACCTACCCGGGCTCTGGGCTGGTGCTGGGTTGCGGGTACCGTCTGGGGCAGGGATTGGGTCACGTGGCGGAATCTGCGGTTCGTACGTGGGTTGGGCCGCCTTGCCGCCCGCCTGCGGCAACGGGGCCGGCGTGGGCCCTGACCTGGTACGGAAGTTCCGTCTCGGTCGGTTTCCGGGTTCGGCCTGTCCCTCAGTTGTTACACGTTCGTGTCGTGCGGCAATTTCTGTCGGCGCAACGTGTATCACCACGCGATCCCGGCCGAGCCACGCCCCGAGACCGTCTACAACAACTCGACGGTGGTGAACAACGTCATCAACGAGAACAACAACACCATCATCAACGAGGGTGTCGGCTACCAGACGGTCGCCACGAAGGAAGTCGCGGGCGGAGATCCCGAAAGCCCAGATCGAGCCGCTCCCGGAAACGGCGGACCGATCGATCCGCGTCGATCGCATGGAACGTTCGAAGGACGGGATGGTCCTGTATCGGCCCACCTCCGTGGCTGAATCCGGCGGAAAACCGACGGCACTACGGTCGGAAGCGCGCCCCAGTTCGGCGAGCGCCAGTCCAGCGGTTTCGACGCCTTCCGCCCGGAGCCTCTCCGGCATCCCGTCGCGTCCCGGCTACGACTCGAGGTTCGTGGCGTCGCCGTCGGCGAAGCCGATCGAACTCAATGGTTCGAGCCGCTCCCAGGCGCCCAACGCGGTGGCTTGTCCCAATGCGGCGTCGACCCGCCCCGCGGCGGTTCCTTCCCGGTCGCCCTCCGTCGCGCGGTCGCCCGCGCCGGCGAATTACGGATCAACGATTCCCAAGACCACGCGGAGAGCCAAGGCTCGCAGCCCCAGGCCCGCGAGGCCGAGACCTGCCACTTATAATTCCGGCGCGGTGGCCGCGCCGTCGCCCGGGACCGTGCTGGGTCCGACCCGCCCGAACCACGCCGGTTCCGTTGTCGGATCCCCTTCGCGCTACCTGCCGGGGTCGGCGACGCCGGCGCCCCGCTCGGTCTCCCCCAACCCGGCCGCCAAGACCGCGGCGGATAGCCGACACGGCGTGTACTCCCCAGCCGCCCCCACCGCCCCCACCGCGCAGACCCTACACGCGTCAGGCGGTTCCCCGCTCGGCCGTTCCTCAGGCGGCCCCGAAGGTGAACTTCTCCCGCCCGCCGGCGGCCACCTACTCTCCGACACCGTCAGGGAGGGTACCCGATGTCGACGCCGTCTCCGACATCGCGTCCCTCCTACTCGCCGCCGTCTCCAGCATCGCGTCCTTCGTACTCGGCGCCCTCGCGGAGATACCCGGGCGCGCCGAGCGCTCCGCGGCAGTCGTTTTCGGCGCCCTCACCCGCCATGCGGGCGCCTGTCTCTCCCAGCGCCCCAAGCGCCCCGCGGTCGAGCGTCCGGTCGTCGGCACCCGCGCCGTCCCGAGCCAGCCCTTCCGGATCCATCCGGCGGGAGCCGGGCCAGCTGAGCGGGCGGACGGGAAGGGGAGAGCCCCGGCCAGAATGGGGGAGCCGATGATCGTCGATCAAGCCATGTGGGATTCGCGAGGGATGCGGTGGGGAGTCGGGATGCTGGGATGGTTGTTGGTCGGAGTGATGTCGGCGGGCGCGGCGGCGCCAGTTGCTGTATGAGACCCGCTTCGAAAAATCCGAAGGGTATGACGAAGAACTCACCTTGATCGGCCAGGGTGGATGGGTGGGCTTTGGTTTTTTTTTTTTGGCGGCAACGGACTCTTGAGCGATTTCTTCCCGGGCGAAGGTCAGAACGCTTTCGTGGGTTTTGTGGCGCCGACGAACAACGGCGATTTCCTGAACGTCTGGCGGCCGGTGAACTACACCCCGGGCGTCACCAACCCGCCGCGGGTCCACTTCACGGTCCTCATGTCGATCAGCGAGGATTCGTCGGCGCGGGCCAATCGGGACGACTTCCGCTGGAGCCTCTACAACGTGAAGGGCGACCGGCTGTTTTCGTTGGATTTCGACAACGATTCGCTGGAGATCAACTACCTGCTGGACGACGGGAAGTTCGTCGCCACAGGGCGGAGTTTCACCAATGCCGTCCCCTACGTTCTCGATGTCCACATCGATTTCTCGACGAACCGATGGTCCGCGTCCCTGGGCGGAGTGGGTCTCGTGACGAACCTGGCGGTCACCACCCAGGGCTCCGTCCTGGATTTTGGCGACGTGGACGCCGTCTGGGCCATTCGCACGCCGGGCAGTCCGGGCGACAACTTCATGGTCTTCGACAGCTACCGTGTCGAAGTCGAAACGACGGCCGCCGCGCCAGCCCGTTTGGAACCGCTGGGCAAGCTGCCGCCCAACGGTTTTGTCGTGCGCTGCCTGGGTCCCACGGGAGTGACCTACGTCCTTCAAGGCTCGGCGGACCTCAAGGCTTGGCTTCCGTTGAAGACCAACACGATACCGGTCGACGGGGTACTTCGATCACGTCGACCAGACCATTGGGGTCGCCCGGTTTTACCGGATGCAGGGCCGTTGACTTAGCCGGTTCCTTTTGTCTCCGCCGCGTCGCCACGTCCCGTCGTCGCATCGCGTCGCATCGCATCGCGTCGCGAGCGCTCACGCACTTGTAGGCGCTCTCGCCGTGCTGGGTCGTATCGAGGCCCGCGTTCTCGTCCTCTTCGGACACCCGCAGACCGACCGTTGAATCGATCAGCTTCAGGAGGATCCAGGTGACGATCTCCGCCGAGGGCGGCGGTGACAAGGATGGCGATGACCCTGATTCAAGGCCTGACGGGCGCCGCCCCACGAGGGAGACGACTTGGTCGCCCACCGTGAACGTGGAGGCGATGGCGGAGTTGGCCTCGGCGCTGGCGAGGAAGCCCAGCAGCAACATCCCGAGCGTACTTCCCACGCCGTAGACGCCGAACACGTCGAGGGAATCGTCGTACCCGAGGCGGGCCTTGAGCTGGGTGACCGCGAGGAAGCAAAAGATCCCGGCCAGCAGCCCGGAAAGGAGGGCCGCCGGAATGGTGACGAAGCCGGAGGCCGGGGTGATGGTGGCGAGCCCCGCGACCATGCCGGAGGCGGCGCCGAGGACGCTCGGTTTGCCGCGGGTGATCCATTCCATGGCGGACCAACTCAGTCCGGCGGCGGCGGCGGAGAAGTGGGTCGCGGCGAGGGCGCCGGTGGCGATGGCATTCGCCCAAAGCGCGCTGCCGGCGTTGAAGCCGAACCAACCCACCCAGAGCAGGCCGGTGCCGATCAGGCTGAGCACCACGTTGTGCGGCATCATCGGCTCGTGCGGGAAACCGTCGCGTCTTCCCAGGACCACGGCGCAAACGAGCGCCGAGACACCGGAACTGATATGGACCACGGTTGCCGCCCGCGAAGTCGAGGACGCGGAATCTTCCCGCCGCCGACCCAGTTGAAGAGACCGCCCTCGCCCCAGACCATGTGACAGGCGAGGGGGAAGTAGACAATGGTGACCCACAGCACCATGAAGAGCACATAGGCGCTGAACTTGATGCGCTCCGCCACCGCACCGCTGATCAGCGCCGGCGTGATGATGGCAAACATCATCTGGAAGAGCATGAAGGACTGATGGGGCATGGTGGCGGCGTAGTCGGGATTGGGTTCGCCGCCCCCACCCCGTTGAGCATGAGATACTGCAACGGATTGCCGAAGAAGGCGTTTCCCTCGCCGAAGGCCATGCTGTAGCCAAAGACCATCCAGAGCAGGGACACCACGCCCATCAGGATCATGCTGTGCATCATCGTGGCGAGGACGTTCTTGGGTCGCACCAGCCCGCCGTAGAAGAGAATCAAGCCGGGCGCGGTCATCATGCAGCACCAGCGCGCAACTGACCAGCATCCAGGCGTTATCGCCGGTGTTGATCGCTGGAGCGGCCTGGGCCGCCTGTTCAAGCAGCAGCAACCTTTCCTCCAGGTTCCCCCGCCGCTTCCGCTCCGAGTCCTGGAAGTCCGGTCAGACCGAAAAGCCCAAGCAGGCCAAAGAAACCCGAGGGGACCATGAAGACATTGAAAGTCTTCCATGAACGGAGCGCATGGACGGACAGCGTAGTATGAATCCCTGTGATGATGTCAATCGGGGCTTCGGTGTTCCCCGGGCCGTCGAGGATGGATCGTCCGCACGGGCTTATGGAGTCGCCCTGGCGCTTGGGCCAGAAAAAGGTGTCGGTTCTCACTACGGCGATTTGGGGTCGGCCGGGTACACTCCGCGCTTGGCTCGGAAGCACCGGGTG
>CALNYA010000023.1:0-116056 GCA_942490575.1 uncultured Verrucomicrobiota bacterium
ATGTTGGTTTCGGGCGGCGGGCGCAGATGTAGTGGATTTCCCCGACGTCGACGATCTGCTTGATGCGCTGTACGACGGATGAGTACAAGAGCATCATAAGCCAGCGACGGCCGACCTTCCACGAGCACGCTTCCGTCTTCCAGGGGCTGCTTTTCATGGGGTGAGGGGAGTCCGACCGAGGGCGAGCCGAGTTTGCTCTCCGCCAGAAACTTCCCGTAAGTCCGTGAAACCCTCGACGCTCCGGGGTGGGCTCGATACTTGAGGCGCTGAACGTTGAGACCGCAGACTTGTTGCAGCCGCGAGGTGAATTTCGAACCGTTTCCGACGACGGACATTGATTTGAAGCCATGATAGTGGGTAGAGACTATCCGGAAGACAACCAGGCGCCGCAACAATCTGAACCCGGCTGTCGGCGATTCAGATCACCGAGGCGTTACGGCGACTGGCACACAACGAGCCGCATTGTCAGAGTATCGGCGTCAGCGCCAGGATCTTAACGTCCCACCGGACACGGGAGAAGGATAGCCGAAAGCCCGATCATGCGCGAGAAGGCGGTGCGATTCTTCCCGCCAGGAGTCATCCCGGCAAAGAGGAACCGTTCGAGCGATGTTCAGGTCGTTGGAGTTCGAAGGCGTGCATGGACGGACTCATCGAGCTCATTTCGCCCTTCAGCACGTTGATCAACTGAGGGAGCTCCGGTCCCGCCGAGTCGATCCGCGATCGGCGGCTTGCTAATGGAGCGTCCGCTGAGTTGACGAGTCAGTCCCGCGGCCGTGTCATCGTGTCCTGCTCCGAACGCTCGCGGCCGACGCGCTCCCGGTTCGAACAAAGAGTTTGCGCGGTCCGCGTAGATCAGCGCGCCAAACTCGGAGAATGATCGGAAGACTGACGAGAAGTATGAGTGAGATTCAACGGTGCTTCCACGTGGGAACCGACTGACGACAAAGGTTGAACGCCTTGTTCTCCCCGCCTGGGCGGATTCATAGGCAGCGGACGTCGAGTACGAGAGTCTCCGGGAATGGCGTAGCCGATAGCGGCCTCTGTAGAAGGAAAACTCACTGGGCGGCAGCAAAATCGGCTTGGGTAAGCAACTCGGCTGACTGAGTGTTCCTCGAATTTCCTACAGCCGTCGGCTAGGTTGTTGAGGCCGGCTCCCCATTTTCGGGCCCGGCGAAGCCAGCTCTTCTACTCGTCCGCCAACGCTCAACGCGATAAGTCGGACGGGCCTATAACACGGGAGATTGTTCCGGTTATGGGTGCATGGCCAAATCCTATGGCCCTCTGTGACGCTCTCGTTGTCGGAAAACGGCCTCGAAGTGGAGATCTACAGACCGGCTCAGCGACGAGCGTCGTTGCCGAGTTGGGAACCCGGTGGAATGACGTCGGTGGTGCTCGGTCGGAGAGCTCGCCACATTGAATCCGGAATCCGTCTCAGCATGCTGAATGATTCGAACGCGCAGCCATCTCGGTAGATCTCGCGAGTTGGAGCTGTGGCGGAACGGGAGGCTTGGGAGGAGGCCAGCAGCTCGCCGCGAGCTTCCGGAGGGCGCCACGGACGCTTCCGCTTCTCGGCGAGGCCGGCGCCCGGGAGCGCCGGAGAAGGAGGGGGAGAGGGCTGAACTGCCTACCTCGACGCGGAGCGCTTTTGAAGCATGGCGAGGTTTGTAATCCTGGCGGGTCTCTTCGTCTTCCATCCCGAGTGAAACAGCTGCTGAGAGGGGCGATGCACGCAAAACTCTTACTTGGACACGGCGGCGGCCAGGTCGCAATTCGAGAGCCGCCCGTATCCATGAGCGCGCCGAGACTCCGGACCGAGTCGGCCGGAGCAGCCCCTTCCGGCGCGTTGGTGACTCCGCGCCAAGCGCGACGCCACAGACTCGGCTTTGGCACCGCTCGATTTCCACTGCTGGCGTGGTCCGTCGTCCTCGGTGCGGCCGGGTAGAACCGGCCCCACGTCACATCAGGCCGTCAGCCGGGATCGTGTCCCAGCCGCCCCGCGGATGCACGGAATGCCGAGTTCTACGCGTCTCGTCGCACTTGGAGGCGGACACCCAAATGCGACAGATGTCGGGATTGGGGTCGACGAAATTCGGTGAATGGAAAGGCAGATGAGACCGACGCTCCAGCGGAAAGCTTCTTCAGTCGCCGCAGGTATGCGATGTCGCGAGGCTCGCCCGGGGATGTCCATTCGGCGGCGGAGAATGTCGACGTCGCGGGTCGATGGATTCGACGGAGATTTTTTTCGTCCTGAAATGCCAGTACGAGTAGGTAACCGAATTTGATGCGGGGTTTTTGGTTGGCGCCGGAAGCTGGAGCGAGGCTGTCGCCAGTAATGAGCGGTGAAAGAAGCGGCGGAAGGCGCATGGCTACGATGTGGGACAGCCGGGACCTGGGGAAGGAGGCGGACCCCTTGTCGTAGCGACGCGGTTTCCGCCAGGACCGCCCAGCAATGCGCTTTTTGACGCGTTCGTGATGATGTCGTCACCCCATTTGGAATCCGGTGGTACGAAGTGTTTCGCATGGCGTCGAATTTTCCGAGGTGGCCGACGTCCCGCGACCCGGGCTGCTCGCTGACGCGATGCGTGATGAAGGCGATTGAACCGCATTCGACGGCGGGTCTTGCCACTCGGGCCTGTCGGCCGCCAGGGGTCCCGTTGTCGATCGGTATTTCATGTTGGGAGCACACATGATGCTGGCGCGTCCCAACAACGCGGCGGACTCTGTCCTAGTACTGCTGGGCTCGCGTAGTTCAACCAGGACCCGCCGCGACGGGGCAGACGAGAATCCGCGTTGCCGACCTGCAGGCTGCCGACGACAGTCCCGCTCTCACGAGCCGCGGCGGGGGCCCCGTCATGCTCTGGAATTTCCCGTCGCGCTCGTCGGTCCGCGTAGAGGATCTGCGCGAGGTACTGTTGCCGGATGTTGCTGGCGGCGGTCCGGCTGCCCTTGTACTTTGCTTTCGCGAGGGCGGGAAGAAGCATGCTGGCGAGGATCGCGATGATGGCGATGACGACGAGGAGTTCGATGAGGGTGAATCCGCCCCGAACCGCGATTCGCCGGGGGAGTGCCGTCCTGCTTCTTTGCATGATGAACGGAGGTACTACGCCTCCTGTCGGGGCGAATCCAGCCCGAACGCGCCGACGAACGCTCCACGAAGCGTTGGAAGGATTCACCAGGCCGCTTCGAGGAGCGCGATCAATTCCCCGGCCGTGGAGGCCACCGGGTTCCCTTTCATGCTGCTGGCGGCCATGGATTTTTCGGCGAGATCGGCGAAGGCGTCCCTGGGAACGCCCAGATCCCTCAGGGCGGGAGTCGCGAGCCCGCGAACCAGCTGTTCGATCCATGCGACGCCGTGTTCGGGGGTGGCATCGGAACGGCCGGTCAGGGCTTGGGCGAGGGTGGTGAAACGAACGAGGGCGGGCGACTCCGGGGAGCGTTCACGAAGCGCGGACATGGCGGGGAAGGAGCGCCGCGGCACACCGCGCCGTGCGGGCTGGGGCATCGCCCCCAGCGGCGAGCCCGTGGACGACGCCGAGACCGGCATTGGTGAGGGCTCCGCCGCCGAGCCCGATCGCTGAAGCGGGCCGTGACCGACGGCCGGGATTTGCCGGCCCGAACCGACATGGCCCTCGCGGCGCTCTTGGGAGGCATCGCCCTCACCAAGGGTCTCGGCGTCGTCCACATGGGCTCGCCGCGCCGCTGGGGGCAAGTACCCCAGCCCGCATGGCGCGGTGCGCGGCGCTCCTTCCCCACGCCATGTCCCTCAACGTGCGCGCGCTTCGTGAACGTTCCCCGGAGTCGCCCGCCCTCGTTCGTTTCACCGCCCTCGCCCAAGCCCTGACCGGCCGTTCCGATGCCACCCCCGAACACGGCGTCGCATGGATCGAACAGCTGGTTCGCGGGCTCGCGACTCCCGCCCTGAGGGATCTGGGCGTTCCCAGGGACGCCTTCGCCGATCTCGCCGAAAAATCCATGGCCGCCAGCAGCATGAAAGGGAACCCGGTGGCCCTCACGGCCGGGGAATTGATCGCGCTCCTCGAAGCGGCCTGGTGAATCCCTTCCAACGCTTCGTGGAGCGTTCGTCGGCGGCGCGTTCCGGGCTGGATTCGCCCCGACAGGAGGCGTAGTACCTCCGTTCATCATGCAAAGAAGCAGGACGGCACTCCCCCGGCGAATCGCGGTTCGGGGCGGATTCACCCTCATCGAACTCCTCGTCGTCATCGCCATCATCGCGATCCTCGCCAGCATGCTTCTTCCCGCCCTCGCGAAAGCAAAGTACAAGGGCAGCCGGACCGCCTGCCTCAACAACATCCGACAGCAGTACCTCGCGCAGATCCTCTACGCGGACGACAACGACGGGAAATTCCAGAAGCATGACGACGGGAGCCCCGACTACCACCGGCTCGGCGGGCGCAAGGACAGCATCGTCGACAGCCTGCGGGGCTCCTACGTCAACAACACTTGGATTCTCATCTGCCCCGTCACGGCGAAGTCCTTTGGCCGGGTCTGGTTGAACTACGCGAGCCCGGCGAATTTCGCGGACAAGACCACCCGCGACTACGGCGGTTGGGACACGACCGCCGCCAACGTCTACACCCCCTACATGTGGCTCGCGAACTTCCCCAACATGAAATACCAGTCGGTGAGCGGAAGCCGGGACCCCCTGGCGACCGACCTTGAACCCGAGTGGCCCAAGACCACCGTCGAATGCGATTCCAGTCGCGCCTTCATCACGCATCGCGTCAGCGACAGCCCGGGAACGAAGATCTGGGACGTCGGCCACCTCGGAAAATTCGACGCCGGCAACGTCAGCAAGCACTTCCTCGAATTCTCACTCACCCCGGACCAACCCGTGGGACAGGCCGACGGCAGCGTCATCGTCCGCAACAAGGCCAGCATCAAGAAGCGCGTCCTGGGCGGTCCTGGCGGAAACACCGCGTACTACTATTGAACAAGGGGTCCGCCTCCTTTGGGATTCCCCAGGTCCCGGCTGTCCCGCATCGTGACGGCCATGCACTGCTCCCGCCGCTCTTTCCTCGCGACCTCGACCCTGGCGACGGCCGCCCTCACTCCAGCTTCCGTGGCAACGGCCGCCGCGGCCCGGCCCAGCCCGAAACCCCGCATCAAATTCGGGATTTCCACCTACTCGTACTGGCATTTCAGGACGGAAAAGGTCTCCGTCGAATCCGTCATTTCAAACGCCGCGGCCCTTGGCGCCGAGGGCGTCGACATTCTCCACCGCCAGATGGACATCCCCGAACGGGAACCCCTCACCCGGGAACATCGCGCCTACCTGCAACGTCTGAAGAAGCACGCCTTCCGCCAAGGCGTTGATCTCATCTGCCTTTCCATTCACCAGGACTTCGTCGACCCCAATCCCGACGTCCTGTCGCGACAGGTCGATCACACCCTCAAGTGCATTGAGATCGCGTACGAACTCGGCATTCCGTGCATCCGCCTGAACTCGGGACGCTGGAACACGATCCCCAGCTTTGACGACCTGATGAAGGCCCGCGGCGTGGAACCGGTTCTACCCGGCCACACCGAGGACGACGGATTCCGGTGGTGCCAACAGTGCATCGAGCGGTGCCTCCCAAAAGCCGAGTCCTGTGGCGTCCTCCTCGCGCTTGAGAATCACTGGGGCCTCACCAACACACCGGAAGGGCTGCTCCGACTGGTCGACTCGGTCCAGTCCCCCTGGCTCGGCGCGCTCATGGATACGGGCAATTTCCTCGAAAACCCCTACGACAAACTGGCCGCCATCGCGTCAAAAACCGTGTTCGTCCAAGCCAAGACCTACCCAGGTGGGGGGGAATGGTACACCCTGGATCTCGATTATCGACGCATCGCCCGCCTCCTCGAAGATGCCGGCTACACCGGCTATGTTTCCCTCGAGATGGAAGGTAAGGAACCCGCCAAGACGGCCGTTCCCAAGAGCCTCGCCATGCTTCAAAAAGCCTTCCGCCGATCGAGGTAGAGCAGTTCAGCCCTCTCCCCCTCCTTCTCCGGCGCTCCCGGGCGCGGACTGTCGCGCCGAGAAGCCGGAAGCCGTCGTCGAATGGCGCCGGAGCCTCTCCGAGAGCTCCGCGGCGAAGGGCTGCTAGCCGCGCTTTTCCTCCCACCCCCTCCCGTTCCGCCCACGAACGGGGCTCCAAGCTCGCCGCTTCACCGAGATGGCTGCACGTTCAAGTCATTCAACATAAATGACTTGAGATAGTTCAGTTCTCCAATGTGGCGAGGGCTTCTCCGACCGAGCACCCACCGACGTCATTCCACCGGGTACAGCTCGGCAACGGCCTTTCGTCGCTGAACCGGTCCTGGGGATCTCCCACTTCCGCGGCTGTTTTCTCCGGCCGGGTTTCCAACAACAGGCTTCAGCGCGCCATGATGCTAAGGAATTTCACCATAAGAGTTTAACCATGCACCCATAACCCGCTAAAAAATCACGTGTTGACAATCTCCCTAGTGATTGCTGTTATAGGCCCACGTCCGACGCGCGGGTTAGGGGAAATAGCCAACGTTGGCGGACGAGTTAAGAAGAAACTGGCTTCGCCGGATTGCGGTCGTCGATCGGATGACGCCCGAAAATGGAGGAGCCGACAACAACTAACTCGACGGCGTAGCAGAATGAAACGGACCCGAGGTGAAACACTCAGTCAGCCAGCCCGGCTTACCCAAGCCGATTTGCTGCCGCTGATCTGAGTTTTCCTTCTAGGGCCGCTATCGGCTACGCCATTTCCGGAGACTCTCATGCGTACCAACACCTCGACATCCTTTGCCTATGAATCCGCCCAGGCGGAGGGAGAACAAACGAATGGCCAGCGATTCCAACCTTTTGTCGTCCAGTCGGTTCCACGATGGAAGCACCCGTTGGACCTCCTCATACTTCTCGTCAGTCTTCCGATCATTCTCCCGGTTTGGCTTCTCTGTTCCGCGCTGATCCTGAT
The DNA here is from genome assembly GCA_942490575.1 of uncultured Verrucomicrobiota bacterium. Taxonomy (GTDB): domain Bacteria; phylum Verrucomicrobiota; class Verrucomicrobiia; order Limisphaerales; family CAIMTB01; genus CAIMTB01. The sequence goes on from CALNYA010000023.1 coordinate 6,948, forward strand.
TGTCTCCCGCGGACCGCTCTTCTTTGTTCAGGAGCGCGTCGGCCACAACGGCGTTCCGTTCAGGTGCTACAAGTTCCGCACGATGCGAATGGGAGCCGACACGGGGGGCCATCAGGACTATTTCCGTCAACTTCAGCGAGGGGACGCTCCCATGCGCAAACTCGACGCCGCCGATCCGCGGATCATTCCCTTCGGCCGGATCCTCCGGGCGCTCGGTTTGGACGAACTCCCTCAGTTGATCAACGTGCTGAAGGGCGAAATGAGCCTCGTGGGTCCACGTCCATGCACGCCCTTCGAACTCCAACGATACGAACATCATCAACTCGAACGGTTTTCCTCTTTGCCGGGATTGACCGGTCTCTGGCAGGTGAGCGGGAAGAATCGCACCACCTTCTCGCGCATGATCGAACTCGATATCGAATACTCCCGCGCGCAATCTCCGATTCAGGACGTTAAGATCCTGGCGCTGACGCCGATTACTCTGACAATGCAGCTCGTTGAAGCCATTGCCAGTCGCCGTAGCGCCTCGGTTGATCTGAAATCGCCGACAGCGGTTCAGGTTCAAGGTGCTACCGACGCCTGAGGGCGTCTTCCCTCGAGCCTGCGTCGACCTGAAACCCATCGGAACTTTCTCTACCCACTATCATGGCTTCAAAAATCAATGTCGGAGTCGTCGGATGCGGCTACTGGGGACCGAACTTGATTCGAAATTTCGCCTCGCTTCACGATGCCCGGCTGCGAGCCGTCTGCGATCTCAACGTTCAGCGCCTCAAGCATATCCAGGAGCTTTACCCGAACGTCGAGGGTTTCACGGACTACGGGAAGTTTCTGGCGGAGGGTAAACTCGACGCCGTCGTCGTCGCCACTTCGGTCGGACTCCATCACCCCATGGCCAAAGCGGCCCTGGAGGCGGGAAAGCACGTGCTCGTGGAAAAGCCGCTCGCCCGAAGCTCCGCGGAATGCGCCGACCTGATCGACGTCGCTGGCCGCAAGGGTGTGGTCCTGATGGTGGGGCACACTTTCTTGTACTCATCCGTCGTACGACGCATCAAACAGATCGTCGACGCGGGAGACATCGGGGAAATCCGCTACATCTGCGCCCGCCGCCTCAACCTTGGGCTCTTCCAAAAGGACATCAATGTCACGTGGGATCTGGCGCCACATGACCTGTCGATCATTCTCCACATCTTCGGCGAGGTGCCGCATGGCCTCAATTGTTCGGGAAGCCCCACAGTCTCATCCCGTGTCCAGGACATCACCACGATGTGGCTGGGATTCTCGAAAAACCGCTCCGCTATCGTCCAAAGCAGCTGGCTCGACCCCCGCAAGATCCGGGAGATGACGATCGTCGGAAGTCGCCGGATGATCGTCTATGACGACACAGCGCCCCTGGAAAAAATCCGCGTTTTCGACGCACGCGTGGAATCTCCTCCCCACTACGACACGTTCGCTGAATTCCATTACGCCTACCACTACGGGGACCAGTACATCCCGTACGTGAAACAGGAGGAACCCTTGAAGGTGGAGTGCCAGCACTTTGTCGATTGCATCCGGTACAACCACCGACCCATCAGCGACGGCCAGCAGGCGCTCAATCTCGTCCGCATCCTCGAGGCTTCGTCGCGTTCACTCGAACTCAATGGAGCTCGGGTCGATTTGGCGGGATTTGGAACACCCAACCCTGCTGAGACCAACGCCTCGGCCAACCCGGCGCCCGCATCGAATGGCAATGGGAATGGCTCCGGCCACGCCGGCAACGGCAACGGACACTCCAAACCCTCGTCCGCCCCATCGGGAACCGTCGCTCCCAAACGACGCTCCCGAAACGGCACCGCACCCGCTCGATCCTCGCGCAAGATCCGATCTTCAGCCCTCCAGGCATGAGCTCGGACCGCCAGCACCTCCAACTCATTGCGCCGGACGTCAAGCTGGGGGTCGATGTCCGACTGTTCGGGTTCGTCAACCTGTACGGATGCGAGATTGGCGACAACTCACGCATCGGCACGTTTGTCGAAATCCAGAAACAGGTCCGAATTGGGAAACGGTGCAAGATCTCGAGCCACACCTTCATCTGCAGTGGCGTGACCATTGAGGATGACGTCTTCGTCGGGCATGGCGTCATGTTCACGAACGACCTCGTTCCGCGGGCGACCTGCGACGACGGCAGCCCGCAGACCGAGGCCGACTGGACCTGTCTTCCCACCGTCATCCAGCGAGGAGCGTCCATCGGCTCGAACGTCACCCTCCTCTGCGGAATCACGATCGGTGAACGCGCCCTCGTCGGCGCGGGCTCCGTGGTGACCCGCGATGTTCCTCCGGGCGCGGTCGTGGTGGGGAATCCCGCCCGCGTGATCCGAACGCTTCCGGGTTTCGAAAAGCCCGCCCGTGTCGCGGCCTCGGTCGCACCCGCGGCATGAACCTCAGCCCGGGCCGGAGCCCGGATCCCACCCCGGCACACGACCCGGCCGCCGCGGTCCGAATGCCGGGAATCTTCCAGGGTCTGTCCGCGGTCCGGTCGGACCCGGCGCGAACATCGATGCCCACAACACTTGGAGTCTAGCCGGAAGTTCGGGGAACCAGTTCACGACGGTATGCCTGCCTCGCGAAACGCCGACCCAGGGAATCGGCCGACTATTCCGTTCCCGTCCGGAACGGAATCCACGGCGGAAATCCTGGATCCCGTGGCCGCTCCGAATTGGGATGAGTCCCTGGCCGAGCATCCCAACGCGACCATCTTCCATACAGCCGCCTGGGCCAAGGTGCTGGTCGGCACCTACGGATTCACTCCGCGCTACGTGGTCCAAAGGAGGGATGGGCGACTCATCGGGCTTCTTGCGATGATGGAGTCCGGTTCACGCTGGAGGGGCCGCCGGTGTATTTCCCTTCCCTTCACGGACGGCTGTCCCCCGCTGCTCCCCCAGGGTTCCCGCGCCTCCGACACATCCCAAGCGCCCGGATTCGATTTTGGCCCGCGTAGTTCCCTCGAAACGTCCGCGCTGTCCGAACCCCTCCTCTCCGCCGCGCTCCGGACAGCCGAAGCCCGCCAATGCCGATTCATCGAACTGCGGGACTGCGAAGTTTGGACCCGGGGACTCCTGCCTTCGGTCGTCTTCCACGGCCACGTCATCCCACTTCATGCATCGGAGGAACCACAGCTCCAGCAATGCTCCCCGTCGATGCGCCGCGCGCTTCGGAAGGCGGTTCGCAGCCCCTTGCGGCTCAAGGAGGGACGCGAATGGGCCGATGTTGAAGCGTACTATGGGTTGCATTGCCTGACTCGCCAACGACATGGCTTACCGCCCCAACCGCTCGGCTTTTTCCGGAACATCCACCGGCACCTCATTCAGAAGGGCCTTGGATTCGTCATTCTGGCCTTGGACGGCGATTCCCCGGTCGCCGGGGCCGTCTTTTTTGGATTCGGCCGATCCGCGCTCTACAAGTTCGGCGCATCCGCCGACACACATCTGGACCTTCGCCCCAATAATCTTGTCCTCTGGGAGGGAATCCGTCGGTGCGCGGAACTCGGCTTTTCAGCGCTCGACCTGGGAAGAACTTCTCTCGACAATCAGGGTCTACGTCGCTTTAAATTGGGTCTGGGAGGCGAGGAACGCTTGATACAATACGTCCGTCAAGACGTGCGCTTGGGTTGCGTCGTGGTGACGCCGGACCGTGCCCAGGGTTGGCACAACCGAGTCTTCCGTCGACTTCCCCGCCCGATCAGCCGCGCCCTGGGAGCAGTGATGTATCGTTTCGTCTCTTGACGTTCGTTCCACACAGTCAAATCTCTATCTCCTTGAAGCCCCCGGAAACCATCTCAATCGGCGCCCGCCAGGTCGAGCCGCCCCTAAGCCGGTTCCGCCCCTCGGACATTTTCTACATTCTGTTTCGTCATAAGTGGAAGATCATTCTCTTCTCACTTACTGGATTCGCGGCCGGCGTCTACCTGTTCCTGACCCAGAAACCCATCTACGCCTCGGAAGCCCGCCTGTTGATCCGGTATGTCCAGGAAAACCATTCGGTCAGTCCGATGAATGACGGCGATGCCATCAAGTCCCCCGACTCCCGCGGCGAGAATATCCTGAATTCGGAGATGGATCTCATCACGAGTCTGGACCTTGCCGAGGAGGTGGCCGCCGCGGTGGGCCCATCGAATATTGTGGACGTCACCTCCCTCAACTATCCCCTTCTGGCCGCCGCCTCCGTCGTGCGGGCCGGAATCGGCGTGGATTCGCCCCGGAAAAGCAACGTCCTCAGGCTCTCGTTCCGCCACGAAGATCCCACGACCACCCGCACCGTTCTCTCCAACCTCGTCGCCGGCTACCTCCGAATGCACGCCCGCGTTCACCGCGCGGTCGGCGTCTTGGACGATCTGGGTCGCCAGGCCGAACTTCGGCGGGCGGATCTCGAAAAGGTGGAATCGCAGCTGCGCCAATTGAAGGACTCTCTAGGCATAGCGAGCATGGAGGAGGCCAAACGCGCCAACTCCGAACAACTCGCCCGGATCAAGCAGGAACTCTTCGCCACCGAATCCCAACTCGCCGAAGCACGGGCGGCCCTCGGATACCGCGCGACCAACGTGACGGAATCCGCCACCAACAGCCCGACGGAACCCGCGCCCGCCGCTCCTGTGATTTCCAGGGAAAAACTCTCCTCCTACGAAAGCCTTCTCACCCAGCTCGATGCCCTGAAGAAGCGCAAACAAGACCTGCTCCTTCAGTACACCGAGGACAGCGTCTTCGTCACCACGGTCAACGATCGAATCAGCAAGCTCGACCAGGACCGCTTGGATCTGGAAGCCGCGAATCCAGGGATCTCGACCTACGCCGCCTCCCTGGCGCCCCGGTCCTACCTCTCAGGCGGCACTCAAGCAGCACCCCTGATTGATCGAACTCTGGAAGTCGCCCGGGTCGCGGGCCTGGAAGCGCGATGGAGCACCCTCCAGCGTCAATTGGCCCAAATCCAAGCGGAACAGGCCACCCTCAATGCCAAGGATCCGGATATCGCCGAACTCGAGCGTAAGCGAACCAGTTTCGATAAAGATTTCCGCTACTACTCCAGCGCGGTTGAAGAAGCCCGGGTGGACGCGGCGCTGACCTCCGGACGGCTTGCCAACATCTCCATCGTTCAGTCCGCGTCGCCGCCTACGCCTGACAACAAATTGCTTTACCAGATTGTCGGCGGCGTCGTCGCCGGCGGCCTTGTCCTCGGTCTCGGCCTCGCGCTCGGCCTCGAGTTCTATGGCGATCAGACAGTCAGGAGACCGTCCCAGGTCACACGAAATCTCAACATCCCCGTTTTTCTCACCGTTCCCCGCATGGCGCTGCCCGCGAAACCCTTCGACGCCGCGCGCGCGCTTACGGACGCTTCCTCCGAAAACCCGGACGAGCCCGGGGCGCGGGTTCCGGCCGACGATTCCGACGAGGCCCTCAGTCCGCTGATGCCTTACGCGGAGGCGCTGCGGGACAGGGTGATCATGCACTTCCAATTGCGGGAACTGCATCACAAACCCAAGCTTGTCGGCATCACCAGCTGCGGCAAGAGCGCCGGCTCCACAACGCTCGCGACTCATCTCGCCGCCTCACTCTCGGAAACCGGCGAGGGCAATGTCCTCTATGTGGACGCCAATCCGGATCTCGGGCCGTCGGTCCAGGCGTTCTACCGGGGAAAGCAAGCCACCGGCGTCGCGGCCGTCCTCGACCAGGACGCCCGCTCCGCGGCGAAGGTCAACGACAACTTCTACATGGCCGCGCTGAACGAAACGGGACTGCCCGGAAAAGTCGGCGTGCTTCCCAAGAAGCTTGCCAACCTTCTCCCGAAGATGAAGGCCAGCGACTTCGACTACATCATTTTCGACCTTCCTCCCGTGACCCAAACCAGTGCCACGGCAAGGGTCGCCGGTCTTCTGGACATGACCCTCCTGGTTTTGGAATCCGAAAAGACCCACGGGGATCTCGCCAGGCAAGTCACCGGGCTGTTGAAGCAATCCAGGGCGGATGTCGCGGGCGTGCTGAACAAGCACCGCCGGTACATTCCCCGTAGCCTCGACCCCGATCTGTAGTCGTCAACAACTTGGTCCAAGGACGCGATGGGGACGCGTCCGAGGCATTGATTTGTGTCCATGCGCACACTCCCTTTGTCGTCAGTCGCGTCATTTGCGAATTGACCGGGGCGAAGCCTGCCCTCATCCCATGGCGTCGAACCGTACGGGGCATGTTCCGCAATAACCTCTACTTCGCTCTCAAGCCGTACCTACCCGACCGGATGCGTACCCTCCTGCGGAAATGGTATTCCCATCGTGCCCTGGGGAATCCTCGGGCCGATTGGCCGATCGATGAAGCGGCGGGCCGCAAACCGGCCAATTGGCCGGGATGGCCAGGTGGCAAGCAATTTGCCGTCGTCCTGAGTCACGATGTCGAAGGTTCCGAGGGATTGAGGAAGACGATGGCCCTTGCCGCCGTCGAAGAGAAGCTCGGCTTCAAGTCCTCCTTCAACTTTGTCCCTGAAGGCGAGTACCGGGTCCCGGTCGAACTCCGGGAGCAGCTGTCGGCCCGCGGATTCGAGGTCGGCGTCCATGACCTCCGTCACGACGGAAAGCTCTATCGCTCCCGCGAGGCCTTTCGGCGCAACGCGGAACGGATCAATCATCACATCCGGGAATGGAACGTCTGCGGTTTCAGGTCGGCCTTCATGCTCCATCGCTTGGAATGGCTCCACGACCTCGAGATCGAATACGACGCATCGACCTTCGACACGGATCCAATCGAACCGCAACCCGACGCCGCGTCCACGATCTTCCCATTTTGGGTTTCGCGCCCCGGAATCGCGGGCCAGGCCGCCAGTGGTGGTACGGAGTCGCCGGCGAAATCCAGGAATGGCTACATTGAGCTTCCGTACACCTTGCCCCAGGATTCGACCCTATTTCTATTCCTTGGCCAGGAGGACATCAGCCTCTGGAAGAAGAAGGTGGAATGGATCGCCGAGCGCGGTGGAATGGTGCTCTTGAACCTGCACCCGGACTACGTGTCCCACGCGGGTGAGAGCCGCGGAATCCGAAAGGACTACCCGGTCCGGCTGTACCAGGAATTCCTCCAGCATCTTCGCGAGAAATACTCGGGCGGCTACTGGCATGGGCTGCCACGCGAGGTGAGTCGCCACGCCCGCTCGGCCTACCCCGCGGGGGGTCCCCGCCGCCCCCGTCACGCGTGCATGCTCTCGTACAGTTTCTTCGAGCAGGACAATCGAGTTCAACGGTACGCCAAGGCCCTCGCCGCCCGGGGTGATACCGTGGACGTCCTGACCCTCCGCCCGGCCTCGAGTCCCGACGCCCCCGCCTCCGGCGGCCGGCCGGCCCCTCCCTCCCGCTTCCTCCCCGGCATTCGGGTCTACCACGTTCAGGGAAGGGTCCGGGACGAAAAGAAGATCACCGATTTCGCGGGCAGAATGGCGTCGTTCTTCTACAAGTCATCCCGGCTCCTCAACGAGTTGCGCAAGATCCGGCAGTTCGATGTCATTCACGTCCACAATGTTCCCGATTTTCTGGTCTTCGCCGCCTGGTTCGCCAAACGACGCGGGAGCCGTGTGATTCTGGACCTTCACGATCTCCTGCCCGAATTCTACGCGAGCAAGTTCAAGACCCGGCCCGGCTCGCCCCTGTTTCGGGCGCTCCTCCTGTGCGAACGACTCTCCTGCCATTTCGCCGATCACGTGATCGTTTCCAATCACCTCTGGCGCGACAAGGTCGCCCTTCGCACCAGCCTCACGGAACGCTGTTCCGCGATGGTGAATCACGTCGACACGCAACCTTACCGACAGCTGGCGGAGTCACGGGGCCATGCCCATCCCACCCGCCAACCGTTGATCGCCGCCTTTCCGGGCGGTTTCTATCACCACCAGGGACTCCACATCGCCATCGAATCTCTCGCCCGTGTCAGGGTCCGCTATCCCGAAGTTGAACTCCATCTGGTCGGCGATGGTCCGGAACGCCAGCGACTCCAGGAACTCGCTCAAAAACTCGACCTCCAGGACGCGGTCCGGATCCTCCCCTCGGTCCCGATCAGCAAGGTCCCTGAATTCCTTGCCACCGCGGACATCGGGATCGTTCCCAAAATGGCGGATGGCTTCGGCAACGAGGCGTACAGCACCAAGATCATGGAGTTCATGGCCGCCGGAGTCCCCGTGCTCGCGTCGAGCACCAAGATCGACCGTTTCTATTTCGGCGCCGGCGAGGTCAAGTTTTTCGAGTCGGGAAACCCCGACGACATGGCCCGGGCGTGGATTGAGCTGCTCGAGAACCCGTCCGAGCGCGCCAACCTCGTTCGCAAAGGCTTCGACTACGTTGACTCGCACGGCTGGGAGAGGAATGCCGCCGAGTACCTCGATCTTTTCGACCGCCTTTGTCCTGCGGAGGCGTGACCCCGTGGAACGTCCCCGCGCCCCCGCCGGGCCGACCCAAGGAGCCACGCTCACCGATCCCGTCGCAGAACATGCCGCTCCCCCGTATCGACCGACTTGTCTCGGTCAATCTGGTCTCGCCCATCCTCCGGAGGACTGGCGGGACCTCCCCCCGACGCATTCCGATCCTGATGTACCACAGCGTGTCGGACGACCCGGAACCAGGAGTCCATCCCTACTACCGCCTGGCAACGCCCCCCGCCCTGTTCAGGGATCATCTCTCGATCCTCTCCGACGAAGGATTCTCGGTCGTCTCCCTGCATGAAGCCGCCGCCGCGCTCTCCCGCTGCCGCGACGAGTTGCCCAAGGTCGCCGTGATCACATTCGACGACGGCTTCCGCGATTTCCTGACCGACGCCTGGCCCGCCCTCTCGTCACGATCCTTCACGGCGACCGTCTTCCTTCCCACCGCCTTTATCGCCGAGCCGCGCAGGACCTTCGTCGGCAGGGAATGCCTGACCTGGAGCGAGGTCCGGGACCTTCGGAACGCGGGGGTTCGTTTCGGATCCCACACCGTTTCCCATCCCAAACTCGCAACCCTCCCCCCGGGGGAACTCCGCGACGAACTCTCCCGCTCACGCGAAGTGCTCCAGGAAAACCTTCAGGAGCCCATCGATTTGTTCTGCCATCCGTATGGATTCCCCTCCGCCAACCTCGCCTATGTCGAGCGACTTCGGGATCTCCTGCGCTCGACCGGATACACCGTGGCCACCACCACCAATGTCGGGCGGGCCTCGCGGGGAGGCGATCCCCTCCTCCTGCCAAGGCTACCGGTGAACGGAGCCGACGACCCCCTCCTTTTCTCAGCCAAGCTCCAGGGCGCCTACGACTGGACCTCCCGACCGCAGGCCGTCCTGAAACATGTGAAACGACTCCTTCGTCGCGCCGCCTGATACCAATCTCGGATCCCTACCCCGCCATGGCCCATCCCCGCTACGTCGTCATCACCCCAGCGAGAAACGAGGAATCGAACATCGGCCACACCCTCGCCTCCATGGCGGCCCAGGAGATCCGGCCCGTCCTCTGGATCATTGTCGATGACGGCTCCTCCGATCGAACACCCCAAATCGTGGAGGAAAGCATGCGGGTCCATCCGTGGATTCGACTGCACCGACGCCCGGATCGAGGCGCCCGCAAGCAGGGAGGCGGGGTCGTCGAGGCTTTCTACGATGGCTTCCAGCAGGTTGGCGCCATGGAGTGGGATTACCTCGTCAAGTTCGACTCCGATCTCTCCTTCGGCCCGGACTATTTCCGGCGTTGTCTCGAGAAATTCGAACGGGACCCGAAGCTGGGGATCGGCGGAGGAATGATCTGCCAGGATATTGATGGATCCCTGGTCTGCGAAGCTCCCGGCGACCCGGCCTTCCACGTCCGCGGCGCCACCAAAATCTACCGGAGCGCCTGCTGGGAAGGGATCGGGGGCCTTATCAAGGCGCCGGGCTGGGATAGCATCGACGAGTTGAAGGCCACGATGCTCGGCTGGACCACCTACACCTTCAAGGACGTGCCGCTCCAGCACCACCGCTACACAGGTTCGGCGGACGGCACGTGGAAGAACCAGGTCAAGTTCGGCCTGTCCAATTACATCACGGGGTATCACCCGCTGTTCATGCTTGCGAAGTGCCTGAAGCGCGTGGGCCAGCGCCCTGTCTTCGTGGGCTCGGCGGGACTCGCCTGGGGATTCCTCAAGGGCTACCTGACCCGTCATCCCCGCGTCGAAGACCCTCGATTGATCGGTTGGGTCAGGCGCCAGCAGATCGACTGTCTCCTTCTACGACCAAGCCTCTGGAGCTAGGTCGTCGGGCGATGGCGCCGGTTCAGCGCGGACGCGATTCCCATGGGTGACTTCATCATCGATTTTCGGGACCCCACGCGGCGGTCCAGTTCCCGGCTGGCCGAACAGCTGCGGTTTCTTCCCCATGTCGAGCCGGTCACGATCTCCCAGCCGGGATTCGACCTGGTTCTGACGCTCACCGAGGATCCGCACCTGTGGGCTCCGTATTGGAGGCCGGATCGGTCCAGGATCACCGCCATGGCGGGCCGCGTCGCGCTCCCGGAACCGGCGTGGACCGCCGGCGAGGCGCTCCCGGGAACCGGCGGACTCGCCTGCAAGGCGCTGGATGCCCTGGTGGAAGCCGGCGGCCTGGAAGCTCTGGAGCGCGTGAGCGGCAACTTTGCCATCATCGTCGCCGATCTCACGACAGGTCGGGTGCATTTGGTCACCGACTGCACCGGAGTCTTTCCAGTATTTGAGACCGAATGCGATGGCGCCCCTGTGCTGGGGTCCCACCCCGACATCCTCGCCGGCGCCACGTCGAATACCGGTGAACTCGACCGGGTCAGTCTCGCGGAGTTCCTTCTAACGGGCACCGTCTCTCCCCCCTTCACCTACTACAGGCGTCTCCGCGCGGTCGGACGGGCCATGGCGCTGACCGTCTCGGCGCCGCCGCAGGGTCGACCAACGCTGCAACGTCGTTGCTACTTCCCGCTCGAGTTCCGTGGCCGGGAATCCGATCGCGAGGATGAACTCGCCGCGGAATTCGCGGACGCCTTCCGGAACTCGGTCCAGCTTCGAAGCCAACCGCGGCTGGGGCGCGTTGCGGTCGCACTCAGTGGCGGCCTCGACTCCAGGGCGGTCCTGGCGTCTCTGAACCCCTCCGCGGATGCCATCGCCTTCACTTGTTTCGACGCCAAGAACACCGAGTTTCGAACCGCCAGCGCCATCGCGGCCGCGGCCGGTGTCACTTTCCTGCCGTACCGGCGCTCCCAGGATTACTACGGCGAAAATGCCCGCCTCGGAGTCCGCATCAATGGCGGCATGGGCAGTTTCGCCAACAACCATTTCCTGGGCGTCCTGCCCTGGTTGCGCGAACAGGGAAGCCGGGGGCTCCTCACCGGCTGCTACTGCGACTACCTCTACAAGGGCCTGCCGCTCAATCGCCGAACGCACCCCATCACCGGCCGCGAGGAACTCGGGCCGTTCGATCCGGAGTTCTATTTCACCCACGTTTGGCCCGACACAAAGCTGGCGACGGAGGCGCGCGACCGGCTCGTCGCGCGATTCGACGGACTGAAGACCGACGATACATCCGCGGCCGCCGTGTTCGACCTCGAAGCGGCGCGGACCTTTCCCCTCGCCTACGAAGGCGACAACGCCCAGCGGCTCGTGCCGCAACACCTGACCGGATGGTCGGTCCCGGTGTCGGATCCGGGACTGATGAAGCTCTATTGCCGGATTCCGTATCGTTTCAAATTGAACCGATCTCTGTTCTCCAAGGCTGTCCGTTCCCTCACCGGCGCGAGGTACGATTCCATCCCGGATGCCAATACGGGAGCACGGATCGGAGCTCGTTGGTGGGCCTCCGCGGCGACCACGGCGGCGCTGCGCCTGAAAAATCGCCTGACCCGGCTGCGAAGCGGGCATGCCACGCAAGGATCGTGGCCCAACTGGGTGGCCTACGCCTCCGGGAGCCCCATCCTCGGTGGTTTCTGGAATTCGCCCAGCCCGCTCGTCCAGGAATTGCTCCCCGCGGTCCTGGGTAAAGGAACCTCGCTTCCCGGGCTCGGCCAGGGGTCGGAACGCGAATTGTGGCTTCAACTCCAGATCCTGACCTTGAATGTCTGGAGTTCCGGCCGCCTCGGCCCGGCGTCCTGAATCGGCGGCCCATTCCGGTCCCACAAACCAGCGATCCCGTGTTCCGCCGAATCATCAAACTGGTCGTCAGCCTGGCAGTCCATGCCATGGACCTCCTTGCCGCCGGTCTGGGCACGCTGGTGGGACGACCACCCAACCCGCGACTGGTCATCCTCTACTACCATGCGGTGACGGCCGCGCACCGGCACCTCTTCGAGCGGCAGATGGAGTACCTCGTCCGCGTGGCGACCCCCGTCGCTATCGACGGGAAGCCTATGGCGGGTTCGAGACCGCTCCAGGTCGCGGTCACGTTCGATGACGGATTCGAGAGCGTCGTCCAAAACGCCATGTCGGTGCTGCGCCGGTTGGGCATACCCATGGTGCAGTTCTTCCCGACCGGCTCATGGGGCTCGCGACCCTCCTGGGTTCGCAACCCCGCCCATCCTTCCTACACCGAGCGCGTCCTAGGTCCCGACGAACTTCGCACTTTGGCTTCGGACCCCCTGGTCACCATCGGTTCCCACTCCATCAGCCACCCGCGGTTTACCGACCTCCCGCCCGAAGTCGCCATGCGGGAGTTCGTCCATTCGAAGTCCGACCTCGAATCCGTCCTCCAACGCCCGGTCGAATTGTTCAGCTTCCCCCACGGTGCCCACAACGGGCCGTTGCTCGCGCAGGCGCGAGCCGCCGGATATCGTCGCGTCTTCACCGTGAATCCCGAGTGCCTGTCCCCCTCGACGGACGCCTTCGCCCTCGGGCGGATCGCCGTCGATCCGGATGACTGGCCCATCGAATTCGCGCTCAAAATCCGCGGTGCCTACCGGTGGAATGCCACCCGTTCCGTTGACTAGTTCCCTCCCCAATGCAAACCCCCTACGAAGTCACCACCACACCACTCCATGACCCGGAGTGGAACGGAATACTCAGCCAGTTTGACGACGCGAGCGTCTACCAGACCCGCCCCTTCGGCGAGGCCAGCTGGCAGGCGCGGCAACTTTCCCATTTCGTACTCCGAAAAAATTCCGAGGTGCTGGCCGCCGCCCAAGTGCGACTCATCACCCTCCCCATCATCCGCCGCGGCGTCGCCTATGTCCGGTGGGGGCCCCTCGTCCGTCGCAAAGGTCAGAACGCCGATCCCGCCATCTTGAAACTTGCGCTTCAGGCCCTGCATGCCGAGTACACCCTGAAACGAAAACTGCTGCTCCGCGTCATTCCCAACATCTACTCCGACGACGCCCTCGCCGAGCCCGCCCGGGATATCCTGCGCGGAATCGGGTTCCGGCCCGTTTCCGAATCCGCCCCGTACCACACGCATCGCGTCGACCTGACCCAGTCGATCGAGGGCCTCCGGAAGAACCTGTCACAAAGTTGGAACACCAGGCTCAAGAACGCGGAACGCGCCGGATATATCGTCTCCCAAAGCGACTCCGACGCCGCCTACGACCGTTTCCTCGGAGCCTACGACCAGATGATGGCCCGCAAGCAGTTCTCGACGTCCGTCGATGTCAGGGAGTTCGCCGCCGTGCAGCGGAAACTTCCCACCGGGAGGCGCATGCAGGTGTTCCTGTGCGAGAAAGACGGCAATCTGCTCAACGCCGTGGTCGTCGCGCCAAGCGGCGACACCGGGATCTTCCTCCTCGCCGCCACGAGCGATGCGGGCCTGCAGGAAAGCGGGGCCTTCCTTCTTCAATGGGAAGCCATTCAGTGGCTCAAGAAGATCGGCTGCGCCTGGTACGACCTGGGAGGGGTGAACCCGGAAGCCAACCAGGGCGTCTATCTGTTCAAGAGAAGAATGGGGGGTCACGACGTCCTTCAGCTGGGCGCGTTCGATTCGAGCACCCCTGGGCTCAGCCTCCTGATTTTCAGCACGGCGGAACGTCTGAAAAAGCTCCGCAGGGAAACTTCCCGCAAGCCGGACCAGAGCACAGCCCCCTCACCCGCCCACACATGAACCCACCAACGGCCAACGGACTTACCGTCGTCATCGTCAACTGGAACGGCGGCCAGCTTCTCCTCGACTGCCTGCTCTCCGTGCGGAACAGCCGCACCACCTTTCCGGTCCAAGTCCTCGTCATCGACAACGATTCCCAGGACGGAAGCCGGGAACGCGCCCAGGCCGAATTCCCGGAATACACCACGATGAATACCGGGTCGAACCTTGGCTACGGTCGAGCCAACAACCTGGCCGGCCCGCTCGTCGAAACCCCGCTGGTCCTCATCCTCAATCCCGACACGATTCTCCAACCCGACACGCTGGAAGTCTGCGTCCAGTGCCTCCGGGATCACCCCGACGTCGGCGCCCTCGGATGCAAGATGCTCTACCCCACGGGCGAGATCCAGGAGCAGGGATTGCAATGGTTTCCGACCCCGTTCAATTTCCTGGTCGAATCGCTACTCGCCTCAGGGCTCACGCGGCGGATATTCGGCGGGATTCTTCCCACCATCGATTCCCGAAAAAGCACCTACCTCCGGAAGCTCTACGGCGGGTTCGTCCTCGCCCCGAAGGAGATCCTGGACAAGGCCGGCTGGTTCGACGATCGGTACTTCATGTACGCCGAGGATGTCGACCTGTCTCAGACCGTCCTCAATCTGGGCCACAAACTCTACTACTGCGCGGAGACTCACATCATCCACGTGGCGGGTGGAACCAGCGCCAAGGCGCCGAGCGGATTCTCCGTGCTCATGAAGAGCGAGTCTATTCACAAGCTCATGAGCAAATACCACGGAGCCGCCGGAGCGTTCCTGTACCGTCTCGTGGTCCTGGTCACGTCGCTCGTCCGGCTTTTCGTTTCGTTGCCCGCGCTGCTCCTCGCGCGGATCGCGTTTCCAGCGCGCGTAGGACGCTTCTCGGCATCGGCCTTCAAGAGCCGGCTGCAGCTCTCGTGGTCCCTGGGACTGAAGCGGGCCCGGCCGGCGGCGGGCAGATGAGCAAAAGGGAGAACCGCAATGAGTCCGGCAACCGTCGTCTTCCTCCTGGCCCTCGGCATAGCCCTCATCGGCCTGCCAAGGCTTTGGGCACCGCTGCCGCTGCTGATGGGCACCTGCTACATCACCCTGGGACAAGGAATAGCGATTGGACCGTTCTCATTCACATTCCTCCGGGTGCTCGTCCTTTTCGCCTTCATCCGCATCATCGCCCGAGGCGAGCGCCCCCTCACAGGGCTCATCGGCTTGGACAAGGTCGTGCTGGCCTGGGCTGCGTGGTTCGTCGTGGTCAGCTTCTTTCACCACGAACCCGCCGCCACCTTGGTTTTTCACCTCGGCTTGGTCTACAATACACTCGGCGTCTATTTCGCCCTCCGTTGTATCTGCACCGGACGGGAGCACTCTCTCAATCTTATCCGCCTTCTCGCGCTGGTCCTCGCGCCTGTCGCGCTCGAGATGCTGGGAGAACACATTCTGCGAAGAAACCTCTTCGCCGTGTTCGGGGGCGTCGACGCCGACCCAGTCATCCGCCAAGGAAAACTCCGCGCCCAGGGACCCTTTTCCCATCCGATCCTCGCCGGCACGGTGGGCGGCGTTTGCCTGCCCCTGATGATCTCAATCTGGCGCCTGTACAAGGTTCCGGCCATGATCGGGGTGGCCTCCTGCCTCCTGATGGTGGTCACCTCCATGTCCAGCGGCCCGATCATGAGCGCCGTGTTCGGCCTTGGCGCCCTCGCGTTTTGGTTCGGGCGGCGGCACATGGCGCAGTTTCGGATCGGCGCGGTGCTTCTTTATCTCGCCCTGAGCGTGACGATGAACGCCAAGCCCTATTATCTCATCGCCCGAATTGATCTCACCGGCAGCAGCACGGGCCATTTTCGCGCGGCTTTGATGGAATCCGCGGGGAAGCATCTCGACGAATGGTGGTTCGCCGGCACCGACTACACGCGACACTGGATGCCAACCGGTGTCGCTTGGAGCGAGGACCACACCGACATCACGAATCATTACCTCGGTCAGGGCGTCAAAGGAGGACTTCTCTTGATGTCGCTCTTCATCGCCATGTTCGTGTGCGCCTTCCGCAACGTGGGGGTCACCATCCGGCGTATCGAGGCGATTGGCATGGAATCCGCGTTTCTTCCCTGGTGCATCGGATGTTCCCTGTTCGCGCACCTCGCCACCTGCATTTCCGTCGCCTACTTCGACCAATCCATCGTGTTCTTCAACGCCACGATCGCGCTGAGCGCCTGCCTGCGGGCCGGCGTCGAGAACTCGGAGCAATCAGATTTCGCCTCCCCGTCCGCCATTTCGGACTTGCCCGACCCTAGCCCATCTGCAAGTTTCCAAGGCGGAGGCTCGGTCTCGGATTTGAATCAAACCTATCAAGAATTGTCGACTTGACGTATCGTCCAACAATCTTACGCCCGAATACCAAGGATTAGTTTTATGAATTTTCGTACCCGATTTCCCACCCAGTTGAAGACCCAAGGAACCACCCACAAGAGACGTTCCCTACTCACTCTCACCTCCGCCGCCGGCGCCGTTCTGATGACACTGTTCCAAACGGCGGCGCCGGTCTTCGGGGCGGTCCTCCGGGTTCCCGCGGACTACCCCACCATCCAGCGGGCCGTCGACGCGGCCAAACCAGGCGACACGATCCTGCCGAGCCCGGGCAAGTACAAGGAGCTAGTGGTCACCAAAGCCGGCGGAACTCCGACCCAACCGATCACCATCGATGGTCGGAGCCTCGCGTCCGTCGACCAAGTCGTCCTCCGGCATTCCCACATTCATCTTCAGAATATCGAAATCTCGGGTTCGCCATCCCCGTACCAGCGCCTCCTTTACTTCGATTTGGGAGCCCACTTCTGCATTGTGTCGAACAGCGTCATCGACCTCGCATCCACCAGGAGCGTGTATGGCATCGAGTGGCGCATGTCCCGGATCAAGCCGTTCGGGATCGGCGACGTGGCCAGCGACAACTTGGTGATCAGCAACACGGTCAAGAATTGTTCCGCTTACATCATTATGTCCGTATTGGGCAACCGGAACGTCATCCAGGGCAACCGACTTCTGGATTCCCCAAATGCCGACATGTTCCGCCTCTTCGGTCAGTCGAACATCATCCGGGGCAACCTCTGCCTCAACTCACCCTACGTCTCCGGCCTTGGCAACCATCCGGATTTTATCCAAACCTTCGGCAACAACGGCGACGGAAGCCGGGGCCACATCATCGAGGACAACATCGCGATGAAGTTGGAGGGAGCCCAGATCACACAACTGGAAGGCAACCTGATGCCGGAGATCTCCGACTGGACTTTCCGCAACAATCTTTTCGTCGACGTGGCATTCCAAGCCAGTTGCACCATCCCCCGGGTCAAGTATTACAACAACACGTTCATCCGTTGCAATTACGCCAACGGAGGTCACGCCCTCAACTTTGGGGCCCGGACCTATCAGGCGTTCAGCACCTACACCGGCGCGACGGGAATCAACTACGCCCACAACCCCGAAGTGCTCAACAACGTCTTCATCGACTGCGGCATCACCAATTACAACCGCGGCTGGTACGGCTTCTCCTCGGAAGTCAACGGAGCCGTCGCCGATTTCAACTACGTTGGTAAGAATGGATTCCTCCCTGTCCGGGCGGACAAACTCAACCGAATTGTCGGCAGTATCGGCGGCTGGGATTCCTTCGGCTGGTTTGAGCCGAATGGCATCAACGGCGGCGACCCAAAATTCGTGAATCCAGCAGCTGGCAATTATCGACTGCTCCCAAACAGCCCGCTTGGGGATCGCGGCACACCGCTCGCCCTCGTGCCACGCGACCTCGATGGAGTCCCTCGGCCCCAGGGAACCGGGTGGAGCCTCGGCGCCTTCGAGCCTCTGTCGGGCATCATCGCCACGCGCCCCCAACCCGTCGCCAATCTCCGGGTGGTCTCCCAGTGAGCCAATCATCCCGCGAGCGGCTCTCCATCTAGGCCCTTGATCGCGTAAGGACTGGAGAGCCGCTCCTGTCCAAGGAATCCCACAGGGTCGGCGCGAATCCGCCGGCCCTGATCCGTCCCGGACCTTGGTTCTCCGCAAACGGGGCGCTTGACAATTTCATTAGACAAATTGACGTAGCACCTTTCCTTGCCCGCAAGACGAGTCTGCATGATGGTAGTCCTCGAAATGATTCGAACTGGTTCCGCTTCCCGCCTGTTTCGCGCCGCCCGGCGCGGCGTGTTGCTCCTTTGCGCACCTTGTCTCATCTCGGGAACTGCTTTGGCTGCGACCTATTTCACCGCGGCGCAGGGAGATGACTCCAACCCAGGCACCGCGGAACTTCCCTGGCGGACCGTTCGAAAAGGGGTTCAGGCCTGCCAGTCCGGAGACACGCTGATTGTGTCGGCGGGGACCTATCCAGAACGGGTGTCGAGCGTCCGGGGGGGAGTCGGCGAAAATTCCCGGATCACATTTCGAGCGGACGGCGAGGTGGTGATGCGGGGATGGAGGATCAACCACCCATTCATCACGGTCGAAGGCTTCGACATCACCGGCCAGTCGTCGTCGTCCGTTCTGGATGCCTTTGTTCGCGTCGACAGAGGCGGCGACAGGTTCAATCTGCTGCGCTGCAACATTCGCGATGCCGTCCAACTGGTTCGGACCAATTTTCAATTCGACTCCACGACCCGCCGGATCCTAAGCCCGTCGGGAGGATTTCTTGAGGCGGGCTTCTCCGTCTCGAACTTTGTCTCGGTGTTTCAGACCAGCCTGCGGATGAACATATCGGGTTTGAATTCCAAAGCTCTGTTCGTCTCCGAAGTTGCCGACGACGCCCTCACGGTGACCAATGTCCTGACCGATCAGGGTCCGCTTCAGTGCTTCGTCACCGCCAACAACGTGTACGGAATCTTCCTCGATGCGGGCACCCACGGCGTGCTCATTCAAGGATGCACTTTCCGTAATCTTGGTTTCGACGCCTGGTTCATCTTCGGTACGAACCATGTCATCGAACGGAACACGCTAGAGCAGATGAACGGCTGGGACGCCATGCACTTCGGCGGAACAGGACACCTTTTTCGTCGGAACCTGATCCTCAATTCACCCCTCGTGGTCCACGAGGTTTCCCCGGACGCGATCGAGAATTATTCACCCAATCCGTACAACCAAGTGGTGTTCAAGAACAACTTCATCCACGACTTCGAGGGGGTCTTGGCCGCTCAAAAAGGTGGCGGTCACAGTTCCAACCTCCTGTTCCTCCGGAACGTCGCGGTGGACACCGGTTGGCTCTCGTTCTCCCACCCATCGACCCGGTTGGAGCACAACACCTTCCTTCGGGTCGCCAAGGTGTCGAATCCGGTCGTCGCCGTCGCCAGCCATCCCATCACGCTTCTCGTCCCAAATACCCCCGCTCCCGGGGTACCAGACGCCAGCAACTCGGTTCTCAGGAATAACGTCTTCGTTGACTGCGGAGAGGCCAACAACGCGGCCGGCCCCGACGAGGTGGGTTGGTACGAGATCAAGGGGCCCGCGGAATCCATCGTAGCCGAGGGCAATTATGTCGCCGGCGGAGCTCCGGGATACCTGCCGAAGTCCGGATGGCCGGAATCCCCAGACCTGAACGGTGGCGACCCCGGCTTCATCGACCCGGGCGATCTCCTTGGCCCGGATGGAATTCCTTTCACCACCGATGACGGACTGCGTCCCGCGCTGGATTCCCGACTGGTGGGCACGGGAATTGGAGGTCGCACGGTGGGCGCCTACGAACCCAGGCCCGCTTCTAGCCCCGCCATCGAACTCGAGCGTCTCGACGGGAAGACCCTTCGCTTCTCCTGGGCCGACGGAATCCACGATTGGACGCTCGAAACCTCCAGTTCCCCCGCCGGCCCCTGGCACGGCTGCGCGGCGTGGCCCATCGTTGTCGATGAAAAGGTCGTCGTCACCCTCGACGCCTCCGACCTTCGGTCGTTCTTCCGTCTCGCGGAATGACCGAAAGCACCGGCCACCTGCCCGCATCCAGATAGGTTCCGCCCCACGATCCACTCCTTGCGACCAACCGTCGTCGCGTCTCCAAAGGCCGGGTCCGGGCGGGGAAGCGTCCCCAACCGTGCTCACCGATTCGGAGGGAAGTTTGTTTCCCGTCAGCGAGCCGATGCTTCGGTCCGACAGGCCTGGATGAAAGTCGGCGGGAACCGGTCGCCGCTCGCTCCTCCACAATCCCCAGTTCATGAGTCTACGCCGAACCGCAGCCCGTGGCTCCGCGACCCTGGCCGGCGCCGCCGCTGTCAGCAATGTCGCGGCCTTCGTCCGCAATGTCATCCTCGCGCACATCCTGACGAAGGCGGATTTCGGCATCGCCGCGACCCTGGCCCTTGTGATCGCCCTCTTCGAACTGTCGGCGAAGATCGGCGTCGCGCGGTTCGTGGTCCAGGATCCGGAGGGCAATGATCGCGGATTCATCGCCTCGGCCCATCTCCTGCAATTCACGACCGCCGCCGTTGGCGCCCTCCTCATCCTCGGCACCGCGCCGATTCTCGCCGGGATTTTCAACATCCCCGACCAAAGATGGACGATCGCTTGCATGGCCTTGCTCGCGTTGTTCCGGGGCCTGGAACATCTGGACATCTATCGCTTCGAACGCGAACTCCGTTTCGGGCCATCCACCGCCATCGATGCCATCTCCCAAATCACCATCACCGCGCTCGCATGGCCGCTCGCGACCTGGCTGGGAGACGTCCGGGCTGTCCTGGGCCTTCTCCTCTTCAAGGGGGCGATCACCTGCCTCCTGACACATCGGGTCGCGGAATATTCCTATCGGTGGCAGGTCCATTGGCCGCACCTTCGCCGGATGGCCAGGCTCGGATGGCCACTCCTGATCAATGGGTTCCTGATGTTCGGGGTGCTGAGCGGCGACCAGTTCCTGGTGGCCACCTACTACAGCGTCGCCGATCTCGGATCCTACGCCGCCGCGGCCGCCCTGGTATCGGCCCCCACGTTTTTCTTCGCCAAGGTCTTCAGTTCGCTCAGCCTTCCCCTCGTCTCCAAGGTCCAATCGGATCCGGTGGCATTCAGGCGACGCTACCACCAAGCCATGTCGCTCGTGGCTGTCTTTTCCGTCACCTGCACCGTGGCGACGATCATGGGATCGGAGTCGTTGATGCGCCTTGTTTACGGCGCCAAATACACCGGAACCGGTCCCATCCTGGCTTGGATCGCCGCGGGCAACGCCTTCCGAATCATCCGCATGGCGCCCGCCCTGGCTGCGCTCTCGAAGGGGGATTCCAAGAATCAGATGTATTCCAACATCTGGCGCATGACCGGCCTCGTCGCCGCCCTTGGGGTCGCGATCGCACAGCAACCCATCTGGATGATTGCCGGTTGCGCCCTGATCGGGGAGACGTTCGCCTGCGCCGCATCGTTCGTCCTCCTCATCCGGCGGGATCGCACCCCCGCGTCGATAAGCCTCGTTCCAACCGCCCTCGTCGCCGTGGCCACCGCCGCGGCCCTCGGCCTTTCCGCCCTAGGTCTCCTCCCTGACGCGCTCGTGCCCGCGCTGGCACTTGCGACAGCGGCCTCCGTCACGGCCGGCGGCGCCGCTTGCTTCCTGCTCACGCCCATGCGCAAGGAATGCCTCCGGTTCTTCCGCGCGGCGTCCTCGACCGGCACCACGCTCTTGGGCAAACGCCTTGGACGAAGGACCGCCCCCTAGTCCAAGACCCATCCAGAGATCGTTCGAACCGGAAGTCTCCCGCCGTTCATGCTCTTCCGTCCCGAGGGATGTTTTCTGGCGCCCAATGGGGGAACCGTTCTCGAGATCTGGGAGCCTCCCGCCGCCGACTCCGACCTCTGTTTCCAAGGGCCCCAAGGCGGCGCCTTGACCGCGAACGGCTGCAAGTTTCAGGAACCATCCCTCGATAAGGCGCGGCACGTACCAGCCACGATGCGCGTCCAATTCTTCAGCACCCGACCAGGCGCCCGTTCGTCCGGCGCCTCCGATCACCCATCCGATTTTCTTCGCGCTCTATGATCGACACCACCTCAAGCAGCGATTCCATTCCACGCGAGTTGTCTGCCCCGGACAGCCTGACCTGCCGGGTGCTCACCTCATTCGAAGCGCTCGCGCCCCAAGCCAAGGAATGGGATGCGGTGGTCCAATCCACCGGGTCGACGATCTACATGACTTTCGATTGGATCCGTGTGTGGTGGCGGTTCTACGGCCGGGGTTCATCCCTCCAACTCTTCCTATTTCACCGCGGATCCGAGCTTGTCGCCGTCCTTCCCCTACAAATTCAAAAGCTCGGGGTCGGGCCGTTCCAACTCCGGATCGCCCGCCTCGTCGGAGCCAACATCCCCCCAAAAGTCTTCGATCCGCCTGTCCCCGTCGACTTGGCCGCCCGGGTCTTCGACTTGCTCCTCGAAGAGCTTTTCGGCAAGGCCCGCTGCGATTATCTGAGTTTCGGCCCGTTTTCGGACCTTCATCGGGCGGCTTTCGAACTCACCGAGGCCGCTCGCCGCTTCCCACGGCACGGCCTCCTCGGCTCCTCCGACGTCGGCGATGTGCATTCCATATTCCGCCTTCCAACGGATATCGATGAGTACTTCGCTTCGCTCAGCAAGAAGGAGTCCAAGCGCCGGAAATACGAGTGGCGAACCCTGGAAAAGGAACATTCGATTCGCGAGGACTGCGTTTCGGATCCGGCCGAACTCCTCCAGGAGTTCGATGCTTTCGCCGTTCAGCACGCCCTCCAATGGGCCTCCCAAGGGAAACCCGGTCATTTCGGTTCCTGGCCGCTCGCTTTGGAATTCAACCGTGCGATCGTCGAGGCGCAGGCCCGTTGCGGTCGTGTCCGGGTTTTTCGGATTCTCGCCGGCGATCAGGTCGTCAGCCGGCAGTACACCTTCACCTTGGGACAGTCCCTCGCCTGGGAACTCCCGTCCCGCGAGACCGGGGATGCATGGGACCGCTTCAGCCTGGGACCCACAGGTATCGTCCGCATGTTCGCCCACGGAATCCGCGACGGCATATCCCAGGTCGAAGGCGGACTCGGCCACTACGACTACAAACTCCGCCTGGGCGCGACTGAACACCCGGTCCATACCATCCGCATTTCAGCGGATCTCCCGGGGACCCGGATGCGAGTCGCTCTCTGGTCCGGCCTGCGAAAGGTGGTTCGCCTCGTCTATCACAAACTGTGGTACCGGCGCATCCAGCCTCACCTGCCCCCCGTGTTCCGGCGCCCTCAACCGTTCTTTTGGCTCCGCCTCGATTTCTGAACGTCCGACGACGGAAATCCCGGGCCGCCCCTTCCGTTCCAGTCCCCTCGATTTCCCTGAGGATGGACGAACTCAGCCACAACCCCTAACCTGCACGCTTTAATGGACTTCGATTGGACACAGGATCAACGCGAGCTGCTGGATGCCGTCCAGCGATTCGCCTCCGAACAACTGGTCGCCAACGTCATCGACAACGATCGCCACGAGCGCTTCGACCATGACGGATGGAAAAAATGCGGCCAGTTCGGCATCCAGGGGCTTCCGACTCCTCCCGAGTACGGCGGGCTCGGCGCGGATCCCCTGACGACCGTCGGCGCGCTGGAACGTCTCGGGTACGCCTGCAAGGACAACGGCCTCATCTTTTCCATCAATGCCCACCTCTGGACCGTGGTCATGCCGTTGATCACCGCGGGAACGGAGGAGCAGAAGCGCAAGTATCTCCCCGGCCTGTCCAACGGACGCCTCATCGGCGCGAACGCCATGAGCGAACCCAACCATGGGTCCGATGCGTTCAGCCTCGCCACCACAGCCCGGCGCGATGGCTCCAAGTACATCCTCAACGGCAGCAAGATCTGGGTCACCAACGGCCCCGTCGCCGACGTCATGGCGGTCTACGCCACGGTCGACAAATCCAAGGGCGCCCGCGGCGTCACCGGTTTCCTGGTTGAGAAGGACACCCCCGGACTCGTCATCGCCCGCGGCATCGAGAAGATGGGATTGCGGACATCGCCGATGGCCGAGGTCTACTTTCAGGATTGCGAGATCCCGGTGGAGAACCGCCTCGGCGAGGATGGAAGCGGCAGTTTTCTCTTCAGCCGTTCGATGACTTGGGAACGCGGATGCATCCTCGCCAACGCGGTCGGGTCGATGCGGCGCCTCCTCGAAAAGTGCGTGAAGCACGCCAACACCCGCAAGCAGTACGGTCAGTCCATCGGCAAGTTCCAGCATGTGTCGGGCAAGATCGTCGACATGAAGCTACGCCTCGAATCGGCCCGTCACATGCTCTACCACGGGGCCTGGGTGCGCACCCGGGGCAAGGCGGGTTTCCTCGAAGCCGCTCTCGCCAAGCTCCATATCAGCGACTGCTGGGTCAAATCCTGCGAAGACGCGATCCAGATCCACGGCGGCTCGGGGTACACGGTCGAATATGAAATCGAGCGCGAACTCCGCGACGCCATCGGAAGCCGCCTGTACTCCGGCACGAGCGAAATCCAACGCAACCTGATCGCGTCCCTGCTCGGCCTGTAGCCCCCTTTTCCCCGCCCCTCCCGCCCGCATGAAAATCCTGGTCCCGTTCAAACGCGTTCCCGATCCAGCCGCCGGCACCGGTGGCGCCCAGTTCATCGTCAATCCCTTCGATGAAATCGCCATCGAGGAAGCCCTTCGAATCCGAGAGCGCGACGAAGCCGCCGAGGTCGTGGGGGTCACCATCGGTTCCGCCGCGGCCGACGAACAGATCCGAACCGCGCTCGCCATGGGCCTCGATCGGGCGATCCGCGTGGACGACGGACGCGCCCTGGATCCCT
Source organism: uncultured Verrucomicrobiota bacterium (assembly GCA_942490575.1). Taxonomy (GTDB): domain Bacteria; phylum Verrucomicrobiota; class Verrucomicrobiia; order Limisphaerales; family CAIMTB01; genus CAIMTB01. The sequence continues at coordinate 31,740 of CALNYA010000023.1, forward strand.
ACGCCGTTTCCCGAATCCTTCGCGGCGTCGTCCAGCGCGAGACGCCCGGCCTCGTCCTGATGGGCAAGCAAGCGATCGACGACGACGCGAATCAGACGGGCCAGATGCTCGCCGGCCTCCTCGGCTGGCCGCAGGCCACCTTCGTCTCCAAGGTCGAACTGCTCTCCGGCGGAAAAGAAGCCCGCTGCGTCCGCGAAACCGATCGCGGCCTGGAAACCATCGAGTTCAACCTTCCCGCCGTCATCACCACGGATCTTCGCCTCAACGAACCGCGATACGTTTCCCTCCCGGGTCTCATGAAGGCGCGCAAACGCCCGATCGAACTCCTCACCCTGGCGGACCTCGGCGTCGACGTGGCGCCCAGAACGACCGTGATCTCCGTCCAACCCGCGCCAAAACGGAGCGGCGGAACGCGGGTCGAATCCGTCGAGGACCTCGTCGAACGCCTGCGCCAGGTCGAGAAAATCCTCTGATGCGGATCGGGAAAACCGCTACCGAGGTTCCCCTTCCCGCGGCTCGCCTCGGGAGTTGGATCGGCATCGCGGAGTTACCGTTCTTCCGTCCGCCCTTGCTTCCCTGAACTCAGTCGCCCCTGCCAACCAATCGTCTATGGCCGAAACCCTGGTCCTCATCGAACTCGACGGCGACGCCGTCAAACGGTCGTCCCTTGGTTCCATCGCCTTCGCCCGTGAACTGGGCGGGGACTACGCCCTGCTCGTCCTCGGCTCCGATCCAAACGCCCTCGCCGAATCCGTCCGCGCCTACGGGAGCTCGGCCGTCCTGGTCGTCGCCCATCCCTCGCTCGCCGAACCCGCAGCCGATCGGTTCGCCGAAATCGTCGCGGAGATCGCCCGGCGTCGGAACGCGAAGAACGTCGTCGCGACATCCTCCACCTTCTCGAAGGACATCCTGCCCCGGGCGGCCGCCCTCCTCGACGCGCCGATGTTGACCGACGTGTCGGCGGTCCGCGCCGATGCCGGCACCCAGGTGTTCGTGACGCCGGTCAGCGCGGGCAGCCTGTTCGCCACCGTTCGATTGGACGGCCCCGTCCGGGTTCTATCCGCGCGCCCCACCGCCTACCAAGCGCCGGAACCCGGACCGGACACCAGCCCGGTGGAAGCCGTGGAACTGGATGTCTCGGCCCTCGCCGCTGGGATTCGATTCATCGCCCGCGAACAGACGACTTCGTCGCGACCCGATTTGGGCGACGCCCGGATCGTCGTCTGCGGCGGTCGACCCTTGAAGGACAAGGAGACCTTCGAAAACCTCATCGGCGGACTGGCGGACGCCCTGGGCGCCGCCGTGGGGGCTACCCGCGCCGCCGTCGACGCCGGTATGGCGCCCAACGACTGGCAGGTGGGGCAGACCGGGAAAACGGTCGCTCCCGAGCTCTACATCGGGATCGGCGTCTCCGGAGCGATCCAGCACATGGCCGGCATCCAGGACTCGCGCGTGATTGTGGCCATCAACCGCGATTCCGACGCTCCGATGGTCCAAACCGCCACCTACAGCCTCGTCGGCGACTTGTTCGAAATCATCCCGAAATTCGTGCAGGCACTCCGCCGCTGATCGAATCCATGGAAGGAGCACCGGACATTCTAACGCCCACCCGGGAGGTGTACGGCAACATCGTCCCCTGGATGCGCGTGGTCTTCTATGCCATGACCTACGGCAGCCTCGGGGCCGTCGCGTGGCGAATCTGGGCGCGCGCGCGTCTCTGGAGCCAGGGTCGGCCGGGAGGCTTCGAAACGGGATGGAGGGTCTGGCTTCAGCGTCTCACCGTCTTCGCCTTGGGCCAAAAGCGGGTCCACAAGAAGTCCCTCGGAGCCGCCCTGCACCTTCTGATCTTCAGCGGCTTTCTCGTCCTGACGATCGGGACCACGCTCCTTGCGATCTCCGATCTGGGTCCCGTCAATTTTCACAAGGGCTGGTACTACCTCTTCTACGAACTGACGATGGACGTCTTCGGGGTCGCCCTCTGCCTCGGCTGCCTCATGGGCATCCACCGGCGCGCCTTCCGGCGACCGGAATCCCTCGGACACAAGGCCAGCGACTGGGGGATTCTCGGAATCCTCCTCGCCTTGGGAGTCACCGGGTTCCTCGTCGAGGCCTTCCGGATGCATTACACCCAGGTCCCGGAAGCGGTGGCGCGGTGGTCGGTGATCGGGCACTTGGTCGAGCGGACACTCCTCTCCCGTGTCAGCCTCGATGCCGCTCAGGGCATTCACCTGATCCTGTGGTGGGTTCACGCCATCCTCGTCTCAGCGCTGTTCCTGTGCCTGCCGGTGACCCGGTTCCTTCATGTCCTGACAGGACCCGCCAATATCGCCGCGCGCCCTTCCAGGCCCATGGGCGCGCTGGTCCCACTTTCCGTCGAGGAGGTGGAGAAAACCGGGCGCATGGGCATCTCGACGATCCCCGATTTCACGCAACAGCAGCTGATGAGCCTGGATGCGTGCATGGAATGCGGACGCTGCCAGGACGCCTGTCCGGCTTGGGCCACCGACAAACCGCTCACCCCGATGGGACTCGTCCAGGACCTAAGAAAGGCGATGGACGGTGCCGCTGGCGGCGAGTTGCACGGAGGTGTGGTCTCCGCCGAAACCTTGTGGTCCTGCACGATGTGCCAGGCCTGCGTCCAGGAGTGCCCGGTCCTCATCGGTCACGTCGACCTGGTCAGCGACATGCGTCGGCATCTCGTCGCGGAAGGCGAGATCACCGGCCCTCCGGCCAAGGCCATGGGACACGTCGGGCGGCAGGGGAATCCGTTCGGCAGACCGGCCGCCGATCGGATGGCGTGGGCCGCCGGCTTGAACGTCCCCACCGTCGAGACACATCCCGACTTCGACTACCTGCTCTGGGTCGGCTGCGCCGCGTCCTACGATCCGCGGGCCCAGAAGGTGGCCCGCTCCACCGTGGAATTGCTTCGCCGCGCGGGAGTCCGGTTCGCTGTGATGGGAAAATCCGAACGATGCACCGGCGATCCGGCGCGGCGTTTGGGGGACGAGTTCCTCTTCCAGGAACAGGCGAAGTCCAACATCGAATCCCTCCAGGCCGCCAAGGTCCGAAAGATCGTCACCCCCTGCCCCCATTGCCTGAATTCACTCCGGAACGAGTACCCGGCCTTCGGCGGCACGTTCGAGGTCCAACACCACTCCCAGGTGCTGGCCGACTTGGTCGCCCAGGGTCGTCTCAAGCCCGGGAGCCATGGTGCCGACGGCGGCGTGACCCTTCACGACCCGTGCTACCTGGCGCGGGTCAACGGCGAGGTCGCGGCCCCGCGCGCGCTCATCCAGGCCTCATCCCGGGGAACGATTCGGGAAATGCCACGCCACGGCGCCAAGACTTTCTGTTGCGGCGCCGGCGGAGGACGGATGTGGTTCGATGAGAATCCCCAGCAGCGCGTCTCCAGGGTCCGCGCGACCGAGGCGATCGGAACCGGCGCCAAGACGGTGGCCACCGCCTGCCCGTTTTGCCTGAACATGATGTCGGACGCGGTGGCCGGTGTGGACGGAGGCGGCGGGGTGGAAGTCCTGGATGTCGCGGAACTCCTGCTTCGCGGCCAGCCCCCGGAAAAACCGGCTTCCGGCCCGGAGACCAACGGGTCGGTTCATCCTTCGGAACCGACTCCGTGAAAGAAGTTTAGCCGCCTGCCCTCCAGAACTCCCCACGAACTGCCGATCGAACATCCGGACTGTCGTCATTCAGCCCTGCCCATGGAATACCTGCTCCACCATTTGCTCGCCAATAGCGCTCGCCGCGACCCGTCCCGGGAGGCTGTCCGAATGGACGGCAAGGCCCTGACCTACGGCGAGTTGGACGAAATCACCAACCGGCTGGCCCAAACACTGCGAGCCGCCGGAGTCCGACGCGGGGATCGCGTCGGGATTTACGTCCACAAGTCCATCGCCTCGGTCATCTCGGTTTTCGCCATCTCCAAGGCTGGCGCTGCGTACGTTCCGTTGGATCCCAACGCGCCCGTCAAACGGCTCGCCTACATCGCCCGGGACTGCTCGGTGAACGTCCTGCTGACCTCCCCGGCCAAGATCGCCGCTCTCGCCGAGTTCGCCGCCGAGGAAGCCCCGATCCGGACCGTCATCCTGATGGAGGGCCTCGGAACCCTCCCCGCCGAAGTTCCCGACACCTGCGCCCTGATCCCCTGGGAACAGGTGACCCAGGCCGAGTCCACTCCACCCTCGGTGCCGGAGGCTATCGAAACCGACCTCGCGTATATCCTCTACACCTCCGGGTCCACGGGATCCCCCAAGGGGGTCACGATCTCGCACCGTACGGTTTTCACGTTCATCGACTGGGCCTTCGAGACGTTCCGGATGACGCCCGAGGATCGGGTGACCAGCCAGGCGCCCCTGCACTTCGACCTCTCCACATTCGACCTTTACGCGACGGCCAAGGCGGGCGCGACGCTCGTGCTTGTGGGCGAACGGCTCGCCGCCCTGCCCGTCCAACTCGCCGCGCTGCTCCAGAACGAACGAATCACCATCACCTACCTGGTGCCGTCGATCCTCTCGTTCATGGTCAACTACGGGAAGCTCGACGCCCACGACACATCCCGGCTGCGGATCGTCCTGTTCGCCGGCGAAGTGTTTCCCATCAAGTACCTGCGGCGCCTCGTCGCCGCCATCCCCCAGGCCGAGTACTACAATCTCTACGGCCCCACCGAGACCAACGTCTGCACCTACTACAAGGTCCTGCCCGGCGACCTCGAGCCGGACCGGGAAAAGCCACTCCCCATCGGCATCGCCTGCGAAAACATCGAGGCCTTCGCGGTCAACGATCAGGGACAGTTGGTCACCCGTCCCGATCAGGAGGGCGAATTATGGGTGCGCGGCTCGTGCGTCGCCCAAGGGTACTGGGGCGATCCCGCCAAGACGTCCAAGGCCTTCGTCCCGAATCCGTACCAAACCGGTTTCGCCGAGATCGCCTACCGGACCGGCGACATCGTCACCCTGGCACCCGACCTTCGCAATTGGCTCTACGTCGGACGCCGCGACCACATGATCAAAAGCCGCGGCTACCGCATCGAACTGGGCGAGATCGAGTCCGCGATGTACCGACACGACCAGGTCAAGGAGGCCGCCATCATCGCCATTCCCGACGACCTGATCGGAAATCGGATTCGCGCCTACGTCGTCCTGGCGGAGCATGCCTCGCTGACCGCGAAGGAACTTGAAGTCTTTTGCGCCCGACACGTTCCGAAATACATGGTCCCCGAATCCGTCACCCTCATGGAGGCCCTTCCCAAAACATCCTCGGGTAAGATCGACCGCCAGTCCCTGCTCCGGCAGTCGTCGGCTCGCGCCACCGTGCCAGCCCATTAGCCGGCTCCCCACCAAACCAACGCTTTCGAACGTACTCATGAACATCCAATCCGAAATCAAGACCTTTGTCCTCGACGAACTCCTTGCCGGGGCGCGCCCCGACCTCGAGATCGACGAACCTTTGTTCAGCTCAGGCACTCTCGACTCCCTCGGCACCCTCCGGCTCATCGCGTTCCTCGAAGAGCGCTACGGGATCACCATCTCCGACGGCGACGTCGGCGAAGCCAACTTCGGCTCTCTCAAGGTGCTTGCGCAATTCGTCGAGAAGAAGCGCCAGGTGTCCTGAAGCGGGCGTTCATCCATCCTCCCCGTCATGTCCGAATCGACACCTCCCCGGGAAGGCCGCCGTTCGCCTGGCGTCTCCACGCTGGCTCTGACGCTCTATGGGATGACCCGCGGCCCCGGCCTCAGGGATACGCTCCGACGGCTCACGTTGCGGTTCGAAGGCGGGCCGATGTACTCCCTCACGGTCCGGGAGATGTTCCGACGGCACCACGCCCTGGATGTCGGCTTGTACACGATCGGCCCCTGTGAGGCCGGCCCCGGCCACTTCGCCCCCGGAACCTCGATCGGCCGCTACAGCTCGGTCTACTACACGGTGCGCACCCTGGGCCCCCAAACTCCCATTCCCCTCGCCCTCCGCGGCGCCCTCACGGCCGCGACCTCGCCTCCTGGATCGCCACCCGCCGCCAATCCCCCGCATCGCCTCGTCATCGGCAATGATGTCTTCATCGGGCACAACACCATTGTCCTTCCCACGGTCGGATCCATCGGGGACGGCGCCATCATCGGCGCGGGCTCGGTGGTTCAGCAGGACATTCCACCCTACGGAGTCGTCACTGGAAACCCCGCCCGGGTGGTCCGACTCCGGTTCACCGAGGCCACCATCGCCCGCCTCCTTGAGGAGAAATGGTGGACCAAATCGATTGATGAACTCGGCCCCGAGATGGAGAGCTTCCGGGGCCCCCTGGAAGGGGACCGCCCCAAACCGTAGCCGAGGTCCCCGGACAACCCCCGACAAACACCCGGGCGCCCCGCGCTCCGACTCATGGAAACCGACGCTCCGACCGTCTCATCGCGCATCATGTCCGCTAGTCCAGCCCATGCCATACCCGTCGCCGCCGAGATGACCGCCGACGGCCGCAGATCTCCAAGCGGCCCGATTCTGCGCGCGATCTACTCCAGGGTCCGAAGCGAACGTATTTTGCTGCGGATACGAAGGCTCTGCCTGGGCCTCGAGGGAGGCCCCGGACTCTCGCTCACGATCCGGGAAATCCTCGCGAAGCATTACCGGGTCCGGGTGGGCCTCCACACTCCCACCCCATGTACCGTGGTCCCCAATGTGTACCATTCCGGCACCTCCTTCGGCCGGTACACCCACGTGGCCGAAACCGTCCGAACCTTCACGCGCAACCACCCTTTCGAGACCAAATCGACCCACGGCCTCTTCTACAACGCCGCTCTCGGCAAGGTGAACCTTCCTCCGCTCAAGGCCCTTCATTTGCGCATTGGGAACGGAGTCTGGATCGATCACAACGCCATCATCCTGCCCCCCACCGAGGTGATCGGCGAAGGCGCCATCATCATGGCCGGAGCCGTCGTCTACACCAACGTCCCCCCCTACGCCATCGTCGGTGGATTCCCTGCCCGCGCGATCGGCTACCGCTTTCCGAAGCCGCGCATCGAGGAACTCATCGCCGCGCGTTGGTGGGAATCCCCACCGGAAAAGGTGGCCGAGTTTCAAAGGAGCGCCGGCCTCGATCGCGACGCCATTCCGCTCGTTCGAAAGCCGATCCAGGCCTGAGTCGCGTTTCCCCATCCAGGCAACTCCGCCCGCCCACCGATCCCTCCTTATCCGCATGGCCACCCAACTCCGCCCCGCCCCGCCCGCCACCGATTCGCCCAACACGACTCCCGCGCCGGAGTCCGGCCACCCGCCGGCGCATCCCCTCCGATTCGCCCTGCTCGGCGCCGCGATCGGCATCGGCAACCGCGGCGTGTCGGCCCTGGGCGCCTCGACCATCCGCCTTGTCAGCGAATGCCATCCCGGCGCTCAGGTCTCCCTGCTGATCGGCGATCGGAATGCCGGCACCCGTCGGATCACGCTCTTCGGGGTCCCCACCGAGATTCCCGTCGTCAACTACCGGTGGTCCCCCAAAGCGCCCCTTCACCTTCAGGTCTGGTGGATCCTTCTCCTCAGCATCGTCCACCGGCTCATCCCCCTCCGCGCCGTCCGCTCCGCCGTGGTTCGAGGCAATCCGTGGATCCGGGCCGTCACCGAAGCCGACGTCGTCGCCGATATCCGGGGCGGGGACAGCTTCAGCGACATCTACGGAGTCAAACGCTTCGTCCTCGGCTCCTTGCCAGCCCTCGCCGTCATCATCCTCCGTGGAAGCATCGATTTCCTTCCGCAAACCTACGGGCCCTTCCAGCACGCCCGATCCCGCGCGCTGGCCCGATACATCCTGCGCCGGGCCCGGCGGATCTTCGCACGCGACGCCGAGGGACCCGTCGCCGTCCGCGCGCTCGTTGGCGACCATCCCCCCGTCACCGTCTGCGCGGATGTCGCGTTCTGCCTTGAGCCGATTCGTCCAGCGACACCCGACATCCAGCCACCGCTTCCGTCCACCCGCCCCGCCACGCTCATCGGAATCAACGTCAACGGGCTCATGTTCAACGGCGGCTACACGCGCGCCAACATGTTCGGCCTGAAACTGGATTACCCCGACTTCCTCCGCCGCCTCACCGCCGCGCTCCTCAAGGACCCAGCCACCCACCTGCTCTTCGTGCCGCACACCTTCGCGCCGCCGGAAAGCGTCGAAAGCGATCCCGAGGCCTCCCGGCGCGTGATCCGCGAGATCCCGGAGTCGCTCCGGTCCCGCGTTCACCTCGTCAGCCACGACTACGATCAGCACGGGATCAAGGGCGTGATCGGACTCTGCGATTTCTTCATCGGCTCCCGAATGCACGCGTGCATCGCCGCGCTTTCGCAGGGGATCCCCTGCGTCGGTATGGCCTACAGCAAGAAATTCCTCGGGGTCTTCGAAAGCGTCGGCATGCGCGAGGGCATCCTCGACGGTCGGGAAGTGGACGCCGCCGGCGCGGTCGAAGGGGTCCTCACCCGGCTGAAGGCGCGCGCCGCGTCACAGGAAACGCTCCGGAGTCGCGTCCCCGCCGCCCAGGACCACCTGAGGGAGACCTTCCGAGAGATGCTCGCCACCGGAGCGCGTCGACTCCGGGAACGGGTGAGCCGCTCCAACTGAACCACGCGCCCCACTCAGGCCTTTCCCTTCCCCAGCTCAGCGTACCCGCCCATGGTCACCGTCCTAGTCGGCGCCGATATCTGCCCCATCGAACGCGGTCGTCCCCTGTTCGAAGCCGGGGACGCCGAAGCCCTCTTCAACGATCTCCTGCCAGACCTCCGTCAGGCGGACTTCTCGATCGTCAATCTCGAATGTCCCCTGATCCGTCGACCCACCCCCATCCTCAAGACGGGACCCACCTTCGGTGAATCGCCCAGCTGCATCCAGGGCCTGAAGGCCGCGGGCATCCGCGCCGTGGGATTGGCCAACAATCACATCATGGACCACGGACCGGAGGGACTGGCCTCCACCCTGGAATCCTGCCAGGCGGCGGGAATCCTCACCGTCGGCGCCGGGCCCGACCTCGCCGCCGCCCAGCGTCCCCTCATTCGGCAGGTGGGCGATGTCCGACTCGCCGTGATCGCCGTCGCGGAAAGGGAATTCTCCATCGCCGGCAGCTCCAAGCCCGGCGCCAATCCCATCGATCCCATCGGCCTCGTGCGGACGCTCGAATCCCTTCGAGGGCAATTCGACTTCCTCATCGTCCTCTACCACGGCGGCGACGAATTCTTCGTCCCAACGCCCCGGGTTCAGGACACGTGCCGTTTCCTCATCGAACTCGGGGCGAACGCGGTGTTCGTCCAGCATCCCCATGTGGTCGGCGGCATCGAGTCCTACCGGGACGGCCACATCGCCTACGGTCAGGGAGCCCTGGTCATGGACGAAGCCCTCTACCGCCGGCGCAGCTCGTTTCACGAGGGATTCCTCGCCCGCCTCCGGATCACGCGAAACGCGCCCGCGCAACTCGAGATCCTTCCCTTCGAACAGTCCGTCGATTCCCCCGGCGCGCGGCGGCTCGATCCCGCGCGGGACGCCGAATTCCGCGAGCGCCTCCGCCAACGCTCGGAAGCGATCCTGAACCCGGAATCCCTGGCCCGTGAATGGACCGCGTTCTGCCGGAAGGATCAGCATTCCTACATGAGCGGACTCCTCGGGCACGGCCGGATTCTCGCCAAACTCAACCAGTCGGGCTGGGTGACGCGAACCCTCTACAAACGGCTCTCGCTGCTGCGCGCCAGAAACATCGTGCTGTGCGAGACCCACCGCGAAGCCATCCAAACCCTGTTCGACGAGGACGTCCAACCGTAGCGGCGCGGACCAAGCCCCCACCGCATGCCGCGACGCCATGGGTTGTCCATGAACGGCCGGACGCGGTCTCCATCCCACCCATCAGCCCCTTCGCATCTCCACCCAATATGAAAGGCATCATCCTCGCCGGCGGAGCAGGTTCCCGCCTGTACCCGTTGACCCTCGTGGCCAGCAAGCAGCTGCAACCAGTCTACGACAAGCCGATGATCTATTATCCGCTCACGACCCTCCTCGAGGGCGGCATTCGCGAGCTGTGCCTGATCTCCACTCCCCATGACCTGCCACGGTACCGTCAACTGCTGGGGGACGGTTCGCGCCTGGGCCTCAGCATCGACTACCGGGAACAGGCCAAACCCGAGGGCATCGCCCAGGCGTTCAGGATCGCCGACTCGTTCATCGGAAAGGATCCGGTCACCCTGATTCTTGGGGACAACATCTTCTACGGCGGCGACGCCTTCTCCTCGGCGTTCGCGGAGTTCACCGATGGCGCCACCATCTTCGGATACCACGTCCATGATCCCGAACGCTACGGGGTGGTCGAATTCGACGCCTCGGGCCGCGCCATTTCGATCGAAGAAAAACCCAAGCAGCCCCGCAGCAACTTCGCCGTCCCGGGCCTCTACCTCTTCGACAACGACGTGGTCACCATCGCCCGGGAACTCAAGCCGTCCGCCCGCGGTGAACTCGAGATCACGGACGTCAATCTCGAATATCTCCGTCGCGGAAACCTCCGCGTCCGCAAGCTGAACCGGGGCTTCGCGTGGCTCGACGCCGGAACCAGCACCAGCCTCCACGACGCCAGCGCCTACGTTCAAACCATCGAGAAGCGCACCGGGATCAAAATCGGCTGCCCCGAGGAGGCCGCCTACCGCAAGGGCTTCCTGTCCCTCGCCAACCTCCAGGACATCATCCGAGCCCTCCCGCGTTGCGAGTACCGCGAATACCTCGAAGGCGTCGCCGCCGAAATCACCGAGGCCTGAATTCCCCACCTCCCTCCAACCCCTCCGCCAGTCGCGCCACCCAACCCCCGTTCCACGCGCCGTTCCCGCCCAATCGATCCATTCCCATGGCCCCTTTGATACTTCTCCTTGGAGGCTCCGGTTACGTCGGCCAAGCCTTCGCCCGCGAAATTCAGCGGCGAGGCTGGCGGTGCCGGGCCGTCCGACGTTCCGAACTCGATTACGCCCGCTACGGCCCGCTGGTCGGTCTGCTTCGCGATTCGAAGCCCGCTTTCGTCGTCAATTGCGCCGGATTCACCGGCAAACCGAATGTCGACGCCTGCGAATCGCAGCAGTCCGAAACCCTTCTCGGAAACGTCACCCTCCCACTCACCATCGCCAACGCCTGCGAATCCGCCGGAATCCCCTGGGGCCATGTCAGCTCCGGATGCATCTACGCCGGCGCGAGGCTCAAGCACCCGGACGGCTCCGTCACCGTCGAACGCGACCTCACCCATCCCGACCTCCGACGAATCCTCGACGACCAACCGGAACGAATCCTGGGATTCACCGAGTCGTGCCCGCCCAACTTCTCGTTCCGATCACCCCCGTGCAGCTTTTACAGCGGAAGCAAAGCCCTCGGAGAGGAGGCCCTCGCGGGAACCCCGGGCCTCCACCTCTGGCGCCTGCGGATTCCCTTCGATGAGCGCGACGGCCCGCGGAACTACCTGTCCAAGGTCCAGCGGTATTCCAAGGTCTACGACAACGCCAATTCCATCTCCCACTTGACCGACTTCGCCCGGTGCTGCCTGGAACTCTGGGACCGCCGCGCCCCGGCGGGAACCTACAACGTCACCAATCCCGGATTCATCACCACCAAGAGGGTCGTCGAGCTCGTCCAGAAACATCTGCGCCCGGACCGACCGTTCGAATTCTGGGCCAGCGACGAGGAGTTCTACCGGATCGCGGCGAAGACCCCCCGTTCCAACTGCGTCATGGACACCGCCAAACTCCTGGCCACCGGCGTTCGGATCCGGTCGGTCGAGGACGCCCTCGAGGACGCCCTCACCCGGTGGGTCCCCGAACGTTGAGTCAAGGTCGGCGGTCTATCCCTTTCCTCTAATCCCATCGGTCTCGCGAATCCCATCAAACCCACGTCCCAACGGCATGCGAGGGTCGCTCAGTTCGATTCTTCTACAGGATCAGCCATCGTAGTCCGATCAATACCAACGGAATGCGGGCGCTCCCATCGGCCGTCCCTCCATCGCCTATTTCGGGACAATTTTCGCAATAACTGAACACGCACTCATGAAATCCATCGCCATCGTCGGCCTCGGCTACGTCGGTCTCCCTTTGTCCCTCCAATTCGCCCGGTCCGGCCTGAAAGTCCTCGGTCTGGATATCGATCCCGCCAAAATCGAAGCCCTCAACACCGGCCGATCCTACATCCATCACATCCCATCCGAATCGATCCAGGCGCAGGTTCAGGCGGGTCAGTTCTCCGCGACGACCGATTTCGCGCGGGCCGCCGAAGTGGACGCCGTCATCATCTGTGTCCCGACTCCGCTGAATAAGAACCGAGAGCCGGACATTTCGTACATCATCGAAACCGGCAAGGCCCTCGCCCCCCACCTCCGAAAGGGTCAACTCATCGTCCTCGAATCCACCACCTACCCCGGAACCACGGACGAGGACCTCCGCGAAGTGCTCGAGAAGGGTTCCGGGCTGAAGGCCGGCACCGAATTCCATCTCGCCTTCTCCCCGGAACGCGAAGACCCGGGCAACCCCCAGTCCAAGGTCGCCGACATCCCCAAGGTGGTCGGTGGACTCACTCCCGCGTGCCTCGACAAGGCGAAAGCCCTCTACGGGCACGCCATCAAGACGGTCGTTCCCGTCTCGTCCTGCCGCGCCGCCGAAGCCACCAAACTGCTCGAGAACATCTTCCGCAGCGTGAACATCGCCCTCGTCAATGAACTCAAGGTCGTCTACGACGCCATGGGCATCGACGTGTGGGAGGTCATCAATGCCGCCAAGACCAAGCCGTTCGGGTTCATGGCCTTCTATCCCGGACCCGGACTCGGCGGGCATTGCATTCCCATCGACCCGTTCTATCTCACCTGGAAAGCCCGTGAGTACGGCCAGGCCACCCGCTTCATCGAACTCGCCGGCGAGGTCAACACCGCCATGCCCGAACATGTCGTGGAACGCGTCGCCGCCGCGCTCAACCAGCACCGCAAACCCGTCAATGGGTCCCGGATCCTCATCCTCGGGCTCGCCTACAAGGCCAATGTCGACGACGACCGCGAATCGCCCAGCTACCACCTGCTGGAACTCCTCAAGGCCCGCGGCGCGGAAGTCTCCTACCACGACCCCTACGTCCCGGTCATCAAACTCACCCGGGAGCATCCCGCCTGGGCCGGCCACAAATCAGTACCCTGGAACCAGTCCACGATCGCCGGATTCGACTGCGTCCTGATCAGCACGGCCCACGCCAACGTGAACTACCAGGAACTCGCCGACTGGGCGGCGCTCATCATCGACACCCGCAACGCCATGATCAGCGCCAAGACCCAACCCGGCCAAGTGCTGAAGGCCTGACCCTCCCCTTCCCCCTCCGCCGAGCGCTCCCTTCCCTCATGAGAATCCTCCTCACCGGCGCCGCCGGGTTCATCGGCTTCCACACGGCCCAACGCCTCCTGGACCGGGGCGATGAAGTCGTCGGAGTCGACATCGTCAACGCCTACTATGACGTTCGACTCAAGGAGGCCCGCCTCGAGCTGCTTCGACGGCATCCCAAGTTCAAATTCCTGCGACTCGACCTCGCGGACCGCGCCGGCGTGCCCGCGGCGTTCGCCGCCGAGCGTCCGCAACGGGTCATCCACCTCGCCGCGCAGGCCGGTGTCCGGTATTCGCTCGAGAATCCCCACGCGTACATCGACAGCAACATCGTCGCCTTCATGAACATCCTCGAGGCTTGCCGCCACCATGGGGTCGAGCACCTCGTGTACGCCTCCTCGAGTTCGGTCTACGGCGCGAACACCCGGATGCCCTTCTCCATCCACCACAACGTGGACCATCCGGTCAGTCTCTACGCCGCCTCGAAGAAGGCCAACGAACTGATGGCCCACACCTACAGCCATCTCTTCAACCTTCCCACGGTCGGCCTCCGCTTCTTCACCGTGTATGGACCCTGGGGAAGACCGGACATGGCCCTTTTTCTCTTCACCAAATCCATTCTGGAAGGTCGGCCCATCGACCTGTTCAACGAAGGACGCATGCGCCGCGATTTCACCTACATCGACGACATCGTCGAAGGCGTTGTCCGGGTCGCCGATCGCGTGTCCACGGGGAACCCGAAGTGGGACGGCGACGCGCCTGATCCAGGCACCAGCCGGGGTCCCTACCGCCTCTACAATATCGGCAACAACCGGCCGGTTGAACTGATGCACCTCGTCGCATGTCTCGAGGACGCCCTCGGAAAGAAGGCCGAAAAACGCTTCCTTCCCATGCAACCCGGCGATGTCCCGGCGACGTTCGCGGACGTCGACGACCTGGTCCAGGACGCGGGCTTCCAGCCGTCGGTGCCGATCGAGGAGGGGGTTCGTCGATTCGTGGCCTGGTACCGGGAGTTCCACAAGTGCTGACACGCCGCGGGCCGGAACAGACCTGAACACGACAAGATGGCGACCCCAACCCAGCCGATCGGGAGTCCGACCCCAGCCTGCAAGCGCCTCCGGCGCGCCTTGTTCGGGGCGGGGTTGGTTGTGGTGATCGCCCTGGGACTCGGTCTTCTGGCGATCCATCCCTTCCTAGCCGTCACCGCGCCAGTCACGGCCAAGGTCATGGTCATCGAGGGCTGGCTGCCGGACTACGCGCTGGAGGAGGCGGTCGCCCAATACCACAGGGACGGCTACGAAACGATTTACACCACCGGCGGACCTCTGGAACGAGGCAGCTACCTTTCGGAATACCGCACCTTCGCCCAAGCGGCCGCGGCCACACTCCTGAAGCTCGGGATGGCAACCAACACCGTCCACGCCGTGCCGGCCGCGCCCACCCACCGAAACAGGACCTACGAATCCGCCGTGGCCCTCAGGGAATTCCTTTCCTCCCAGGGAACCGTCCTGAATGCCATCAATCTCGTGACCGAAGGCACCCACGCCCGCCGCAGTCGCCTCTGCTTCGAGCGTGCCCTGGGACGCGGAATGCTCGTGGGCGTCATCTCGATCGAAAACAGGGACTATGAATCGGATCGATGGTGGCGCTACAGCTCGGGGATCAAGACGATCTTCGGCGAAACCATGGCCGTGCTATACGCTTGGCTCTCGATCGACTACGGTGACTGAACGAATCGCCCGTCCATGAACCGCCCAATACGGAATCGGCGTTCAAACTCCTTCCCCGCAATGCAGACGACCCCGCACCATCCCCTCGGCCGTCCCCAGGCCCGGTTCCTCACGCCGGCAATCCTTTCGTCTCTGTTGTCCTTCGGCGCAACCGCCTCCGGCCTGGCCCAAGCCCTGGCCCAGGACACCGAAGTCCCTGGATTGGCGCCGTTTCCTCCGCCGACAACGACCTACGACGTCCGCGAGATCCCCACGGCCCCGTGGCTGCCGGTGAGCACGCCGGCAATTCCCGACTGGCTCGAAACCGGGTACTCACCAAGCCCCCTTCTCCGACCGGGTTTGGGAACGGCGGCCATCGGCGACAACCTGATCCCCTCGTCCGGCGGCGCCGGACAGCGGCGGTCCAAGGGCACCCCGTTTCCCGTGGGACCCATCGACGTGGGGTTCGACGTGTCGTATGGCCTGACCTACGGAACCGGCCTCCTGGCGGGATCGAACCGGGACGAGAGCTCGCTCCGTCAAAGCCTCACGCCCGGCATGAACCTCTACGCCGGCGACCGTTGGAGCCTTCGCTACGCGCCCAGCGCCACGTTCTATTCCGCGGATGGTTACAAGGACACCCTGGATCACCTGGTCAACCTCGCCGGCTCCGCGACCGCGCCCGGCTGGGTATTCGGCCTGAACCATGTCACATCGATCTCCAGTCCGCCTCTCATCGAAACCGGCCGACAAACGGATCAGACGCTTCATTCGACGGGGCTTTCAGGCAACTGGGATCCCAATGCCCGGGACGCCTTTTCCTTCTCCATCTCCCAAAGCATCCGGTTCGCCGACGACGCCCCCGATTCCTACTCCTGGCTGAATCAGAATTGGTACAACCGGGTGCTCACGGACCGTATCTCCGCCGGAATCGGGCTCGGCGTCGGATACGACCTCCTCGACCCCGGGACCGACATGGTTCCCATCCGGCTGAACGGGCGCCTCGAGGGTAGTCTGGGGACCAAATTCTCCTATTCCATCTCCGGTGGTGCGGAGCGGCGTGAATTCCTCGACAGCGGCGCGTCGGCCAACATCTCACCGCTGGTCTCGCTCACCCTGACCTACCAGGTCTTCGAAAAGACTTCCGTGTTCCTTGGGTTCGACCATTCCGTCGACATCTCCTACTTCAACAACCAGTTCACGGAGAATTCGTCGCTCCAAGGGGGTGTGAACTATAATTTCTCCCAGAAGTGGAGCGTGTCCGCCCTCGGCGGATTCCGCGACACCAGCTACCTGAGCACCGAAATTTCGGACGACGTGGGACGGGAGGACAAGTCGACGTTCGCGAATCTCACGATATCCTGGCGTGTCTTCAAGCGCCTCACCACCTCGCTGAACTATTCGTTCCGCGCCAACAGTTCGGATCAAGCGGACTTCGATTTCGACAGTCATCAGGTGGGCCTGCGCATCACCTACTTCCTGTAAACCCAGCGGGATCAGCGAGCCATGTCGACCCGACCTCCAGAGGTACCCTCCGCCCGGGATTCCGCTTCCGCGGCGGACCGCTCCTCCCACCCCCCGGCCGGCCGTGACGCCACCCGGGCGGGAAGCCGTCGCATTCGACCGGTCTCCGAGGTTTTCGGACCGCGCGGGCGCCGTTTCCTGCTCACCGCCGCGATCGTCACCCTCGTTCTGGTCAATCCGTGGCTCGCCCTCGTTCGCGGGGCGATCGCGGATTCGCTTTATTCCTACGCCATTCTCATCCCGTGCGTCTCGCTTTGGCTGATCTGGCAACGCCCATCGACGCCTGACCGCGGGCCCGCCGAGCGCCACACCCGGGCGGGTGTCGTCCTGTTGCTCGCGGCGGTCGCCTGCGCGGCGGGAGGGGTCCTGGCCCGGCGCTCCGGATGGATCGAGTCCGGCACATCCTGGCTCACCACGCAGATGGGCGCCTGGGTCATCGCGATCTGGGGCGCCGCATTCCTTCACCTCGGGAAGTCCTGGCTGCGCGATCACGCGTTCGCCGTCGCCTTCCTCGCCTTCACGGTGCCATTCCCCGACCCGCTGGTGGCCGCGATCGAGGCGGGCCTCCAGTCCTCCTCGGCCACCGCCTCCGACTGGCTCTTCAGCCTCTCCGGCACACCCTACCTTCGCGACGGCATGGCCTTCTGGCTGCCCAACATTCATATCCAGGTGGCGCCGGAATGCAGCGGCATCCGATCCACCCTGGTGCTTGTCATCACCGGGGTCCTCGGCGCCCATCTCCTCCTCAATCGCTGGTATCACCAGTTCGCGGTCGTCGCCATCATTCTACCTCTCGGAGTGTTTAGGAACGCCCTGCGAATCCTCACGCTGACTCTGCTTTCCGTTCACGTCGACCCCGAGATCATGAACTCGGCGCTCCACAGACGCGGCGGCCCACTCTTCTTCGCGGTCAGCCTGATCCCTCTGTTCCTGTTGTTCTGGTGGTTTGGTCGGCGCGAACGAAAACACCGGCGAGTCCGATAGTGGCACCTACGTTTCAACGCCCCGCTCGCCTGGCGGGAATCCCCCTTGCCTTTGGACTCGTCCGGACGTCGGTCTGTGCTATTCTCCCACGTGGACTTTCTCCCGAGTATGACTACAACTGATTCACGGAAGATTCGTCGATGGCGTTCCCTCGTCCCTGGTCACGCCGCCACCCTCGGCCTGATGGCGGTCTTCCTTGGCGCCGTGTCCGGCTGCTCTCGAAAATCCGACGTGCAGTCCATGCTCGTGGGGGCGGATCGCAGCTTCGAGAAGCGGGAATTCGAGGCCGCCAAGATCCAATATATCAACGTCCTCCGGACCCAACTGACCAACACACACGCCCAGTTGCGCCTCGGACGTATCTACTTCGAGCAGGGCCAGCTCCAGCACGCGTTCGCCCTGTTGCGTAGCGTCCAGGACAATTACCCCGACGAGATCCCGCTCCATGAAGCGCTCGCCGTGATCTATTCGGTCGCGGGCACCAACCTCTGGAAGCCGGAGGTCGAAGCGCTTCTCAGGGTCCAGCCCACCAACGAGACGGCGGTCATGACGCTCCTGCGCACCGCCAACACGCCCGAAGAGATGGCCGAGGTCGCGACCACCCTCACGGCGCTCCGCGCCCGGGCGGGCGAGCACGCGGTTTTCATCCTCGCCGACGGGGAACTCGCCCAACGCCGGGGCGACAAGGCGGGGGCCATCGCGGCCTTCCGTCGCGCCATCGCAACCGAACCCGGATCGGTCCTGGCCCACCTCACTCTTGGAACCGTGCTATTCGCCGAGGGCAAGAACGACGAAGGTCTCGCGCTCTTCGCCAAAGCGGCCGAATTGTCCCCGCCGCACGGATCCGCGCGCCTTCGCTACGCCCAGGCCCTTCTCCAGGAAGGCAGGGAGGAGGATGCCGTCCGGGTGCTCGACGAGCTCAATGCCAAGGCCCCCGAAGTGATTCCCGCGTGGACCACCCGCGCCGAGGTCGCCTTTGCCAGGAAGGAATATGCCGAAGCCCGCAGACTCCTTGACCGCGCGTTGATCCAAAGTCCGACGGATCCCCTTTCGCTCCGCGTTCGGGCGAAGGTGGATCTAGCGGAACGAAAACCGGCGGATGCCGTGCTGGCCTTGGAGTCCGCCGCCAAATGGCTGCCGGGCTCGAGCGATGTCCAATACCAGCTCGGCGTCGCCCATCTCCTCAACGGCGACCTCACCAAGGCGATCCAACACCTGCGCCAGGCGGTCCGTCTCAACCGCAAGTCCATCGAGGCCCCGCTCCTCCTTTCGGAACTCGAGATTCGTTCCGGGAATTCGATGGAAGCCATCTCCTTGTTGTCGGATATCACCCAGAGCAGCCCCGAGAGTTACCAGGCGAGGATGCTTCTCGCCCGCGCCTACCGGGCGACGGGACGCCTCGACGAAGCCCTCGCCACCCTGTCCACGACCGCCACCCAATACCCGACCAACACGGCCCCCTTGCTTCAACTCGGCCTCGTCTACCGGCAGAAACAAACCCGGGACAAGGATGCCCGCGCCGCCTTCGAAGCCTGCCTGAAGCTCGATCCACTGAATCCAATGGCGCTCGAGCAACTCGTCCAACTGGACGTCAAGGCGGGCGATCGAGCCAATGCCATGGCGCGCATCGAAGCCCGCCTCAAAGTCACCCCCGCCGACCCCCTGCCCTGGCTGATCAAGTCCGAACTCCTCCGAACGGCCGGCGATACCGCTGGAACCGAAGCCGCCCTCCGCAGGGTGCTTGAAATCGTCCCGGAATCGCAGCCGGCCCTGGTCGGGCTCGCCCAGCTCTACATCACCACCGGCAGAAACGCCGAAGCCCTCGCCGAATTGGAGAGAGCCGTCCAGAAGGAGCCGGAGAACGTCGGCGCGCTGACCCTGATCGGAATGCTCCAGAGCGAGGTCGGCAAATACGCCGAGGCGCGCGCCGCCTACGAAAAGGCGCTCAAGGCCCAACCAAAATCCGCCCTCGTCCTCAACAACCTCGCCTACTTGCTCGCCGAGAAATTCGGAGACCTCGCCGGGGGCCATGAAATCGCATCGCGGGCCCGCCTGGACAATCCACAAAGCGCCATCATCGCCGACACACTGGGTTGGATCGAACAACGTCGGGGGAACTACACGGAGGCCCTCCGCCTTCTCACCGATGCCGCGGAGGAGTTGGGGAGGAACCCCGAGATTCAATACCACCTCGGCATGGCCCACTACATGATGGGCCACGAAGCCCAGGCCGCTGCCGCGCTTCGCCAGGCGCTGGAAGCGAAGGACAAATTCGAAGGCAGGGATGTCGCCACCACCCATCTCGCGATCCTGGAAACTCCCACGGAACCCGCGACAGCCGAAACCACCGCCGCCCTGGAAAAACGCCGGGCCGACGCGCCTCGGGATCTGATCGTGCTCTCCCGCCTCGCATCCGCCTATTCCGCTTCGGGCGCCCTGGAGAAGTCCCGCGAAGTCTTCGAAGCCGCCCTGAAGGTCAACCCGAGCTCTCCGGACCTCCTGAGCCGGTTCTCCCTGTTTCAAATCCAAAAACTCGGCGCCACCAATCGCGCGCTCGAACTCGCCCGGCAGGCGCGGCAACTGGCGCCGCAGGATCCCGTCATAGCCCACTCGGCGGGCAAAGCCGCCTCCCTCGCCGGCGACCACCCGTACGCCTTCAGCCTCCTGCAGGACAGTGCCGGCCGCCTTCCGCTCGATCCCACGGTCCGATACGATTTCGGTGTCGCCGCGTTGGCGGTCGGCCGACTTGACCTCGCCACCAATGCCATGTTGGCGGTCGCCCAGTCGGGCCCATCCGCACTCGCCACACGGGCGAAGGCTTTCGCCGACCTGGTCGCCTTCGCATTGAATCCCACCGCTCCCCAGGTGCCCGCGCATCTCCAGGAAGCCATGCGCGCCGACCCCGGCAGCCTGGTGGTCCAGTTCGCCAACGCCCGCCTCGCCGAGACCCGCGGCCAAACCGTCGACGCCCAATTGGCCTACGAACGAATCCTTTCGACCCACCCGTCCTTTCTGCCCGGCGCCCGCCAACTCGCCCTGCTCCTCGCCGGCACGCCGGGCAGCGAAGCCAGGGCCTACGATCTGGTCCTCAAAATCCGCCAGGACTTCCCACGCGACGACGAGGTCGCGGCCTCCCTCGGGATTCTCGCGTGCCGGCGGGGAGATTATCGGTTCTCCATCCAACTCTTGACCGAGGCGACCCGCAGCCGCGGTCGGGACGGAGAAGCGCTCTTCCATCTGGGTGTCGCTCACTTGGGTCTGAAGCAGACGTCCGACGGCAAGGCGGCCCTGGAAAAGGCGGTCGCCGCCTCGCCCAACGGCAAGTTTGTTCCCGAGGCCAAGAAGCTCCTTGCCGAACTTCAGTGACCGTCCGTTCCTTCGAACGGTCCACCTCGGTTTCCCTTTTCAACCGGACCCTCCCGGGTCCGGTCTTCTCTCCGCACTTCGCTCGGATCCGGCGCGAGCCGGATCTCTTCCCCGAGAGCGCTGCTGCCCGCCCCCTCCATCATCCCCCGCCTTCGCCGTTGATCCACGGTGCCCGCTGAAGAGATTCCGATCATTTCATTCCCCCTGGCCGCGGCCCCGGGATCTCCAAGCGGACGCGGCTCGAGTCGTTGCCCCGGTCAATCCCACCTCGCCGGTGGCGACGATCGAAACCGGTCCGCTGGACGGCTGGGCAGGGGATTGGAACGTCCAGGTGGGGGCCCTGCCGGGCACAAAAAAAAGGGGCGCCGAAGCGCCCCTCTCCAAGAAGGTTTGAGATGATCCGATTCAGGCCATGCGGCGTCGGGCCGCACCGATCAGCATCAGGCTGCCACCCAACATCATCGCGGCCGTGCCGTTGTCGGGCAGGTTGACCAGCACGCTCTGCCGGCGGAACATCGGGCTGGACTGAGCCACCGCCGGATCCGTCGGATTCAAAACGCCGATCCCACCCGCGGTGGCATCCGCCTTGGCGCCGGCGACGGTACCGAAAGCAGCCACCACTTGGGCGATGAACGGGTTGGCGAGATCGACAGCCTGTTCGTCTTCCAATCCCCAGATCGCATTCTGGAGGTCGCGCCCGCTGGCGGCGCGCGCCGCGCGCTCCGCGGGGGTGGTGTTGGCGAAGCTGTAACCCGGGAGGGTCTCGTTAAGAAAACGCTGATACAGGAACGACGTTCCGGCGGAAATGGGGTCGGGATTGCCACCGCCCAGTCCACCCGCCATCGCCGCCGTCGACAGGGTGTAGTCGTAGGTCACGCCAAACGCCAAGCCTTCGTTCTTCTCGAGACAGAACGTGTAGAAGTCCGGCGAGCCACCCACACCGATCAGGTCCGCGGAGAATTCCCCACCACCGTAGGTCTGATCCCGCCAGGTCGGATTCCCAAACACAACCTGCGCGGCTTCGGCGACTTGCACAAACGTGGAACCGGCAAGCAGGGCTGCGACCGCAATTCTCTTGATGTTCATAATGGTACTTCTTTGATGGATTTAATTTTCGGTTCGTCACCTCCAACTTCCCGAAACGAACCTGCCACCATTAAGCAATCACTGTGCCAAAGGAAACGTCGTTCCACCGCCGCGAGGCCAGCCTCAGGTCCAAGCAAATTCTGTATATGCCTAACTATCTCAATACCAATGTTGTGAGTGTTGAGAAGATTCTGGATCAGCCGACTGGAGATTCCGCGGCGTCGGGATTTGATCGAGGGAATCGTCGCCGTTTCCCTTCATACGTAAAATCCGCCGACGCTCCAACGGGAAAAGCCCGATCTCTTTATATGGTAACAATCTGCAAATAAACAAGTTACACATTACCGATCCCAGACCCTGGAGGATCAGCTTTCCCGACACCCGCTGCGGAAAAGCCTCTCGATTTCATCCTAACATCTTCACCACCAACAGGTTTTCCACTGTGGAACTTTCCCGAAGGCTTCCACTCCCACCGGAATGCCCGATGACCTATTCCCGTTCGACTATGGGGGATGAATGGGCTACGGCCATCAAGCGCTGTTGAGCTTGGGTGTGATTGGGTTGGATCCGAAGAGCCCTCCTGTAATGCGCCGCCGCTTCGGTCGGGTTACCAAGGGCCTCCCATGCCTGCCCGAGATTGTAATGCGCCGAAGTCAGCTCAGGCTCCAATTCCAGGGCCGCGTGGTAATACTCGATGGCTTCCTGAAGCTTCCCTTGGCGGGCCAGAACCAGACCGTAGTTCCCGCGCACCGCTCCTGAATCAGGACGCAAGCGGACCGCCTCCCGCAGGTGAACGGCGGCGGCCTCCCAATCTCCACGGAGCGCCAAGGCCATCCCCAGCCGGGTTCGACCCTCGGCGTGTTCGGGTTCCAGTGTGATCGCCTTTTCGAGGGTCCCAATTCCCTCGCTGGCCCGACCGGCATCGAGCTGAGCGAGTCCCAGTCCCAGCCAGAGCTGGGCGGAATCCCCATGGTTCACCAATCCTTTCCCGCAGAACTCCACCGCCAACGCCGGCGTCCCAGCCCCCCTCCAGCGCCCGGCGAGATCGAGATACGCCTCCTCGCTGAACCCCGCGAGTTCCAGGGAAAGATCGGCCTGGTGCCGCGCCAATTCGTCCTGGTTCAGCCAGCCCAACATGGCGGCGAGTTGGCGCAATTCGGCGGAGTGCCGCTCCGGATCGATGCCGGACATCACCCGCTCTTTCGCCCTCTCGAAGGCGGCCACGTTCCGCCCACTTCCCGGGCGAAGAATTCCCAGACTCTCCAATTGCCCGACGATCGCCATCGCCATTTGCCGGTTCGCTTGGACCGAAAGATGGACATGGTCGTGGAAGAAGGCTTTCCCCGCCAGGCCGTGCTCGCTTAGCCGGGCGACCAGTTGTTCGAAGTCAACCACCGCCTTTCCCCGGCGACGCCCAACGTCGCGCACAGCCTCGCCAATGGCGCTCACAGCCCGCAACGGACAAACATCCTCGTCCCGCGCCCGCGCATAGGCGTCCCGGGCACCCTCAAAATCGCCCGTCGAATTCAGAATCCGCCCCTTCCAATACCAACCGAGAGCGAAACGGTCGTCGATCGACTCCGCCTGGCGGATCTCCCGAAGGGCCTCCGGAAATCTGCCGGACACCCAATGGGATTGAGCTTCGGTGAAGTGGCGGTTCCATGCCGAAAGCTCTTCCGGAGAAAGCCCGGCTCGATGCTCGCTCTTGAAGGGGGAGAAATCGGCGAGATTCGAGGCCGGAGTGACGAACACGATCTCGGATTTCGCCCGCCCTGCGACATCGACCATGGAATGAAGCGTGGACTCCAGGTGCGACACCACATCCCGGCTGAACGGGTCATCCCGATGGTAGGCCTCCGTGCCGATCGCATTGACCGCGATCGATTTCGTCTCCTCCCCGAGAACCGGGGCGCGATGGGCCGTCGCCGTCCGACGAAGTCCGACCTTGTCGATGGCTTCACGGACAATCGTCGCGGTTCGTGTCCGACTGGCGAGCGATAGGGCGCTGGTGACGATGGGCGAACGATCCGCCAACCCGGCGTAGGTGCGCCGCTCGAGGAACTCGTTGTGCCCCGTGTAGACGACGAAAAGGTCGGGCGAATACTTGGCCAGTTCCTCCATCAATCCGACGTCGCGATAGCTGGCGTAACTGATCCCACCCGCGTTGATGACCTCCCAGGTCTTCGACGAATCGATCTCGGGCAGCATGGCACGCAACCAACCTGGAAAAGACGTGGCATCAAAGAATGGCCTTCCGTAAGTGGATGACCCTCCCACACAAACGATGCGATACACCCCGGCCGGCTTGTCGGCCTGGAAGGATTGCGGGTTGAGGACACGTTCCTTGTTGGGAGCAACCCGCAGCACATCGACGCCGTTCGTTCCGACGACATGAACGAAGTGGGGAACGTGGCGGGAAAACCCGGAATAGGGGTCCTCGCGGTGAAACGCCGGCTTCACGCCGGCCAGCCAGGCGAATCCCTCGAGAATCGCGAAAAACAATCCGGCGCTACCCAGCGCGAGCGCCCATTTCTTGGCTAAGAGGCCTGAACTGGACTGGGATTGGGTTGAACAGTCTGGTCGCCTGCGCTTGCGGTACATCATGGGAGCGACATCCAAAAAAAAGGGAGGGGAGCCTTAAAGCCCCCCTCCCTTCGATGAACTTTTGTTCTTCGAACCGAGACTCAGCTCATGCGCCGGCGAGCGGCACCGAGGAGCATCAGGCTGCCACCGAGCATGATCACGGCCATGCCATTGTCGGGCAGGTTGATCAGAACGCTCTGCCGGCGGAACATCGGGCTGGTCGACGCCACGGACGGATCCGTCGGATTCAACACACCGATCGAACCGGAGACCGCATCGGCCTTGGCGCTGGCCAAGTCGCCGAGCGCAGCCACGGCTTGCGCGATGAACGGGTTCGCGAGGTCGACGGCCTGCTCGTCTTCCAGCGCCCAGATGGCGTCTTGGAGCAGACGGCCACTGGCGGCGCGGGCAGCGCGCTCAGCCGGGGTGCTGGTCGCGAAGCTGTAGCCGGCCAGCGTCTCGTTCAGGAAACGCTGGTAGAGGTAGGTCGTTCCAGCGGAAACCGGATCAGGGTTGCCACCGCCGAGCCCGCCGCCGATAGCGGCCACGCCGAGCGTGTAGTCGTAGTTCTTGCCGAACGCCAGACCTTCGTTCTTCTCCAAGCAGAACGTGTAGAAGTCCGGGGTTCCGTTGACGCCGACCAAGTCAGCGGCGAATTCACCACCACCGTAGGTTTGATCCCGCCACGTCGGGTTGGAGAACACCACCTGCGCAGCTTCAGCCACCGGCACAAACATGGTGCCCGCGAGCAGGGCTGCAATCGCGATCTTTTTAGTAATCATCGTATACCTTCTTGGATTGTTGCTTTTCGGTCACTCATCTCGCGGACGGCGAAACTGACCTCCTCCCAACAAGCAATCGCCATGCCACCTAAGGAATTTGCCGTCCGTCAAGCGAGCAGATCTTTGGACGTACAGAAGGTCGAGTCCATAACTTTATTATCATCAGTTGTTTATGGAACTCAAATGGCTTGTAACCGATTTCAACATTCTCATTTCCTTATCCGCGCGATTGAGATTCAACCGGCTCAGGAACCGTAGACGTAAAGCCTCCTGACATCTGAGGCCTCCTCCAAACCCTCGACTTTTCTTAACTAGCTTCATCCAAATGCGTTACGGAATCAGACCCTGAACGGCGAATCGTCAAGTTTTCCGACAGTGGCCCAATCCCCCTGCCAGTCGCATGGTCCCAAGCATCGATATCCCAGGGACTTAAAAACGATCCAGCCCTCTGGAAAACCACGGCCTGGCCAAGGAACCGACCCGCGAGGAATCCAACCCTGAAGCATCCAAGCAACCCCACATTCCGCCAACGAAGCCGTTCCCGGTGAGCGCTCCCAGTCGTCAGGATTCGGAGGTGAACGATATCGACGAACGAAAAAAGAGGGCAGAGCTTGCGCCCTGCCCTCAAATCGGTGCGAGCGGGGGTTAGGGGAGGAGGCGCCGCCACGCACCGAAAGACATGATATTTTAAGCATACCGCATGCCAAACTCAGCGCGTTCAGTCATTCACAAGTATCTCGTTGAAATTAAGCATGTTACAAATTTGCGACGTTTGCGCTGAATTTCCTTCCATGGAATTGCCGTAAGACATCCCGACATTCCGTTCAACCCACCCCTCTTGAATTCATGGATTCGAATTTTCTTAAGAGATTTGTTTGGATGGAGTTACGATCCTCCGACCTTTCCAAAGACGGCCTGAACCTTCCCTGTCGGAATGCCGACGCGGGAACACGAGCCCCCGCGAATGCCCCCTCACCCACCGTCGAGCGCCCCGCTGGTTGCCGGTTGCTTGACGGAACCCCAACCAAATCATGAGAAACATCCAGTTTGTCGACTCACACACCGGCGGTGAGCCCACCCGCGTCATTCTCGAAGGCGGCCCGGACCTCGGTACGGGTGAACTCTCCGATCGGCGGGATCGCTTCGTCCGGGAATTCGACGCGTTTCGTTCCGCCATGGTCAACGAACCCCGAGGGTCCGACGTGCTGGTCGGTGCCCTGCTGGTCCCTCCGCACCATCCGGGATGCTCGGCAGGCGTCATCTTCTTCAACAACGTCGGCGCCTTGGGCATGTGTGGTCACGGCACCATCGGCCTGATCGCCACCCTCGCCCATCTCGGGCGCCTCCAACCGGGCGACCATCGCCTCGATACCCCCGTGGGTGTGATCACGGCCACCCTGGATCCGGACGGTTCCGTCTCCGTCATCAACGTGCCGAGTTGGCGAAGCGCCAAGGGCGTCGCCATCGACGTTCCCGGCATCGGTCCCGTCATTGGAGACGTCGCCTGGGGAGGCAACTGGTTTTTCCTGGTTCGGGAACCCTCCTGGCCCTTGGACCTCGCCAACGCGGAAGGCCTGATCGAGCTGACCTGGCGGATCCGCAAGGCGGTCAACGGGCAAGGGCATCCACAAATCGATCACATCGAGCTGTTTGGCCCCGCCCGTGACGGCGGTGATTCGCGAAACTTCGTGCTTTGCCCAGGCAAAGCCTACGACCGGTCACCCTGCGGCACTGGTACCAGCGCGAAACTCGCGTGCCTCGCCGCCGATGGTCGCCTGGCGGAGGGCGAGGCCTGGGTTCAGGAGAGCATCCTCGGAAGCACGTTCACGGGCCGGTTCAAATGGCTGGATCGGACCCGAGGCCAAGTCATCCCGACGATCACCGGGACGGCGCACATCACGGCCGAGGGGCGACTGATTCTTTCCGAGTCCGACCCCTTCTGCTGGGGTATTGGCGGACGAAAGGCATCACGCGGCGGAACGCCGGTTTAGAGAAGAGTGTCGCGGGAACCGCCGGGACGAAGCCCCAGGCGCCGGTAGGTGAGTTCGGTGGCCATGCGCCCCTGGGTTGTCCGGTGCAGGTACCCTTCCATGATCAGGTACGGCTCGTAGACCTCTTCCAGGGTATCGGGTTCTTCACCCACGGCGACGGCCAGCGAGTTCACGCCCACGGGCCCACCACCGAACTTCACCACCAGCGTTTCCAGGATCCGCTTGTCCATTTCGTCGAGTCCATGCTCGTCGATCTCGAGCATGGCCAGGGCGGCGTCGGCCACCGGCTTGGTGATCCGTCCGTCGCGCCGGACTTCGGCAAAGTCGCGCACCCTTCGCAGGAGGTTGTTCGAGATTCGCGGCGTGCCCCTGCTCCGCCGCGCGATCTCCCAGGCACCCTCGTCGTCCAACGGCACGTTGAGCAGTCCGGCGGATCGTTGAACGATCTTCCGCAGCTGCTCGGCGGTGTAGTAGTCCAACCGCTCCCGCATCGGGAACCGGGTCAGCATCGGGGCGCTCAGAAGCCCCGCCCGCGTGGTCGCTCCGATCAGGGTGAATTTCGGAAGGTTGAGCCGGACGCTCCGCGCGTTCGGCCCCTGGTCGATGATGATGTCGAGTTTGAAGTCCTCCATCGCGGGGTACAGGTACTCCTCGATGGTCCGCTGGAGGCGGTGAATCTCGTCGATGAACAGGACATCCCCCTCCTCAAGATTCGTCAGCAGCCCCGCGAGATCCCCGGCCTTTTCAATCGTCGGTCCACTGGTCGCCCGGAGATTCGCACCCATCGCCCGGGCGATGATGTTGGCGATCGTTGTCTTTCCCAACCCCGGCGGACCGCTCAGAAGAACATGATCCAGGGGCTCCTTCCTTCGTCGCGCCGCCTCGACCGCGATCTCGATCCGCTCGCGCACATTCGCCTGTCCCGTGAATTCCTCGAAAACGGACGGGCGCAGCGTCACCTCCAACTGCGCGTCGGGGCGGTTCAGAACATCGGAAACGAGCCGGTCGGCCACGCGCCAAGGATTCGGGGCGGCCGACGCGCCGACAAGGCCGTTCTCTCGGGAAGCGGAAAGCACGGAATGAGAGCGGGTTGCAAAGGGAGTGCTGGTCACCCTGCGATGGATACCCACCGCCTCCCCGAATCCCTCCCCTTCCGTGTGTTCCGTGCCTTCAATGGTTGAAACTGCCGTTTCCAGGTTGAATCGGGAAGCCGTCCGACAGCCTCATCCCTCCATGAATCCGCCTATCAAGCCGCCCTTCCCCACCGCCCCGGCCCAGGCCCAAGCCGCGACGTCCTCCCACCGGATTCCCGGCCCCGGCCTTCCAGGATTTCCGGGAATCCTCCTGCTGGCGGGGCTGGTGCTTGGAGGGACGTTTTCTCCCCGGGGCGCGAACGCCCCGGCACCGACGGCCCCCTCGCTTCCCATCGGCACGATCCTCGCCTTTGGAGGTCCGGCCTCCGCGGTCCCGGAGGCCGGCGGATGGTATCTGTGCGACGGGAGGGAACTCGCGGTCACCCTGTTCCCGGATCTCCACGCCGTCGTCGGCTCCTCGTGGGGAGGCGGCAGGAATTCCGGAACATTCCTTCTCCCGGACTTCCGCGGCCGGTTTCTCCGTGGAGTGAACTACGCGGCCGAAGGGGCGTTGCGGGATCCGGATCACGCGGATCGCGGAGCGTCGAGTCCCGGCGGCAACTCGGGCAACGAAGTGGGCTCGCTCCAGGAGGACGCGGCGGGTCCCCACCAGCATCCGCTGTCGGGAGCCGCGGACGCGATCGGCCAGGGCGCGGGCGCCGAGTGGATTCGGTTCCACGCGGTGAAGGTTCCGGACGAATCGGCCCCGGTTCTACGCAACACCTGGTCGATCCAACCGCCCGGCGCCGCGGAAACCCGCCCCAGCAACGCGTACGTGAACTGGATCATCCGGGTCCGGTGAACGGTTCCAGGCTCGGAAGGCGGGCGACTAGATGTGCTCGCCCAGGTGCGGTGGCGTGACCACGGGTGAAGGGATTTCGGAGGCGAGCGGCGCATCGTCCCGCGCCAGGACCCGGTAGTTCCTGATCTGCAGCGATACCTCCCGCCCGTCCGCGAGTCCCATGACCCCGTACTCCTCCTTGGTCATTCGACCGCGGACGATCAGCCCGGACGGAAGTTCAAACTCCACGCGGAGGAGGATTCCCAGGAAGTACGTGCGCAACAGCCGGGCACGGTACGGATGCAGCGTGAGATCCGTGGAAACCGAAACGGCGTAGGGCCTGAATCCGATCCGAACCTGGGTTCCGTCGGCGGCTCCCCCCAGGGGAAAAGCGAGTTCGCCGGCCCACGCCTGACCGCCGCGGACGACGCATTCGAGGACGTTCATCACTCCGATGAAGCGCGCCACGAATTCATTGGCCGGCTGCTCGTAGACTTCCCTCGGAGCCCCGATCTGTTCCAGGCGCCCCCGGGAAAAAATCACGATCCGATCGGCGACCTCCATCGCCTCCTCCTGGTCGTGCGTGACAAAGACGGTGGTGACGTTGAGTTCGCGATGCAGGCGGACCAGCCATTCGCGCAATTCCTGGCGGATCTTGGCATCGACCGCCCCAAACGGCTCGTCCAGCAGCAGGACACTCGGTTTGGGCGCCAGCGACCGCGCGATGGCCACCCGCTGGCGTTGGCCGCCGGAAAGCTGATGCGGGTACCGCCGTTCCAGTCCCCGGAGCCCGAACAACTCCACCAGTTCCGCCACCCGCGACTCGATCTCCGATCGCCCCCACTTCTTGATGGTCAGTCCGAAGGCGATGTTGTCGCGCACCGACATCGTCTTGAAGAGCGCGTAGTTCTGGAACACGAACCCGATGTTGCGCTTTTGGACTGGAAGGTCGTTCACGCGCCGGCCGCGGACGAGGATGTCCCCCGAGGTCGGCATCTCCAAACCGGCGATCATCCGGAGGACGGTGGTCTTCCCGCCGCCGCTCGGACCCAGCAACGCCACCAACTCGCCCTCGGCGACCGTGAATCCGACGTGATCCACCGCCCGGATTTCCCCGAAGCTCTTGCTGACGCCCTTCAGTTCGATGCTCATGGAGGATCCTTTGGCGCGCCGGGCGACGGGGTCGATTCGAGCCGCTGGGCCGCTTCGAACTGCGCCTGCTGGCGCCACTCGAACCAGGACTTCGCGACGAGAGTCGCCAGGGCGAGGAGCGCGAGCAGACTCGCGACCGCGAAAGCCCCGGCGCTGTCGTACCCGTGGTAGAGCTTCTCCACCCGCAGCGGCAGGGTGTCCGTCATTCCCGTGATGTGTCCCGACACCACCGAAACGGCTCCGAATTCGCCCATGGCTCTCGCGTTGCAGAGAATCACCCCGTACAGCAGACCCCACTTCACCGACGGCAGGGTCACCCGCCGGAACGTCTGCCACCCCGACGCCCCGAGGGTCATCGCCGCCTGCTCCTGATCGGTCCCGGTGGCCTGCATCACGGGGATCAATTCCCGGGCCACGAACGGAAACGTCACGAACAAGGTCGCCAGCACGATCCCGGGCACCGCGAAGACGACCTGGAGATCCCGATCCGCCAGCCAGGGTCCCAGGTAGCCCTGCAACCCGAAAAGCACGAGGTAGGTCAGACCCGCCACCACCGGCGACACTGCGAACGGCAAATCGATCAACGTGATCAGGAGGGTCTTGCCAGGGAACTCGAATTTCGCCACCGACCAGGCCGCGCAAACACCCAACACGAGGTTCAGGGGAACGCAGATCGCCGCCGTCAGAACGGTCAATCGGATGGACGAGATGGTGTCCGGATGGGTGACCGCTCCCAGGTACGCGCCCACGCCCTTCGCCAGCGCCTGCGCGAACACGTTCACCAGTGGGATCAGGAGGAACACCAGCAGGAAAACGCCCACAAGGCCCACCAGGATCCACTTCACCCAAGGCGCCTCCTCCGTGCCGCGCAAGGATTCACGCTGCGCGCCGGTTTTTCGGTGTCGGGTTTCCGCCTGGATCCGCATGGCCATGGTTCCGGTCAGTGTTGGAAGCGCGAGGCCCTCCGCTCCAGCGCGTTGACCAGGCCCAACATCACGAACGACAGCACGAGCATCACCACGGCCACCGCGATGGCCCCGTCGGTGTTGAACTCATCCAGACGGACCACGATGACCATCGGGACGATCTCGGATTCCAGGGGCCGGCCGCTCGAGATGAAAATGACCGATCCGTACTCGCCGATCGCCCGCGCGAAGGCCAGGGCGAACCCCGTCAGAATCGCCGGAAAAAGCGTTGGCGCCACCACGGACACCAGGGTTCTCAAGCGCCCCGCTCCCAGGGTCGCCGCCGCCTCCTCCGTGTCCCTGTCGAGTTGCGTCAGGACCGGTTGAAGCGTCCGCACCACGAACGGGAGCCCGACGAAGGTCAGGGCCGCGACCACCCCCAGGGGCGTGTAGGCCACCCGGATCCCCAGGGGCTCCAACCATCCCCCCAGTAGGCCGCTCGGCGCGAACAGACTCGCGAGCGTCAGACCCGCGACCGCCGTCGGAAGCGCGAATGGAAAATCCACGAGCGCATCCAGGAGCCGCTTGCCGGGAAAGGTGTACCGGACCAGCACCCATGCGGTCAGCGTGCCCATCACCGCGTTGAGCAGGGCCGCGACGAAGGACGCTCCAAGGGTCAATCGGTACGCCGCCAAAGCCCTTGGCGACATCGCAAGGCCCCAGAACTCCGCCCACGTCATGTCGAGCGCGCGTAGGAACAGAGCCGCCAGGGGAACGAGTACGACCACACTCAACGCGAAGAGTGTGTACCCCATCGTCAGGCCGAACCCCGGCATGGCGTTGAATCGTCGTTTGCCCATGAATCGCCGACCTATCCGAGACCGCGACCGCGAACCTACGCCCGCGGATCAAGCCGAAGGAAGCCCTCGCCGTCGCTCCGGGAACGCCCAAGCCTTCCCCCCACCCCGCCTAGCGCGCCACGCCGCACACGCGATCAAACACGCCACCCTCCGCGAAGTGGGTCGGCTGCGCCTTGCCCCACCCCCCGAAGACCTCATCGATCGTCACCGTCCTCACCTCGGGGAATTGCTCCGTGAACCGGGCCGCGATCTCGGCGTTCCGCGGCCGGAAGTAGTTCCTTCCCGCGATCTCCTGTCCTTCCCGGGTGTACAGAAACTCGAGGTACGCTCGCGCCACCTCCCCGGTCCCCCTCCGGCGCGTCACCCCATCCACCCAGGCCACCGGCGGCTCGGCCAGGATGGTCATCGAAGGCATCACGAGTTCCAGTCGCCCCCCCAGTTCCTTCCGCAGCAGCAGCGCCTCATTCTCCCATCCGATCATCACATCCCCGATCCCCCGCTGCGCGAAGGTCGTCGCCGCCGCCCGCGCGCCCGTGTCCAGCACCGGCACATTCCGGTAGAGACGCCGCGCAAAATCCTCCGCCTCGTCCTGGTCGTTCCCAAAGGTTTCCAGCGCGTACGCCCAGGCCGCCAGATAGTTCCACCGCGCGCCCCCCGATGTCTTCGGATTCGGAGTGATCACCGAGACTCCGGGCTTCACCAAATCCCCCCAGTCGCGGATCCCCTTGGGATTCCCAGCCCGCACCACGAAGACAATCACACTCGTGAACGGCGCCGCACGGTCCGGCAACCGACCCTGCCAGTCCTTGGACAGGAGCGACGTCTTCTTCGCGATCACATCCAAGTCGTACCCCAACGCAAGGGTCATGACATCCGCCCTCAATCCTTCCATGACCGAACGCGCCTGCTTCGCCGACCCTCCGTGCGACTGCCGAACCACCACCGCATCCCCCGTCGTCGCCTTCCAATGGCGGACAAACGACTTGTTCATCTCCTGAAACAATTCCCGGGTCGGGTCATACGACACGTTCAGGATCTCGATTTCCTTCCCCAGCGCACCGCCACCGACGCCCGCCAAACACCCCCACAACACCCCCAGGACACCCATCCGTCGCAATCTGGCCGGCCACGTGTTCATCCTCGCTCCCACTCAAGAACGGCGACAGCATCCGAGCTAATATCTATCAAGTCAAAAGACATTTATCGAATTGCTTAACACACTTTACTTCAAATAGATAAACGAACATATCGACCCCGATTCGGTTCAATCATGACTAAATGACAACTGTTATTGTCACCTAAGCGCCCGCACCCTCGACCCGGCGTCGCATCGCCGGATTCCGGCCCGGTCGCCGTCCTCGCGGGGCGGTGCGACGGCCCACAAGGGAGTGGCGGTTGACTGCCCGCTTGTGACCCGCCGTAAAACGCCTACCCTCGCGCCCGCGGTTCGCGATCAAGGACCCTCTCGAATGAAACGCTGGGTGATCTGGCTTGGAGCGGCATGGATCGGGCTCGACGCTTGGCTCATCCGCTGGTGGTGGCTCGACCGACGCGAGCACCACGCGGAGACCCACCTCCTGGCGGCGGCCCGCGAATACCGGGTCGACCCCGCCCTCGTGAAAGCCGTGGCCTGGCGCGAGAGCCGGTTCCGCGACGACGCCCGAGGCGGCGCCGGGGAAATCGGACTGATGCAGATCGGAAAACTCGCCGCCCAAGAGTGGGCGACCGCCGAAAAGCGCCTTCCCTTCGAGCACGGGGACCTCTTCGATCCAGCGCTCAACGCGCGGGCCGGCACTTGGTACCTCGGCAAGCTCCTGAAGCGTTACGCGGGCACGAATCTGCCGGAGGCCTACGCCCTCGCCGACTACAATGCGGGCAGGGCCAATGTCCTGCGTTGGATCCGGGGTCCCGCTTCGACCAACAGCGCGGCCTTCTTGGAATCCATGGATTTCTCCGGCACCCGGGACTACATCGCGGCGATCCTCCAACAGCGGTCCCGTTATCGGAACGACCGATCCTTGGCGGCCGCCGAAGCCCGTCCCGGCGCGACGCCGGGACGCTGAACCTAAAAACGGCGGCAATAACCACGGAAAAACCCCGGAAAGCACGGAATGAGCGTGGGTTGCGGAAGGTATGCTGGTCACCCTCCAGAGGATACCCACCGCCTCTCCAAATCCCTCCCCTTCCGTATGTTCCGTTCCTTCCGTGGTTGAAACTGCCGTTTCCAGGCTGAATCTCGAGTCCCGGTCGGCGCTTGTCCTTCCGCCCGATCGCGTCAATCAGTCGCGCGTGATGGCCACCAGGCGCGCCTCCAGTTCCCGTCGCGCGCCTTCCAATTCCGCCCCTTCGCAGTCGGATCCCACCCGAAGCGGCTCCCCGAAAACGAGGTCGCATCGCGCGAACGGCAATGGCACCTGGAACCGATCCCAACTCGCGAGGTTCCAACGCCAACCGGCATTCAGGGCGGTCGGCAGAATGGGTCGGCCGGTGGCCTTCGCCAACCCGAGGATTCCCGACTGAACCCGGTACCGGGGCCCCCGGGGTCCGTCCGGTGTGATCGCCAGGTGCAAACCCTGGTCGGCCCACGATTTCATCTCCAACAGCGCCTGCGCGCCCCGCCGACTCGACGAACCGCGCACCGGCGCCACGCCAAAGCGTTCGAGAACCGACGCCAGGAAAGCGCCGTCGCGGCTGGCGCTCACCAGCGCCGCCAGACCCCGTCCCCCGGGCCCCGAGCGGAAATACCGGCGATGAATCACCAGCGAGAACGCCAGCCGATTGTGCCAGATCGCGAAGAGGGCCGGCTCGCGGTGCGCCAGGGGAATCGCCCCGTGGGGGTCCTGGACCCGAAACCCGCAGGACGCAGCCTGCCCGAGGATCAGTCCACGCAGGACGGATGCGCCAATCCGCTGGATCCGCGTCGCCGAGTGGGGCACCACAGGCGCGGAAGTCCGCCTCGTCGGTGCGCTCATCCGGGCTTCCTGAGACTGGCCCGAACGAGGGCCTCCACCGACGCTTCCGTTCCCAGAACCGCCTGGGCCGCCCGGATCGCCTCGAAAGCCTCCTGTTGTTTGAATCCCAAGGCCAACAGAGCCAGCACCCCGTCGTTCACCAACGTGTCCGATGGCGCCGCCCCCCGCGC
The DNA here is from genome assembly GCA_942490575.1 of uncultured Verrucomicrobiota bacterium. Classification (GTDB taxonomy): domain Bacteria; phylum Verrucomicrobiota; class Verrucomicrobiia; order Limisphaerales; family CAIMTB01; genus CAIMTB01. The sequence goes on from CALNYA010000023.1 coordinate 67,082, forward strand.
CGACCCGGTCGCCTCCGCGGGCCCCATGCCCATGCCTCCCATCCGGTCCTTCAACTCCACCACGATCCGTTCCGCCGTCTTCTTGCCCACTCCGGAGATGGTGGAAAGCGCGCGCACGTCCCCCGACCCGATCGCCGCCCGAAACGCCGTCGGCGCCATGCCGCTGAGCACGTTGAGGGCGATCTTGGGACCGATGCCGGACACCGTGTGGATCAGCAACCGGAACAGGTCGCGCTCCGTCGCGGTCATGAAGCCATACAGCACGTGGGCATCCTCGCGGATCGCCAGGTGGGTCAGGAGTCGGACGTCCTCGCCGGGTCTCGGCAAACGATCGAAGGACGACAGCGGGATCAGCACCTCGTAGCCCACGCCGCCGACGTCGAGCACCACCTGGGTTGGTAGTGCTTCGACCAATTTCCCTTTCAGAAAGGTGATCATGAACCGTGCTGCGCGGACGGGCGCGACGGGCGCCACTTCCCGGGCTCCGTCAGTCGTCCGCCCCTCCGCCCCGATCCGAGCCCCGCCATTCGGCGGGCTCGTCGCCCTCTCCGTCCGCGTCGGACCTCCGACCCCGGGGCCGTTCGGTCTTCGGCCGTTGGCGGCGCAACCGGCGCACCACTCCGAAGGCGAGCACGACGATCACCAAGCCCAGAAGCAACCCCAGGACGATGAGCAGCACCCACACGATCGCGATGTATTCGGAGCTCATGTCGTGGATCAAAGGCTACGACGCGGCGACGGCAGTTGGCGCCCCGACTCCTGACCATGCGCGAGCGCCAGAGCGAGCGCGTCCGCGGCGTCGGCCGTGGGCGGCTCCGCCAGGCCCAACTGACGTTGCACCATGCGCGCCACCGCCAATTTCTGGGCGCCGCCAAATCCCACCACCGCCTGCTTCACCCGACGGGGGGCCATTTCGAAGACCTCCAGGCCGGCCTCGGCGGCCGCCAGAAGGCACACCCCCCGCGCTTCCCCCATCAACAACGCCGTCTGCAGGTTCTGCGCGAAAAACAAGGCCTCGATCGCGCACACCGCCGGCGAATGCAACCGGATCGCCTCGCGCAGCATCGAAGCAATGCGAACCAGGCACCGCGTCCGGGGCCAGCCCGCGGGGCATCGAATCGTGCCGCACCCCAGCGCTTTGGGACTGCGTTTGTCCCACCGAATCACCCCCCAACCCGTGCCCCTCAGCGAGGGATCGATGCCCAGGATCACGAGACCGGCGCCGCCCGTCACCGGGTCCGGTAGCGCCTGCCCCCCCCCAACTCCTCCGACCGGAGTCGCCTTCCGACGCGCCGGGCCGCGTAGCCGGGAGGTCATTTGCTCGAATTCCTGGGGGGTGATGCCCACGCCGGAATCCTGGCCCGGTGGATATCCGAAGTCGAGCCCACCCACCGTCGGCAAATCCTTCCCCGCGCCATCAATCAGATCAGGAAGGCATTACCGAAAAAGGGAGAAGGAGGAGAATGATACGGTCCGAGCGACAGACGCCAAGGAGGTGGGGGTGGGGAACCCCGCGGAAGAACGTTCCATCGCTCGGACGCAACTTGTCTACGCCCCTTCACGGAATTGTCAATACGAAGTTCAAATAGGCGGATTTCATCGCTCAAATTTCCCTCAATCGCCATCCCTAGCCGTGGCCCTGCAGTACGGATCTGATCCCACGCGGAGACCGCGGGGGAGGAGTCCCTGAGGAGCGATGGAACCGTGCTTTCCTCGCGTCTTCGCGTGTCGCGTGTCGCGCGTCCCTTCGCTGCGTGGGTTCGATGGAGCGGTCGGCCGAAAGTTCGATTCACTCCACTCCTTATTCCATGGTCCTGACGGTCTCAATCCGGTGGACCTGCCAGCCCTGCGCCGGATGCTTCGCCAGCCGAAGGCGGAATTCCTGGATCGAATAGTCGGGCTCCCCGGTGAAGAAGATCTTGGACGTGAGGTGGACCGTCGCCTCGTCGAGATCGGGATTCAGCGTCACGGCGAGGTCGAGGAATCGGACGCTCAATCCGCGCGCCGCCGCGCGGAGCACGCCGGCCCGCTCCTTCAATTCCTGATGGGTCAGACTGGCGTGCGCCTCCCGGGAACCCAGGGTGATCGCCAGATCGATGTTCGGCCCGAAGTACTCCGCGACGCCGTCGGCGTACCCAAGCCGGACGAAGGGATTGTCCTTCTCGCCGAATGAAACGGCTTCGGCCAGGGCGGCGACCCGCTTCTCCACCCGGCGGATCTCCCGCGCCCGCGGATCCCCCAAGGCGCTGATTCCCCATCCGGTCGCGAGGATCGCGGCCAAACCAAGGACTCCCAGGACTCCCAGGACCCGTCGATTCATGCGATCACCAGACCACCTTTCCCACGATGCGCGATCGCTGAACGACCCCGAACTCGTGCTGTTCCTGGGACATCGAACGGTTGTCGCCGATGACGAAGTACTGGTCCGGGCCCAGAAGTTGCTCGTCGCGATTCCACGGGCGGCGCCCCCGGCGCACGTGCGGCTCTTCCAGGGGTTCGCCGTTGATCCGGACTTCGTTGGACCGGATCTCGATTCGTTCACCGGGCAGACCCACGACTCGCTTGACGTACATCACGGTCTCACCGCTGGTTCTCACGCCCACCACGTCGCCCCGGTCAGGACCCCGCGACGCGCCGTAGGCCTGACGGTAAATCACGTGGATCGAACCCTCCGGAAAACTCGGCAGCATGCTCGTGCTCTCGATCTTTCGGATCAAGACCACGTATTTCAGGACCACGACGACGGTGGCCACCAGGATCACAATCCGGGCGAGGGTCCACGCCGGATTGCGCCCCACAACCACCGTCCGGATCCAACCCGCCGTTCGCATTGCAACTTCGTTCCCCATGGTTTCGCGGAGAGGCGCCCGCCGAAATTGGCGGATTTCGCAACAACGGCAAGCTCCCTTGTGATCCCGACAATTCCCGCGGGTGAAGGCGTCAGGCTCCCGTCGCCGCGGTCCTCCCAGCGCCGCTGGGCTCCAGGAAAAGCCGGTGGGTCAGCCGCCGCTGTTCCGAGACGCCGATCACGCCCTGCTGAACCTTGCTCCACCCGATGTCACGCATCGATCTCCACCCCTCCAGTTTCGCCGCCTGCCGGAGCTGGCCGGTCCTCACTCCGGGCGCGATCAAATCCGCGATGTTGTCCGAGACATTGAAGAATTCGTAGATGGCGACCCGGCCACGATACCCGCGACCGCCACATTCGGGGCATCCCGCCCCGCGGAAGGCCTGGACTTCCCCCGGCGGAATCCTCAGCGCGGCGGCGATCTCCTCCCGCACCGAGTCCGGGATGGCGTCGTCGGGCACCGGGCAATGCAGGCACAATCGTTGCGCCAGGCGCTGGGCGATGCTGCACACGAGCGACGACGCCACCAGGAAGGGTTCGAGCTTCATCTCCATCAGCCGCGCCACGCAGCTCACGCTGTCGTTCGTGTGCAGCGTCGAAAGCACCAAGTGGCCCGTCAGCGCGGCGCGAACCGCGATCTCCGCCGTCTCGACGTCCCGAATCTCGCCGATCAACACCACGTCCGGGTCATGCCGCAGCATCGACCGAAGCCCGCTCGAGAAGCTCAGTCCGATATCGTCCCGCACCTGGATCTGGGCCACGCCCTCCAGCTGGTATTCCACCGGATCCTCGATCGTGATGATCTTCCGCCCCTCGTCGTTCGCGTGGGCCAGGGCCGCGTAGAGCGTGGTCGTCTTTCCGCTGCCGGTCGGTCCGGTGAGCAGCACCAGACCCTGGGGAAGCTGCACCAGTTCCCGCATCGTCCGCTCCTGCGCCGCCTCCATGCCCAATTGGGACAGGTCCATCAGGAGATTGTGGCGGCCGAGCACCCTCAGGCAGATCCCCTCCCCGTGCTTCGTCGGAATCACGGAAACGCGGATGTCGTATTCCTCGGATTCCGTCTTGAGCGAGATGCGGCCGTCCTGGGGGATCCGACGCTCGGCGATGTTGAGGCCCGCCATGATCTTCAGGCGGGAGACGATCGCCGCATGGAGGTCCCGAAGGCCCGGAGGGACGGGAACGGTCTGCAGCACTCCGTCGATCCGATACCGGAGCCGGATGGCGGCATAGTACGGCTCCAGATGGATGTCGGTGGCCCGCTGTCGGATGGCGTCCGCCACGACCTGATCCACGAAGTCCGCGATGGTCGCCTCGACCGCGGCGTTCTGGGTGTCCATCGGGACATCGAACACCTCGTCGGGACTGCCTTCTCCCGGCCCCCTCTCGTCCCGAAGCCGCTCCACCGTCTGGGCCCCCAGGCCGAAGCGCTCCTTGACCACCGACTGGATCGCCGCCGGGGTGGTCAGCATGACCTTCAGGCGCCGGTTGAGAAGCATCCGGAGATTCGCCAGGTCCACCTGCCTTGGCGGCTCGCTGAAGGCCAGCACCACGGCGTCCCCTTCCAGACCCAGCGGCAGCGTCTGGAAATGCAGGATCACCTTCAGCGGAACCGCCTCCAACTCCTCCCGTGTGAAGACGCGTTCCGAAAGGTCGACGAACTCCAGGCCCTGGCTCGCCGCGAGGGCTCGCCAGGCGACGTCCTCGGTCACGTAGCCCAGATCCACCAGCGCCCGGTGGAGGGGCGCGTTCAGGCGCTTCTGTCGGTGTCGCGCCAGATCCAACTGACGATCCGTGATGCGGCCGCTCTCCATCAGGAGTTCCCCGATGTCGCGCCGCGATGGAAGTGTCTCCGCGTTCATTTACTTGGCTGGAACCTCGATCGAGTTCGGCTTGCTGAAGTCGAGTTTCACCGCGCCCCCGGTTCCATTCGTCAATCCCAGGTGCCGGAGTTCGATCTCCACCACCACGAAATCCGCGAGGATTTCGTCCCCCTTGCCCACGATGACCTCCTTGTCGGCCACCTTCACGAGGGCCCGGCGCACCCGGGCCGAGGTCTCGAAGAACCCGCGGTAGGTGACACTCACTTTGCGCGTCGCCGGAGGCGGCGGGGGTGGCGTGGGCGGCGGCGCCGGCTGGATCGCCAGCGTGAAAAACGGGTTGGCCGTGTTGGTCAGAGGTCGCCAGGAGACCGACGACGCCCATCCGAGGAACTGGCGGGCTTGCCGGGAAGCGGGGTGGAGCGTCGCCACCTCGTCGTCGCCCCGTCCACCGCCCGGCCCCCGCGGCCCCCGCGGCCAGCCGGTCAGGGCCAGGACGAACAGCACCGTCAGCCCGATCGCGGTCGGGACCATGGCCCAGTTCAGGACAAGAACCCGGCGTTGCATGGCTACAACCCTTCCCCCAGCACGACGGTGCTCACGACCAGTTCCAACCGCGCCTGCTCGGCCGCCTCCAGCTCGTCGCGCCGGATGAGGACGTGGTCGATGAACAGCGCGGGGCGACCACCCAAGGTTTCCGGGAATCCCAGCGTCTTGAGTTCCTCCGGAGTCACCGTCAGCGCCAGCATCAGACGCCCGAGGGCGTCCACCGAGCCCACGGTCGTCAGGTGGAGCCGCAGCGTGGCCGGCTGGGCGACCGCGGCTCCGGGGACGGGCGCCGGCGGCGGGCTCATCGGCCCGAATTCCGCGATCTCCTGAACCGCCAGGGGCTCGACCGAGACTTCCCTCACCTGGCGAACACCCACCTGGATCGCGGTCCGGACCGCCCGGTTCACCATCGCCAACTGCACCCAGAGCAGCTCGGGATTGGCCAGTTCCCCCTTGTAACTCGGAAACCCCCGGGCGAGCCCGGGCGTCAAAGCCACCTTCCCCGCCTGGGCCGCCGCCTGCAGCTCCTCCACCCGCCGCTGCGATTCGTTGAGGAATTCCACGAGCTGAAAAGGCTCCTCCAGACGCGACCGGATCTCGGGAGGTTGTTCCAGACGCGGCATGGTCTCCCGAAGCGCCGCCGCGAATTCCTGCGACGAGACCCGCAACGCCTGGAGCCGGTTGCTCAACGCGCCAAAACCCATGCCCGCCGGCAGCCCGGCTTCCGCGGTCGCCAACTCCAGTTGCCGCGTCAGCGCCGCCATCGGGTCGTCCTCGTCCGACACCCGGCGCGACAACGGCCGCAGCAAGCCCAGGTAGGCGATGGCCAGGCTGACCGTCGCCATGATCGCCAACCGCTGGAGCGTGGCCAGGCGAAGATTCATCGCGAGCGCCCCAATCTCCCCGAATTCGACGACGTGGACCCGTCCAGCCTCCCCGGAATGCGCAAGCCCCGCGCCGGTTCCCGGTTCGTCGCCACCAACCGCGGCAGCGGGATCGGCGGGAGCAATTCCCCCTCCGAAAGATTCAGTTCCAGGGCGAAATGGCGCCCCGTGAAGATCAGGTTGCTGGACACCCAGGCATGGCGGCGTTCCGCGGGCAGGACGTCCACATTGCGGAAGACCGGATACCGCTTCAGATCCGTCACCAGTTCGCTCAACGCCTGCCGCATCTCCTCCCCCTGGGGAATCAGGCAAACCTCGGCCACGAAGGTGCGCGACGACATCGGGAGGTTGGTCGCAACCCCGATCGCCCCGGGCGCGCCCCGCGGATCGGATGTCTTCGGCGACGCCGGCGCGGCCGCCACATCGTTGCTTCCCACCGAGTAGCTCGCGCCATCGGCCAGCAACACGTACCAGGAGTTGGACGACGTCCGCTGCTGCTGGAGAACATTCAGGACCTGCAGCGTTTCCACCGTTTGACGTTGCCGTTCCAGGACGGGCCGCATGCCCTCCAGACGCGAATTGAAGCCCTCCGCCACCCCCCGGATGCTCCGAGCATGCTGGAGCGCCGCCGCCGCCGCTTCCCTCCAGCTCTTCTTTTCGGCCAGGAGCCGCGACTGCTCCCGCATGCCGAAGATCAGCGCCACCGCCACGATCGCCGAAAACACCAGATTGAACGTCAGCAAACCGCGCCAAAGCCGTTGCTGGGTCCAGAACGCCCGCATCCCCGACGGCAGCAGCGAGGGCGCCGGCGCCGCCAGACCCAACGCCAGCAGAAACGCCCCCCACGCCGTCGCCTGATCGCCTCGCACCCCGCCCTCCCCCGTGTCCGGCCATCCCTCGACCGGGCGAACCGCGAGCGCGCCCAATTCCCCCGCCAGACCCGGCTGCAGGGCGCCCCCCCCGGCCAGCACGACCGGCCACCGTCCCACCGCCACGGCCACCGCCACCTCCGCGTGGTCGTCCTTCCACTCACCCACCGTGCGCTCCAATTCCGCCAGCCATGCCACCACGGCCGCCCGCATCTTTGGCGCGCCGCCCGACGGCCCCAGCGCCGGCGGTTCCGTCCGCTTCAGCACCTCGGCGGCCTCCAGGCCGCAGCCCATGTCCTCGGCCAGCGACTCCGTGAACGCGTGGGAACCGGACGGGAACGACGCCGAAAACACAGGCTGCCCGCCCAGCACGAGGGTCACCCCGGTGTGAAGCGCCCCCAGGTCCACCAAGATGGCCTCCGTCACCTCCGGCCGGACCGACCGGAACGCCGCGGCCAGGGCATCCCCGGCCGGCCTCACATCAAAGACGCCTCGCGGGTCGTCGACGAACCCCTCCAGCAGATCCTGGAGATCCGACTGTCGGCAAAAAACGGCGGCCACCGGATTCGGCATCCCCCCGAAGGCCCGCAATCGGACCGAGTCGAACGCCCACTGGCTTTCACTCAGGCCTCCGATCCGGGTCGCCTCCCGCTCGACCAAGGCCCGGGTCGCGGCCGCATCGCCGGGCGGAACCTCCAGAACGTGCCGGAGCATCATCGACTGCGGGAGCACCAGGATGACCGCCTCCGGCGCGACCTCGCGCATCAGCTTCCTCGCATCCTCCCGCAGCTCCTCCGTCGTCGAAAAACCCTCCTCGTGGGAGTCCACCGTCCGCACGCCCCGAAGCCGCGGCCGCCCGCGGGAAACACTCGCCGCCATCACCTGAACCCGGCGGCTCCCCGCGTCCACCACGGCGAAATGCCGCGCCGGCAGACTGATCAGGTTCGCCAGATTCGCGACGTTCGCGAGATTCACCCTCCCGGCAGGTGGTTGCGCCGCGGCCACGACGACTACTTCTCCTCCTCCGGCGAGAGGTAACGGATGAACTCGCCTGTGTCGGAAATGATGGTCGCCGTGACGAAGATGAGCAGGTACCTGGGACGATCCACCTCCGTCCGGTTCCGGAACGCCGCGCCGATGATCGGCAGGCTGCCCAGGATGGGCACCGACTCCACGAAGGTGGTCTGCTCCCGCGTCAGCACCCCGCCCATGACCACCGTCTCACCCGATCGCACGCTCACCCGCGTGGATATTTCCTGGGTTCGGTATTCGGGCAGTTTGATGTCGAAGGTGCTCACCGGCCGCCCCGCCTCGTCGACGTCCGTGATCGTGGCGAAGGTCGCCAACCGCACCTCGCTGTTCACCCGCGGGTTCAGCGCCAGGAGGATGGTCTGGCCATCCCCGCCGATGCTCGCGATGACGTCGAGGTTCACGCCCGACGTGAGCTTGCTCGGCTTGCCCTGGGGCACCAGCGCCGAGGACGACCGCCGCTCGAGCACCTGGGTCTTCACTTGGTATTCCTCGTAGTAGTACTGGACCTTGCCGTCCTCGATCGTCGCCGGCCGGTTGTTCACCAGCGCCAGCCTCGGGGCGCTCAACGTCTGGCTCTCCCCGCTCTGCTCCAGGGCGTTCAGGGTCGCGCTCAGGGTCGTGCGATCCAGGATATTGGTGAACACCTCCTGGATTCCGCTGCCCACGTTGAACCCGAACCCCGTGAAATCAATCGGACCACCCGACACCCGGGCCCCCCGGCTCGACTCCCACTGGACGCCCAGCTGAAGAAACGCCGCCTCGGTGATCGTGATGAACCGGGCCTCGATCAGCACCTGCTGAACCGGCTTGTCGAACTCCTCGACGATCTTGTCCATCACCTGCAGCTGCTCCGCCGTCCCCGACGCCACGATCATGTTCCGCTCGAAATCGATCTGGTACTTGCTCCCCTTGAAGAACTCCACGATCGCCTGCTCGATCGCCGTCTTGATCGGCGCGCCGTCCCTCACGAAATTCTCGATCTTCTTCGTCTCCGTGATCGCCGTCACCTGGCCCTGCGGATTCATCGCCTTGGTCTGGACCGTCTCCGCCGCCCCGAATTCCGCCGGAAGGATGAACCCGTGCCTGAGCCGATAGAACCGCGTCTCCTCCTGGACCTTTTTCGGGTCCTTCCCATCCACGATCCAAATCAGGTCCCACCCGATCTGAAACTGGATGTCCATGTTCCGCGCGACGTACCGCAGGAACTCGTCCAGCTTCACCTTCTCCAGATTCACGCTCAGCTTCTGCTGGAATGCCGGCAGATTCTTGTCCGCCACGAAATTGATCCCCTCCGCCTGGCCCACCGTGAAGATGATCGTCTCCAGCGGCGCATCCTCCAGATGCACCGAGACCTCCTTCTCCAGCAGATTCGCCATCCGCCCCCGCGCCGACTCGATGTCGAACATCGGTCCCTTGCGGATGATCGTCTTCCCGTAGCTTTCCGGAATGTAGGGCGTGTTCTCGATCTGCTCGACCGTGTCCCGGATGTCCTTCCGCGGCGGCAATCCCCGGTCCTTCTTCTCGGTCAGCAATTTCGGAATCGTCGGGTTGAACACCGAGTTCTTGGCGTCGATCTCCCGAATCTTGTCCTCCACTTCCTGATTCCGACGGAGCCGCCGCTGTTGAAGCACCCACTTGTAGATGCGCTCCACCGTCAAATCCCCGGGATTCCCCTCCGCCAATTCGCTCGCCAGCTGCTCGGCGCCCTCCCAGTCGTTCTCCTCGGCCCGCTTGAAGACCTCCTTGATCTCGTCGTCGTGGACCGAGTCGTACCGGACCTTCGGTCGTTTCTCCGGCTTCTCCGCCGAACCCGCTTCGCCTGCGTCCGCCGCCGCATCGGTACCCGCGCCCGCCCCGGATTCGGAGCCTGTCGCCGCCGATCGGTCCTTCGAGGATTGCCCCGCGGGTGCCTCCGTCTTTCCGGCTCCCGGCCCCTGGACCCCGGGTCGCGACGCGCTCCGCATGGAGGAGCTCTCGCACGAGGCCAATCCCACGGCGAGCGCAAGCATCATCAGAAACCTCAAGGATCCACCGCGAGTGGTCATACCAGCATCTGCTCCCTCAGGACGCCCCCATACGCCATCCCATTCAATGGCAGCAACCAAGACAGTGCGGCCCAAGGACCGGTGAGACTACTCACCTGAATGCCGCCAAGCCAAGCGGAGACTCCAGACGAAGACCCAAGTGGATGCCTCGCCGAGTTGGAGGCGGTCATTCACCGGCGGGATCGGTATCGGAATCGGCAATCCCCCAACTTCCCCGCCGTTCTTCTGTTGCAATCACACCGTTTGCGCTACGCTGCCGAGCCGGCGCTCGAACACCCGGGTCTCATGCGATTTATCGGCTCCCTGGAAAACCAGTCCCTTGCTGAAAAACTTGGTCTCTTGCTTCGCACCCAAGGGATCCAGAATCTCGTCGAAACCGATGAGGACCGGCGCTGGTCGATCTGGATCATCGCCGAAGACGACACGGATCGGGCGCGCCAAATCCTGACGGCCTTTCAGTCGGACCCCGACAGCCCCTCGTTCCGGCCGCCGCCCGTTCTCACGCCCTCGGCGTCCGCCGACCACGCCCACGCCTCCCAAACGCCACCCGGCGCGAGCCGTCCGCCCACCCGCCGTCCGCGGCCCGGTTCCCCGTTTCAACAGGAGCCCGTCCAGAACGCGCCTCCCTGGATCACCGCGGGCATCGTCCTGATCTGCGCCGTCGTGGCCCTGGCCACCGGCCTCGGAACCCGCATGGACAGCGTTCGGTGGCTTCTGATCTCCGAGGTCCCCTACCGGCTCGGCGCCCCTCTCTCCCTGTTCCTTCCAGAAGTCCGGCACGGAGAGGCGTGGAGACTCCTGAGTCCCGCCATCCTCCATTTCGGCTGGCCCCACATTCTTTTCAACCTCTGGGCCTTCTGGGATCTCGGCAACCTCATCGAACGTCGCGCGGGTCCCTCCCGACTCCTCGGCCTCATCGTGGGTCTCGCGCTGATTTCGAATTTCGGCCAGTACTTCGCGGCGGGCCCGCGCTTCGGCGGCATGTCCGGAGTTATCTACGGCCTCCTCGGTTACGCTTGGATGATGGGGCGCTTCCGTCCGGAAGCCGGAATCGGACTGCACCCCCAATCCGTCGTCATGATGCTCGTCTGGTTCGTCATCTGCCTCTCCGGCGCCCTGGGGGTTCCGGTCGCCAACGCCGCCCACGGATTCGGACTGATCGCCGGCATCGCCTGGGGCCGACTCGCGGCGCGGTACGGCGTGTTGGGGCGCCCCCTCGCTTAACGCTTCGAGTCACTCCCAGGAACCGAACCGGAGCGCCCGGCGGTGGTTGGGTGGACGGCCCAGGTTCAATGTGCCGACAAAGGCACAGTTCGCGGCCCTCCGACCGGGGTGCTACCGTCCCTCATCCATCGGGGTCCGCTTTCTCCACCCCGCACCCAAGTCGAGTCACGCAACCCCGTCCGAACCATCCCACCATGAAACGCCATTCCGCCCCGCAGAATCGACTGTCCCGCGCCTTCACCCTGATTGAGCTGCTGGTCGTCATCGCGATCATTGCGATCCTCGCCAGCATGCTCCTGCCAGCCCTCGCCAAGGCCAAACAGAAGGCGCAGGGCATCAAGTGCCTGAACAATCTGAAGCAGCTGGCTCTCGGCTGGGTCCTCTGGTCCGGCGACAACGAGGAGAACCTGCTCGCCTGCCAGGACGGCATGGGCACCCAACGGCCGAATTGGATCCAGGGAGGCATGGATTTCACCGCGAATTCCGCCAGCGAACGCGTCATCACCAACAGCCCGATGTTCGATCAGGTCGGACGCTCCTTCGAAGTCTTCAAGTGCCCTGCGGACATGGCGCGCGTCACCGCCACGATCAATGGCGTCCGCAGCAAGTTCCCGCGCGTCCGCAGCAATTCCATGAGCCAAGTCTTCGGCTACGGCGAATGGCTCGACAAAGTCAACAACCGGGCCCAGACGCGATGGCTCACCTACAGCACCCAAGGAAGCATCGTGAGCCCCTCAAGGACCTTCGTCTTCGTCGACGAACACCCCGACAGCATCAACGATGCCGCCTTCGCGAACGCCTGCACCGGGGCCGACGCACCAGGAACGGCCCAAATCATCGACATGCCGGCCAATTATCACAACGGCGCCTGCGGCTTCTCATTCGCGGACGGGCATGCCGAGATCAAGTCCTGGAAAGGTTCGGTGATCAAGGCGGCCCCCATCCGGTACAACGGAGCCATCCCCCTGAACGTTCCGGCGAGGGACTCCTGGGTCGACGTCCGTTGGATGAAGGACAACGCCACCGAAGAGCGACAACGCTAGCCCGGAGGCGGGGCGGGGCGGGGCGGGGATTCCGCCTCCACGATTCCCCCGGCCGCGTTCGCGTCCATGTCCAAGCCTCCGGGGATGTCCACCCCCCGCCCCGTTCGTCCGCTGTGCTGGAAAAAACACAGTGCCTCGGAACATCTTGCGGATGCTAGTTTGACGCCCAGACATTTGGTCCGGTAGTTTCCCGCCAAGTCTCCAACCGAACGCACCATGAAACGCTGTTCCCGAACCGACCGCCTCCAGCGCGGCTTCACCCTGATCGAGCTTCTGGTCGTGATCGCGATCATCGCGATTCTGGCCAGCATGCTCCTCCCCGCCCTCGGCAAGGCCAAACAGAAGGCTCACGGCATCAAATGCCTGAGCAACGGCAAGCAACTGATGCTCGCCATCAAGCTCTACGCGGGGGACAACGACGACTGGTTCCCGCCCAACCCCGACGACGGCAACACCACGCCGGGTTACAATTGGTGCCCCGGCCAGGCGGGGCCCGGTGGAGGGCAGGAGTTCAATGCCGACATCTTCCGGAACACGACCAACAACATGTTGGCGAATTACATCGGTTCCTCGCCCGAGATTTACAAGTGCCCGGCGGACTTGCGCATCGGAGTTTACAACGGTCCCGACGCCACCAAGCGCGCGGCCCGCACCAAGGTGCCCGCCGCCCGCACCGTCGCCATGAACCAGGCCGTGGGAACGAATCCCTACCTCAACCGCGGCAAGGTGCCCGTCAACGGACCCTGGCTCGACAACGCCCACGGCCACACCTACGGCCGAACCTTCCGCACCTTCGGCCGCGAAACCGATTTCACCGATCCGGGTCCGTCCACCACCTGGGTTCTCCTCGACGAGGAAGCCAAGAGCTTGAACGACGCTGGTTTCGCCGTGGGAATGAACACCGCCGAGTGGATCGATTTCCCCGGCACCTACCACAACAATGCTTGTGGCTTCGCCTTCGCGGATGGGCATTCCGAAATCAAGAAGTGGGTTGACGGTCGCACCAAGGTCACCGGCGCCGTCTCCCGCAGGTCCGTTCCCGGCAGCGTCGATTACATCTGGATCCGGGACCGCACCTCGGCGCGCCTTTGATGGATTGATGGATGGATCACCTCAGGCTTCCCTCGCCTGATCGACAGCGCAGCCCGCTCACGCCGGCTGCGCTTTTTGTTTCTCCCCTCGCCGCGACGACATGACCGCAATCCCGGATCGGCTCCCACCACGGCCTTGACAGCTCCCACCCCCCAACAGCAGGTCGCCATCCGGTCCGATGGAAACGTCCTCGTCATGGCCGGAGCCGGGGCCGGCAAGACCAGCACACTCGTCGCCCGGATCCTCGACCGCACGCTGGATTCCCCCCGGCGGACTTCCCTCGACCGCCTGCTCGTCGTCACCTTCAACGAGGCCGCCGCCGCGGAGATGCGACACCGCCTCGGAGTGGCCCTCGACGCCCGCCTCCAGGCGGATCCCGAGAACGCCTGGATCGCCGAACAACGCGCCCTTCTCGACACCGCTTTCGTCTCCACCCTCCACGCGTTTTGCCTCCGACTCGTCCGGGAACACTTTCATGAACTCGAACTGGATCCCCAGTTCGCCGTCCAGGACGCGGTCCAGAACCAAATCCAGCGCGCCGCCGTCCTTCGCGATCTCCTGGGGAGCCATCTCGAAAACTCGGCCGCCCAATCCCCGCGCATCCGGACGTTTCTCACCCGGCACGCCCGGGAAAACATCGAGGCGCTCCACCAGCGAATCCTTGAAGTCCATGATTTCGCCCGCTCCCTTCCGGATCCCCGGAGTTGGATCGACGGCCAACTCGCCGCCTTCCGGGACGAACTTCCCCACCATTGGCTCGCCCTGGCGGGACCGGGGATCGCCCAATGGGCGTCCGGTTGGCTCGATCACGCCCGCGAGGTGGCTCGCCTCGACCCCGCGAATGAGCCCGCCAGGACCTGCGCCACAGCCCTCGAGGAACTCACCCGCTTCGCCCCGCTTCAGCTTCCATCCGACACCCAACGTGTCCTCCCCGACATCGAAGGCCTTCTCGCCGCCCTGGTCGAATCGGGAGATCGAAGCGGCGGGAAAAAGCGCCAGATCACAGGCTGGCTCAAGCCCTTCAAGAAACTCATCGCGGAAGCCGATACCGTTCGCCAATTGCTCGCGCCGGCCGCCATCGATGGCGACCCCGACGCCCTCCACCAGGATTGGAATTGGTGCCGCCACGACGGCGTCGCCCTCCTGGAACTGGTGGATGAATTCGACCAAAGCTTCACCCAGGCCCGCCGCGCCGCCGCGGTCGTCGATTTCGCCGACCTCGAGCAGCTCGCCCTGCGCCTGCTCTGGGATCCCGACACCCGCCAACCCTCCCGCCTCGCCCGCCAATGGCAGGCCGACTTCGACCATGTCTGCGTCGACGAAGTCCAGGACATCAACGGCGCCCAGGACCGCATCCTTCAATGCCTCAGCCGAACCGGCGCCCAGGCGAATCGATTTCTCGTCGGCGACGTCAAGCAGTCCATCTACCGCTTCCGGCGCGCTGATCCCCGGATTTTTCAGGCCTACGCCCAAACCTGGAAGACGGGTCCCCACCAGGCGGTCGCCCCGTTGACCGAGAACTTTCGCAGCCATCAGGCCATCCTCCATTTCGTGAACGCGCTCTTCCGCCCGGTCATGCGCGCGGAAACCGGGGGAGTCGCCTACGACGCCGACGCCGAACTCCACTTGGGAGCGCCCGAAGCCCGGCCGTACTTCCGCGAACAACCCGAAGGCCGCGTCGAACTCCACCTCCTCCTCACCCATCTGGCGGCCACCCCCGACGAAACCCCCGCCGCCGTCGCCGCCGCCGACACCGACACAGACGCCGCGGCTCCGACGCCGGGAGATTCCGCCGACGCGGGCGACGACACCGGTGATCTCGACGTGGAGGAATCCCAGGCCCGGCTCGCCGCGCGCCGTCTCCGAGCGCTCCACGATTCGGCTTCGACCGTTTGGGACTCCAGTTCCCGGGCTCCCCGCGCCGTCCAGTGGCGCGACATGGTGATTCTCCATCCCGCCCCCGTTCGGTATCCGAACGTTGGGCCCGAGCCTTCGCCTCCGAAGGCGTCCCGATCGATGCCCGGCGAGGCGGGTTTTTCGAGGCCCTCGAAGTCTCGGACCTGGTCCACCTCGTCCGCCTCCTCGACAACCCGCGCCAGGACCTCCCGCTTCTGGCGGTCCTCCGATCTCCGTTGGTCAACATGGCCGTCGGGGAACTTGCCCTGCTTAGAATCTTGAGCCCCACGCTGCCGCTCTGGCCCGCTCTGCTGGCCCTTGCCAACGCGCCGACCGGTCCCTCATCCAACTCCCCTCCGATCCTGGGATTCCTTCGCCCGACCCCACCCACCCCGCGGACCCCTTCGGCGACCCCGAACTCCGCCCGCTCCTCGCTTCCGCCCGGGCGAAAGCCGCCGCCTTCCTGGAATCCCACTTCCGCTGGAGGCGCATCGCGACCCAAGGCTCGCTCGCCGCCTGCCTCGAAACCGTCCTCGCCGAAACCGGTTACGAGGCCCGCCTCCTGGCGCGGGATCGCGCCGAGGCGAAACGCGCCAACCTCCATCGTCTCCTGGGCCTTTCCAGGCAGTTCGATGCCTTCCAGCGCCACGGACTCTTCCGCTTCATTCAATTCCTCGAAAACCAGGCGTCCTCCGCGGAGGCCCTCGAAAGCGCTCCAGCGGCGTCCGGCGACAGCGTCCGGCTCCTCAGCATCCACCAGAGCAAGGGCCTGGAATTTCCGGTCGTCGTCGTGGCGGGGCTCGGACGCCAATTCAACGAGGAAAGCCTCCGCACGGATTGGTTGCTCGACGCCGAGTACGGCGTCTGTCCGCCCGTCATTCCCGATGGGCGCCCGCGTCGATACCCCAGCCTGCCCCGCTGGCTCGCGGGCCACCGCCAACGGCGGGATCTCCTCGGAGAACAGATCCGCCTCCTCTACGTCGCCTGCACCCGCGCCGCCGAACGCCTGCTCCTCGTCGCCAGTTGTCGGGAATCACGCCTCGCCACTTGGTCCGAGCCGGGAGGGTCCATCCCCACGCGATCCCTGCTCGAAGCCCGGTCCCCCGTCGACTGGATCGGCCCGCTGCTCCCAAGTCTCGCAGGCGCCGATGATTTCCCTACCCGGGATTCGGGCCGATCCGGTCTGCTCGACTGGCAAGTGTGGCGTTCGGTCCCGCCTCCGGCGCCCGCCGAGCCGGCATCCCCGGACCGCGGCGAGCCTGTCGTCGGGCAATTGTCCTTCGACCTCATCGCCACCTCGGGCGAAAATATCCAGAACGCCCGCGAAGCGGGTCGGCGCCTTCACTGGAAATACCCCTGGCCCGCCGCGACCCGCGAAGCCGCGAAAGCCGCCGTCACCGCCCTGCGCCAACGCTGGATGGCCGACGAGGAAACCGCTCCTCCCACCCCGGAGACGCCGCCCCACGTCGGCAACCCGGGAACACCCCCGGCTCACCGACATCCCCCGAAGGAGGAAGGTTCCACCCGGGAACACCGACCCGACGGCGATCCCTCGGCCTCGCGCCAGTCGGCGATCGAACGCGGCCTCACGCATCATCTCTTCAATGAACGCGTGGATCTGGCGCGCACCGGAACCCTCGACGAGCTCGTCGCCGAGGCGAATCGGCTCGAGTCGCTCGGTTGGCTGTCACCGGAGGACAGGCGATCCCTGGACTTCGAGGGTCTCACCGGGTTTTGGATGTCGCCGCTCGCCGAAACCCTGCGCACCGAGGCCCGGCACGTGGAACGCGAACTCCCCTTCACCGCCAGCCTTCGAGTCGACGATGCCAGGCGCCTGGGAAACCCCCAATCACCTCGCGGCTTCTCTCCCGACGATTACCAGGTCATCCAGGGTGTCATCGACCTCGCGCTCATCCGTCCCGACGAGATCTGGATCGTCGATTTCAAGACCGACCGGGTCGCGCCCGGCGAGGTGGCCGCCCGCGCCACGGCGTACGGACCTCAACTTCGAATCTATGCCGACGCCCTTTCGCGAGTCTTCCAACGCCCGGTCACCCGGCTCTGGCTCTATTTCTTCGCGACCCGCGAACTGATTCCCGTCGATGATCCGGGGACCAACCCGCTGGTTCCATGAACGTTTCTCGGAGCGGCGAAGGGACCCGAGGTCATGCTCAACTTCGGATCCTCCCGCCCATCGCCTCCGCCAGATCCTCGGTGGTCCATGCGTCTCCGGTGGCTTCGAGCGCATCGGCCACCGCGCCGTGGCGCCACACTCCGTGGCGCACCGCGAGGCCCGCGTCCCGCGAGAGTTCGGGTTGGGCCAGCAATCCGCCCAGATAGCCGCTCAACACATCGCCACTGCCGCCCTGGGCCAACCCCGGATTGCCGGAGGAATTCACCCAGACCCCCGTTGCGCCCCCGCCAATCAGCGTGTGCCGTCCCTTCAGCACCACCCACAGATCCGTCCCTTCCCAGCGCGCCAACAGCCGTCGCACCCCACCCATCCGGTCGTTCCGCACTTCCGCCGCGCCCACGCCCAACAACCGCCCGGCCTCGCCCGGGTGCGGCGTCACGATGCGCAGCCCCGCGGTCCGGCCCCCGGCGGGCAACCAATCGAGCGCGCTCGCATCCACCACCACGGGACAGCGCGCCTCCCGCCAAACTCGGAGCGTCTCGGTTCGCCACGCCGGCGACAACCCGGGCGAAGCCAATCCCGGTCCAATGACCAACGCCGTGATCCCGGGAGCATTCCAGGCCTCCCCCGCCCAGGGGCGGACCATCGCCGACTGCACCGACGACGCCACCGGCAGGTAGCAGCGTTCCTCGGTCAGGACGGTGACCAA
The DNA here is from genome assembly GCA_942490575.1 of uncultured Verrucomicrobiota bacterium. Taxonomy (GTDB): domain Bacteria; phylum Verrucomicrobiota; class Verrucomicrobiia; order Limisphaerales; family CAIMTB01; genus CAIMTB01. The sequence continues at coordinate 85,224 of CALNYA010000023.1, forward strand.
TCCCGGCCGCGCCCGAAGCGCCCCGCGCGCCGCCAGCACGGCGGCGCCGTGGTACCCCAATGACCCCGCCACGACCACGACATGACCGAAGGTTCCCTTGTGCGCCGACTCGGAACGGCGTGGCGGGTAGCCCGCGAAATCCTCGGCCAAGGTCCACCAGGTTCCCTCCCCTTCCTCGCTGGGCAGCAGACCGATGTCCCACGCCAACTCCAACCGCCCGACGTGGTCCGCCGCGCTCTCCGCCAGCAATCCCCGCTTCACCGCCCCCAGGGTCAGCGTACGCGACGCCCTCACGGTGGGGCCCATGGGGCGACCCGTGTCCGCGTCCAGGCCCGAAGGAGAATCCACCGCCAGCACCGGGACGCCCGAATCGTTCACCTCCGCGACCAAGTCAGCCCATCGACCCTCCAAAGGACGGTTCAAGCCGATCCCAAAAAGCCCGTCGACGACCACGGCGTCGCGCCGTCCCCGATGGGCCACGAGCCAGGATCGCGCCCGATCGAAGGAGTCCGAATCGCCCGGATCCCGAAGCCGCACAAGAGTGGATTCCCGATCCTCCAATCGCTCCGCCGCCACTTCCGCGTCGTCGCCGTTGTGACCGCGCCCCGCGAGGACGAGGACCGGCCCGAGACCCGGCGCCATGCGACGAACGGCCTCCGCCACCGCGATGCCGGCCCTGCGGATCACCGCGTCGGGCTTCACCCCGGCCGCCCACGTCCGCTCCTCGCGGGCGCGCATGCCCGCCACACTGACGATGGGTTGAGGCATGTGGAACCCGCTACGCCCCGTAGAGGCGTCCCACGGCGTCCCCGTACCCGTTGTATTTCTTCGTCTTCACCCGGTCGCCCGTGTCGATCATCCGTTCGGTCGCCTGCGACCAGCGTGGATGCGGCACACCGGGATCCACGTTGCTTTCAAACGGGTATTCCCGCGGCTGGAGGGCCTCCCAGAAGGTCTTCGGCTGCTCGGCCACGAACTCGATCTTCACGATGCTCTTCGGGCTCTTGTAGCCGTACTTCCAAGGGACGACCAAACGCACCGGGGCGCCGAACTGCTTCGCCAGGGGCTTTCCGTACACCCCCGTCGCCACCAGCGTCAGCGGGTGCATGGCTTCTTCGATCCGCAACCCCTCGAAGTACGGCCACGGGTACTCGGGATTCTCCGCGATGCCGGGCATCTGATCGGGCTTCGACGCCGTGATGAAGCGCACGAACTTCGCCTCGGACTTCGGCTGGACCTTTTCCGCCAGTTTCGCGAAGGGAAAACCCGTCCACGGCACCACCATCGCCCAGGCTTCCACGCACCGGAACCGGTAGACCCGCTCCTCGAGCGGCATCGTCGCCACCAGTTCCTCGGCGTCGATCGTCCGGGGTTTCTCCACCAGACCGCCAACCTCGATCTTCCACGGCGCCGTCTGGAACTTTCCAACGTGCCGGTGCACGTCCTTCCGCAGCGTGAACTCGTAGAAGTTGTTGTACGTCGACGCCGTCTTCTCGTCGGTCAGGGTCCAGCCCGGGTCGAAATCCTTGTTCCGCGGATGCGGATAACCCCGCCCGTAAGGATCCGCGGCCGAGGCCCGCGACGCGGAACGGAGCCCCGCCAGGCCGATGCCGGCCAGACCCAGTTGCCGCACGAAGCGACGTCGGTTCAAGAAGACGGTCTCCGCGGTCGCCAACCGCTCCGGCAGCCATCCTTCGGGACGAAGAATCACATTCGACATGCGAAAGAGCATGGCCCACCTCCATCGTCCATCAATTCCCTTTTTCAACGCCCCAAGGGGTCGGTCCCACTGATTTAGTATTGGCGAGCGTTCGCGAGGGGGGTGGCGTGGTGCCGACTGGAAAGTCGGAGGCACAGGGGCGAGGAACATCGGAACCTTTCGTTTGAAACCCGGAGGGGAATGCGGCCAAGGTGTCGCCGCTGCTTGGCCAGTTCGCAGGTTTTCCCCTTCGCGCTTCGCCCGAAACGATCGTGTTCCCGCAGGTGCTCCCGTTGTGCCTCGGTTCCGTGAGAGATGCGGCAGCCCAACCGAGACAAGACGAAACAAGACGAGACGAGACGCGGGATATGAAATCTTTCTGGAGCAGGCAGGCAATTCGGCAGGAGTGGTTCGGCAATGTCCGCGGCGATCTCCTGGCCGGGACGGTGGTGGCGTTGGCGCTGATTCCCGAGGCCATCGCTTTTTCCATCATCGCCGGCGTGGACCCGCAGGTTGGACTCTACGCGTCCTTCTGCATCGCGGTGGTCACGGCGTTCTTCGGCGGCCGCCCAGGAATGATCTCGGCGGCCACCGGGGCGATGGCGCTCCTGATGGTCACGTTGGTCCGGGATCACGGTCTCCAGTATCTCCTCGTGGCGACACTGCTGACCGGCGTCATCCAAATCGTCGCCGGGTTCGCGCGGGTTGGGAGGGTCATGGGCTTCGTGTCGCGCTCGGTGATGACCGGGTTCGTCAACGCCCTCGCCATCCTCATTTTCATGGCGCAACTCCCTGAGTTCAGGGGAGCCGGTCCGCTGGTCTACGCGATGGTGGCCGGGGGGCTCGCGATCATTTACCTGCTCCCACGACTCACCAAAGCCGTGCCTTCGCCCCTGATCGCGATCCTCGTGCTGACGGCGCTCTCGGTGGTGTTTTCGTGGGACGTCCGACGAGTCGGGGACCTGGGACAACTGCCGTCATCGCTCCCCGTTTTCCTGTGGCCGGAGGTGCCGTGGACCCTTGAGACGCTACGACTCGTTTTGCCGTATTCCCTGGGCCTCGCCGCCGTCGGATTGCTGGAATCACTGATGACCGCCCAGATCGTCGACGACCTGACCGACACGCCGAGCGACAAGAACCGGGAATGCACCGGGCAGGGCGTGGCCAACCTGGTGGCTGGGCTTTTTGGAGGCATGGCGGGATGCGCGATGATCGGGCAGTCGGTGATCAATGTGAAATCGGGCGGACGCGGGCGTTTGTCCACGCTCACCGCGGGGGTGCTTCTGCTGATCCTGATCGTCGCGGGCGGCCCTTGGGTGCGTCGGATTCCGATGCCGGCCCTGGTCGCGGTGATGATCATGGTGTCCATCGGGACCTTTTCCTGGGCGAGCTTCAGGAATCTTCGCCTGCATCCCAAGAGCACCAGCCTGGTGATGATCTCCACCGTGGTCGTCGTCGTGGGAACCCACAATCTGGCGCTCGGCGTCGGCGTCGGCGTATTGCTCAGCGCGCTGTCCTTCGCCCGGAAGGTGGCCCAGGTGATCCGGGTCCGGAGCGAACTGGATGTCGCCGCCGAATGCCGCACCTACACGGTCTCCGGACAGGTGTTTTTCGTCTCTGCCGGGGCGTTCGTGGAGGCGTTCGACTTCAAGGAAGCGCTCGCCCGGGTGCGAATCGATGTTCACCATGCCCATTTCTGGGATCTGACCGCGGTGGGGGCGCTGGACAAGGTCGTCCTGCGGTTCCGCCGGGAGGGCGCGGAAGTCGAGATCCGCGGCCTCAACGAGGCGAGCGCCACGATCGTCGACCGACTGGCCGTCCACGAGAAGCCAGGGGCCCTGGAACGAATGCTCGAACACTGAACCAGTCCCATCCCATCCCTTCGCATCGCATCATGCCCAACATCCTTGTCTGCACCGACGGATCGATCTACGCCCCCAGCGTCTATCAGCACGCCGCGTGGGCGGCCCGCGGCCTCTCGGCGGGCATCGAACTGCTCCACGTCATCGAGCATCATCGGGAACATTGCGCGACGCACGACTTGAGCGGCGCGATCGGGGTGGACGCGAGGGCCGAACTGACCGAGGAACTGGCCCGGCTTGAAGAGACGCAGGGGCGTGTGGCGCGGCTGAAGGGAAAGGCGATTCTGGGCGAGGCCCAACGCCTGTTGACCGAAGCGGGAATCAGCTCGGTGACGTTGACCCAGCGTCACGGAAGTTTCGTTGAAACCCTCGAGGACCGGGAACCGCACGTCGAACTGGTCGTCGTCGGCAAGCGGGGTGAGCACGCGGATTTCGCCAAGGGCCATCTCGGTTCCAACCTGGAGGACCTGGTCCGGATCAGCGTCCGGCCCGTCCTCGTGGCGGCCCGTGTGTTCCGGCCGATCCAACGATTCCTCATCGCCTTCGACGACAGTCCCAGCGCCCGCAAGGCGGTCAGCCACGTCGCCAATTCGACGTTGGTGAAGGGACTCGAGTGCCACGTCATGATGGTGGGGCGCACCGATGCGGCCCACGAATCGGCACTGGCCTGGGCCCGCGACACCTTGGTCCGCGCGGGTTACACGGTCCATGCGCGACTGAAACCGGGCGGCGCGGCCGCCGTGATTTCGGAGGTCGTGAAGAACGAAGGAATCGACCTCCTGGTGATGGGCGCCTTCGGCCATTCGGTCCTGCGCGAATTCATCGTGGGCAGCACGACCGCCAAGGTGGTGAAGTCCTGCGCGATCCCCGTGCTGATGTTCAGGTGAAGGTGGCCCGTCGGGCCTTCACCGGGACGGAGATTCGACGGACGCGAAGGAACCGCGCGCGGCGACGGGTCGGGCCAAGCGATAATTGTCAACAATTTAGACTCGACCCCTAGGGTTCCGGCAGAGGTCGGGAATGGAGACAGCCTCCAGGTTTCCGACCGCCCAGGCCGGCCCGTGCGCCTCCAATTCGGACAGAGGCGTGCCGCCGGTCGCCACCGCCAGGCAGGGCGCGCCGATGGCCCGGGCGCAGGTGATGTCGTGCGGCGTGTCTCCAATCACCAGGACCTCGTCCCCCCGCAATGTCCTCCCCAGGTGCTCAATACCCCGCCGCAGGGCGACCGCCGCGATCGCGTTTCGATCCTCGGCATCGTCGGCGAACGCCCCCAGTTCAAAGGCGTCCCACAGCCCGTAGCGCCGCAGCTTGAGTTCGGCTCCCAGCCGGATGTTCCCGGTCAGCAAGCCGAGAACGGGCGGCTCCGAAAGAGCCTTCACCGCCTCCAAAGCCGCGACCACCCCCGGGAGGACCCGCCCCGTGCATTCCTCAAGGTAGACCGCCAGCCAATGCAGGTAGTCGTCCAGGAATCGGGCCGTATTCTCCGGAGTGTCCGGAATCCCCGCCTGGACGAGGAATTCGCGAACGAGCGACTTGTCCGTCCGCCCCGCGAATTTTAGCTTCGCCGCCCCGTCCGGCGCGCCAAAGGTGACCCGGGCCACCTGCCCAAACGCCTTCACTCCCGCGCCCCCCGACGAGATCAGGGTTCCGTCGATGTCGAATAAAACGAGTCGAATCATGCCGTTTCGAGCGGTCAGGATGAACGGGATCGGGTCGCGGCCGGAAGGCGATTCGGCAACCTTCACGCGAAGTTCCCATTCAGCCCGTCCCGCCGACTTTCCAGTCGGCCACCGGGCTCCTTCCCAGACCAGGCCGGCTGAAAGCCGGCGCTACATCCTGTCGGCCTGTCGCGCCGACTTTCCAGTCGGCCACCAGGCTCCTTCCCAGACCAGGCCGGCTGAAAGCCGGCGGTACATCCCGCATGCCCCTTGTCACCCGGCGCCCCGGGACGTTTCATTCCGACTTCCAACCGCCTGTCCGATATGCCCTCCCCCACAACACTTGCCGTTCTGCTTTTTGCGCTCGCGACTCTCCGGCTGACATCCGCTGAAGCCCCACCGCAGGGAGCCGCCCTCCTCAAGACCGATCTCCTCGGCGTCTTCGCGCATCCCGACGATGAGACCGGAATGGCCGCGACCCTGGCCCGCTACGCCCATGGCGAAGGCAAGGTGATTGGTCACGCCTACATCACTCGGGGCGAGGGTGGCGGCAACATGGTCGGCACCCAAGCCGGTCCCGCATTGGGGGTCCTTCGCGAGGCCGAACTCCGCGACTGCCTACGAGTGCTTGGGGTCCGGTACTGCTACTTCCTGGACCAGGAGGATTTCTTCTACACGGAGAGCCTGGCCGCCTCCCTTCGGAAATGGCGCAAGGAGGAAGCGCTCGAGAAACTCGTCCGTCTCGTCCGTTCACTCCGTCCGGAAATCATCGTGACCATGAACCCCGCGCCCAACCCCGGGCAGCACGGGCACCATCAGGCGGCGGGTGTCCTGGCCACGGAAGCCTTCACGGCCGCCGCCGATCCCGGCCGATTCCCGGAACAACTTTCCGACGAAGGCCTCGCGATCTGGCAGGCCCGCAAACTCTTCTACGGCGGTGCTTCGGGGCTTCACGTGACCACCGTCACCACCACGCAACCCCTTCCCGACGGCCGCATCCCCGCCGACGTCGCGGGCGAGGCCCTGAGCCATCATCGCTCCCAGGCGTTCGGTAGTTTCGCGCGCTCCCCGTGGCTTCGACGTCCCCAGGGATTCACCCTGGTGAAGACCGCCGTGACCCCGAATCCCACCTCCAGCGATCTCTTCGAAGGACTTCCCGCGTCCGAGCCCGCGGCTCCCATCGATTTCGCCACCCAGCCCCTGGCCCCGGTCCTGGCTTTTTTGCCGCGCCCCGCGATTTCCAACTACCGGCAATGGGCCGATGAGCAAGGCATCGCGCACCTGGCCGCCGCCTTTCCCGCGGATCTTCCCGTCGTCGTGGGTGAGGAGAACCGGATCGATCTCGAAATGGCGACTGATCTCGCGACCGCGAATCCCGACGGCCTTCGTCTCTCGATGCCCGACGGCTGGCTGGCGCGGGTGGAAGATCGCTCCCGACCTTCCGGCCGGGACGGGTTCGTCCGGCTTCCCATCCGCGTCACGCCGCCTCCCGAGGCGTTGGTCGATGCCGAACTGAAAGCGCGCATGACTTTCCAGGGGGCCGAATCTTCGGCCACCGCGCGCCTCCACCCCGTCCCTCTCGCCAAGATTCCCAAGGCCGGGAAGGCGCCGGCCATCGACGGATCCACGGAAGGCTGGGAATCCGCCGCGGTGCTCGGCATCGGCACGAACCGCCTCTGGCAGGGCCGGGTCGACGGCACCGCGGATTGCTCCGCCGTCGTCCGCGTGCTTCGGACCGCCACGGAGCTTCTCGTCCAGGTCACGGTCGCGGACGATGTCGTCGTCTCCAACATCCGGCCCGACGACATCAAGGGCCATTGGCGCAGTGATTCGGTCGAGATCTGCGTTGATGCCAGGGCCGGCGCGGAGGACACAACGGGCTGTTTCAAGGTGGGAATCTTCCCGTTCGACGCCACCGGACACGTTCGCGCGGCGCGCGACGCCGATGCCCGTCCGGGCCCGGTTGAAACCACGGCGCCTGGATTCCGGGTGAGTTCGGTTCGAACCCCGGACGGCTACCGGATCCAGGCGGCGATCCCGTTCTCGCTGGTGACCGACCACACCCGCCCGCCGCGCCGACTGGGCTTCAACGTCCTCGTCTACGACGGCGACAAGGCGGACGCGGCGCCGGGAGAAAACATCAACGAGTGCCGCCTCGCGTGGGCTCCGCGCTCCGGTGTTCAAGGCCGCCCCGAGGACTGGGGCCGCATCGATCTGGAATAGGGGCGAACACCGGCACCCTCGCTGCTGTCCCGGGCAATGTCCACACGCCGGACGGGAGCCGTCCTCCGCCCACCGCCCACCGCGTCGTGACACTTCCGTGACACTCGAATCCTGGCCCGGGTTAAGATCCGCCCATGCTGTGCGGATTGAGCGTCCTTCATCATCGCAAGGCCTCGGGATTCCAGGAGGCTCCGCCCCCGGTGCCCACGACGTCCGGCCCCGCCCTGGTCCTCGACACCTGCCAGCGGTGGATCTGTGTCCTGAACTCATCGCGCCCGGTTGAAACGGCGGACGGTGTGGAGGAATTCCGCGAGGAGGAGGCGTATCGGTTCCTGCTCCGGGTCACGACGGGCCTCGAAAGCCGGCTCCAGGGTGAAACCAACATCTTCGGCCAGGTGAAACAGGCCTGGGCGCCCCACGGCCGGCATTTCCCCTGGCTCCAACGCCTCTTCGAGGACACCCGCGAAATCCGCGCGCAACACCTCTCGGATGTCGGGGGCCCGTCCTATGGACGACTCGTCCGGCGCGCCATGCAGTCGGAGGGCATCCCGCTCGGATCGACCGTGCTTCTGGTTGGAGCCGGCGAACTCGCCCGCGCCGTGGCTCCGTGGCTCACGGGCTTCAACCTTCGGATCCTGAATCGGAACCTACCGCGCGCCCAAGCCCTGATCGCCTCCCTTCGCCCGCGGGGGCAGGATCGATCCAGGGTCGCCGCCGTCGTCCCCACGGACGCCGAAAGCGTCTGGCGCTCCGCCGCGGCCGTCGTGCTCTGCATCCCTTTCGACCCGACGGAGGACGGTCGGCGCATGGACCACCTGCGAGCCCGCGCTGAATCCGGCGAATCGGTCCCGTTCGTCCTCCACCTCGGCGGTTCGCACTCCCAGGCCGGATCCTGGGTCCGCCTGCCCGGATTCCATTCCCTCGACGACGTGTTCCGGTTGGCCCGCCTCGAGTCCGGCGCGCGCATCGGCCAACTTCGCCGCGCCGGCCATGCGTGCGCGGAACGGGCCCGACTCCGCGCGCTCGGACCTTCCTTGAGCATCCCCCACGGTTGGGAGGATCTCGCCTCCTTCGCCGAGTGGGAATCGGACACTTCGGGCGGGACTGACACGGCCTGGGAAAACCAGTACACCCCGGGGGTCGCCGCTCATCTGGCCCTTCATTGAGGGCCGCATCGCATGGCCCCATGACCCAAGCCCGCCCTCCCGGATCTTCCCTTCGCCTCGGAACGCGACGGTCCCCACTCGCCCAGGCGCAAAGCAGCTGGGTCGCCCGCCAACTCGAAGCCATCCATCCGGGCCTGCGCGTGGAACTGGTCGGCGTCGAAACACGGGGCGACCAACTCCTCGACGTCCCCCTCTCCACCGCTCCAGGCCGCGAGTTTTTCGTGGCGGAACTCGACAATGCTCTGCTCGCCCGCGAAGTCGATTTCACCGTCCATTCGTACAAGGACCTCAGCCTTCAGCGCCCCGCGGACCTGATCCAGGCCGCCGTTCCCGTCCGCGCCGATCCGCGCGATGTCGTCTTGTTCGGTCCTTCCTCTTCAGCGCGCCTGACCCGGGGTCTGCCGCTTCGCATCGGAACCGGTTCGCCCCGTCGGATCGCCAACGTGGGGGAATTCCTGCCCGAAGCCCTCCCCGGTCCCGTGCTCCAGCCGCACCCGGAATTCGTGTCCATCCGCGGCAACATCGACACCCGCCTCTCCCGGATCCAACTCGCGGAAGGCGAATCGCGTCACCTCGACGCCGTCATCCTCGCCCTGGCCGGCCTTTCACGTCTGGGAATGGCGCCCGATGGCCGGGCCCGCCTCGCGACTCTCCTGGCCGGCGTCCGGGCGATGGTTCTTCCCTTGAGCGAATGCCCCGGCGCCCCGGCCCAGGGCGCTCTCGCCCTGGAATGCCGCGCCGACGACACCTCCACGCGGGAACTCCTCGCCGCCCTGCACCATCCGGAGACCGCCTCCCATATCGAACGCGAACGCGAGATCCTCGCCGAATGGGGCGGCGGATGTCACCAAGCCCTGGGCGCCACTTCGAGGTCCGTCGACGGCAAAGGTTCGGTGCTCCACATTCGCGGACGCCGACCCGACGGCAAGCCCGTCCGCGAAACCCGGGTGCACCCATCCGTCCCATCCGTCCCATCGGTCCCATCCGTCCCATCCGTCTCGCCGCCCACGTCCAAGGTGGTCCACCTGCCCGAACCGCCGCCCCGCTCCGAACTGCGGAATCTCACGGGCAAACGAGTCTGGGCGGGCAACATGGAGTGCTGGCGAACCCTCGCCCGCGAGGGCGTCTGGGTCGAAGGATGTGACGAAGGCGCGGGCCTGGGAGCCATCGAAGGGCTGATCCCATGAATCGCGCGGGAACCAGGACCAACCGGCACCACCGCCGACCGTCATCCCAGATCGTGCTGATGGCGCTCCAGGCCTTCTGGCTGGCGTTCCTGATCGCCCTGGGAGCGTGGTGGGTCTACCTGATGCTTTCGCAAGCCGACAAGATCGCCGGATTGGAGGAACTCCTCGGCATCGACAGCGCCACGACGGAAGGCCAGTGGATCCGAACCCAGCGCATGCTGCTGTGGGAGGGATTGACCTTCTTCGCCGCCCTCCTCCTCAGCCTCGCCCTGATCGGGCACCTCTATTGGCGGGACACGCGACGGGCCCGATCGCTCCAGGCGTTCTTCGCCTCGGTCACCCACGAACTGCGAACACCGCTGGCCGGCATCCGGCTCCAGGCGGAATCCCTCGCCGACCTCGGCCAAGGCGACCCGGAGATGCGCCGGCTTCTCGAGCGTCTTCTCGACGACACCACCCGCCTGGAGACCCAGGTGGATCGGGCCCTCGAACTCGCCCGCGTCGAGGGAGGCGGACCGGTCCTCACCCAACCCCTCGACCTCGCCCCGACCGTCACGCAAATCATTCGTTCCTGGAGACCGCCCCTTCAGCGCGCCGTCCACCCCATGAATTCGGTCCGGGACGCCCGCGTCCTCGCCGACCCGGCGGCGCTGCAGGTGATCCTCCGCAATCTCCTCGACAACTGCGTCCTCCACGCCGAAGGGGAACCGCTTCATATCGACCTCCGCACCCGGCACGCCGACGGCTTCGTCGTTCTGGAAGTGCGGGATCACGGGCGCTGTCCCGAAACCCTCGTCGCGTCACCGGGCAAGCTCTTCGAAAAGGGACCCAAATCCCGGGGCGCCGGCGTCGGCCTCTACCTGGTCCGCGTCCTGATGCGGCGCATGGGCGGCCAGGTGGCGTTCCAGCAGATCCCCAAGTCCGGGACGGAGTCGGGGTTCCAGGTCGAGCTCACTTTCCAGGAGGTCCCGCGCCATGGATGACCGGAACGCCCCGCGTCTGCTCGTGGTGGAGGATGAGCCGAACATCGGCGCGACCCTCGCCGAGCGGCTCACGGCGGAGGGATATTCCGTCGCCTGGACCCGGTCGGTCCGCGAGGCGCGCAACGAGATTGCCCTCGGCCCGTTCGACCTCGCCCTCCTGGACGTCGGCCTTCCCGACGGATCCGGATTCGATCTGGCGGCGGTCATCCGGAACGCCCACCCCGGGACGGCGCTGGTCTTTCTCACCGCGTTCGGGGACCCGGAATCCCGGGTCCAGGGACTCGAACTCGGAGCGGAGGATTACGTCGTCAAACCGTTTCACTTCAAGGAACTCGTCCTCCGGCTCGAAAACAGCCTGAAGCGCGCCCGCTTCGTCCACCGCCATCGGGGCGAGGACCGCGTCGCGATCGGCCGGGCGATCGTTCATTTCTCGCGCCTCGAAGCCATCGTCGACGGCCAAACGACGTCGCTCTCGCCGCGCGAAGGCGCGCTGCTCCGATTCTTCCTGGATCACCCGAACCAGGTCGTCAGCCGGGACGAGATCCTGGATGCCGTCTGGTCCCGCGACGAGTACCCCACGCCCCGTACCGTCGACAACTTCATCGTGCGCCTCCGGCGCCTCGTTGAGACGGACCCGGAAAACCCCACGGTCATCCGGCGGGTCTGGGGTGTCGGCTACCAACTGACCCTTCCTCCTTCATGAGCCTCTTCGTCTCAGCACTCCGTCGCGACAATCACCTGCGCCCGCCGGTCTGGTTCATGCGCCAGGCCGGACGGTACCACCGCCACTACCAGGAGCTTCGCCGAACCCGGTCGTTCGTTGAGCTTTGCAAAAATCCGGAACTCGCCTGCGAAACCGCCCTGGGACCCATCCGCGACTTCGAATTCGACGCCGCCATCCTCTTCTCGGATCTGCTGTTCCCCCTCGAAGCCCTGGGCATGCCGCTCGACTACGATCCCGGCCCCACCCTCGGCTGGCACCTGCGATCCACCGAGGATCTCGCCCGCTTTTCCACCCGACCGGATCTTTCCGATTCCCTCGGTTTCCAGGCCGCCGCGATGCGCCTGCTCCGGGACGCGCTCCCCGAGTCGAAGGGCGTCCTCGGATTCGTCGGCGGACCGCTCACCCTGTTTGTCTACGCCGTGGAGGGCTCCCATGTCGGTGATCTTTCCTCGATGGTCGCCGGGCTGGGCGACGGACGGTTCCAGGGATTTCTGGATCACCTGATTCCGCTCCTCGCCCGCAACATGGCCGACCAGTTTCGGGCGGGCGCCAGCACCATCGCGGTGCTCGACACCAGCGCGGGTTCCCTGCCGCCGGGCACGTTCCAGACCCACGTCGTTCCGGCCCTCGACCGGTTGTTCCGCGCGTTCCACGAACTCTGTCCCGGCGCCCCGATCACCTACTACTCGAAGCAGACCGGCCCGGAACACTGGAACATGCTGCGCGCCCTGCCCATCGCCTGTCTCGGCATCGACTGGAATCACCCGATCGACCGGGTCCTCCGCGATCTGTCCGACCGCTGGGCGATCCAGGGCAACATCGATCCCCACTGGCTGCTCCAGGCGCCCGACGCGCTGGAAGCCCAGCTTCGACCCGTCTTCGAGTCCGTCCGACAGCTTCCCGGCGAATGCCGCCGCGGCTGGGTGTGCGGGCTGGGCCACGGCGTCCTTCCCGGCACCCCCGAGGCGAGCGTCCGCCGCTTCATCCAACTCCAACACGAGTTCTTCGGAGAGACCCTGTGAAAACCTTCGCCCAAACCGCCACCGACGTCGTCGCCGACGCCGCCTCGCGCACGACCACCGCCGCGCCGGATCTGTTCGCCAAGTACAACGTCCCGGGACCCCGGTACACGAGCTACCCCACGGTGCCGTTCTGGGAAACCAACCCCACGCAGGACGAATGGGTGCGCAGCCTCGCGCAGGCCCTGAACGACGAGCCGTCGCGGAAATCCGGCGCCGCGGTCTACGTCCACATCCCGTTCTGCCGCGCGCTCTGCACGTACTGCGGATGCAACACGCGCATCACCCGCAACGCCGCGACCGCGATCCCTTACGTCGATTCGGTCCTCAAGGAGTGGCGGCTCCACCGTGAACGACTTCACCTCTCCGACACGGCGCCGTTCCGGCTCGCCGAACTCCACCTCGGCGGCGGCACCCCCACGTTCCTTGAACCGGAGGAGCTGGAACGTCTGATCAGCGGCATCGTTTCCCAAGCCGAACTCGTGCCCGGATTCGAGTTCTCGATCGAAGCCGATCCGCGCGTCACCACCGCGGCCCACCTCGAAACGCTCGCCCGCCTCCGCTTCACCCGCCTCAGCCTCGGCATCCAGGACTTCGATCCGACGGTCCAGGCCACCGTCAACCGCGTCCAGGACGAGGCCCTCGTCCGGCAGGTCACCGAAAACGCCCGCGCCGCCGGATTCCGCAACGTCAACTTCGACCTCATCTACGGCCTGCCCTTCCAGACCGAGTCCAGCATCCGCGAAACGGTCCGCGCCGTCGCCCGGTTGCGCCCCGATCGCATCGCCTTCTACGCCTACGCCCACGTTCCGTGGATCAAGCCCTGGCAGCGGAATTTCACCGAGGACGACCTACCCGCCGGCGACCAGAAACGTCGCCTCTACGAACTTGGGCGCTCGCTCCTCGAAGAGGCCGGGTACCGGGAGGTCGGCATGGACCATTTCGCGCTCGAATCGGACTCGCTCTGGACCGCCGTTCGCGAAGGGACCCTCCATCGGAACTTCATGGGTTACACCTCACGGCCGGTTTTCCCGCTCCTTGGGCTCGGCGTCTCGGCCATCGGCGATTCGTGGCGCATCTTCGCGCAGAACGAGAAGAGCATCGAATCCTACACCCGACGCCTCGACCGGGACGAACTCCCGATCTTCCGGGGCCACGTTCTCACCGACGAGGATCTCGTCCTTCGTCGGCACATCCTCGACCTGATGACGCGCTTCGAGACGAGCTGGGACGACGCCAGCCGCCACGTGCCCTTCCTCGACGAGGCCGCCTCCCGGCTTTCCGAACCGGAGCGCGACGGGTTGGTGCGGCTTCTCCCCAAGGGCTGCGTGGTGACCGAGGCCGGTCGCGCGTTCCTCCGAACGCTCTGCATGGCTCTCGACGCCCGACTCACCCGGAAAGCGCCCCAAACCCGGCTCTTCAGTCAAACCATCTGAGGTCCACCCGTCATGCCATGAACACCATCGCCATCCTGGGGGCCGGCGTCACAGGCCTGGTCGCCGCCCACCGCCTCCAACGCCTCGGAATTCCCGTCACCGTCTACGAGGCCGCCGACCGCCCGGGCGGTGTCGTCCAGACGTTCCGCCAGGACGGCTACCTCGCCGAAGCCGGCCCCAACACCCTGCTCGAAACCTCGCCCCGCATCCGCGAACTCCTCGTCGACCTTCGCCTCGACGACCAGGTTCTGAACTCCGACCCGGCCGCATCCCGGCGGTATCTGGTCCGAAACGGTCGCCCGAGCCCCCTCCCCGACAACCTTCCCGGCTGGCTCGCGACCGACCTGTTCTCGCTCACCGCGAAACTCCGCATCCTCGGCGACCTCGTCCAACCCCGCTGCGCGCCTGATCGCGAGGAGAATCTGGCCAGCTTCGTCGTCCGCCGATTGGGTCGCGAGTTTCTCGACCGCGCCATCAACCCGTTCGTGGCGGGCGTCTACGCGGGGGACCCGGAGCGGCTCTCGGTCCGCGAAGCGTTTCCCCGACTGCACGCGGTGGAACAAAGGTACGGCTCCCTGCTCATCGGCCAGGTGCTCGGAGCCCGCGAACGCCGTCGCCGTGGCGAAGTTCCCCGCGCCAACGCCCCCAAGCTCTCGTTCCCGGACGGACTTGGCACGCTGATGCGCGCCCTTCATGAAGCCCTGGGCGACAACGTCCGTCTCGACACCGAAGTCACCGCCCTCCGCAGGACTGACGAAGCCTGGGAGGTCGCGTCCGATCGCAGCGGCGAGACCACCACAAGGCAGCATCGCGCCGTCCTACTCGCCGCCCCGGCCCATCGCCTCGCGAAGATCGCCTGGACTGGCACGAATCCGGGCGAACTCGCCTGGCTGGACGACATCGAGTACGCCCCCGTGGCCGCGCTCGTTCTCGGGTTTCGCCGCGAGGACGTGGAACATCCGCTGGATGGCTTTGGAGTCCTCGTTCCCGAGGTCGAGCAACTCCCCATCCTCGGCGCGATCTTCAATTCGTCCCTTTTCCCCAATCGGGCGCCACGAGGCCACGTCACCCTCACCTGCTACCTGGGTGGCACCCGGGATCCGGGGCTCGCGCTCGCCCCTTTCCAGCACCAATTGGATTCCACCCTCGGAGCCCTCCGAACGCTCCTCGGAGTCCGAGCCGCCCCCACCTTCGTTCATCACACCGTCCACACCCGTGGCATCCCGCAGTACAACATCGGCTTCCGCCAGTTTCGCGACCGTATGAGCGCCCTTGAGGCCGCCCACCCGGGCCTCGTCTTCGCCGGACATTTCCGCAACGGAATCTCCCTCGGCGATTGTGTCGTCGCCGGCGATGACGCCGGCTGGAAGCTCGCCGGCATCGAACGTCCCGAAGCCCAACCCCAACCCGCATGACTTCCGCCGTGTCCAACACCGCCGGATCGTCCCTCCCTCCCGGCACCGGCGTCCTCCTGATGAACCTGGGCTCGCCCGACAGCCCCGCCGTCCCGGACGTCCGTAGGTATCTCCGCGAGTTTCTGATGGACGGACGGGTCCTCGACGCGCCCTGGCCGATCCGGTTCCTCATCGTTCACGGACTGATTCTTCCCCGGCGCCCGGCCCAGTCGGCGCACGCGTACCAATCGATCTGGGGCGCCGACGGGTCCCCGCTGATCAACGTGGGAAGGCAGGTGCGGGAACTCCTGGCGCAATGCGTCGAGGCGCCCGTCGAACTGTGCATGCGATACCGCCACCCGACCCCCGTGGCCGCCCTCGAATCACTCCGACGCCAGGGCGTTCGTACGGTCCGGCTCGTCCCCCTCTTCCCCCATTTCGCGATGTCCAGTTTCGAGACCGCCGTCGAGAAGGTGCGGTCCGTGATCCGGGAATCCTTTCCGGAGATGTCCCTCGAAGTCGTCCCCCCCTTCTACGCCCATCCGGAGTACCTCGACGCGCTGGCCGATTCCGTCCGCCCGTTTCTTCAGCAACCCTTCGATCGGCTCCTCGTCAGTTTTCACGGCATCCCCGAACGTCACCTCCGCAAGTCCGATCCCACCGGCGCCCACTGCCTGGGGTCCGCGGATTGCTGCACCCGCCCGAGCCCGGCCCATGCCACCTGCTACCGACATCAATGCTTCGAAACCGTTCGCGGCCTCGTCGGACGCATCGGCCTCGCTTCGGAGCAGGTCTCGGTGTCGTTCCAGTCCCGACTCGGACGTGACCCGTGGTTGAAGCCCTACACCGACCATGAACTCGTCCGATTCGCCCGGGAAGGGGTCCGGCGCCTGGTCGTCCTCTGCCCCGCGTTCGTCGCCGATTGCCTCGAAACGCTCGAGGAAATCGGGATGCGCGGAAGGGAATCCTTTCTCGGCGCCGGCGGAACGGAACTCACACTGATCCCGTGCCTGAACACCCATCCCCGATGGATCCAAGCCCTCCGCCGCCTCGTCGCGGAACCGGCGACGCGGAACTCCGCCACTGCCGCCGCCGCCGCCGCTGCCACGCCATTGACCCTAAAAACGGCGGCGACAACCACGGAAGAAGCGGTAAACACGGAATGAGATTGGGTCGCGGAGAGAGTCCTGGTCACCTTCCGGAGGATATCCACCGCTTCTCCAAATCCCTCCCCTTCCGTGTGTTCCGCGCTTTCCGTGGTTGAAACTCCCGTTTCCAGGGTCAGTCCGGTCAATACTGCGACGTCGCTTCCCACTCCTCCACCGGCCGCTGAAACTGGTCGCTCGTCATCTCGACCTTGAACCGCGCGTCCGCCTGCTGCGTGGCCTTCACGACGACCCGCCACACGACTTCCGCCTTGGGCTCGATCGCCGCCAGCGGCTCGGCTCTCCCGGTCCGTCCCTCGCCCTGCACCGCCGTCGGACCGCCACCCGACACGAATTCCTGACCCTCGGGCAGGGTGCAGACCCATTTCAGATTCGTCCCGACGGAGGAACCCTGGTTCGTCACCCGGATCTCGTAGGTCACCTGGTTGCCCACTTCGATCGGATCCTCGACATCGACGACTTCCAGGAGGATCGCCGGGATCCCGGCCACGGTCGTCGAACATCGGGATTCCACCGGCTGGGCGCATCGCCCCTTGGCGCCGACTCGAAACTCCACGGAACCGGGTTGGGCCACCGTGAACGTGACACAGACCGACTTCGCCGCCCCGGGCGCCAGTTCGGGCAGATTCCAGACGACCGCCCCCTCCTGGTTCACGCCTCCGTCACGAATCGTCCCCACCACGGCTCCCTGGGGAATCGCGAGCGCCACCAACGCGCCCGGCTCCACCGCATCCCCCGTGTTCTTCACCGTGACGCAGACGTCGAGCGGACGCCCCGCCAGCACTTCACCTGAGGCGCTACAGTCCACGGCGAGCACCGGGACCTGCGCCAAAACGGTCGACTCCGACTTCGCCGTCGCACCCTCCGCCGAAGTCACCCGGACCAGTCCCACGCACCGGCCCGTGGCCACCGCCTGCGCTCGGTACCCGTGGACCTTGCTCTCGCCCGGCTGAAGCGTCCCGGCGTCGAAGACCATCTCGGTCCGGGAATCCAGGGCCCTCCAGCACGCGGGCACCGCTTCAGTCAACTGAACCTGGGTGAGGGCCGCCCCGCCCATGTTGCGGACTTCGAAGACCACCTCGAACGGATCGCAGAGACTCACCTTCGCCGGAGTCCGCCGCACCACCTCGACCGCGATCACCGGACCGAGGTCCACCACGAAAAAATTGGCGCAAGCCTTCGGCGTCACGCACCGATACCGCCAACGCTTCGAGACGAATTCGAATTCGTAGGCGTTGATCGGGTTCCTCCCATCCCAAAGCACATCGATCAGCGTCACCGGTCGCCCGTTGTTCCGCGACGACATGAAGGGCATCCGGGTGCCCCTCGGCAGTTTCACCGCGATGATCGGCGCCGTCGCCGCCGCGCGCCGGAGATCGTCCACGTCCCCTTTCCAGCCGGCCTGCGCGAGAATCGAAGCCACATCGGCCCTCATCGACGGGTCCGCGAACAACTGGCGCAGATCGTCGGGAGTCTGGAGCGGTTTGGCGAATCGATGGGCCGGATCGCCAAGGCGCGTCGCCCGATGCTGCTGGGCGGCCGCGGGAAGCATCGAAATCGTCAGTCCCACCACCACCCACCACCAGCGGGGAACAAGATTGGCAATCATCGGATTCACGCCCCGCGAATATCGCCACGCTCCGCCCCTCCGGCCAGCCAATTGCTGTCCCGCCGGGCCGACTGGAAAGTCGGCGGTACTTCGGACCTTCGGCCCTGTCGCGCCGGCTTTCAGCCGGCTCCCCCGTCCGTGCCCCGAGCCGACTGGAAAGTCGGCGGTACTTCGGCCCTGTCCCGCCGGCTTTCAGCCGGCTCCCCGTCCGCCCCGAGCCGACTGGAAAGTCGGCGGTACTTCGGCCCTGTCGCGCCGGCTTTCAGCCGGCTCCCCCGGCCGGGCCCCGAGCCGACTGGAAAGTCGGCGCTACTTCGGCCCTGTCGCGCCGGCTTTCAGCCGGCTCCCCCGTCCGTGCCCCGAGCCGACTGGAAAGTCGGCGCTACTTCGGCCCTGTCGCGCCGGCTTTCAGCCGGCTCCCCTGTCCGTGCCCCGAGCCGACTGGAAAGTCGGCGGCCCTTCGGCCCTGTCGCGCCGGCTTTCAGCCGGCTCCCCCGTCCGCACCCAGGCCGACTGAAAACCGTGTTACGGCGTCACTTCGACCATGGCCTTGATCACGCCGGTCTCCGGCTGGGTCCAGCTCGGGAACACGGGAATCATGCCGTCGAACGACGCGTGGTGGGTGATCCACGGCCCCGTATCGATCGTGCCCTCCTCGATCAGCCGGATGATGCGCTTGAAGTCGCCTGGAAGCGCGTTGCGGCTGGCCAGGATGTCCAGTTCACGACGGTGCAGGGCCGGCGCGTGCGGGATGCCGACCTCGGCCTGGGTGATGCCGACGTAGACCAGCCGTCCTTTGAACGCGCAGTAGTTCAGCGCCTGCGCCATCGACTTGTTGTTTCCCGTGGCATCGACGACGACGTCGGCAAGTTGGCCGTCGGTCAGCGCCTCGAGTTGCCGCGCCACCTCGGACCCATCGCCCTGGGCCAGGATGGTGTCCGGAACGCCCATCGTTTCGCGCACGAAGGCGAGGCGTTGTTCGTTCATGTCGAGGACGATGGTCCTTCGGGCGGCGAGCCTGGCGAACTCGATCACGCTGAGGCCGATGGGTCCGGCGCCAATGACGAGGACCGATTCGTCCGCCTGGGGATCGCCCCGATTCACCGCATGACAGCCGATGGCCAGCGTCTCGACCAGCGCGAGCTGATCGAAGCTGAGTTTCGCCGAGGAATGCAGCTTGCGGGCCGGAAGGATGATGCGCTCGGTCATGCCGCCGTCGCACATGACACCCAGGGTCTTGTTGGTGGCGCAGCAATTGGTGTGGCCGCGTCGGCACGAATGGCAATGGCCGCAATTGAGGTAGGGCTCGACGGAGCAACGATCGCCCGGTCGGACATGGGTGACCCCTTCCCCGACGGCGAGCACTTCGACCCCGAGTTCGTGCCCCGGAATGCGCGGGTAACTGAAGAACGGCATCTTCCCGAGGTACCCGCCCAGGTCGGTGCCGCAGATTCCGATGCGATGAACGCGCAGGAGCGCTTCGCCGACGCCGGGCTCGGGCGGTTCGGGGATGTCGATGGCTTTCCACGCGCGCGGCTTCTCGAGTTGCAGAGCTTTCATGGGGAATTCCGTGGGGTCCGTGTGATCCGTGGTGGTTGTTCCGAAGTCATCCGCGTCACGGGCGGCCGCGGATTCGGAAGATTCCGTGGCCATCGGTCGGGTTGGGATCCACGAACTCGATCGTCGGGGTCGCCGCGGTATTGGTCACGAGGGCGGACTATCCCGAAGCGAAAAGTCCGATGGCAATCCTATCCTCGCGGAACAAGGATCCGCGTCCTCGCCCAACAGAGACTCCCGCCCCAGCCCTTCCCCATCCCCGATCCAGATCTTGAGATTCCAATCTCATCCGCGCATGGAGGAGAGAAACCCATTTCCCATGACGGAACACCTGCATGAACGGACTGGGCCACGCGCCCGCTGTGCTCGGCTGCCGTGGTGTATCTCCGCGGCCAACATCAGGGCCCGAGGCGTGGTCGATGTCGGTTCCGTCGTCCCGCCTTTGGCGACGGGCTGGGCGTGGCGCTCGCGGCCTCCGAACCGCCGGCTCACCGTCGATCCGGTTCAATCGTGATCGGACGACACAAACCATCGGCGAAGATCGTGGATGATCCGCCGCAGTCGGTTCTCTATCCGATCCGTGACCACGGCGACCCGCCTGGATCGAGTGGATAGGAGTGCCAGACCGAGAAGTCCCAAGACGAACCCCGGCACGCCTGGAATCAGGCCAAGGACGAAGCCCGACACAATCAGGATTCCGCCCGCGACGGAAATCGCCAAGGCCGTACCCCAGCCCCCTCCCGACCATCGACCGTGGGCGTTCCGGAAACGATGTCCCGGTCTGTCCCCGGCGAACTGGCGGTACGATGTCTTCAGTTTCTTCCACATAGTTGGGAGCGATCCGACCCCGCGGGACATTCGATGCAATTTGCATGCTGAATTCCGCTGAGCCAAGCAACCCGCATCCTTAGGAGGTACACCTGTCGCGCCGGCTTTCCAGCCGGCTCCGCGGAACACCCCAATGCCCGACACCGATGCCGACCCGAAAGTCGGCGGTACAGACCGTTCCACTCGGAATCTCCCTGTTGATTTGACCTTTACCCGAGGCGTCCTGTCCCCAACCTCCTCCGCCATGGACCCCGTGCGAGTGCTCAACCGCTTTCAGCTTGTCCTGGCCACCCTCCTCGTCGCCGTCCAGGCGGGCGCCGCCGGACCCGAGTCGTTCCAGATCGGTCCCGCCCAGGTGGATCAATTGCCGGGAGGCAAGGAAGCGGACGGAATCGTCGGCGATTTCCTCCTGAGGAATTCGCTGGTGGAGGCGGTGATCGGAAACGGCCGCTCCAATCGGAAGCCCAACCTGTTCGTTTACTACGACGGGACGCCGACGCCCGGCTGCCTGTACGACCTGAGCCTTCGAGATCGGAACAACGACCAGTTGACCGTCTTCGCGCCGTCCAACCTGCGCGGGGAGGTTTCCCACGTGCGAATTCTCCGGGATGGCAGCGACAACGAGGCCGCCGTGGAGACCGTCATCTCCGCCGCGCAGAACAAGGGCCTGCTGGTCCGCCACGAATACCGCCTGCGCGAAGGCTGGCCCGGACTCCTCATCGTGACGTTCCTCCGCAACGAGTCGCAGGCCCCCATCACCTGGGATCCCGCGGATCGATGGACTCCGCTGGTCAACGTTCAGACGATCCTCGGCTACACCGTCGGCGACGCCGTCGATCCCGCCGACAAGACGGGCTACGCCTATCGCTGGCTCGAAACCGAGGGGTTCACGGCGCCGCCCGAAACGATCGAACTCGCTCCAGGCGCTGAGACCGCCTACGCGCGTGGGATCACGGTGGCCGAGTCGCCCGCGGCGGCCCTCGGGCGACTGGCGCGATTCCTGGAAGGCACATCCCGTGTTCAAGGCACGTTGAGGGACCGGGAAGGTCTCGCCATCACCACGGCCCGAATCGAGTTCACGATCAAGGACCGCAAACTCGTCGCCTACCCGGACCACCGCGGCGACATCGACTTCCCCCTGCCCTTCGGCGACTACCCCGTCGCGATCCATGACGCCGGGCGGGCGCCGCTGGAGGCGCGCCTCGTCGTCCAACCGGATCGCCACAGCCGCCTCGACCTGACGATGGGACCCCAATCGCGCATCGCCCTCGACATCCGGGATGCCGAGGGACAATCCATCCCGTGCAAAGCCCAGTTCCTCGGCACCCAGGGCACTCCGTCCCCCAATCTCGGGCCCGCGAATCGCGCCCGCGGCTGCCTCGACCAGTACCACTCCCCGAACGGACGATTCACGGTTCCGATCCCTCCCGGCACCTACGAGGTCGTCGTCACCCATGGACCCGAGTTCAGCCATCTGCGGGTCCCCGTCCGGGTCCTCACCGGCGAAACGGTCCCGGTCGAGGGCCGCCTGTCCCGCATCGTCGACACGCGGGGCTGGATCAGCACGGACTTCCACAATCACTCGACGGAAAGCGGCGACAACACCACGGGCACGGACGACCGGCTGATCAATCTCGCGGCTGAGCAGGTCGAATTCGCTCCGACCACGGAGCACAACCGCATCTTCGACTGGGCGCCGAGCATCGCCCGGTTGGGCCTTTCGGATCGCCTCGCCACCGTGCCGGGGATTGAGCTGACGGGGCCGGGCGCGCACTTCAACGCCTTCCCTTTCCAGCCCCATC
Source organism: uncultured Verrucomicrobiota bacterium (assembly GCA_942490575.1). Lineage (GTDB taxonomy): Bacteria > Verrucomicrobiota > Verrucomicrobiia > Limisphaerales > CAIMTB01 > CAIMTB01. The sequence goes on from CALNYA010000023.1 coordinate 107,537, forward strand.
CGAGGACGCAGGATGGAGGCGGGCCGGTCTGGCAAAAGGATCCGCGGCTCAACGCGATCGTGCTGCGGGATTATCAGGGTTCCGAACCCGGGCGCTGGGTCCAGATCAACCATCCCGACACGATCGAGAACTGGATCGATCGCAACGGCGACGGCCTGGCCGATGGCGGCTACGTGGGCCTCACGCCGTTGCTGGACGGCGCGGAAACCTGGGGACTCGGCATCCTGACCAACTCGCCCTACCTCCTCTCGCGCACGCCCAACAACAAGGACGCGGTCTATCCCCAGCGCGAGTTCGTCTGGCTCCAACTCCTCAACCAGGGCCACCGACTCCCCTGCGTCGCGGTCTCCGACGCCCACGGCATCCACGGCAACGGAGTCGGCGGCTGGCGCACCTATGTGCGAAGTTCGACGGATCTCCCCGCCCAGGTCGACTGGAAGGAAATCGCCCGCAACGCCCGCGCCGGCCGGAGCTTCGTCACCACCGGACCGTTCCTCGAAGTCACCACCGACGACGGCACCGGACCCGGCGGCTCAACCCGAGCCGCTTCCGGCGTCCACCTCCATGTCCGGGTCCAGGCCACCGATTGGCAGCGCATCGACCGAGTTCAAGTGCTCGTCAACGGTCGCCAGCCGGCCAAGTTGAATTTCACCCGTGAATCCCACCCGGACGCGTTCCGCGACGGCGTGGTTCAATTCGAACGTAAGATCGGCGTCCCCCTCAGCCAGGACGCGCACCTCATCGTCGTCGCCGTCGGCGAGAAATCCGATCTCTCCACCGGCTTCGGAACGAGCACCCAGGGCAAGTGGCTCCCGTGCGCCTACCACAATCCGATCTACGTCGACGTCGACGGAAACGGATGGCAGCCCAATCACGACACCCTGGGCTGGGATCTTCCGGTCCGACGTATCGATCCGGACGAAGTCCGCCGGATGATCGAGGAACACGCGAAGAAGCTCTGATTCGGTTCCCGGCCCGGCGGCGCCCGTCCTCCATGAACCACGCATCCGTAGCCGCGGACGTCAGTCCGCGCCATCTCGGAACCGAAAGTCAGCGCCGACTGACGTCGGCGGCTACGGTTCGTGGTCCCAAGGCGCGCCCAGATTTTGGATTCCTTCGATCTCCATGACCCCGACACAGAACACCCAGCTCCCGAATCCATGACGCGCTTCATCGCAGTCCTCCTCCTCCTCGGCTGGACCTTGGTCGCAACCCAGTCCACCCGGGCCGCCCTTCCAGCGGACGGACTCTTCGCCCGATCCAATCTGGTCGCGTGGTGCATCGTCCCCTTCGACTCCGCGAAGCGCACGCCCGAGCAGCGCGCGGCCATGCTCGAATCCCTCGGGATCCGCCGACTCGCCTACGATTGGCGGAACGAACACATCCCCACCTTCGACCGCGAAATCGCCGCGCTCGCCGCCCGCGAGATCGAACTCACGGCGTGGTGGTTCCCCGCGAATCCCGGTCCCGAAGCCACGGCCATCCTCGATTGCCTGGCCCGCCACAAGTTGTCGCCCCAACTCTGGATCACGCTCGGCACGGAACCCGAATCCGATCCCGCCGCGCTCGAAAGGAAGATCGCGGGGACCGTCGCTTCCTTGGGCCCGCTGTGCGCCGAAGCCGCCCGCATCGGCTCCACCCTCGGTCTGTACAACCACCTCGGGTGGTTCGGCGAACCCACGAACCAACTCACCATTCTCTCCCGCCTTCGCGCCGCCGGTCACACCAACGTCGGTATCGTCTACAATTTCCATCACGCCCACGACCAGATCGACCGCTTCCCAGCCCTCCTCGCGGCCATGAAACCCCACCTCCTCGCCATCAACCTCAACGGCATGGTCAGGAACGGGGATCGCACCGGAAAAAAGATCATCCCGATCGGAAGCGGCGACGAGGAACTCGCCATGATCCAGGCGCTGCAAGACAGCGGCTGGCGCGGACCCGTCGGCATCCTCGGCCACACCGACGAGGACGCTGAAATCAAACTCCGCAAGGAACTCGACGGCCTCGAAAAAACCGTCGCACGCCTCCAACGATCCGTCCCATCCGTCCCATCCGCCTCACGCCCAATCAACCGCGACGAACCCTGGAAGCAAACCGAGGGCGATTGGGTCGACGATCGCGTCCAAAAGATCATCCGATCCCGCTGGCAGGCGTATTCCATTCCCACGCCGGGCGGCATGGTCCGCAAAGGATTGGCGCTTCGCGTCGGCGCCGACGAGGAAGCCACCGTCTGCTACGACACCGGCACCGGGAATTGGCGCGCCGCCTGGACCGGTGGATTCCTCACGTTCGATCCCGCCCGCTTCGGATTGATCCACCCCCCGAAACCGGAAGGAGCCATGCAATTGACCCTCGGCGAGGGCCTCGGCTGGCGCGGTGGCGAGTTCAAGTGGCGGGGCTTCACCGTCGACGGCGATCGCGTGGTGCTCGAATACGCGGTCGGCGGAACGCGCGTCCGCGAATCCTCCTGGGCGACGACCTTCGACGGCCAGGTGATCCTGACCCGCGACATCGAACTCGATCCCGCCCCGGAATCGTCTCCCACGCTGACGCTCACCCTCCTGTCCGGAGCCCCTTCCCAGTGGACGGAGGAATCGATCGAAGGAATCCCAAGCGTCGGGTTTCGCGACGGTGACACACGCCGGGCTGTGCTGATCCCGCCCGTGGCCGGCGTCGGCTACCTTCGGACGCACACGGACCGCGTGGAGGCCGGTTTCAATCGAGGCGAGAAACCCGTGCGCGCGCGATTCGTGTTCCACCTTGGACCCGCGGACCTGATCGCCTCGACAACCAAGAAGCTTCCCCTACTGGGTGCTATCCCGAACTTCGACGAACCCCCGCCCCCCACCCAGGACCCCGGTTCCGCGCCCCTGGTGGTTCAAGGCCAAAGGGGACCGGACCGCGATGCCTACGCCATCGACACCATCCCGGTGCCCTACGACAACCCGACGCGTTCCCTGATGTTCTGTTCAGGAGTCGGTTTCTTCGACAACGGCGACGCGGCGGTGAGCACCATCCATGGCGACGTCTGGCGCGTCTCCGGTCTCGATGACCAACTGCGCCAAGTCACCTGGCGCCGGATCGCGACCGGGCTCTACCAACCCCTCGGCCTGACCGTCGTGAGCAACCAGGTGGTGGTCCTGTGCCGCGATCACCTCGTTCGACTCCACGACCTCAACGGAGACGGCGTGGCCGATCGCTACGAGTCCCTGAGCAGCCTCATCAACACCTCGGGGTCCAGCCACGACTACGTCACCAGCCTCTGCCGCGACGACAACGGGAACTTCTACTACGTCGATCCGAAGGGGGCCCACCGGATCTCGCCCGACGGCCAGACCCACACCACGATCGCCCGCGGTTTCCGGAATCCCAACGGCATGGGCGTGAGTCCGGACGGGAAGATCGTGCTCGTCGCGCCGCAACAGGGCGAATGGACCCCGTCGTCGGTCCTTCACGAACTCCGGCAGGATGGCTGGTACGGATTCCGGGGTCCGCAAGCCAGCGAGGATCGGCCACTCGGATACGATCTTCCCCTCTGCTGGATCCCGCATCGCGTGGACAATTCGAGCGGGAGCCAGGTCTGGACCGACGGCAACCGGTTCGGTCCCCTGACCGGCAAAACCCTCCATTTATCCTGGGGTCGCTGTTCGATGATGCTGGTCCTCCGCGACGTCGTGGACGGCACCCCGCAGGGTGCGGTGGTTCCCCTGAAGGGCCGGTTCCTCTCGGGTCCCATGCGTGGCGCCGTCCATCCGGGGGACGGCCAACTGTACGTCGTGGGGTGCCAGGGCTGGCAGACCGCCGCGGCGCGGGACGGGAGCTTCCAGCGGGTCCGCTGGACAGGCAAGCGACTGGCCGTGCCGGTGGGTTGGAAAGCGGAACACGGCAGGCTCTTGGTGACCTTCAGCGAGGTTCTGGACGCGACGGCGAACGATCCCGACAGTTACGCCCTCGAAGCCTGGAACTACCGCTACGCCTCCGAATACGGGTCCAAGGAATGGTCGGTCGCCGATCCCGAACGCGAGGGCCACGACACCTGGGAGATCAAGTCCGCCATGGTCGCCGCGAACGGCCAGACCGTCGTCCTCTCTGTCCCGGAATTGAGGCCGGCTATGCAATTCCAGCTTCGCTTCAATCTCGATACCCGGGGCGGCCCGCCCGCGGCCGGCGAACTCCATGGCACCATCCACAAGCTTGGCGGGTCTCGGTAGGGGATGGGCTGGCCATCGAGGAGGTCACCCTCGATTCAGGCGCGAAAAGATCGCGTTCAGCCCCGTCAGGGGCGGCCGGTCTATAGCAACGATCGGTCTCGAATAGATCCAAGCTCCGTAGGAGCGGCCCTCGCGGCGGCGGTCACGGATTTCCAAGCCCGGGATTGACGTCGAAGGATCATCGGTTGGGCCGCCCCGCCGGCGCTTGGGAGACATTTCTGGCCGGGGTCTATAGACAGGCCGGTCCTACGGACCTTGGTTCGGGGAGAGGACGGTTCACTCCCTCCGGGATGGAAAATCGGCTGCGCCGATGTCGCGCCGGCTTTCCAGCCGGCATTCCGGTCCCGAAATCCGGCGTCTCGGCCGACTGGAAAGTCGGCGGGACAGACCGGCCTGTTTTCCAGCCGGCCTTCAGGCCCCGGCACCTCGGTTGAACGCGACGCAATCCTCGTACCGGACCCCGGTCCCGCCGAACAGGTCGAGCGCCGAACCAATGGTGAGATCAATCCGCCCCTTCCCTAGGGCCGTGACATCTTCGAGGTCCCGCATCGACCTCGCCCCGCCCGCGTACGTGGTCGGGATCGGTGCCCCCTCCGCGAGGCGCGCCACCAAATCCCGGTCGACACCCCGGCACAAGCCTTCGACATCGACCGCGTGGACCAGGAATTCCGCGCAGGACGACGCGAGCTCTTGGAGCGTCGTGGGTTCGACTCTCAGATCCGTGAAGTTTTGCCATCGGTCGGTGACCACGAAGTAGTCGTCGCCACGACGCCGGCAGCTCAGGTCGAGAACCAGGCGGTCGCGTCCCACGATTCCGACCAATTCCCGGAGGCGCCCTGTGTCGAGGCGTCCGTCCCGAAACACCCACGAAGTCACGATCACGTGGGACGCCCCGGCATCGAGCCAGGACCGGGCATTGGCGGCTGTGACGCCGCCGCCGTACTGAAGTCCCCCGGGATACGCCTCCAGAGCCTCGCGCGCGGCCGCGTCGTTTCCCGGACCCAGGGCGATGACATGACCTCCGACAAGACCATCGGACCGGTAACGTCGGGCGAACCACGCGGAGGGACGGTCGGACTCAAAGTTGGTTCGCGTTCCGGCACCGGAATCGGTCAGCGTCCCCCCCACAATCTGGACGACCTTTCCGTTCCGGAGATCGATGCAAGGACGAAACATGAGCCACGCCAGCCAGCCAGAATCGGGAGGCCCTGCCGAGCCTGGAATCCATGGTCCGACAGCGCCTCCGATGTGGGCCCCCGTGCTGTTGGGCGCGGCGGCCGGCGGCCTCGGATGGGGCATCCGCGGGCAGTACGGCCATGAGACGGGCGCGATGATCGCGGGCCTCCTCGTGAGCCTGACCTGGGTGCTCCTTCTGTTCCGCCACGCGCCCGGATCGGTGGCCATTCGGGCCGTGGCGTGGACCACGGTCGCGATGGGCTGGGGTGGGGCGATGACCTACGGCCAGACGGTGGGCCTCACCCACGACCCGGCTTTGGTGGGGCACGGGGACGCCCTGCGCTGGGGCCTGCTGGGGCTCGCCATCAAGGGATCGCTCTGGATCGGATTCGCCGGTGTTTTCCTCGGGATGGGTCTTGGCGGCGTCCGGTATCGTCCCTGGGAACTCGCGGGTCTTTTCGCGGGAATGCTGGTCCTGGCCTACGTGGGAATCCGCCTTCTCAACGAACCCTACGACCCGGCCCGACGCCTGCTCCCCGCCCTTTATTTCTCCGACGACTGGCGCTGGGAACCCGACGCCGCCCTGAAGCCGCGCCGCGAAGTCTGGGGCGGCCTGCTCTTCGCGCTCGTCGGGGCGATCCTCTACACCGCGATCGCGCGGCGTGATCGGATGGCGCTCCGACTGGCGGGTTGGGGCCTGCTGGGTGGCGCCCTTGGGTTTCCAGCCGGGCAATCCCTTCAGGCCTTCCACGCCTGGAACCTCCCCTGGTTCCGGTCGGGCCCGCTGGCCGGCATCGATCCCCTGATCAACTGGTGGAACTTCATGGAAACCACCTTCGGAGCGGTCTTCGGCGCGGTGCTAGGATTCGGCGTCTGGCGCTGCCTCAACCGGGACACGGCGGTTTCAACCACGGAAGGCCCGGAACACACGGAAAGGGAGGAATTCGGAGAGGCGGCGCGTATCCTTCGGAAGGTGACTAGGACTCCCTGGTGCGACTGGGGGCTGGTCCTGGTCGGTGTCCACACCGTCCTCCTGCTTTTCGCGGAATTGGGATCGAACCCGTTGCTGGAACTCTACGCGGATTTGCCGGTGCTCATGGGGATCCTCCCGGTGATCGCCGCGGCGCAAAGTTCCCGGGCGGCCTGGTTGGTCGCCCTTCCCGTCACGGTCCTGCCGATCGCGCTGAAAACCGTCCGACAACTGGTCCAGGAAAACCCAACGGTAACGCCCGCCCTGGGCTGGTTCGTCTATGGGATCCTGCCGGTTGGACTCGCTGTGGCGCTGGCGATCCGATTCGCCTCCACGGCGCGTTCCTCGGAGCCCGCCGGTCCCGCGCTTCGCGCGAGTCTCGTGTTCGCCACCGTGGTTTTTTTCGGGTTGAACTTCGCCTTCTTCCGATACCCGTGGCCCTGGGCGACCTGGACCGCGCGGACTCCGAACGCGTTGGTCTTCACCGTCTGCGCCGCGGCGCTTCTAGCGCTGGCGTGGAAAATCGGGCGCGTGCCTTCGTCCCGGGTGGTTCCCACTTCCCGGGCTCCCAGCTAAGTCCCGCCGACTTTCCAGTCGGCCGCTGGACTCCTTCCCGGACCAGGCCGGCTGAAAGCCGGCGCTACATCCCCGCCTCGACTGCTGCGCTGAGTTCGGGCCAGAGCCGGGCGGACATGCCCATCCCCTTCTCGAAAATCGTCAGGCTCATCTGTTCGTTCGGCGAGTGCGCGTTGGCGTTCGGCAACGCCAGGCCGAGGAGGATCGAGTCCACGCCGAGCAAACGCCGGAACTCATTCACGATCGGGATGGAACCGCCTTCGCGCAAAAGCACCGGTTCCCGGCCGAAGGACTTCTTGAGGGCGCGCAACGCCGCCTGGGCCAGCGTGCCGGTCGGTTCGATCTGGTACGGGGCGCCGCCGTGGCCCTCGGAGATTTCCATCTTCACCGTGGGCGGGCACAACGCCTTCAACCGCGCCTTCACCTGCCGGAGCACACGGGCCGGATCCTGATCCGAGACCAACCGGAAGGTCAGCTTCGCCCGCGCCCACGAGGGGATGATGGTCTTGCTGCCGTCCCCCTGGTAACCGCTGGTCAGGCCGTTGATCTCGCAGGTTGGCCGGGCGGACCGCTGTTCGAGGCAAGTGAAACCACTCTCGCCATGGAGGGCCGGAACCCCCAGGAAACGCCGCTCCGCCTTCTCGTCGTACGGCAACCGGGCCATCTGCCGCCGTTCGAACGCGCTCAGTTTCCGGACGTCGTCGTAGAAACCGGGCACGAGGATCCGCCCTTTCGCGTTCCTCAGTTTGGCCAGCATCTCGCAGAGAACCATCGCGGGGTTGTCGACGCTCCCGCCGAAGATGCCCGAGTGCAGATCCCGGTCGGGCCCGCGCAGGGTCACCTCCAGGGCCACGATGCCGCGCAGGGCGTACGTGAGCGCCGGATGTTTCGGGCTCGGCATGCCCGTGTCCGAGATCACGATCGCGTCACATCGCAGGTCTTTCCGGCGGGTTCGCAAAAACGGCCCCAGGTGGGTGCACCCGACCTCCTCCTCGCCTTCGATGAGAAACGTCAGATCGCAGGGCAATTCGGCGCCGGTTCGAAGGTAGGCCTCCACCGCCTTGAGATGGGCGAAGTGCTGCCCCTTGTTGTCGCTCGAACCCCGCGCGAACAGGGAGTCGCCGGCGATCCGCGGTTCGAACGGCGGCGATTTCCACAGGTCCAGGGGCTCCGGCGGCTGCACGTCGTAGTGCCCGTACACCAGGAAGTGGGGTTTGCGCACCCCGGCCCGGCGCGGAGTCCGCGCCAGCACAATGGGTGAACCTCCGGTGGGATTCACCTCGGCTTCGAGGCCAATGCCCCGGCAATGCCCCGCGATCCATTCGGCGCAGGCCCGCAGATCGCCGGCATGCTTGGGCTGCGCAGAGACCGAGGGGAAACGCAGGTACTCGCTCAACTCGCGGACGAAACGTTCGCGGTGCTCGCTCAGGTATTGGTCGATGGCGGTCATTCGAAGCATCAAAAATCAGGCGGCACACCCCGGTCCCAGCGCGCCATCAGGGACTATCCCGGTCCGGGACGACCTGCATCGGCATCCGGGTCGAGATCGGGGTCGAGATCGGGCGCGGGGTCGGCATCGGAATC
>CALNYA010000024.1:0-16575 GCA_942490575.1 uncultured Verrucomicrobiota bacterium
CCCGTCTGATGGCGGCGGGGCTGGGTGTGGACCTGCGCGGCACGCTGGGCCCTGGCGGAGGCGTGGCCTTCCAGGGGACGGCCGCCGCGACTTCGCTGGGCGGGTTCCCGGCGCAGGCGGCCCAGTTCCAACTCCTGCGCGGGCCGGGTGGGGGTTCGGCGACCCTCATGGACGCCGATCTGGCAGTCTCCGGAGTGCCTTCGGCGAGACTGACGGGATCCCTCTCCGGCGCGGGTGCTTTCGACCTTCAGGCGGTGGTGCCGACCGGCGGCTTCGGGGCGATCACGTTGACGGACCTTCGGTTCCGTTTGAGTGGAACACCGCCGTCGGTGGGGCTCTCGTTGGACGGAAGTCTTGCCGTCACCGGGTTGGGGGCGCTGCCACTGGCGGGGCAGGTGTGGTCGGATGGGAACCTTGCACTCACCAACCTTCTTTCCGGCGCGGGACAGTTTTTCGGGGTTCCCGCTCGGAGTTGGGAACAGGTCTTGCGCCGTCAACCGGGCGACCTGCGCGCGCTGCTGGCGGGGGACCCACTGGTGCCGGCGGACCGAGGCGGCGATCCGGTGGCCTACTGGCGTCTCGACGAAACCTCCGGCGCGATCGCGAACGACGCCAAGAAGGCGACGCTCACGCGTCCCGCCATCCCGGGGACGTACTGGGGTGGACCGTCGATGGGGCAGCCCGGGGCTCCCACCGGCCCCGCCAATGCGCGGCCATCGGTGCGGTTCGACGGCATCGACGACCACGTTGTGATCGCCAACGAGGCGGCCTTCGACTTCGTCCCGGCCCTGTCGGTCGCCGCGTGGGTCCGGGTGGCCGCGTGGACCCGGGACTGGCAGTCGATCGTGACCAAAGGGGACAGTTCGTGGCGGTTGAGCCGTTACTCGAACCGGCGCCAGGTGTCCTTCGACACCACCAGCGCCGCGGGGCATCACAGCTTGCCGGGGACGGTGAATCTCGATGACGGCGCATGGCATCACGTGGTGGCGGTCTACGATGGCCGGGCGAAGTTCCTGTTCGTGGATGGCGCCTTGGACGGGTTCGCGTTGTACGACGAGACGCTGAACCGGAACGACGCGCCGGTGATGTTGGGCGAGAACGCCGAGGCGCGAGGCCGGTACTTCAACGGTTGGCTGGACGAAGTGGCGGTGTACTCCCGCGCTCTGACGCCGGCGGAAATCGGATCCCAGTACCTGGCTGGCGGTGGCTTGGCGTTGTCGGCGAACGTCCGGATGGCGCTCAACGGGATCCAGGAGATTCCGATCGTCGGGGTGATTCATCCGCGAGGCGCCGCCAGCCTGGGCGCGACCGTAGGTTCCATGGGGATCGCTGGATTCACCCTGGGGAACGCGTACGCGGGGTTCCACCGGGTTCCTGGGACGGCGGGCGTGGTTCAGTTCGCGGGCGGGGTGACGACCCCGTTTGGGCAGGCGGCGTTCAACGGGACGGGCGATGCGCTCGGGAACTACACGCTTCACTCCACTTCCACGGGCTCATTGAGCATCGGAGGGAGCGCCTTCACCCCGAGCGAATCCCTCAAGCTGACTCGAAGCCAGATCGAAGGGACGGGCAGCCTGGCGTATGGAGGATTGGCGCTCCTGGGGACGATGAAGATCCCGGCGGGAGGTGGGATTCCGTCCTTCGCAGGCGCTTCCGCGGGGGCGACCGAACCGCGGGCGTTTGGAAAGAAACCCGATGGCAAGCCGGCACACCCCTACGCCTGGGTGAACTGGACCGTCGCCGGAGGATACGTCCACGCCACCCGAAGCGTGGGGGCGACTGTGTTGGGAACGCTGACGGTGGAGTCCGAAGTTCCGAGGGCTGGAGGGTTTGATTATCCGCGGAAGTCGATGGGTTTCGGGCCGCTGACGTTGGGAACGGATGGTGTGTTCACGGTCGCCCCCGGAGAGACGTTTAACGGAGTCGGCAGCTTCACGTTTCGGTTGCCTTGAGGTGGTCGGCCGAGCTGGAGGCGTTGCCATCGGCCCAGCGGTTCGGGGAATTTCCGTGGTTCAATCGGCCGAATCTGGATTGAATCGCCGGACACCCAGCGGATTGCTCCACCTGGCAATCGGGCGGAACTATGACCACGCATCATTTGGCGATCGATCTCGGCGCGGAAAGCGGGCGGCTCATGCTGGGCACGTTGAACGACGGCCTCCTGGCGTTGAAGGAAGCGCATCGGTTTCAGACGGGCGCGGTGCGGGTCGGCGATTCGCTGCATTGGGACATGCGCGGGATCCTGGGCGAAGTGCGGCGTGGACTGTCGATCGCCGGCCGGTTGGGTCTTCCGATCCGGAGTGTTAGCACCGATTCCTGGGGGGTGGATTACCTGCTCTTCGGCGCGGACGGGGCGCTGATGGAACCGGCGTTTCACTACCGTGATCCGCGGACGGCGCGCGGGGTGGAGGCGGCGCACGGGCGTGTTCCGTGGGCGGAGATTTTCGGCGAGAGCGGAATTCAATTCATGCCGCTGAACACCCTGTACCAGTTGGCCGCGGAGGATCCGGAGCGGTTGAAGGCCGCGTCGCGACTCCTGATGGTCGGCGACGGCTTCAACCATTTCCTCTCGGGAATCGCGAAATCCGAGGCGACGCTGGCGAGCACCAGCATGCTCTACAATCCGACGACGGGGGATTGGTCGACGAAGCTGCTGGAGCGCCTGGGTCTGCCGGAGCGGTTGTTCCCGGAGATCGTTCCGGCCGGGAGCCGGCTGGGGCCATTGCGGGCCGAGTTGGTGGAGGAGTCCGGACTGAACGGCGTGGAAGTGGTGGCCGGTTGTTCCCACGACACCGCCGCCGCGGTGGCGGGTGTTCCGGCGGCGGGTGAAGGCTGGGCCTATTTGAGTTCGGGAACGTGGTCGCTGATGGGCGTGGAACGGCCGGGACCGATTCTGACCGACACGGCGCGCGAGCTGAACTTCACCAACGAGATCGGGCTCGGAAACACGGTCCGGCTCTTGAAGAACATCAGCGGCCTCTGGCTGGCGCAGGAGTGTCGGCGGGCGTGGGCCGCCGCGGGGCGGGAGAGCGACTACGGCGTTCTCGCGGGGCTGGCGGAGTCGGCGCCCGCGTTTGTTTCGCTGATCCAGCCGACCGACCCATGCTTCCTGGCGCCGGACGGAATGCCCGAGCGGATCGCCAGGTATTGCCGGGAACACGGCCAGCCCGAGCCGGCCGGGATCGGGCCGATGCTGCGGTGCATCTTCGAAAGCTTGGCGCTTCTCTACCGGCGGACCCGGGAGCAGTTGGAGACGATCACGGGTTCAAGGATCGAGCGTCTGCACATCGTGGGTGGCGGTTGCCAGAACGCGCTGCTCAACCAGTTCGCCGCCGATGCCCTGCAAGTTCCGGTGCTGGCGGGTCCGGTGGAGGCGACCGCGGCGGGGAATCTTCTGACCCAGGCGTTCGCGTTGGGATTGCTTCCGTCGATCGGGGCGATGCGGGACGTCGTGCGGCGCTCCTTCGACGTGAGAAAGTTCGAACCGGGTCCGGCCGAGGCGTGGGACGCCGCCTACGCGCGGTTCAAGGCGCTGGGCTAACCCATAGGGGTCAGTTCTCATAATCGACAATGGCCGTCACGATCGTCGGCGCCACCTCCGCTCGCATCCTGCCAGCTTGATTCATTGTCGATTATGTGAACTGACTCCTATGCGGGGGGTGGGTCACCTTGGACGTTGAACCGGGCCCCGAATCCGGAGCATGCTCCGGTCCATGAAACCCTCCCCGGTGAAGACCCGGATTTCGCGTCGGCGCTTTCTAGCCGTCTCCGGCGCCGCCATTGCCATTCCCACGTTCATTCCGGCCAGCGCCTTGGGCGCCGATGGGCGCCCCGCGCCGTCCAACCGCATCACCATGGGTGTGATCGGCTGGGGGATGCAGGGTCCTGGAAACACCAGCAATTTCATGCGCCAGAAGGACTGCCAGGTGGTCGCGACCGCGAACATCGACAAGGCACACCTGGCGAAGGCGGTGGGAGCGATCAACGGGTATTACAAGAACGAGGACTGCAAGGCGTACGACGACTACCGGGAGCTGATGGCGCGGACGGACATCGACACCGTCATGCTGGCGGTGCCGGACCATTGGCACGCTCTGATGTCGGTGGAGGCCGCGAAGAACAAGAAGGACATCTTCGGCGAGAAGCCCCTGGCGCGTACGATCGCGGAACAGCAGGCCATCGTCCGGGCCGTCCAGGCCAATCAGCGCATCTGGCAGACAGGATCGTGGCAGCGGTCTGAGCGGAATTTTCATTACGCGGCCGAAGCGGTCCGGAACGGGGTCATCGGCAAGATCACGCGAGTCGAGGTTGGCCTGCCGTCGGGTCACAGCGACTTCGCCCGGACGGGCAAGCCCCTGTTGGAGACGCTCGGCAAACTCGAGAATCCGGTCACCGATCTGACCAAGCTCGTTCCCGGGACGCCGGCCTGGGATGCCGCGGTTTCGCAACCGCCGGAAGGACTCGACTACGAGAAGTGGATCGGGCCGTCCAAGATGGAGCCCTACGTCCTGGCCCGCGGCCACATGAACTGGCGCTGGAACTACAACACGGGCGGCGGGCAGTTGCTCGATTGGATCGGGCACCACGGCGATATCGCGCACTGGGGTCTGGGCAACGACGACAAGATCGGCCCAAGCGAGGTCGAAGGCGTGGGCGAATTCCCCGCGGCGAACGCTCTCTGGAACACCTGCGCGAAGTATCGGATCACCTGCAAGTACCCGAACGACGTCGAGGTCGTCATCGCCGGCGGCCACTCCGACATCGGAGGCGGCACCAAGTGGATCGGCACCGAGGGCTGGATCTGGGTGAACCGCGGCAACAACTTCAAGGCGTCCCGCAAGGAATGGGAGGAATCCCGTTCGCTCCCCGACGATGTGCGAAAGGTCGCGCTGCCCTTCACGGCCGGCGGGCATTTCCGGAACTTCCTCGACAGCGTGAAGTCCCGGCAACCGACCGTGACGCCGGTCGAAGTGGCCCACCACTCCGCGATTCCCGGCCACCTCGGCCTGATCGCCATGCTCACCGGGCGCAAGATCCGTTGGGACGCCGCCAAGGAACTGATCCTCGACGACGCGGCGGCGAGCAAATACCTGAGCCGCCCGTACCGGGCTCCTTGGGCGCTCTCCTAGTCTAGGCGATGCGCATCCTGTTCATCGGCGGCACGGGAAATATCTCCGCGGCCTGCACGAGCTTGGCGCTCGAACGTGGGCATTCGGTTTCCCTGGTGAACCGCGGCCGGCGAAAGACGGCATTTCCCGGCGCCACCCAGATCTCCGCCGACCTCCACGACGAGGCGGCGGTGGCGGCGGCGCTGGGAAACCAGACCTGGGACGCCGTCGTGAATTTCATCGCGTTCACGCCGGACGACATCGAGCGGGATCTCCGCCTGTTTCGCCGCCGAACGGCGCAGTACGTGTTCATCAGTTCGGCGAGCGCGTACCAGCGACCCGCGAACCACTACCTGGTGACCGAATCGACGCCCCTGGTGAATCCTTTCTGGGAGTACTCCCGGCAGAAGATCGCCTGCGAGGACCTGTTGACGCGCGCGCTCCGCGAGGAGGCGTTTCCATCCACGATCATCCGGCCGTCCCTCACCTACGGCGAGACGATGATCCCTCTGTCGACCAACAACTGGCAGTTTCCATGGACCGTCGTCGACCGGTTGCGCCGGGGGGTGCCGGTGGTGATTCCCGGGGACGGAACCTCGCTGTGGACCATCACGCACAACACGGATTTCGCGAAGGGACTGCTCGGCCTGCTGGGCCACCGGCAGGCGATCGGGCACGCGTTCCACATCACGTCGGACGAAGTCCTCACCTGGAACCAGTGCTTCCAGGCGGTGGCGGAGGCGGCCGGAGTGGCGTCGCCGGCAATTTCTGCACATCGCCAGTGATTTCATCGCGGCCTGCCTTCCGGAGCACGGGGGCAGTCTGCTGGGCGACAAGACGACGTCGGCGGTGATGGACAACTCGAAGATCAAGCGGTTCGTCCCGGACTTCGTCGCGACGACCCGCTTCCGGGACGGCGTGGCGCGGTCGGTGGCGTGGTTCGAAGCCGACCCGACGCGGCGGCAGGTGGACCCGGCGTTCAACGAGAAATGGGACCAGCTGATCGAGGTTTACCAACTCGGGTTGAAGGCGGCCGTCCATGCGTTGTCGGGCGCGGGCTAGGCGCACGCGGTCCGCGTGAATGTTTGATTGGCGCGGACCCTGCCGGCGATGGATCCCACCTCTCCCACCGACACGCGCGCCCGTCGGTTGGCGGAGGTGGCGCTTCTTTTCCTGCGCCTGGGTCTGACGGCCTTCGGCGGCCCCGCGGCCCATATCGCGATGCTCGAGGACGAAACCGTTCGACGTCGCGGTTGGCTGACTTCGGAGGAGTTCCTCGACCTGCTCGGGGCGACGAACCTCATCCCCGGACCCAACTCCACGGAGATGGCGATTCACATCGGGTACCGGCGCGCCGGTTGGATGGGATGGGCGGTGGCGGGAGTGGCGTTCATCGTCCCCGCTGTCCTCCTCGTGACGGGCATCGCCTGGGCGTACGTGCGGTTCGGGCAGTTGCCCCGGGTCGAGGGCCTGCTCCACGGCGTGAAACCTGTGATCGTCGCCATCGTGCTCCAGGCGTTGTGGAGTCTCGGCGGCAAGGCGGTGAAGAACCGGTTCCTGGCGGGGATCGGCGTGGCCGCCACCGCGCTTTCATTCTCTGGCTTCGACGAACTGGCCATCCTGTTCGGCTCCGGGTTGGTGGCCGCCGGGCGTCGGATGGTGAGTCCGCGTTCGGGTGAAAAGTCCGCCGCTCCCCGGCTGGCAGTCTTCCCGGGACTGTCCGCCGCCGCGATCACGTCGGGAACCGTGTCGGGTGCCGCGACGGCAGCTACGGCGACCGCGACCGCGACGGTGGCGTTCGGTCTCGGCCCGCTGTTCCTCGTGTTTCTCAAGATCGGGTCGGTGCTGTTTGGCAGCGGGTATGTGCTGCTGGCGTTCCTGCGCGCCGACCTGGTGGAACATCGGGGCTGGCTGACCGAGGTCCAACTCATGGACGCGATCGCGGTCGGGCAGTTCACCCCCGGACCGATTTTCACGGCGGCGACGTTCGTCGGCTACCTGTTGGGAGGAATCCCCGGGGCTCTGGTGGCGACGGTGGGAATCTTTCTACCGGCCTTCGTTTTCGTGGCGGCCAGCGGCCCGCTGGTTCCGCGGCTCCGCGCTTCGCCGATCGCTGGTGCCGTGCTCGACGGCGTGAACGTGGCGTCCCTGGCGCTGATGGCGGTGGTGACCTGGCAACTGGGGCGCGTGGCGATCATCGACGCGCCGACCTTGTTGCTGGCCGTGGCCGGAGGCGTCCTGCTGTTCCGGTACCGGGTCAACTCGGCGTGGCTTGTCCTGGGCGGCGGCGCGTTGGGTTGGCTGCTGGCTGGAGGGTGACGGTCCGCGGGGGCGGATCATCCCCGGGGGACCGGCGTCACGAGCACGTACAGGCGCACTGGCTTGACCTCGGTGCGGGACGCGCGGAACCAGCCGCCCTTCGTTTTTTGGATCCGCACGGCCACGGGTCCCCGGAGCAAGAGGGTCTGCCCGTCCCGGACAAGGCCCTGGCCGGCCATCTCCCGAACACGCAGGCGGGGCAGGGGCGTTTGGCCCGAAATCTTCCGGCCGTCTTCGTAGCGTGCTTCCAAGGGGAACTCCTTCGGGTCGTCGTAGCCCACGAATTCGCTCACCCGCCCGTCGACGCGCAGGTTCCAGGCGGCGTTGGTCCGGGTGGCGACCACGTCCACGGACGGGCCGAACGTCATGACTTCGGTCTGGTACTGGATCCCCGCCGAGTTGGTTCCTTCGCCGTCGGTGGCCTTGGCCTGGGTCACAATCGTGCGGGACTCCTGGACCTGAACCTGGGCCTGCTGCCCGCTGGCGGCCGTGACACGCGGCGCCGCCAGGACGGTGACACCTCCACGCGCTTCCAACCGGGGGAGGAGGGCCTTCAACTGGGCCGGGGACAGAATCGCGGTCTGATTCTCGAGCCGTCCGTGTTCGAGTCGGAAATTGGAGGCACCGGGCGATGCGGCTCCCGGGTCGTCTTCCGTCGGCGTCTTGATGGGGAGCGCTTCGACCGGCGCGGAAGTCTGGCCGAATAGCCAGTCGAGACCGAGGTCGCCGGGATTGCCGTCGGCTTCCGCGATTTCCAGGAACT
The DNA here is from genome assembly GCA_942490575.1 of uncultured Verrucomicrobiota bacterium. Taxonomy (GTDB): domain Bacteria; phylum Verrucomicrobiota; class Verrucomicrobiia; order Limisphaerales; family CAIMTB01; genus CAIMTB01. Next base: position 8,191 of record CALNYA010000024.1, read on the forward strand.
TGATTTCCAAGGTGACGATGGGGTCCTTGGCGTGGGGCACCGACGGCTCGGACGGAGCCGCAGGTGGAAGCGCTCCACTCGCGGAGGCGATGCGGGCGGGATCGTGGATCTCAGTGAGACGTTGAAGAGACTTCGCGACATCACGCAGCGAGGCGTCCTTGAAGTAGACGGAGGGAAGAATGAGTGCGTCGAGCTTCTCACGGAGTCGATGGATTCCCGGATCCTTTTCCCCTTGGCCCGCCGCAAACGGGTTGGGGTTGGAAATCGGCGAAGTCGATGAGCGCGGATCAATGCCCGGGTTCGTTGCCGGTGCGGTTGCGGGGGCTGCCGCTTCCTCCGGATCCTCTGGGCCGGCATCCGAGGCGCCCTCCGCGAATGCCAATAGCCGGTGCGTCAGCGGCGGCCCGTCGGAGCCAGGCCACGCCGTCGTCGCCAAACCGATTCCAAAGAGCCCGGCTGCGAGGATCCCCAGGCCTCGGGCGGAGGCCGTCGGGCGTCGCCATCCTGGAGTGGCCGTCAGAAGCGACCGCACCCGTTGGGTGAGTTGCGAGGATGAACTCGCCCCGACAACGCCAAGCCCCCGTGCCGGAAGAGGGGTCGTCCATTCCCGTCCCAACTGAACCAGCGATTCCGCGAGAGCGGCGCCGCCGCCGGGGACCAGCGTGCTCGCATTGTCGGCGGTGGCTTCCATTTCGACTTGGAGGCGCCGACGAGCCCAACCGACCGCTGGATGCCACCACACCAAGGCTCCCACAAAACCCGCGAAGGCTTGGGCCAATGGATCCCGGGCGGCGAGGTGGGCCATCTCGTGGAGCAGGATCGCGTCGCGCTGGGCGGGTTCGAAGCGTCGGGAGAAATCGGGAGGAAGGGCCACCACCCGGCGCCACAGGCCGAAGGCGATCGGGCCGCGGAGTTTTGGCCAGATCCGAAGAGTGACGGTTCGGAGGCCGAGACGTTCCGCATGTCGGCGCGCCGCCGCTACGAGTTCGGGATCCGGCGGCGTTGCTCGGCGATGGCGGCTTTCGAGGATTCCATGGCCCACCATCTGGAACGCCGCCACCAGGAAAGCTCCGCCGAGCCACACAATTCCGGGCCACCAGGTTCCTTGGACGGGAACTTCGCCGAGATCCTTCGTGGCGGATTCGGCAGGAGTTGAAGAAACCGGGTCGGCGAGGTCGAGGACTCGGGTGATCACGACGCGGGGTTCCGTCGTTGTCGCGGAGGGAGTCGCCACGAACGACCGGACGCCGGCGACCTCGCCCGCGACCACGAAAGCCACCGCCCAAAGGCTGGCGAGCCAGGCGGTTCGTCGGTGCGACGCGGACCGGAGCCGGGTCGTGAGGGCGGCGGCGAGTCCGACGATCAGGGTGATTTCAACGGCGAGCACCGCCAGCAGACGGCCCCAGAAGGCGAGGTCGGGTGGCGTCATTGGGCCCTCCGCTTGGCATCCCGGATGAGGACTTCCAGGGCATCGAGTTCTTCGAGGCTGACGTCGCGGGTGCGGAGAAGGTGACTGACCGCGCCCGCGAGGCTGCCTTCGAACAGACGCTCGACCATGTGGTCCGTCATCCCCTGACCAATGTCGTCCGCGGCGACCGCGGCCCGGTAGAGGAAAGTTCGTCCGTCCTCGCGATGGGACACCAGACCGCGGGCCTCCATCTTGCGCAGCATGGTGGCGACCGTGGTGTAGGCGAGGTCACGGCCGGGCTTCAGGGCCGCATTGACTTCGGCGACGGTGGCTTCGGATTTGGACCAGAGCACCTGAAGGATGCAGAGCTGCAGGTCGCCCACACGGAGTGGTGGCTGGGATCGGGGTTTCACTACCCAGGTAATACTACTCAGGTAGTTGTTCGGTCAATTGGAGAGTTTGTCGGCCGCTTGGATCTTTTGGAGTTCGCGTGCCTGATATTGGCGGAGGATCTGGCGCAAACCGAAGGGCAGGATCGTGACGCTCAGAATTCCGGTGAGGAGAAGGGGATACCAGACGGCGTACGGTTGGGATTGGAAGTAGGCGGCGGCGCCCGCGACGAGGCTGATGGAACCGACGGCGATCAATCCCCGCATACCGGCCGTGACGAAGCCCCGGGCCTTCCCCCGGCCGGCGAGCCATCCGAAGGTGCCGCCGAGGATTCCCAGGAGCGCGCCACCGAGTCCGCCAACCCATCCGCCGGCGCGCTGGCTCCACCAGGCATCGGAGCGGTCGTTGTCGGCGCTCCACGGCCAGGCGCCGGGGTATTCCACCAGCGTGAGCGGTCCCACGTGGACCGTTCCGGGACCGGGAAGGACCAGGTTCACCTCCAGGCGGGTGAGCGCTCCGGTGGCGTCGGTACCGTCCATGGGCAGTTCGAACGCGCGCCAATCCGAGGATCCCGAGATCCGACCGAGTCGACCCGAGGAGGCGAGAGTTCGGGTGAAAGCCCGCTGGCTAGGGAGACCGGGATTCGCCGGTCCAAACTGGCTCCACATTTCGAGATAACCGTAGCCCTCGACACCCGCGTAGCTCACCTCGCCGGTGATGGCGTACCGGAGGCGCGTGACGGGCGGGTTGGTGAGGATGAACAGGGACGTGGTGCCCGGGCCGGGGTCGGTTCCGGTCCGGACCCAGGAGAGAACCGGGCGCCCGTCGATCACCTGATGGAGGATCGGGGAGGGCGCCGCCGCGGATTCCGCGTCGCTCGCGGCGAGGTGGGCCGGGGTGAAGGTCTGGATCCGGTCGGGAGCGGTCGAGCGCGCTCCACGGGCCTCCGCCGTGGCGAGCGACAGAGCCGCGAGGAGGAATGGGAACGCGGCGATCCGGCGGAGCTTCTTGAGGAGCCTCCACGGTTCGCGAACTCCGAGTTGAGCCTTTGAACCCGTTATGTCGGCGGTCGGACCGTAGCCGCCGACGTCAGTCGGCGCTGAACTCCATCCAGGAGATGGCGCGGACTGACGTCCGCGTCTACGCGAGGGGCGATTCATGGCGTGCCTTTCTGCTGTTGGTAGGTGGTGAGAAGTCGTTGGAAAGTCGACGCGTCGAATTTGCCCTCGGCGAACTGAACCCGGAGCAGGCGCTCGTAGGCGTCGTTGTCGCGGCTTTCGTCGAGGATGCGGAATTTCTGGATGAGCCGGTCCAGGCGGAGCCGGACGGTTGGGTAGGAGACCCCGTAGGCGGCGGCGAGTTCCTTCAGGGAACCGGAGGCGAGGATGAACCGCTTGATGAAGGCGAAATCCTCGTCGTCCAGACCTTCGAAGGCGCGTTGGACCGGTGATGATTCCATTGCAAAAGAGAAATGCTTCATCGTTTTGAGTTTAACAATTCAAAAGTTTATATTTGTTTTATTCAAATCAAAGGGCGCCTGCTTTTTGCCTTTTCGAGGATGGGACCATCGAGAAGCGCGCGGGGTGATTTCCGGGATTCAAGTTGGAAGCCGGCCCGGATACGGTCTCGGGTCATGGCGAGTTTCGACATTGTTTCGCGGGTGGATTCGATGGAGATCGAGAACGCGGTGAACCAGGCCAAGAAGGAGTTGGCCAACCGGTTTGATTTCAAAGGCAGCGCGGCCGAGATCGTCCTTGAGAAGAACGAGATCAAGCTGACGGCGCAGGATGCGTTCAAGATCCGGGCGCTCGACGAGATCGTGATCGGGAAGCTGGCGAAGCGGAACATCAGCCTGAAGAGCGTCGAGAAGAAGGATCCGGAGATCTCGCCCCTGGGACACGCCCGTCAGCTGATCAAGATCAAGCAGGGGGTGGAGTCGGCCGTGGCCAAGGAGGTGAGCGCCTTCGTCCGCGATCTCAAGCTGAAGGTCACGGTCCAGATCCAGGGGGACGAATTGCGGGTGACCGGAAAGAACCGGGACGATCTTCAGAGCGTGATCGCCGCCGTCCGGGGTCACGACTTCCCGGTGGCCTTGAGCTTCGTGAACTTCCGGGATTAGGAGGCGGCTTGGTGGGGATTGGAATTCCGGATTCCAGGGACGGCACCTACTCGAACTAGGCGGGGTCCGGATTTAGCGCTGTGGATTGGAAGGCGACGATCGGTATGAGCCGGGCTTCAACGGGTGAGGTGGCGGGGGATCGGATTCGCATCGCCACCCGGGACGACATTCCGGCCTTGGAAAAGCTGATCGCCGCCTCCGCACGGGGGTTGGCTTGTCCGGACTACACGCCGGACCAAGTGGAAGCCGCGCTGGGAACCGTCTGGGCCGTCGACACCCAGTTGATCAAGGACGGGACCTATTTCGTCGTCGAATCCTCGGGCGTCCCGGTGGCCTGCGGCGGATGGAGCCGGCGCGGCACGCGGTTTGGCGGCGACCACCATTCGGACCGCGATGCCGCGCTCCTGGATCCAGGACGGGACGCCGCTCGAATCCGGGCGTTCTACGTGCATCCCGGTTGGGCGCGGAGGGGAATAGGACGCGCGCTCCTCGCGCATTGCGAAGCGGTGGCGGGGGCCGAGGGTTTCACCTCATTCGAACTGGTGGCCACTCTTCCGGGCCATCGGCTGTATCGGCGCTGTGGATACGAAGGCGACGCGCGGGTTCGCTTTGAACTCATGGGAGGCTTGGGCATCGATTTCATCCCCATGCGGAAACGATGCGTCGAAGTGGCCGCTCCGACGCCTTGACATTCATCGCTGGGCCTTGGGTTCCGCCCGCCCGACCTGCCGGGAAGTTTGGGTGCCACCGAAACCGACGTTCATCGTGAGTTCCCGGGTGACTTGGTCGCCATCGAACCGGAGGGTGACCTTCGCGACGTACGGGGTCTCCCGCGCGCAGATCCTGGCTTCGAACGTGGTATCCGACGTCCAGGCGCCACAGGCGGCCAACGGTTCGTTCTCGTAGCGGCCAAACGCGCCAACGCACTTTCGCCACTCTCCGTGGCCCCAGGGAATCCGCGTCGCCACTCCAGCTCGTTGCTCGACGAGATACCCGCCCGCGCCGGACGGATCGGCTTCGAGGGAAATGGATTCCAGCCCGGAATCCTCCGACGGAAAGAGGTAGGTCCGTCCAAGGAGATCCCCAGCCCGTGGTGATTCCGAGGTTCCCCTCGGAGTGGGCAGCGAAAGAAACCCGAGACGCGTCTCGAGGCGTCGCTGCCGCCCGGGATTCGAGGGAAGACGAGCCGGATGAAACGCGGGAAGCAGATTGTCCCAGACCACGTTCAGGACCGCTTGCATGTCTTTCAATCCGCTGGTGATGGCGAGGACGGCATCCTGCTCGGGGAAAACCACGCAGTACTGCCCGAACGCGCCGTCGCCACGATAGGCGCCGTTCCGGGAGCGCCAGAACTGAAAGCCGTAGCCCTGGTCCCAATCGCTCTTCGGATTGCTTCCATTCGAGACCTGGCGCGCGCTGGCTTGTTGAATCCAGTCCGCGGGCAGGAGTTGCTTCCCTTCCCAGGCCCCTTCCCGCAGCAGGAACTGCCCGAACCGGGCGATGTCCTCGGTGCGGACCCGAAGGCCGTAGCCCCCCAATGAAATCCCCTGGGAATTGGTGTTCCAGACCGGCGTCTCGATTCCCAGCGGTTCGAACAATCGCGGACGCAGGTAGTCGAGCACCGTCTGCCCGGTCTGCTTCTGGATGATCGCTGAAAGGAGGAAGGTGGCCGGGGTGTTGTACTTGAAATGCGTTCCGGGCTTGTGGGGTACGGGGTGGGCGAGGAAGGACTTCGCCGAAATGCGGTCCGCCGCGGAGGATGTCTCGTCCTGATGTCCAGTCGTCATGGTCAGCAGGTCCCGGACCCGCATGGCCTTCAGGTTGGCTTCGGGCATCGGGGGCGCGTCCTCGGGGAAGAACTTGAGGACCTCGTCGTCGACGCTCACCCGGCCTTCCGTCACCGCGAAGCCCACGGCCGTCGATGTGAAGCTCTTGCTCAGCGAGTACAATTCATGGTTGGCCGAGGACTCGTACGGGGTCCACCAGCCCTCGGCGATGACGTGCCCGTGTCGGAGGACCATGACGCTGTGGACGTGCTCCAACCGGTCGAGCGCCTCCACGAAAGCAAGCAGCCCGGCGGAATCGACCCCCTGCGATTCCGGCGTGCTTCGGGGGAGCCCACCGGCCTGGGAAGGGTGCGGCTGAGCAAGGGTGGTCAAAGTGACGACGGCGCAAGCGGCCGCGAGAATCCGATCGGGGAGGCGGTGGAGATTCATGGGGGCGTACCGTTGATGCCCCAGGACCGGACGATTGTCGCGCGGGAATTCGCCCGAGCCCGTGCTTGCGCGGACCGCCGAATTCCGATGGGCTGACGTCATTCCATGAAAGCCTGTGAACCGTCCGCCCGCGGCGCGGGGTTGCTCGAGAGGGCCTTCACCCTGATCGAACTCCTGGTGGTCATCGCGATCATCGCCATCCTGGCCAGCATGCTTCTCCCCGCGCTGGCCAAGGCGAAGAACCAGGCGGGCACGACCAAGTGCCGTAGCAACGTGAAGCAGATCGGCATCGCGATGGCCATGTACGCCGACGACAACGGGGACGCCATGCCGTACGCGTGGTGGTACAACGCGTCGGGCGATTCCGCGGACGTCAACAACTTCCACTACCTCCTGCAGCCCTATTTCCAGGGGAGAAAATTCCAGTCCGGAACCCGGACGACCAACAGCGACTTCGCCACCTCGATTTACCCGTGCCCGGAGCGGTTGAAGGAATACCACTACCTGACCTACAAGGACTACAGGCCGGGCGTGCCGGGAAACCCTTGGAAGATCAGCTACGCACTGAGCCAATACACCCTGGTGAGTTTTCCGTCGGCCGTGACCAGTCCGAAGACCGAAAAAATGGGCGGCGTGCCGCGTCCGGCGGAGACGATGGCCGGGGCCGACGTGTCCCTGGAACTCAACCATCCGGCGATCATCAACCTGGGCCGAAGTTCCCAAGGCAGCCACGACATCGGATTTCGCCACGGTGTGAAACATCCCGAGGGAGGCGCGAATTTCCTCTTTTTCGACACGCACGTCGGCACCCACAAACGCCGCCAGACCAACGGCATTGTCGTCGATTGGAAGGTGGGTCGGTGACCTCCGGGGACCCGACGCCGGGAGCGGAACCCGCTGGGAACCCGTGTGGACGGTGGATTGACAGAGGCGGGCGGTTCCGGGGCAATCTCGGTCCACGATGAATCTGCTGGAAGGCAAGGTGGCTGTCGTCACCGGGGCGGGGCGCGGGATCGGACGGGCGATCGCGCTGAAGTTCGCCGCCGAGGGCGCGGACGTCGCCTGCGTGTCGCGGACCGCCGGGAACTCGGCCAAGGTGGCGGAGGAGGTCCGGGCGTTGGGGCGTCGCTCCTGGGCGCTTGCCGTGGATGTCGCGGACAGTTCGGCGGTGGAAGCCATGGCGGCGACGATTCTCGGGGAGGCGGGACGGGTGGACTTGCTCGTGAACAACGCGGGCGTGACCCGCGACGGACTCCTGATGCGGATGAGCGAGGAGGACTGGGACACCGTGGTGGATACCAACTTGAAGGGCGCCTTCCTGGTCACCCGCGCCTTCACCCGCGCGCTCCTGAAACAGCGCGCCGGAAGGATCATCAACGTGGCGTCGGTCATCGGTCTGATCGGCAACGCGGGTCAGTGCAACTACGCGGCGAGCAAGGCGGGCCTGATCGGATTGACCAAGTCGGTGGCCCGGGAATTCGCCTCCCGCGGCGTCACCTGCAACGCGATCGCTCCCGGATTCGTCACCACCGACATGACCTCGGTGTTGAGTGACGAACTGAAGGCCGACCTGTTGAAGCGGATTCCGCTCCAGGGCTTCGGCGAGGCGGAAGACATCGCCCAGGCCGCCCTCTATTTGGCGGGCCCGGGAGGCCGTTACGTGACTGGGCAGGTGCTCGTTGTGGACGGCGGAATGGTCATGTGACGATCTCCGGGAAACGAAAACTGCATTTTTCGGGGCTTGACGCCCTCCGACCCGGCACCTAACAGACACGCGCTAACAACAACACGGCTCCATGGCGGACCAAAACACATCCATCGAACAACGGGTCAAAAAGATCATCGTCGACCAACTCGGCGTGAAAGAAGATCAGGTGACCCCGGAGGCGAAGTTCATCGAAGACCTCGGCGCGGACTCGCTCGACACAGTTGAGCTAGTCATGGCTCTCGAGGAGGAATTCGGCCAAGAAATCCCCGACGAGGAAGCCGAGAAGCTCCAGAGCGTCGCCGACGTCATCAAATACGTCGAGGAGCGGCAAAAGTAACAGGCCACCGAACACGACTCCCACGGGGCAGCCTGGCTGGCGACCTGCGGCCGCTGCCCCGTTTTTTCTTTCATCATGAATTCAGGGTCCGACCGACGTGTCGTGGTCACAGGGATCGGTGTTGTCACCCCCCATCGGCCACGACATCAGCTCCTTCTGGAACCAGATCGTCGCCGGCCAGTGCGGGGTTGGAGCCATCACCCGCTT
>CALNYA010000025.1:0-51596 GCA_942490575.1 uncultured Verrucomicrobiota bacterium
ACGGGATGTCGATGGGGAAGAGGTTGAGCGTGTACTCCCAACCGAGGCGGGTGATCCAGGCATCGACGTGGGCTTCGAGATGGAGATTCACACCGCCCTGGATCCGCTTGATCAGGGGCCAGTCGCCATCCGGGTTCAAGGTCACCAGCAGGGACGGATCGGTGCAGGTCGACGGGAAGCCGTCGCAGGGAATCGGTTCGAGGGCATCGGCGAGGGCGATCTCGGCGCTGGCTCCCAGTCGATCGTTGAACGCGGCCACGCGAAGTCCCGCTCCGAAATTGAAGCACAGGCACAGGCCGGCTCCCTGGGTGACCTTGCTCTCGTTGCCGCCGAACAGGTCGCGCCGGAGGACGCGCGGGTCGGGATCGGTTCCGGAGCCCCCGGCGATGTGCTCCGGCCATGTGGTTTGCCAGGACCGGACTGAAATGAGTTCCACCTGACTCCGGAGCGTGGCGAAGGTCTGAAGGAGTTCGGTTTCGCTCAGCAATTTGAGATTGGGACCGATGACGGGCAGCAGGGAGGTGATCGGACTGAGATCAACGTCGGCGTTGATTCCGAATCGGCCGCGGAGATCGTGTTCGAGGCCGACCTGAAAGTCCGTTCCCGCCGGATTGACGGCGGCGAACTTCGTCGTGGTCCCCCGACCATCGAAGTTCCCCGAAATCTTGCTGCTCCCCAGCAGGAGCTTCCTCGCGCGGGCTGGAACCAGGGAAGCCAGGTCCACGTCGTCCACTCCGGCGCCGGCGGACGCGGCGAGGTGGAGCTGGCCGTTGGTCCGGACATTGAGACCGAACTCCATGCGTCCCGTGATCTTCAGACCGAGGTCGGGAGGAGCCAGGACGAGGAAGTCGGCGTCGGGTGTCTGCATGGCCTCGTTCCAAGTCACATCAAGGCCGTAGAGGTACTGGAGGAAACCGTCGTCGTTCACCCCGATGTCGGCGGTGAAGGCCGGGAGGGCATGGAACCGGCCCAGCGGCTGGATCTCGGAGAGCATGGACGCCGTGGCCTGGACGCCGGCCGTGAACCCCATGACCTCCTGCGCGAAGGAGAGCCAGCGCGGCTGCGCCACCCCGTTGAGGACGTGGGCGGCCGACGGGAAGTCGTATCCCTCCTGGTAGGTGATGGCGCCGTGCTGGGTCACGATCACGAACACCGGCCGGATCTCGCCCGGAGGCATGCGCCAGAGTTTGGCCTGGCCGGTTGCGACGATCTCGTTCGCCCCCGGTCCCGGCGTGAACGAGCCGATCACCTGGCGAAACACCCAGCCGAAACTCCCGTATCGGATCTTGTCGAACCAGTCGCGGACCGAGCGGGAATCGGTCGGGTCGGTAGGCGGCGGGATGGGGATGCCGGGTTCGCCGTAGGGATTCTGGGCGAATCGCCGGGCGTTGATGAACCAGACTTCGGTGATGGGATCGGGCGTGGTTTCCGTCGTCACGGTGCCGGGGGTGCCCTCGGGACCGTCGAACGTGGTGAGCGTGTTGGTAACCTCCTGTTCGCGCGCGGTCACCGTCCAGGTGAGGATCAGCGGTCCGTCCTCCGTGTAGGCCCTGAGGGCGCTCTGGTTTCCGAAACGCCGCACGCCGGGCATGTACAGCCCGTACCGATCGAACTCGGTGTCGAGAATCACCGGGGGCGCCAGCGGCTCGAGTTCGACCGCGACTTCATGGATCTGGTTGGTGGGTTCGAGGCGCGCCCTGAACGGTTTGAAGCCGGGAGCGCAACCCTCGACATAGAGCGTGCTCGCCCGATTGGTGAGCGGCCCCAGGGCCGAGCCGATCGCCACCTGGCCGTTGGCGTCGGCGGAAGTCTGGGCCAGAACGGCGCCGAAACGGTCGCGGATCTGAAGCTTGTTCGCCGCCGGCGAATTCGTGGACGTGTCGGTCCCGAGGGTTCCCGTGAACTCGATGCCATTCCGAAGGACCATGGGAACGGTCAGCGCAAGCCGGGGAACGGAAGGATCGACCACGGTGAGTTCGAACAGGCCATTCGTGCGGACGGAGATGATGATCGGGCCGATCCGGTTGGTCTCGTAACGGACCTGCCAATCCCAACGCTGCGAGGGATCACCAACCACCTGCGGAATCACGCCGGGAATGATCTCCTTGATCAGCTCCGGCGGGAATCGGGTCCCGACCACGGTCCGGTCGATGGTGTCGGTGATCAATCGGAGTGGCGCCTCGTCGGGGTCGTCGCCATAGAGGGCGAGGTTGATCCCAGGAATGAGGGTGCCCCGGTCCTCCGCCGCGACGGCGCGGTAGGTCAGGGAATAGCCGCGCTCGGGCGGACCCTCGGATTCCGGGGAAGCGCTCGGCCCGCCGAGAAAGATCGTCTGAACCAGGCTGGTGCCCTCCGCCGCCACTCGTCCTTCGAACAATCCTGCTCCGGGCACCCGCACCCAATAGGTGAACCCGCCCATCGGAAGTCCCCGTCCGGCGTCGAAGACCAAACCCCCGGCGAAATCGGGTTGAATGAACTCGACGGTCGGACTCGCGCTTTCGTCGAGTTCGTACTCGGGCGTCTCCAGTTCCTCATTCCAAAAGTGGACCTCCCATCGCAGCCGACTCGAAGTGAACTTCGGAGTCGCCGTGGGGATGGCGAAGGTCGGGAGGCGCGAAGGGAGCAGCGCGGGAACGAAGGTGAGACTGGCCGGATCGATGGCGGGCAGGACGCCGGGAGCCTTCCAGGCCGGAACGGAGAAGCCGAGGGTCGCGCTGGCGCCCGACCGCACATCGTAACGCGGATGCTCGAAGGAAAGCTCGTATCCGCCGGCGTCGAGTCCACCCAGGACGAAAAGGTCGGTGACGTTGGCGCCGTCATCCTCCAGCGGGAAAGTCCGCACCTCGGCGGTGGCCGTGTTCCGCACCTTCGCCACCCCGCCGCCGTGGACGAGGTCGGAGTAGTCCGCGAACAGCTCGACGAACGGATCCGCCTGGCGGGCGAGGAGCACCCGCGCGGTGGGGGACGTGAGGGAACCGGAACCCAGCGTTCCTAGCAGGGTCGCCTGGTGCCGATGAACATAGAGTTCGAGGGAATGATCGCCCGGATTCAGGACGAGCGGCTCGCCGTCGCCCAGCGTGAGGTTCTTCGGAGGCCGGCCGGCGAACGGCCAGGGATCGGCGAACGGCCAACCCTGCCCGAGCAACCTGTCGGACGTCGCCGGCGGCAAACCGGGCGGCACCGGCTGGTCCGCGGGCGCGGTCATCTGATGATGGAGGACGTGGCTGCCCACATAGTTGCTCAACGAAAGAATCCGAAGCCCATAGCGCGCCGGAAGCACGGGCACGGAAAACTCGCCCATCGCGTCGGTGTCCACCGAGACCACCCGGTTCGTGACCGACAGCAGGGCGTCGGTTGAGAACTCGATCAGCTCGATGTCGACCGTCTGCTTTTCGCGATAGACCGGCCTAAGACCCAGGAAGCCCGTGGGATCCCCGTCGCCCGCCGCCGTCCCCACGGTATCCGCCGCGAAGAGCCGACCCCGCAGGACGGCCGGAAGCACTTCCAGAGGCAATTCAACCTCCTCGCCGTCCGAGTGGACATCGATGTATTCCTCGGCCCGAAAGGCCGGCACCACCCCGTGCAGCGCATTGGTCGTGCCGCCGTCGGCCGTGAGGCGATAGCGCCCGGGCAGGATGTCGAAGAAATCCCGGCGATCGGGCGACCCACCTGTGACGAGGGTCTTCTCATAGCCCTGGGTGTTGCTGTTGGTGAGTCCCTGGAGGGTCACGGGAACACCCTGGAGGATCGCCTTCTCGAGATAGGGGGACAGCAGGAGAACTTTCAGGGACTTCAACCGCGAAGACAGCGGGACGACGACCGGCGCCGGGTTGTCGAGGCGCGAGGCCTGGACGATATCCTCGCCCGGGGCGTACCCGAGCCGCTTCGCGGTGATGCGATACGACACCGGGGGCAGGCCCGGAAAAGGCGCGGTGCCGCCGTCGCTCGTCACCCCGCTCATCGTGGGAACGACGACCGATTGCTCATCCCTCGGGTCGAGTCCGGTCACTTCGACGAAGACATCGTCCAGCGGACCGATATTCCCGGTGAGCGCGTTGCGTCCGGTTACCAGGACCGTGAGTTGTCCGGGGATGGGTTTGAGCCGGAAGCTGGCGACATGATTCCCTTCGATCCGCCCGCGCGACGTGGCCGGGTAGGGTTGATAGCGCGGCAGGCCGCCCACGACATTGGCGTCGAACGTGAAATCTCCCCGCGCGATTCCCCGGAAGATTCCGAACCCCGAAGCGTCGGTCGACAGCGAGAACTCCTCGGACGGCTCCGTGTCGGAAGCCAGCGCGTACCGATGGAGCCGGACAGGCGCACCCAGGAGCGGAAGGCCCGTCGTGACGTCGGCCACGTGAACCTGGATATCGAACCGCGGATCGCCAGGCCGGGGTGCCAGGGAAACATTCCGGACAAGCGAACCGCCGGCGACCGCGACCAGATTGGTCTCGAACGGAAGGTAGGCCGGATGCTCGAACCGCAGCCGGTAGGTCCCATCGGGCACCGCCGGCAAGGAATACCATCCGAAGGGATTGGATCGGGTTTCCAATTCCGCCGGAGGCCCGCCCGGATCCCGGTCCAGCGAGACCTCGACCCCTTGGATCGGCTGTCCCGTTCCCAAAACCGTGACCTGCCCCTGGAGCAACGTGGCGGGCTGCGCCCGCGCGGAAACCAGCGACACCAGAAGGACGGCACTCATCCAGATCGCGCGTATCAATCGTTGCGGAAGTGCACGCAGAAGAGTCGCCTGAGAGACCCTCACCCGGCCTGCGGCCACCCTCTCCCGTCGGACGGGAGAGGGCCGAGGCGAGGGTGCATCCACTCTCGCACTGATGGATAGCGCGGGTCGAAACCGGCGGCCCGAATCGACTACGGAAGTGGCGGTGAGTTCGGACGGGAGGGGAGTCGGTGAATTCAAGAGCGGGATGGGTTGGGGTTGCGCAGTCACACCAAGGAACCGTCGACTCGGTCGGGCTCAATGGAGGGTGTAACCGCGAGCGCCCTTCCCACGCAACCATCCATTCAATTCCACTCACTCACGTTCGCGATCCGCGTAACCACCGTTGCTACGGATTTGCGAATCCCCGCTCAAACCTCGCCCGAAGTTCAGCCGGCAACGGTGGAGTGGCGCCCGGTAGGGAACAGACGTGGGACGCGACAGCCGTCGCGGCGTGATGCACCGCGTCGAGGTCCCAGCCCGCCAGCAGACCGAGGGTCATGGCCGCTGTGAACGTGTCGCCCGCGCCCACCGTGTCGACGACCCGAACCTTCGCGCCCGGCAGATCGGACCAGCAGCCCTCGGCGTGGAGGAGGCTTCCTCGGTCGCCACGCGTGAAGGCGACCGCGCGCAGGCCAAAGCGCCGGGCAAGTTCCTGGATCACGGCCCGATCGTCGCCAGGGATCTCGAACATCCCGGCAAGCTGTGGCAGTTCGGTTTCGTTCACCTTGAGAACGTTGGCGAGGTGAAGCGTCTCCTCGATGACGCCCTTCGAGTGGAAATGCTGGCGAAGATTGACGTCGAAGATGCGGAGGGCCCCGGGCTTCGTCGACTCGAGCAGGCCGCGAATGGTCCCGCGGGAAACCCCGTGCCGCTGGGCCAGCGTTCCGACGCAGACGGCGTCCGCGGACGCCACAGCCCAGCGCCCGGCTTCCTCCCCCTGGAGGAAGTCCCACGCGACGTTCTCGTGAATGGTGTAGACTGGGTGGCCGCCGGCATTCATCTCCACGCCGACGGTCCCTGTGGGTGCGGTCGGATCGATTTCAATTCCATCGGTCGACAATCCCAGTTCGACGAGGCGGCTGACGAGGTCTCGCCCGTCGTCGTCGCGGCCCACTCGGGAGACGATGCGCGCGTCGGCGCCGAGAGCGGCGGCGTGGCAGGCGAAGTTCGCGGGCGCGCCTCCCAGTTGGCGCCCGCCGGGCAGCAGATCCCAGAGGACCTCTCCGAGGCCGACGAGTCGTGGTCTCAAGGATGGGCGGTCCGAGGAGTTTTCGAGCAGGGATTGAGTCATGGGAATTCGGTGTGTGAACAGTCCCTCGGTGGACCCGATTCCCGCAACGACGAAGAAGCCCGCCGGGGCTGGACCCAGCGGGCTGAGTTTCATGGGCATGGATACTGTGATCCGCGTCCAAGGCCGACGGCGGACGGGGCCGCCGTCGGCGCCTGAAACTACCTTTGGATGATCCCACGCGATCCCAACGGACCGGCGCTGGTCGCGTGCGAGTTGGAGGCGGCGATCACCTCCCGGGCGATCACATGGCCGAACATTCCCGCGGAGTACCAGTTTTCCGCGGTGATGATCCGCCCGTCCACGATGACGTCATCGGCCGCGGTCTGGGGGTCGCCGTATTGACCGCTGACAAGGCCTGGGATTCCTCCGTTGACCCTCACCTGTTCGGCCTGGCCGAGTTGATTGTCCTCAAACCAGCGTCCCCGATAATACGCGGCCGGCGACCCGCTGAAGGGCGCGGCCACCCTCCGCCCTCGAAGGGGACTCACTCCGTCGACACGAGCCCACGCCAATACGGTCACTCCATGGCAGATCGCGGCCATCGGCTTTCCAGTCCGGGCAAACAGTTCGATCAGGCGATTCACGATCCGCTTGGGGTCGCCAGCCCGACCATCGTTGAGGTCGTCATCGCCCCGGTAGGGCGCGTGCACATAGAAGTTGTCGACGACTCCGTCACCGTTGGGGTCGTTGAAACCGTACTGGTACATCGAGGAACCCCAGCCGCCGACGAACACGATGGCGGAGAACTTGGCGGGATCGACGGCGGCGAGGGGAAGATCGGGAACGACGCCGCCGTCGGTCCCCGCGGGCTCGCCGGTTCCCGGATGGGGAAAGGACATTTCGGTGGAAGTCGCGGAGACTCGAGTTTCAAGACCGACCCTCCTCAGGGCGCTCCGCGTGTCGGCGTACTCCCGGTAGTGGAAGTCGCCGCGATCAGCGATGACGAGCAGCACCGGAAGCGGCCGTGCGCCTCCCCGGAGTTGGGCGTAGGTGGCGGCGGGTGCCACCACCGCGCTCAAGGCGAGCCACGCTCCGAGCGCGCTCAACAGGGTCTTTTGGGTCCGCGAATTCACAATGGATCGGTTGTTTTTCATAATCGTTTCGGATGGATGGACTCCCGGGAGCCGTTTTGGGCGATGGCCCAGAGGTCCACGGTAGAATTAAGAATCCGATGCCCGAGGTAACCGACCGTCGTATCCCGCGGCGATGCATGGAGATGGGCCATTTTTTGGGGAGCGCGGGATGTCGGCGTGGCCCGGAGGGCCGGCGGAGATTAGCCGGCGGCAAGCCCGCGCCAGCGGGCACGGCCGCCGGAACCAGGATTCCAGAAATGAGCGCCCCGGCGGGGCGCGGGACGCGTCGCCGAGGCCCTGCGACGTCACCCATCGATTCTCCCCCGGTCCAACCGCATGTCCCGTGATGCTCGCCTCCCC
Source organism: uncultured Verrucomicrobiota bacterium (assembly GCA_942490575.1). Taxonomy (GTDB): domain Bacteria; phylum Verrucomicrobiota; class Verrucomicrobiia; order Limisphaerales; family CAIMTB01; genus CAIMTB01. Next base: position 7,448 of record CALNYA010000025.1, read on the forward strand.
CGCCCCTGCCGGGGCGGTGTTGATTCTGGGACGGTTATCCGGTGGCCGCGACGGCTCCGCCGTCTTGCCACCGGCTAATCTCCGCCGGCCCTCCGGGCCGAGTCGGCCTCCCTGGGCTCAGGAAAGCCGGCCAATCTCCCGACCCTCACCCGACCTCCGGCCACCCGCTCCTATAGGACGGGAGAGGGCCGGGGTGAGGGTGCATCCACCTTCGCGGGGGTTGCTACGCCAGGATCGGCTTCACGACCTCGCCATGAACGTCGGTGAGCCGGAAATCGCGCCCGGCGTAACGGTAGGTGAGGCGTTCGTGGTCGATGCCCAGGAGGTGCAGGATCGTGGCGTGCAGGTCGTGGACGTGCACCGGGTTCTCGGCCACGCCCATGCCCAGTTCATCCGTGGTTCCGTACACGGTCCCGCCCTTCACACCACCGCCGGCGAGGAGCATGGAGAAGGCCGTGTGATGGTGGTCGCGACCGGCTTTGGACTTGTCGCTGTTCTCGGCGTAGGGAGTTCGGCCGAACTCACCGCCCCAGATCACGAGGGTGTCGTCGAGCATGCCCCGGTCGCGCAGATCCCGGATCAGCGCCGCCGCCGCCTGGTCGCCGTCCTGGCAGAGGCGCCGGTGGCGTTCCTCGTGGTTGGCGTGGGTGTCCCAGGGCTGATTGTCCTTGTCGCTGGTGTAATACACCGTCACGAACCTCACGCCGTCCTCAAGGAGTCGACGCGCCAGAAGGCACGACCGCGCGAATCGCGTGTCGCCGTAGCTGCGCCGGATCGATTCCGGTTCCCTCGCGATGTCGAAGGTGCGCATCGCCTCCTTCTGCATCTGAAACGCCGTCTCCAGGGTGCGGATCTGGCCCTCCAATTCGGCGTCCCCGTCGTGTCGTTCGAGGTGCCGGCGGTTCAAGCGTCCCAGGAGATCCAACTGCTCCCGCTGTTCCGTCTCCGAGAGTTCCGGGTTCCGGATGTTGGCCACCAACCGGTCCACCGCCATGTCGGAGGTGATCACGCTGGTCGCCTGGTACTCGGCGGGAAGGAAGCTGTTGCTCCAGAGCGCGGGGCCCACGACGATCTTCGGACTCGGCCGCAGCACGACGTAACCGGGCAGGTTCTCGTTCGCGTTCCCCAGTCCGTAGAGGATCCAGGAGCCCAGCGACGGCCGGATCGGCTGGAGATTCCCCGAATGCATCTGGAGCAGCGCGGGCTCGTGGTTCGGCACGTCCGTCCGCATCGACCGGATCACGCAGCACTCGTCGATGATCCCGGCCAGGTGCGGCAGTGTTTCGCTGACCTCGATGCCGCTCCGGCCATGCCGCTTGAACTCCAGCGAGGACGGAAGAAAGCCGGCTCCCTTCGACTTTTTGTAGAGTTCCCCTTCCGGCTGCTTCCCTTCGTGGCGCAGCAAGGCCGGTTTGGGATCGAAGGTATCCAGGTGCGACGGTCCGCCGTTGAGGAACAGGAAGACCACCCGGCGCGCGCGCGGCGCGAAGTGGGGCACCCGCGAAACATCCGGCGCCGCCAACCCCGTGGTGGAGCTCAGCACCGAGGCCAGGCCGGCCAGGCCCAAACCGGCGCTCATGCGTCCGAGCATCGCGCGCCGACTCAATGGGAAGCCATGGGGCATCCCTCGAACGACGCCTTCGCGTGGGTTGGGTTCAGTCGACATAGAGCATCTCATTGGAGACCAGGAGCACTTGGGCGTACTGCTCCCAGCGGGTCATTCCCGAAGCCGAAGGCTTTGCGAGGAACTCCATCGCCCACGTCTCCTCGTCCGAATCCGGTGGCCGACCCGTGGTCAGTCGATGAGCCCGGCGGACCCGCTCCCGATCGGACGCCGGGACCTCGGAATGAAGCGCCGCCGCCAGCGCGCGGGCCTGCTCGAGGACGAAAGGGCTGTTGAGAAGGAAGAGCTTCTGCGTCGCCGTCGTGGTGACGGAACGCTTCTCGGCGTGGACGTTCGCGTCGGGATAGTCGAACTGCATCAGCAGGTCGTTCAGCTTCAACCGGCTGATGCGCGCGTGGACCGTGCGACGCTGGTTGTCGGGCCGGTCCAATTCCATCGAACGTCCCGTGCTCCAATCCAGGTTGCCCGACACCGCCAGGACGGCGTCGCGCCATTGTTCGACCGTCAGGCGCCGCCGGTTCATCCGCCAGACTAGCTGGTTGGCCGCGTCGGCGGCCACGCCGTCCTCCCGGGTTCGCGACGCCTGCCGGTAGGCGGCGGACCCCACCAGTTCCCGGATCAACCCGTGAACCGACCAGCCGCCGTCCATGAAGCGAACGGCCAGATCGTCGAGCAACGCCGCGTGGGTCGGGCGCATCCCCGAGTGCCCGAAGTCGCTCGGCGTCGCCACGAGAGGTTTCCCAAAGCAAAGCCCCCAGATCCGATTCACGAAGACCCGGGCCGTCAGTGGATTGCCGCGATCGGTCAACCGTTCCGCCAACTCCCGACGGCCGCTGCCTTCCTGGAACCGGTCGGCGCCACCCGGAATCAGAATCGGAATCAGAATCCGGATCCAGGATCTGGAGAAACCCGCGCTCCGCCACCGGTCCCGGTCGCGTCACGTTGCCGCGGATGAAGACATTGAGGTCGCGGGCCTCCCCGTCCTCCACCATGTGAATCGTGTCGGCCGGCATCTTGTCCGCCTTCACCTTCCCGTCGATCACCTCGCCGGCGGGCGTCTTGTTCACCATCCGGGTGCTCGCGAACACGCCCGCCATCGCGTAGTAGTCCAGGGTCGGGATCGGATCGAACTTGTGGTCGTGGCACCGGGCGCACGCGACCGTCAACCCCAGCACCGTGCGGGTGACCGTGTCCACCCGGTCCTCCCATTCGTCCGCCTGCACCTCGAGTCGGCCCCGGTTGTAGTACTTGGGTCCGAGCCCCAGAAATCCGAGCGCCGCCAGATCTTCCTTGGGATTCCCGATCTTGTCGGCCGCCAGTTGAAGGCGGATGAACTGGTCGTAAGGCAGATCCCGGTTCACCGCGTCGATGACCCATTCCCGATAGAGATGGGCGTTGGGATACGCCATCGAGGTGTCATCCCCGACCTGATGAGCCTGGTCTTCCGCGTACCGCGCCAGGGGCAGCCAGAGACTCGCGAGACGCTCCCCCAGGCGAGGCGAAGCCAGCAACCGCTCCACCAGGCGCCGATAGGCGTCCGGCCGCGGGTCCGCCAGGAATTCGTCCATCACCTCGGGTGTCGGCGGCAATCCAGTCAGGTCGTAGATCACCCGACGCGCCAGGGTCCGGCGGTCCGCCTCCGGGGACGGCTCCAAGTTTTCCCGCTCCAGACTCTCGAGGATGAACCAGTCGACAGGTTCCCGGGGCCACGAAGCATCCCGCACCTTGGGCCGCGGCTGAGCCAGCGGCGCCTGAAATGACCAGAAGGAACGTTGCCCGACCCAATCGCCACTCCCGGACGTCTCATCCGCGAGGGCGGAAGTCGCGGCCTCGTCACCCAGGGCCGCCACCCCCAAAAGCGCCAGCATCCCGATCCAACCGCATGTGATCATCCTTCGGCCCATTGGACCTTGGCAGTACACGCCGACGGGCCCCTTCAGGCAAGGCTCCGTTCAGGTGCTCCTTTCTCGTGTTCATCCCGGGCGCCGATGCGCTAACACCGGGGCGCAGCATCATGAATCGCATCCGACTTCTCCCCGAACACGTGGCGAACCAGATCGCCGCGGGTGAAGTCGTCGAACGTCCCGCCAGCGTGATCAAGGAACTCGTCGAGAACTCCCTCGACGCGGGAGCGACCCGGATCACGGTCGAGGCCCTCGCCGCCGGGCGCGGACTGCTCCGCGTCTCCGACAACGGCGCCGGCATGAGCCGGGACGACGCCCTCCTCTGCCTGGAACGCCACGCCACCAGCAAGATCACCAGCGCCGGCGATCTCGCCCGCATCACGACCCTCGGCTTCCGGGGCGAAGCGGTCCCCAGCATCGCCAGTGTCTCGCGCTTCACCCTCACCACCCGGGAGCAGGGTTCCCCCGACACCGCGCCCGCGACCCGGATCGTCATCCACGGTGGAAAGATCCTCGAAGTGAAGGAAGCCGGCGCCCCCCAGGGCACCACCATCGACGTCCGCAACCTGTTCTTCAACGTGCCCGCCCGCAGGAAGTTCCTGCGCAGCGACGCCACCGAACGGGCCCACATCCAGCACTGGCTCACCACCGCCGCGCTGTCCCATCCCGAGGTTGGATTCACGCTGCAACTCGAGGGCCGCACCGTCTGGCAACTCCCGCCACTCCAGGTCGACGACGCCCCCGCCTCACGGCTCCACGCCCTGCGCGAGCGCCTCCGATTGCTCGTGGGCGACGGCCTCACCCTCGTCCCGGTCGACGCCAGCGGGTCACTCGACGCGGCCCGAATCGCGCCCGAGGACGTTTCCGCGCCCCCCGAAGTCTCGCCCCCGGCCGAGGCCCGGATCTGGGGCTGGATCGGCGCGCCCGGCGTCTCCCGCTCCACCCGCGACGATCAGCATCTCTTCGTCAATCGGCGGCCCGTGGAAAACCGGGGACTCAACGCCGCCCTCGTCGAGGGTTACCACAACGCCCTCATGAAGGGGCGCTTTCCGCTCTGCTGCCTCTTCCTCGAACTCGACCCGGGCGAGGTCGACGTCAACATCCACCCCGCCAAGCGGGAGGTGAAATTCCACCGCGAACGCGCCGTTCGCCGATTCGTCGCCGAGTCCGTCGTCGAGGCGCTCAAAGCCTGGCACCGGCCCGAGGAACCCGCTCCAGGCGATCCGACCCCCCACCTTCCTCGCGTCCAGCGCGACCCCGGCCCGACGGCCCAATCTTCCCCGGCGATCGAATCCCGGCGGGGCCCAGTCCCGAATCCGAGTTCGACTTCGACTTCGACGGCGATACCGACTCCGACTCCGAGCCCTCCCGCCCCGTCCCAACAGACGGATTTTCTGGCCCAGACCCGGAACCGGACCGGCCCTTCGTCCGATCGCGCCCACGCCGGTCCTCCGCTTCCATCCCGGGCACCGGGCAGTCCGGAGGACGCCCCACCGATCCAGACTGATGGCGGCCGCGGAGTCGGGAGCGGCAATCCCACCACCACCATCGACCCTCGGGGTTCGGTTCCCGTTCCGGCGATGTCCGCGCCGACCCCGCTTCTGGCGATACCGCTTCGCGTGGTCGGCGTGATTGGTCGGCTCTACGTCGTGCTGGAATCGGATCGGGGACTGGTCCTCCTCGACCAGCACGCCGCCCACGAGCGGGTGCTCTACGAGGAGATGCTGAGGCGCGTCCAGAATGGGGGCACTGCTCCATCCCAGCGCCTGCTGCTCCCGGAGACCCTCGAACTTCCGCCCAAGGACGCGGCCTTCCTCCGCGAGAATCTCGAGGCGCTCCATCGTCTGGGAGTCGGCCTCAGCGAGTTCGGCGAGCGCACCTTCCTTCTCGATGCTCTTCCCCCCTTTGTGAAGGCCGGGAACCCGCGTCGTTTCGCTCTGGAACTCGTGGACGAACTCCGGTCGGCGGGATCCACGGTCAACACCTGGCGCCTCGGCGAGGCGGTGGTCGCCAAGACCGTGTGCCGCCACGCGATCAAGGCGAACGATCCCCTCGGCCCGCGCGAACTCGAAGCCCTGGTGGAAAACCTCCGGGCCTGCGACATGCCCTACACCTGTCCGCACGGCCGTCCCACGCTCATCGAAATGAACTACCGCGAACTCGAAAAACGCTTCGGCCGCGTCGCGGCCTGATCCCCACCCCACCCCACCACCATGCAAACGACGTCTCCAAGCCCCACCCGATTCCTCGCCACCTTCCGTCCCCCGACGCCCCCCGCCCCGGTTTCACACGCGAAGCACAAAGCCGGACCACGAACCACCGCGCTCGTCGCGGGACTGGTCCTCTGCGTCGAGCTGGCGTTGTTTCCTCCGGCCGCCAAGGCCGCCGCGGCGGCTACCGACTCCCGGAACCCCATCGCGGTGGAACGAATGTTCGGCCCGGAAACGCCGACCGGCGAATACAAGCATCCGTGCAGCATCACGGAACTCGACAACGGCGATCTCTACCTCGCGTTCTACACCGGGGCTGGCGAGTACGCGACCGAGACCCGGATCTACGGCTCGCGCTTGCGCAAGGGATCCACCCGCTGGTCGACGCCGGTTTCCATCGCCAGCAATCCGTTCTATTCGATGGGCAATCCGGTGGTCTGGCAGGCTCCCGACGGCATCCTCTGGAATTTCTTCGTCGTCCGTCCGGGCACCACCTGGACCACCTCCCGCACGGCGGCCAAGATTTCGCGGGATCGCGGCGAGACGTGGAGCGACGCGTTCGTCGTCGCCTGGGAGGAGGGAATGATGGTGCGCAGCCGACCCATCCTTCTCGCGGACGGCGCCTACCTCCTCCCGCTCTACCACGAAACGGGCAGCGACCCCGACCGCACCGCCCCGGACACCAGCTCGGTCTTCTTCCGCTTCGATCCCAAGACCAAGGTCTGGACCGAATCCAACCGCGTGAAATCGCGGCTCGGCAATCTTCAGGCGGCCGTCGTGGAGACCGAACCCGGCCGACTGCTCGCCCTGGCCCGCCGAGGCGGCGACTACGAACCCGGCGACGACGGCAACGTCGTGCGGACCGAGTCGACGGACGGCGGGAGGACGTGGTCGCCCGGGGTCGAGACGGAGTTCCCGAATCCGAACGCGTCGGTCGAACTGATCCGTCTGCGCAATGGGCACCTGCTCTTCGTGTACAACGACAGCCCGAACGACCGGACCCCGCTTCGGGTGGCGATCTCGACCGATGGCGGAAAAACCTGGCCGCATCGGAGGAACCTGGCGGAGGGCCCCGGCTCGTTCGCCTACCCGACCGCCATCCAGACCAAGGACGGCCGGATCCATGTCACGTTCACCAGCGACGAGCGCACGGTTTTACGGCGCGCCATATTCCCGGAAAGCGCGATCCTGTCGGCGCCGTGACCGGCACGCACCCATGGCGAGCCCTGCCAGCCCGGGCCGTCGTCGCGCCGTCCTCCGTCCCCGTCCTCCCCGACCCAGGGAGTGCGGGGCGTCGATCAGAATTGAAATCCCACGCTGAGCATCACCGCGTGACTAAGGAATTCAAAATCACCATCCGCGGACTGCCCAGCGCCTGAGGGAGCGCTTCCGCTGACCGTCCGGGTGGGGCCGTAGCCGAACTGGTAGGCGACATCCATCGTGAGCCGCTCCCACTTGCGCCCGGTCCCGATGCTCCAGAAATGGCGGTCAAGATCCGCGACCAGGGGGTTGTAATTGTCATCGGGAACCGAGTTCTGATTGAAGATGTAACCCCCGCTCAGGTGCCAACCGTTCGGGAGGTACCGGGTGACACCCCATTCGAAGTACCAACTGGCCTCCCAGTTGAGGACCAGGGGGATGTTCTGGGGGAGGAGCGGCGGGAAGGCGCCCGCCTGCTGGACGGTCACCGTGCCCAATCGGCTCCAGTCCGTGTAATCCGCGTTGAACTCGATGTTCCAATCCTCCGTGGGACGGTAGGAGATTCCGACGATCATCTTCAGCGGGAAAGGGAAGGACGCCGACGCGTCCATCTCCTGCTCCGGGAACGCTGGGATCGCGCCGCCGGTCGGCAGGGGAAGCGTCGTGCTGTTCCAGAACCGCGTGCTGCCGTCGAGATCGACGGTGGTCGTGCTGCGGAAGGTCGCGCCGAGGGAGATCTTTTCGCAGGCCTTCCAAAGCACCCCAAAGCTGTACCCCACGTCCCATCCATCCCCCTCGAAGCGGAACTCGTCGTACCCCTGCGCCGGCCACGCCAACCCTTGCCGCAGGTCCACCTTCGAGTAATTGGCCGAGATGCCAGCGCCCACCGAGAGGCTCGGCAGCGCCTGCCACGCGACCACGGGGTTGATGGTCATGTAGTTCAGGCTTCCCTTCGTGGCCAGGGTCCTGAACCCCGTGTCATGCGGCCACTCCATACTCAGTCCGAACGGTGAGTAGACACCCAGTCCGAAAGACACGGGAAGCGTCTCGGGACCGTAAGTATAGAAAAATTGCGGAACCCCGTGCCAGGGCGCCTTGTTGTCGGTGGAGTTTCCAGATGGCGATTCGTAACTCGTGCTAAGGTATAATCCGTACAATCCACCACGGACGTTGTGACCCCTTAGCTGAGTTATCCCTGCTGGATTGTAGTAAATGGCGGAAGGATTGTCGGCCGTGGCCACCACCGCCATGCCACGAGCCACGGCGAACGCATCCTGGTCGGGAAGATCGAAGCCCGTCGTGTAGCCACAGCGGGAGGTGAGCGCGACGCCCGCGGTGAGACACAAGCATAGCTTGGGTTGGAGTGTTCTTAGCATAGTCGGAGTGAGATCGTGGAAGGGTGGCGATCATGGGTCGCTCACCGGCCAAGAAACAAGACAAAGAGTTTCCGACTTCCCGAAGGCCTTGTCAGCCTTGTCAGCCTTGTCAGCCTTGTGAGTTCACCGGGCCGCCGCCGCCAGACGCACGGACTCCAGACTGCCGTGCCTCGGACTCCAACCGGTCGCCTTGAGCTTGTCGCTACTGCCGGTGAAATCGACGAGTATGTCCTGAACCCAGGAGGGATGGATCGGGGACCCCATGAACCGCCATTTAAGCCACGTCACCCAGCGCGCGAGCGACGGCGGCACGGTCAGCACCCGGGGGGCACCCATCGCCTTGCACGCCTCCGACATCGTCGTCACATCGTCCGGGACCACGTTGTACGGGCCCTCCAGACCACGTCGCAACACGTGGATGAACGCCGCCGCCACGTCGTCCTCGTGGACGAACTGCCTGCGCGGATTCCGACCCGGGAAGCGGACCGCGTTCTCGCGCATGCCGCGCACGGTCATGGAGTTCCTGGGCCCGATGATGTAAGTCGGCCTGAGCGCCGCCCACGAGACCCTCGAGCCCGATAGAACCCCGCCCACGATCCTTTCGGCGGCCGCCTTGGCGCTCCAATAGTAGAAATAGCGATCGTTCCCTCCCTTAGGGAAATCCTCCGCGATGCCGGACACCCCCTTCGCCCGATGCGGGTCGTACACCGCCATGCTGCTGACGTGGAGGAATCGCGGAATCCCCGCCGCCAGCGCCGCCCCAGCCACGTTTCGGGACCCATTGAGATTGATGTCATCGCGTTCCTTGGCGGGCATCGAAGCGGACCACAGGACCACCGCGGCCCCGTGGATCACCACATCGTGGCCGGCCATCGCGCCGGCGACCTTCTCCGACCGGATATCCATGGTCACGAAGTTGAATCGCGGGGAGGCCAGGCCGGGGGGGGGCCGCAGCCCGATTCCCGTGATTTGCTCGACCTCGGGCCACCGCAGAAGGTGATCGGCCAGCACCCCGCCCAAATACCCGCTCGCTCCCGTCAGGAATATCCTCATGGTCGTCCTCCCTCTTTCAATGGATCCTTCCCCCGCGGCCCGGTCATTTCCGCCCGGTCTCCGCGACCCGCGCCGACTCCGCGGCCTGCCGGAAGAACTCGTGGGTTCCCAATTTCGCCACCAGCGACAGCCCCAATCGCGGGGCGATGGCGATGGCGACAAGCACCGGCCAGACCGGAAAGCGGCTGATGACCACCTCCGGCCGATCCTTCCGGATGGCGCTCACGACCGCGTTGGAGACACGCTCCGGCCTGACCGAGCCGAGCAGGAACGGCGCTTTGCGGTTCATCCTCGATATCAGCCGCGCGTAGATGCCGGCATTCACGAAGCCGGGAGTGATCACCGACGCGCTCACGCCCTTGTGCCGGTAGGTCGCGCGGAGCGAGTACGTGAAGGCCGTCAGACCCGCCTTGCTGGCCGCGTACGGTTCCTGGAACGCCGGCCCCGATTTCCCCGCCAGCGACGACATGTTGACGATGTGTCCCAGCCCGCGCTCCAGCATCCCGGGCAGCAGTCGGTGCGACAGAAGCATCGGCGCCCTGAGGTTCACGTCCAGGACCTCCTCGATCTGCTCGACGCTCAACTCATGGTAGGCGCACGAGTACTCGACGCCGGCGTTGTTGATTAGAATGTCGATGGGACCCAGCGCCCGTTCGGCCTCCACCACGACCCGCTCGCGTTGGGATGGCACACGCAGGTCCGCGGCGGTGAAGTCCGCCCGGCAGCCGTGTTTCCTGGCCACCGCGGCTTGCGCCTCCAACCCGGGATGAAGGAATCCCACCAGGAAAACGTTGACCCCCTGCGCGACCAGAGCCTCCACAATGTGACTCCCCAACCCTCCGTTCGCGCCCGTCAGCATGGCGTTCCGGCCTCGCAGTTTCATCATGATCGGTGGCTCCGCGGGACAACGCTCCGCCGCCCGCGGCTTCCGGTGCTCGCTGGAGAACACTCACTCCCCAAAACCGCCGGCGGCGCGCGCGCGCATTCAGGTCGAACCCTTGAACTTATCGAGGTGCGGGAAACACCCGGAGACCACACGACCTCCCAGCCCGGCCCGGTCCTGTTCCATCCCATCCCGTCCCATTCCATCCCTCAATTGAACCGAACCCTTCCCCCCACCGCCGCACGTTCTGCCAGCCCCTGTCCCACTGGGCAAGCCCGTTTCCGGTTTAACGGCTCAGTGAAGAATCAGTTCATCGTGGTCTCGAACCACGAGCTCCGCGTCCAGGTCGAGGTAGAAGTCGAGACGCCGCTCCGTCTCCTCCAGGTCGATCTGCCGGGCCATGATCAGGTAGGTCGCGTAGTGGTTGCCCTCCGATTCCACCAGCCCCCCGTAGAACGACGCCAGTTCGGGATCGATCCCCGCCAGGGCCGTGGCCAGCCACTGGAATTTCTCGCAGCTCCGGCCTTCGATGAGCGACGCGCAGATCAGATGGTCGATCGCCTGGTCCCGCTGGCGCCCCATCCGGATGCCCCGCATCAGGCCCTTGATCCATGGACTCGGATGCGCCTGCCCGAATTCCCAACCGCGCCGCCGCAAGAGCGCCAGGACTTGCTGGAAGTGCTGGAGTTCCTCGATCGCGATGGCGTTCAGCTCGTCGACCTTCCCGTACAGTTCACGGTATTTCTCGAGGTTCAGCGCGGTCGTGGCGGCCTTCCGTTCGAGGTGCGCGTGATCGACCAGCACGGAGGGAAGGTTCGCGAGAACCTTCCCCAGCCACGTCGACGGTGGTTGGGCGCGAAAGAGAAGCACGGCGCGCCGGCTTTCGCCTAGGCGACCTCCCAACCCGTCCGGTAGGTCTCGCGGATGAAGGCGTCCGCTTCCGGCGCGTTCGTGGCCTTCAGATTGGCGGCGTCCCACCACAGCTTCTTCCCGGTCCGAAGCGCCACGTTCCCCAGGAGGATGATCTCGGTCAGGCGCGCGCCGTACTCGAAGTTCGAACTCGCCGCCGGCCCGCCCTTGCACGCGTCGATCCAATCGCGGTGATGCCCCTTGGACCTTCGGATGGTCTCGGCCGGCCGCTGGTAGGATTCGTGCATGGACATGGGGTAGATGCGCGGCGCCCCGCCCCACCCGGCGCACGAGATGCATCCCTTTTCCCCCAGGAAGAGGGTTCCGTTCCCGCCACCTTCGAGTTGCTCTTCCGGCCCCACCCACTCCGGCACCGGCGGACGAACGCCTCCGTCGTACCAGGTCATTCGGATCGGACCGCGATTGCCCTTGGCCGGGAAATGGTAGTGGAAGATGCCGGAGTACGAGACGAGTTCGGAATCCACGCCGCCCGCCGCGTAGGCCTCCACGCTCGTCGGCGCGTCCAGGTCGTAGGCCCACACCGCGTTGTCGATGTTGTGGCACGCCATGTCGCCGAACGCCCCGCCGCCGAAGGCCCACCAGGCCCGCCAGTTGAACGGCGCGTAGTCCCCGTGGTATGGACGCGCCTCCCGGGGCCCAAGCCAGAGGTCCCAGTTCATCCCTGCCGGCACCCGCGGCGTCTCCTTCGGGCGACCCTTCCCGGTCACCCAACGTCCCGCGTCCGACCACGCATGGATCTCTTTCACCTCGCCGATCGCCCCGTCCCGCAGCCATTCCACCGTCTGGCGGATGCCGGCGCCCGAGTGGCCTTGGTTGCCCATCTGCGTCGCCACGCCGGTCTCCCGCGCGATCTTCGACAGCATCCGGCATTCCCAGACGTTGTGCGCGAGCGGCTTCTCGCAGTAGACGTGCTTGCCCGCCCGCATCGCCCGCACCGCGGCCGGCGCGTGCACGTGGTCCGGGGTCGCCACCAGCACCGCGTCGATCGACTTTTCTTTCTCCAGCATCACCCGGAAATCCTCGTACTCAGCGCATTGGAACGACGGGTTCTTCGCCTGGTAGTGCTTCTCGATCTCGGCGCGGACCGGCTTCCGTCCGCCCATCCCCTTGTAATAGAAGCGCTCGTAGTCGGCTGACTCCGTCGGATCCGCCACCGCCATGACCTGCACGTCGTCCAGTTTCAGGAGTTCCCGCAGGTTCGTCCGACCCTGCCCGCCGCAGCCGATGATCGCGACGTTCACCTTCTCGCTCGGTGCCACGAACCTCGCCCCGCCGTAGACGTGCCGCGGCAACACCGTCGCCGCCGCGACCACCGTCGTCGTCGCCGCCGCCGCCTTGCCGAGAAAACTCCGCCGATTCAATCCGTGATAGGGAATGCGCTTGTTCATGGTCGAAGGGTCGTTCCCCGGGAGGATGCGTCGCCCGGTCCTCCCGCTCAAGGGGCAAGACGCGAGTCATCGAGCCGAGAAAGCTTTTGACAAAGATCAACCCGGGAGCGGATTGTCAATCCCGTCGCGCCCGGACGTATTCTAAATCGGGTTCGACTATTGCAGGGCCCCTTTCGGGGCCCTTATTCTTTTGGGCGACATGGATCGAGTCGCCGTTTTCGTGGATGCTGGGTACCTCTTTGCGCAAGGTTCCCAGCTGCTAAATGGCGAAAAGCTTCCCCGCAGACGAATTGAGTTGGATGCCGAAAAGGTCGTGGCGGAGATCGAGGGATTGGCGAAAAGCGTGGCGGGGGTGGAAATGCTGCGCATCTACTGGTACGACGGAACCTCCACCGGACCTACATCGCAGCATCTGATGCTGGCCCATAAGCCAGGCGTCAAGGTCCGCTTGGGATTCATCAACAGCGTTGGAGAGCAGAAGGGAGTCGATTCCCTCATCGTCACCGACATCATCACATTGGCACGGAATAGGTCGATGTCGGACGCGGTGTTGCTTTCGGGCGACGAAGACCTGCGAGTTGGCGTTCAGCAAGCTCAGGAATACGGGGTGCGGGTTCACCTCCTGGGAATTGAGCCCAGCCGAAGCAACCAGTCCCTGACGCTCCTGCAGGAGTCCGACTCCACCCATGAATGGGGTCAGAAAGAGCTTCAGCGGTTCATGGCGATTCGCACGATCCCGGCGTTGGTCCCAGCTTCCACGGGCAAGGACATTGACGCGCCTCCGAAGGAGGATGCCCAGGCCCTTGGAACGGGTAGGCCGACTCGCGACGAATGCTTGCGCGAGGTGGCCAACCGCCACGCAAATACGGTTCCTCCATCCGAACGCGAAGCGCTCGTCACCCGGTTTCTATCGGATGGGATGCTCTCTTCCGATATTGACCGCCCGCTCCTAGGAAGTGCCAAGGCGGCCCTGGGGATACTTATCCCCGACGAACGCGCCTCGCTGCGCGATGCGTTCGTCAAGGAATTGCGGCGGTTGTCGGATGGGTAGATTCAACTTTCCCTCCTCGCTTCGCGGGTTTCAGCTCATGGATTCGTTCCCGTCCTTCACCGATCCCTCTACATCCGCGACCACCGCCGCAAGCGATGAACTCTCCGGCGACGTTCATCCGTTCACCCAGGCTCTCGGCTCGCCCGAATCCCTCGCGTCCCTGGCCGCTCTCGCGGAGCTTGTCCAATGCCCGAGACCTGAATCGTCGCCCGCGGTTCAGTCCTTCCTCAACCGGTACGCCGAGCGGTTGCTCGTTCCGGTGGAACTTCCGGCCATCCGCGACGCGTATTTCCATGTCCAACGCGGCGAGGTTCGCGAACTCATCCGGCTCGACCGCCGGCTGGAGGAGCTCTTCGGCAAGTCCGCCCTCGCCGACGCGAGCCGGCACCTCGGCCGCACCCAGCTCCGTCGCCTTCGCCCCCTCCGCAGCCGACCGCTTCAACGGTACCTCGAAGCGGTCGAATCCGGCCGGGCCCATGGATGGCACGTCGTCGTCTACGGCATCCTTCTCGCCCTCTTTTCCCTGCCCCTCCGCCAGGGTCTCGCCCACTTCGCGCTCCGCTCCCAGGAAGGGCTCCTCGAATCCAGCCTCCTCGGTCTCGGGATCCCCGCGCCGGATCGCGCGCGCCTCCGGGAGTCCTGCGCCGCCCGGGTCGGCACCGCCGTCCAGGAGGCGCTGCCTCCGACTCCGTGGGGTGTCGTCGCCTAGTCGTCGTAGCATCGTGAGCCCGCATTCGATCCCATGAACGTCACCACCGGCCGCCGCCGGCAACACTTCCGGACCGTCTCGTTCGACCACGCGAAGAACGCCGTCCTGCTCGTCGAACAACGACTTCTCCCGCACAAGTTCTCCGTGGTCGCCATGCCCGATTTCCAAGCCACGGCGCGGGCGATCCAGGACATGGTCGTCCGGGGCGCCGGCGCCATCGGCGCGACAGCCGCCTACGGTTTCGCCCAGGGTCTCCGCGCTTTTCGCGGGAGTTCCAGCGCCGCATTCCGGAAACACGCCGACGTGGTCTTCCGCACGCTCGCCGAAGCCCGGCCGACCGCCATCGATCCCGTCAACGCGATGCGCGGCATCCAAGCCGCCCTCGCCCAGGTCTCGAAAGCCTCCATCGCCAACCAGCAGGAGATGGCGCTCCTCGCCGCGGAGTCCTTCGCCGACGAGGACGTCCAGCACTGCCACGACATCGGGGTCCACGGGCTTCCCCTGGTCCGCGAGGGCATGAACGTCCTCACCCATTGCAACGCGGGCTGGCTGGCGTTCGTCGACATCGGTTCCGCGACGGCGCCGCTTTACGCGGCCCAGGCGGCGGGCCGGAAGTTCCACGTCTTCTGCGATGAGACCCGCCCCAGGTCCCAGGGAGCGTCCCTCACCGCGTGGGAACTCGCGCAGCAAGGCATCCCGCACCATGTGATCGCCGACAACGCCGCCGGTCATCTCATGCAACGCGGCGAAATCGACCTCGTCATCGTTGGCGCGGATCGCGTCCTGGGTCGCACCGGGGAAGTCGCCAACAAGATCGGGACGTACACCAAGGCGGTTCTCGCCCGCCGCCACGGGCTCCCGTTCCACGTCGCCATTCCACTTTCGACGCTGGACTGGGATCTCGCGCGGGGTTCGGAGATTCCCATCGAGGAACGCTCCGAGGACGAGGTGCTGGGCGCCTGGGGATGCGATCCGAAGGGAAAACGAACCCAAATCCGCGTCGCCAACCCGACCAGTCCCGCGCGGAACCCGGCCTTCGACGTGACACCCGCGGAGCTGATCACCGCCATCATCACGCCGGCGGGGCTTTTCCGACCCAAGGACCTCTGGCGGCGCCGACGCCAACTCGGCGGGCCGGCCTGACCGACTTCTCAGTCCTCCCCCAACCGGAACACCTCGCGCAGCGGGATCGCCTTCGGGCTGTCGTCGGCGTTGGCGGGCATCACTTCCCGCATGTGACGCCACCAGCGACGGCACACTTCCGTCGATGCGATCGCTTCCCAGCGCGCCTCATCCTCGATTTCGGCGCAGGCGAACAACGTGCTGGTTTCTTCGTCGAGGAAGATCGAATACCGCCGAACGCCGTGCGCCCGCAGGGTTTCTTCGAGTTCCGTCCAGATGGGCCGATGCCGGCGTTCGTATTCCCGGTGGGCATCCGAATTCACCCACATCTTGAAGGCCTTGCGGATCACGGCGGGAAGTCAGCCTCACTCCCGCACCGGTTTCAGCCAGTAAAACCGCGCCGCGGCCGTCGCGGGATCCGGATCCATGAACCGGAAGTCGCCCTCGGTCAGGTTGGTCCGGAACATCGTCCGCATCGAATCCACCGCGTCGCCCCGCTGCCAGTCATACGCTCCCGGGAGCGGGTACATCCGGATCACCAACCGCCCCGCGTCAAAAGCGAACTCGGAGGGACGGACCGGGATCGGTTCCTCTTCGAGCACCCAATTCAGCTTGATGCGCCCCTGCGCGCCATCGACGCCGTCCACGAGGACCAGGTAATCGACGCCGGACCGCGCGGGGAAGATGACCTTCGCCACCGGCTTGCCAGGCAGGGCCGCCGCATCGCAACCGACCAGGGTCAGCGCCGTTCGGTTCGTGAACACCGCCAGAAACGCCGGGATCTCGCTGCCTTCGGTGTGCAATTCGAAGGCGTTCACCGCCGGCACCTTCAAGCGCAGGCGAAACCAGCGGGTCGCCGAGGTCGCCACATCGCAGACCAACGGATCACCGGAACTCCGCGTCGACCCTGAATTGTCCGTCCACTGGCCGCCTGGCAGTCCGATCCCCAGCCCGCCCCCGGCAGCCTTCGTTCCCCGGAACAGCAACGAACGCGAGGCCCCGCCGGGATCCTCGCCGATAAACAGGTCATCGAGCTTGTCGGCGCTGCGCCCCAGGGAGCTCTCGACACGATCCGCGACCTCCAGGGTGGCCACGTCGCTTCGCCGCACGGCGCCGACGGAGGTGCTGATCTCCACGAAGTACTCGCCCGCGTCGGTCGGGGTCACCGACGCGATCGCCAGGGCGGGCCCGGTCTGGCCGGCCAGCGCCACTCCTCTGCGGAACCACTGGAAGGTCACACCCGCCGGCCCGGCACCCACGGTGAAGTTCGCCGGCGAGCTTTCGACCGCCAGCACGTCGACCGGTTGCAGCGCGATCACAGGCAGCGGCGGCACCGTGGCATCCAGCGTCCAGCCCAGGACCACGTCCCCGGCGGCTCCGGCGAAGCCGTCGACGACGATCTCGTAGTCGACGCCCGCCTCCGCATTGAATTGCACGCGGCTGGTGAAGAAACCCCCGCCGTCGTCGTCGTCGGTGATCAGACTGGAAGCCAGCGTGTCGATCGAGGTGCCACGGTACACGGCGAGCAACGTGTCGAAATTCGATCCCACCGTCTCGAACATGGCCACGCCTGTTTCCGGGGCGCGCCAGGAGAGCCAGACGGATTTCCCGCCGACCTTGCTGGCGTGGCTCGGCTCGCCGATGTCCAAGGTGGCGCTGACGTTGCTCCCGATGCCCACGCCCGATTTCGCCGCGATCCGCCCACGCCGGGCGAAGGTGTCGCCGAACGGCCACACCGGCACATTGAGCGTCACCAAGGCCGGATCGCTTTCGATCAGGCCCGCGGGATTCCGGACCAGCACCGTGTAGGCGCCGGCATCCTTCGGACCGACGTCGTCCAACCGCAGGCTCGCGCTGACTTCGCCGGGCAGGGGCTGACCGTTCCGGAACCACTGGTACGACAGCGGAGCGTCTCCCTCCGCGTCCACCTGAAGCGACCACGACTCGCCCGGGCGCAGTTGCTTCGCTTCGGGCCCCGTGAGGATGCGCGGCGCCGAGGCGAAGACGACCTGGCCGCCGTTCGAAATCCGGAAGGTCGTGCCCGTCTGGTCCTTGAGACTTCCGAGGGCCAGCACCGCGTCGAAACCATCCACCGTCACGTCGCTTCGCCGGAGGGAGACGAGTTGGCCGATGTCGATCCGGCCGCTCCCGTCGACACCGATCGACATCCGATCCATGGCCACGACGCCCCCCAATTGAATCCAGCCGTCCGACGCCGCCTCCACGATTCCTTGGTACGTGAACCCGTCGGTCGTCCAAAGACCGGTCGCGCGCGAGAGGTCGATCACACCCTCCGGTGACCGCTTTCGGGCGCACCGGTCCGTTCAGGCTGCGAACCCCCGACAGGTCCACCTTCGCCTCATTGCGCGCCTCGATCGGGAACCATCCTCGCGTGCCGAGGAGGATGTTCGTCACCGATCCCGCGTCGATCAGCGATCCGAATCCCTCGGCGAGCCAGTTCGGCGTATCCCCACGCAACTCGGTCACACGCGGAAGGCGCAGCACCGCCCCCCCTTCCAGGCGGAGGACCACGTCATCCATGTCGGTCACCGCGTCCCACACGGTCTCCCGGCCATCCAGGCTGAACTGGCCCTGGACGAACGCCACCCATTGCGCCATCGGCAATTCACCCGTGCGATCCACGACCACGTTGACGCGAACCAACCCCGTCAAAGCCGGGAGCAATAGACGCCCGCCCACCGTCGCGGTCAGTTCACCAACATAGGTGAAGCCTTCCGACGTCCAGCGACCCACCACGCCCGTCAGATCGATCTCACCCCGATTCACCGCCTTCGGACGAACCGCTCCACGGAGCGCCCCGAGGCCCGACAGATCCACCCGGGCCTCGTTTTCGGCCACGATCGGGAACCATCCCCGCGTGCCCAACGAGATGGTCTTCACCGATCCGGCGTCGATCAGGGTTCCAAAGCCTTCCGCCTTCCAGTCCGGGTTGTCTCCGCGCACCTGGCCCACACTTGGAAATCGGAGCACGGCGCCACCCACGAGACGCAGTGTCGCATCATCCAGATTGGTGACCGACTTCCAGACCACTTCCGTCCCGTCGAGGCTTAGCGTGCCCTGGGTGAAGGAAAGCCACTGGGCCATCGGAATCTCGCTTGTCCGATCCAGGGTCACATCGATCCGGTCCAAGCCGGTCAAACCCGGCAACAACAGCCGTCCCCCGCCCGTCGCCCCAAGCTGCCCCACATAGGTGAATCCTTCGGAGGACCAAGGTCCGCGGACGCCGGAAAAGTCGATCGTCGCGCGGTTCACGGCCTCCGGTCGGATCGGTCCGCGCAACTCGGTCAACCCCGAGAGATCCACCAGCGCCTCGTCCGCGGCCTCGATCGGGAACCACCCGCGGGTTCCCAGGGCGATGACCTTCAGCGAACTCGCGTCGATCAGGGTGCCCAATCCCGTCGCCTTCCAGTTCGGCGTTTCTCCCAGCAACCGGCTCAACCCCGGCATCCGCAGCACCGCGCCCCGATCAAGGCGAAGCGTCGCGTCATCCACGTTGTTCAACACCCGCCAAACCACCTCGCGACCCTCCAGGGTCAGTGTTCCTCGTGTGAACGCTCCCCATTGTTCCATCGGAAGCGCCCCGGTCCGATCCACAGTCACATCGACGCGATCCAACGACGTCAGCCCCGAAACGAGCAGGCGCCCGTCAGTCGTCGCTTCCAGCGAACCCACATAGGTGAATCCCTCCGTGGACCAGCGCCCAAGCACGCCCGACAGATCGATCACCCCGCCACTCGCCGCCGCGGGCCTGATCGGTCCACGCAAGGCCCTCAACCCCGACAGATCCACACGCCCTTCCTTGTTCGCGGAGATCGGAAACCAACCCCGCGAGCCGAGCGCCACATTGGTCACCGATCCCGCGTCGATCAGGGTTCCCGGTCCGTCCGCGCGCCAATCAGGCGAATCGGCCCGGATCTGGACCACCGCTTTGAGGTGAAGCGCCGCGCCTTCGTATGCCCACACGTTCCCAGCCCATTCCGTCGCGGAACCGTCCACGAACACCACCACCTCCGGCCCGCTCCCATCGAGGGTGGCACCCTCCTCGAGGGTCACCTTGCCGCCGAGCCTCGACTCGCCTTCGGTCAGCCGCAGGGTGCCGCCCCGCAAGGCCAACCCGCCGGGCGCTGTGATACGGCGGATCACCGTGGTGCCGGCGGAATGTTCGACCTGGGTGAACTTCTCCGGGATCACCACGTCGTTGGTCCGCCCGGGAACCGTTTTCGCATCCCAGTTCAAGGCCTGACTCCAGGATCGCCCGTCACCCGCGCCGGTCCAGGTGATCGTGTCCGCATGGACCGTCCCCAGACTCAGGCACACGCAAAGCCAGTATCGAAATCTCATCACAAATTCACAGCGGGCGGTTGAACCGTTTCCTCCGCACTACGCCGCCAATCCGCGCTTCTTTCAAGACCCCTCTCCGCCGGTGGCGAGCCCGCGCCAGCGGGCACGGCCGCCGGACCCAGGATTCCAGTGATGCGCGCCCCGGCGGGGCGCCGGAGACGTCGCCGAGGCCCCGAGATGTCACCCTTCGATTCACCCCCGGGCCAACCGCATGTCCCGTGATGCCCGCCTCCCCCGCCCCCGGCGGGGCGATGTTGATTCCGGGACGGTTGTCCGGTGGCCGCGACGGCTCCGCCGCCTTGCCACCGGCTTTCAGCCGGCATCCGGATCGGGCGGGTCGCCTGGGCCGACTGGAAAGTCGGCGGGACAGCTATTGTCAATGGGCGCGCCCCCCTGCTTCCGACCTCGTGTTCAGGGCTTGAGTTCGATCCTCGATTCCCGCGAACTCCCCCGCATGTCCGATTGGCTGGCGGTCGTCATTCTTGGTCTAGTCGAAGGGATCACCGAGTTCCTGCCGATCTCGTCCACCGGCCACCTTCTCCTGGTGGAGCACTGGCTGCCCATCCGCTCCGAGTTCATCCGATCGGACCTCTTCACGATCGTCATCCAGCCCGGGGCTGTCGCCGCCGTTCTGGTGCTCTTCTGGCGGCGTCTCGTCGACTTGTTCAGCACCTGGCGCCGGCCGGAGTCGCGCGACTACCTGTTGAAGCTCGCGGCGGCGTTCTTCGTCACCGGCGTGGGAGGCCTCACCATCAAGAGACTCGGATTCGAACTTCCCGAGGACATCACGCCCGTGGCGCTCGCCACCCTGATCGGCGGCATTCTCTTTCTGGTGATCGAAGCCTGGCTGAAGTCGCGACCCTCGGTGATCCAGGTCACGTGGACGATGGCCCTCGCCATGGGTGTCGCCCAGATCCTCGCCGCCATCTTCCCGGGCCTGTCGCGTTCCGGTTCCACCATTCTCGTCGCGCTGGCCTTCGGTCTCGCCCGCCCGCAGGCCGCCGAGTTTTCCTTCCTTCTCGGCATACCGACGCTCCTCGCCGCGGCCGGCAAGGAGAGCTACGACGCCTTCCGGGATCCCCCGCCGTACCCGATCGATTGGGCGATGGTCTTTCTCGGCGCGTTGGTTTCAGCCGTCACCGCGTTCATCGCCGTGAAGTGGCTCCTCCGTTACGTCCAATCCCACACCTTCAACGCCTTCGGGGTCTACCGGATCATCCTCGGCACCGTGATCCTGGTGGCGCTCCGGTACTAGGTCAGGCTAGGCCGGTTCGAGCAGCGCGCGCAGGCGGCTTTCCACCTCGGCGAGCCGCAGGTCACCCGTCACCGGTCCCCCTTCGTCGCCGGTCTCCCGGACATGGAACGTATCGACGGCCGCGCCCTTCACCGTGTTGATCCGCGCGAAATCCACCTCGAGCCTCAGGTTCGACAACGTCCGGGCCAGGTCGTAAAGCAGGCCCACGCGATCCCGGGCCTGCACCTCGATCACCGTCCGGCCGCGGACAAGCCCGTTGTCGAACTGGATCCGGGTCGGAATGAGTTCGAATTCCGCGGGCCGATAGATGGGTCCTTCCCGCGGGAGGGCGGCGATGAGCGACGCGAAATCGACGGGCTCACCCCGCAGGGAACGCGAGAGCCATTCCTCGAACACCTCCCGCGCCTCGCGGCCGGGAGGGCGCCCGGTGCGCGGATCATTGACGAACAGGGTGTCGAAGACGGGACCGTCGGGACGCGAGAAGATCCGGGCGCCGAAGATGTTCAGGTTGGCGGCCGCCAGCGCGCCGGCGATCCGGCTGAAGAGCCGGGGCCGGTCCCAGGTGCAGACTTTCAGCGTGGAATAGCCCCGATCCCGGTCGGCATGCCAGGCGACCACCGGTTCGAGCGCCCGGTCCTCCACCACGATCTGGTTCCACATGAACCGATGGGCGAGGGCGATGTCCGATGAGATCTCCCGGGGGGTGTGAACGACGAAGTAGCGGTCGGGAAGGTTGGCGAAATGGGAGTCGATCTCCTCGACATGGAACGTCTTCGGGACGAGCCGCCGAACCTCGGACTGAAGGGTCTTGCGCTGCTGTTCGAGGACCTGCCGATGCGCCTCGGCCCCCGACAGCCGCTGTTCGGTCCGGCGGTGCAGCGTCCAGAGCAGGGTGTCCTTGTACGAAGTCCAGAGGCTTTCGCTCGTTCCCATCGAATCGGCGAACGTGTGGAGCGTGAGCAGGTTCAGCTGCTCGATGGTTTGAACCTTCGTGGCGAAATCCCCGATGACCTCCGGATCGTCGAGGTCGAGTTTCTGGGACAAGCGCACCATCACGAGGTGGTGGCGGACGAGGAAACCCACCGTCGACGCCGCGGACGGCTGCAACTTCAGCCGACGGGTCTGGGACGCCGCCACCCGCGCGCTTTCGACCTCGTGATCCTGGTTCGCGTCGGCTTTCCCCACGTCGTGCAGAAGCAGGGCCAGGTACAGCACGTACGGACGGTCCAACGACCCGAACAGCTCCCTGAACTCATTGAACGGCCGCTCCTTCGAGTCCCAGATCCGGTCCAGCATCTCGAGGCAGACGAGGGTGTGTTCGTCCGCCGTGTAGAGGTGAAAGAACTCGTGCTGCACCCTGCAGGTCAGCGCATGGATCGCGGGGATGTATTTTCCGAGGAAACCCGTTTCGTGCATCGCCCGGAGGATCCGCGCGACATTGCCCCGCTGGTTGATGATTTCGAGGAACGTCTCATGCACATGGGAGTCCGCGAGGAACGACCGGTCCACCAGCGCCAGGCTCCGCCGGATCAGGTCCTCGAGATCCGGATGCAGTTGCAACCCCCTCTGCTGGATCAGCAGGAACGCGCGCATCAGCCGGCGCGGTTGCTCCCGGAATATCCGCGAGCCACCCGCCTGGAGTTCGCCGTCGACGATCTTGAAGCCGTCGACCACCGCCTTCCGGAAGGGCGCGGCGCGCGGGATGAGCAACTGGCCCAGCCGCTGCAGCCGGCCCGGCGGCCGCAACGCCAGCCGCCGCTCCAGGTTGCGGGTGATGAGATGAAGATTCCTGACGTGCCGGTAATACACGCCCATGAACTTGCTCACCCGTTTCGCGAGCGACCGGTCGGTGTACCCGAGATGCCAGGCCACCGACGGCTGCACCGCCCGGGTCAACACGTCGCCGCGCCGGTCCTGCTGGTAGTGCATCTCGGTCCGAACCTGGAGCAGGAAGTCGTACGCCGCCTCCAGTTGCTTGGCGTCCGACCGGCTCAGTTTCCCCAGCCGGACCAAGTCCCCGATGCCCTCCACCTCCTGCTTCACCCGAGCCATCCAGGTCAGGCTCTGGTAGTCGCGGATGCCCCCGCATCCGCTTTTCACGTTGGGTTCCAACAGGCAGAAGCTGTGCCCCCATTTCGCGCGCCTCGCCTCCTGATCCCGCAGACGCTCCTCGACGTACGCGTCCTCGTGGCCCCGAAGGCAACGGTCCCGGAACACGACCCGCATCTGCTCGAACAGTCGCGCGTCACCCCACACCTGCCGCGCCTCCAGGAGCGCCGTCTTCGACTGCATGTTCGTCCGCGCCTCGCGCTCGCAGTCGTCCAGGTCCCGCACCAGGGGGTGGCACTCGATCCCGATCTCCCAAAGGAACGGGACGAATTTGGCCATCAGCGCCTTCACCAGCGGGCTCGCATCGCCCGACCGACGGTCGTGCAGGAGCAGGAGATCCAGGTCGCTGTTCGGACTCAGCTCAGCCCGCCCGTATCCGCCCAGGGCCACCAGCGCCAGCGACTCGCCTCCCGCCTCCTTCCCCACTCCCGTTCGCAGTGTCCCGACATACCCGTCGAAAATCCGCCGGAACATCAGGTCCATCATGTCCGACCGGGCCCGGCTCACTTCCCGCCCGCCAGCCCCGCCGCGGTGCAGGATCCGGATCCGCCGGGTCTCCACCTTCAGGAAGCGCCGATAGGTGTCCGCGAATTCACACGGAAGACGACCCGCCGGAATTTCCAGCCTCGCCTTCGCACTCGCCGCCACCCTGTCAGCCCACCGAGACACGCGCGCCGACGCTACCGACGGCCCACCCCCCTTGGCGAGCGGTGGGTGATTCCCGACGGGATCGGCATCGGAATCGGGGTCGTGGTCGGCAGCGGCATCGGCCTCCTGTTCAGGAACCCGTGGTTGAAAGGGTCCTCTTGCGCCGCCCCTGCGAGGTTCCCGAAGGGACCCCGGGAGATTGGCCAGTTTTTGGGAACAAGGGATCCGGAGCCATAGATCTCGACGTCACCTCTAGGTGAAAAGCGGCCTTCCGTTGGCCGATCCGCATCCCCGAACCAAGGTCCTACGGACCTTGGTCTGGGGCGAGGGCTCGGAAGGAAGGGGGTGTCGCGCTCCAGGGATGTATGAGCGCGCCCACGGCACTTGCCTCCCTCGTCCCCCAAAAAACGGCCAATCCCCCAGCCGGCTGAAAGCCGGCGCTACTCCGGCTACTCGGGACGCCCGGCATCGGTCGCCAGGACCGTGATGTGGTTTCGGATCTCGTGCGTCAGCACCTCGGCTTTCGCGTTCTGAAGGCGCCCCAGCACGTATTCCCAACGGCAGGCGAAATTGCCCGCCTGATCGTTTTCCAGATGCTTGAACAGGCGATCGAACGCCTGATGGCGCAGGCGATAGTCCGAATGGATCCGCCCCAGTTCCTCGAGAAAGCCGGCCAGGTACTCCTCGGCGAACGCCTTCGGATCGGGCACCAGATCGGCTCGCCGATTGACCGGGGCGGCGTAGGCCCTGGCGAACGAGATCAGCGAAGGCGTCTTCCAGTCGGCGAAGGCTCCCCCGTGGTCGACCAGGACCACCTTGACGGGGAGCCCGTTGGATCCCTCCACCACGATCTCGTCGCCGTCATCGAACAGCGGTTCCCCCGGGGCGCCCGTCACTGGGTCCGGAGGACGCGTCCGGCCCACCACCAGGTTCGGCGCGGCCGCCTTGCCCATCAGCCGGGCGAGCGCCAGCGCGTAGCGGGAGTCGGCGAGCTTCCTCACCGGCAGCTTGTCGGTCGCTATCCCCGGCAGATAGTCGCGCTCGAAATAGATCACCGGAAAGCGCCGCCTCTGGAACTCCGCCCGGGAACCCTGGTACAGCTCGGTGACCCGCCTCATGTTCACCCGCGACGGGAGGTGCATCCCGAACTGCATGCACCCGAGTCTTCGGTCGAGCGTGTAATCCACGTACTCCTCGGTTTCGAACACGGCCTGCAACAGATCTCCGGTCCCCTCGCTTTGACTGGTTCCGTCCAATCGCTCGCGGATGCCCCAGCGCAGGACCCGCAGAAAGAGGACGTGCGGAGCCATCTCCCCCCGCGCCTTGATTTCGGCGAGATACACGCCCCGTCGGCCGGGACGCGTTGGATCGGCCGACGGATTCGGCTCGATCCGCCCCAGGTTCAGGTACTCGATGTTCCCGTATTCCCGGATCAGATTCCCAATGAACCCGCGCGCCAGCGGATCCCACAGCTGCCGCAGTTCGGGATCCACCGGTCGGAGATTGCCCTCCGGAAAGACCGGCGCGAACACGAACTCGCCCGCGTCGAAGCGTCCGCCGGGAAGCCATTGGATCCGGAGAAAGAAATCAGGGCTGAGGCCATGGAGCAGCTCCGCCGTCGCCTCCTCCCGCTGTTCGCTGGCGATGCTCGAAAACATCCGGGTGCGCCAGACGGCCGACTCGATCCGGTCCTTCAAGAGGTCGGGTTCGGTCGCTTCGCGAAACCGCCCGACCAGCACCAGATACCGTTCCCGCAGGATTTCCGGGGCGAGCCCGGCGAATCGGGCGCCCGCGAAGCTCGGCCCGCCGAACTTCAAGCCGTCGACGCCGAAGAACGAGATCTCGGGATTCCCGAACCGGTTCCGCTTCAGACAATGCTCCGCGATCTCGTCCAGCTGCCCCGCCAAATCCGCGTCCGGCATTCCCCCGAGGCGCGCGAACTCGTCGAAGGTCACCAGGCGTGTTCCGGTGTGGGGGTTGTAATAGTAGATCGCCCGCCCCCCGATCCCGACGCGCGATTCGGCGATCGCCTCGTTGATCTCCGCGCGGCCATGCGGTTGGGCGCTCATGCGCCAGAGCGCCCCCTGCTCCCGGAGCGCCTGCCGCACCCGCGGATCGCGGACCGAAAGAAACCGGATGCGATGCATCGGGACCAGCGAGAGTTCGCCGAGATCCGCGTCCGCCTTGAGCGCCAGGTCGAGACGCTCCAGTTCCGGCCGAATCAGAACCACGCCCCCCGGGGCGATGATCAGATCGACGCTTTCCTCCATCTCCCACGACAGGTTCCTCGCTCCCAGGGCCGGTCTCCGTCCATTCGCGACTTCGGCCCGCAGCCATTCCGTGAACGTATCCCGCTGGAGGGCATGCATCGGGGGCGCGGTGACCAGGACCTGATGGCGTGGAAAATAGGTCGCTATGGCGGACTTGTAGCGCCCATCGGGATTCCTCTCAAAGAGATCGGGACCAATCGTCGTCACGGCCCCAGATTAACCCGTCGCCCCGCTTCGTCCATTGTGGCCTCGGGCCGACCTTCGCCGCTCGCCCGCGGCTCCGTGGGTCTCCATGGTTTGCGCAAAGCCCGATTTCCGAAGATGTCTTTGTGTTAAACAAAACGGCTTTTGCTTTATACCAACATGAATTGCCACAAGCCGGCTTAAGACAACGGTCTCCCGAATCCCAACGTCCGATCTTCCGGGCGGCGACCTCGCGAAACACGAAGCCATGCCCGGCGCCCCTACGGTTGCGAGCCTCCTCGGAAAACTTCGAGGCGCTGGGATGATGTTGTCGCGCCGGCTTTCAGCCGGCATCCGGGTCGGGCGAGCGGGTCGCCTGATGCCGACTGGAAAGTCGGCGGGACATGAAGGCCGGTGTTGTCGCGCCGGCTTTCAGCCGGCATCCGGGGGGCGGACGGGGGCCTGATGCCGACTGGAAAGTCGGCGGGACATGAAGGCCGGTGTTGTCGCGCCGGCTTTCAGCCGGCATCCGGGTCGGGCGAGCGGGTCGCCTGATGCCGACTGGAAAGTCGGCGGGTCATGAAGGCCGGTGTTGTCGCGCCGGCTTTCAGCCGGCATCCGGGTCGGGCGAGCGGGTCGCCTGATGCCGACTGGAAAGTCGGCGGTACATTGGAAAGTCGACGGGACAGGGGCGCCACCATCCGGATTCCCGACCTTGCAAACGCAATGCACGGCCGTGCATTGGCCTGGGATCACCCGATCGCCCGCGCCCAAAACCTGATGTTTTCGGGCATTCCACGCGTCGGATGGCATCGAGCCTAGCTCATTCCCCCTCTGGCACGGCCCCTGCCTTGTCGGCTGGGAAGGATCTCCGGCGGGGCGGATCGCACGCACCGGGCGGAAGCCGACCCGACTCGCGCCCTTCGGGACGCGCACGCCCCGACCAACCTCGACCTGACGTACCATGGACCAACCCAGCAGTCTCCGGATTCTGTCCCATGACCCCGGCGCGCGCATCGTCTCGCGGTTCGAGTCGGCGTTCGAGGTGGGTCTCCGCCGGGACGGCTTGGAACCCTACCCCGCCCTCCTTCAAGCCTGGGACGAGGCGCTCGAATACCATCGGACCATCGAACTGGAATCGTTCGAGACCCCGACGACCCAGCGGGTGCGGGACACGATCTGCCGTCTGCTTTCCCTTCTTCCGAACCGTGAGCGGGCGGGCCGGCATGCGGCGCAGGTGGCGGCGTCCTTCTCCTCCGCTGGTTCGCGCCGGTCGCCGGCGGCGGTTCAGGCCCTGTCCTACATCTCCCTGCTCTGCCACGCGGCGATCCGCGAACCGGGTCGATGCGATCTTCTGTTCGGGGAGGCCAATCCCAAGGCGCAGGCGGTGGAACGGCATCGGAATCGGGAATCTTTCCCGCACGCCGAGATCTCAAGGCTGCTGAACCTCCTCGCGACCCCGGCGCCGCCCACGGGAGAGCGGGAGGACGCCGCCTGACGGGCGATTCCAGGCGATCAGCGGAGGTAGTCGAGGAGGGATCGGTTCAGGATGGATCCGCCACTTTGGAGGGCGGCCTGGTAGGCGGTCTGGACCTCGCTGAGGCGGACGAGCGTCTGCGCGAGATCCGCGTCGGCTTCCTGGGAAACGAGCGCCTCGAGGGACATCGAACGGTCCTTGAGGAGCGTCTCCGTCGTTGAGAGCCGGGCCTGCAAGGCGCCGTTCCCCCCGATGTGCATCAGAATGTGGTCCTCGTCGGCTTTGAATTCACCGGGACTGTTGGCGGCGATGGCGGCGGCATCCCCGGCTTCCAGCCGATCCCGGAGCGCGATCAGATGCTGGAACACGTCCGCCCCGGTGCGGGAATCCGACATGAGACCGCGGGCGCCGGCGCCGCCGGCATTGGCGCCGGGGATCTGGGAGCTCAGTTCGAACTGGGAGGACACCTCGCTCTCCGGGACGTCGGTGTTCCCCTGGTAGTCGACCCTGGTGATGAGGCCGTTCGCGTCCCGGACCGCGGCGAAGGCGGGCTGATCCGAAAGGGTGCCGGCGAAGAGGGAATCGCCGCGGTTCCGGCTGTTGCCGACCTGAAGGGCCTGTTCGATGAGGCTGTTGACCTCGGTGGCGTACAACTTGAGATCCCGGCCGGGCTGGATCCCGCCGGCGAGCGTGGCGATCTCGCTGGCGCGATCGACCACGGAACGGAGCGCTTTCAGGCCCGAGTAGGTCGCGGTGGCGAGCTCCTGGTGGCGGGCGACGTTGTCGCGGTACTGGGACACGGACCCGGCCTCGTTCTGCATGTCGAGGACGCGCCGCATGGCCGTGGGATTGTCCTCGGGCAGCGTGAGCAACTGGCCGGTGGCCGCCTGGTTCTGAAGGCGTGTCTGGCGTTGGGTCAACCGAGCGAGCTGTTCCTGAAGCGTGTTCGGGAAGGAGTTGGACGTGACGCGCATGGGGGTTGGGTTCGGGGTTTTCGCGAGCTCGGGATCCGGGTCGGGCGGAGGAATCCCCCAGCCCAACCCCGGCCCTCCTCGGTTGGCGTCATCGCTTCATGGCGACCACCATCTCCAGCATTTCGTCGACGGTTGAGATGAGGCGGGCGGAGG
The DNA here is from genome assembly GCA_942490575.1 of uncultured Verrucomicrobiota bacterium. Classification (GTDB taxonomy): domain Bacteria; phylum Verrucomicrobiota; class Verrucomicrobiia; order Limisphaerales; family CAIMTB01; genus CAIMTB01. Next base: position 36,329 of record CALNYA010000025.1, read on the forward strand.
CCTGGAAGGCGCGCTGAAATCGGATCAGGTCGGTCATCTCCTCGTCGAGCGAGACGCCGCTGACGGCGTCCCGTTGGCGGCGGAGCATGTCGCCCACGATGCTCTGGTTGTCGATCTGCCCGTTGACGGAGGAAAGCGCCGACCCGAGACGGGTGACGGCCTGGTTGTAGCTCTCGCCGAACGTCTGTCCGCCGAGACCGGCCTGCGATTCCTCGGAGAGCCGGGCGAGGGCCAGCGCGACCTGGTTGTCGCCGACGGCGCCGGCGACGCCGGAGGCCTGGACACGGCCGGGCTGATCGAGCAGCAGGGCGTTGACTCCGATCGAGGCGGCGTCGGTTCCGGTGAACAGATCCTCCCCGGTGGAACCATCGAGGGCGAAGCCGGCGGAGTGAACCGCGTTGACGCGGGTGATGAGTTCGCCGGCCAGGGTGTCGATGTGGGCGCGGAGGCGGGCGACCTCGCCGTCGCGGGCCTCGATCGTTCCCTGGAGCGAACCGCCGGAGAGATCGATGGGCGACCCGGATGTCCGGCCTCGGAGCAGCAACTGGCCGTTGCCGGGGTCGTGGGTTTCGAGCTGTTCGACCACGTTGCCGCCGGCGTTCATGGCGACCCCGCCGAGCGTGATGTTCAGGGAGCCGCGGGTGCCTTCGGTCACGGTGAAACTGGCGAGCTTGCCGAGTTCCTCGAGGCGCATCTGGCGGGCGTCCCGGAGGTCGTTCGCGACGCCGCCGCTACCTTCGACGCCGATGATCTGGAGATTGAGGGCCGCGACGTCCCGGATCGCGGCGTTGACCTCGTCGACCTCGGCCGTCAAGGACCTGTTGAGCATGGAGTCGACCTGCCCGAGACGCTGGGAGGCCTGGTTGAACTGAATCGCCACGCCCTCGGCCTTCATCATCACGGCCTGGCGTTCCGTCAGGGACGTCGGGTTGGTGGAGAGGCTCTGGAACGAGGCGAACAAACCGGTGAGCGTCTCCGCGATCCCCTGGGCGCCTCCGATACCCGTCGCGGCGGCCGCGCCTTCGGTTCCGGAGGCCTGGCGGTCGAGGCGCTGGCCTAGATTCGCCTGCGCATACTGGAGCGCGCGTTGTTGCGCCGACAGCGAGCCGAGGACGCTGGATTCCCCGACGATCTGGTCGTCGAGCAGGTGGTTTCGAAGCTGTTCGATGGAGGTGCCGTCGGCGCCGGTCCCCTGCGGTCCCAGCGTGGAGACCATGGTGACGGATGTTTCGATCCGCATCCGCTGCCGGGCGTAGGCCGGGTTGCTGACATTCGCGAGGTTATGGCCCGCCACCTCGGTGCCGCCGCGCTGGGTGGCGAGGGACCGGGAGGCGAGATTGAGGGTGCCGAATAGGCCGAGCATGGGGACGTCCTCCGAGGGTCAGCCGACCGCCTCGTAGAGCGGTCGCAGTGTGGGTGCCCAGACCGGCCGGGTCCCGTGGTCGTTGTAGACCTGGCTGTCCCGGGTTGGGAACAGCGTCGACAGGAACCGTTGCATCAGTTCCATGGAGCGGGTGAGGAGCAGGTGATTCTGGCGGGCCCGTTGCTGGACCCGGAAGAGGAGCTGATTGTTCTCGCGGACGAGGGCGTCGAGAAGCGGCCGGTACTCGGGCGGCACGCGGGGCCCAAGGACCTCGAAGGTGGCGTCGTCGGCAACCTCGAGGCTTCGGGCGAGCGCCGCCCGGGCTTCGTCCCGGCGGGCGCGCGCGTCCTGGATGAAGCCTGCCTGGCTTTGGATGGCGGCGACGGTGTCGAAGAGTTCCTGGCTCGACCGCTGGACGATGAGCTCCTGCTCGCGGTCCATGAGGGCGAGCATCTCGCCGTACTGCTGGAGTTCGTTCCTGAGCGTTTCGATCAGATATTGAAGCGTGTCAATCATGGCGGACCTGGTAGCCGTCGTGGGTGATTCCTCTCATCGACCGCGGATCCCCTAGGGGCGCGGCCGGTTCGGAGTCCGATTCCTTTTCCTTTTCCTGGGTCGGACGGCCGACTTGAAGTTGAAGACTGCGGGCGAGACCCAGGCCTCCGGCGCCGGTGATGGCGTCGGAGAGCTGGGAATTGATCATGTCCTGGTAGATGCCGGTGACGGCCGATTCGCTCTCCAGCCCCGAATGGATCACGGTCTTGCGCGCGGCGGAAAGGATCTGGCGGACCAGGACGGCTTCGAACTGCCGGGAGGCCTCCTCGACCTTTTCGGCTTCGGTGACCCGGGGGTTCCGCGCGTACTGCGCGAGGGCTTCTCCGGTGAGATCGCCGGTGATGGGCCGGGCCGCGGAAGCCTGGGCTTGGAGCTGGGTGAAACTCATGGGGCGTTGGCGCCGTCGGGCTCAGCGGAGGATCAGCTCCGCCTGGAGCGCTCCGGCCTGTTTCATGGCCTGGAAGATGGACATCATGTCGCGCGGGGTGACGCCCAGGGAATTCAGCGCGGACGCCACCTTCTCGACAGTCGGCATTTCGGGGAGGGGGATTAAGCCGGCCTTGTCCTCCTCGGCGCTGGTTTCCGTGCGAGGGGTCACGACGGTCCGTCCCTGTTCGGCGAGGGGGGCGGGCTGGGACACGTCGAGCGAGGAGGCGACGGTGATGGTGAGATTGCCGTGGGAAACCGCGCACGCGGCGATGCGGATGCGCGAAGTCGCCACGATGGTTCCCGTACGCTCGTTGATGATGATCCGGGCGGGGTTGTCGGCGCTGACCTCCAGCGCCTCCAGGCGCGCGATGAAGTCGACGGTCGTTCCCTCCATGGCTTCCGGGAGCCGGACGCGGACGGTGGTGGAATCGAGCGCGGTCGCGCTGTTCGGGAAGACGCCGTTGACCACGAGGGCGAGGCGGGCGGCGGAGGTGAAATCCGGTTCGCGGAGCAGGAGTTCGACGGCGTTGTCGCGAACGATCTCGATGGGGATCTCACGTTCCACGAGGGCGCCGCTGATGATCTGGCCGGTCGTGGGATGGTTCTTCTGGACGCTGGCGCCGCCTCCGCCGTCGGTTCCGGCCGCGAATCCGCCGATGGAAAGCGGTCCCTGGGCGACGGCGTAGACTTCGCCGTCGGCGCCAAGGAGCGGGGTCTGGAGCAGCACTCCGCCCTGGAGGGTCTTGGCGTCGCCCATCGACGAGACGGTGATGTCGATCCGGCTGCCGGGTTTCTTGAAGGCGGAGATGTCGGCCGTCACGATCACGGCCGCGACGTTCTTCGACGCCAGGGTCGCCGCGGGCACGTTGATTCCCTGGCGCTGAAGGAGGTTCGCGATCGCCTGGAGGGTGTAGATCGGATTCTTGTCGCCATCGCCGTTGATGCCCGCGACGAGGCCGTAGCCGACGAGTTGATTGTCGCGGGCGCCGGCGATCATGGCGATGTCCTTGACCCGGGCGCTGATTCCGAGCGCGGACACACCGGTCCCGAGGCACATCACGAGACCCAAGGCCCATGGCAACAGGCGCGCTTTCATCATCGTGGTCATGTCATCCCATCCCAGCATGTCGTGGATCTTTCGCGTTCGGTTCTCCGCCGGATCGCAGGGTCCTCGCCGGTCAAGCATCAGAACGGGGTGACCTTGTCCCAGATCTTCGAGAACCAGCCCTTGCGCTGGCTGTCGGAGACGACGCCCTTGGAGAGGTACTGGATCGCCGCGTCGGCGACGTTGTAGCTCATGACGGTGTTGACGGACGTGACGTCCTCGGACCGGACGACGCCGCGCAGGACCGCGTCGGTGGTTTCACCGCTGAACTTGGTCTGGCGCCGGCCCTCGACCACGAGGCTTCCGTTCGGCAGGACCTCCGTGACGCGGACCGCGAGACGGGCGGTGATCTTCTCGCTGTTGTTGATCGAGCCGCCGCCATCGAAGGTGTTTTTGGACTGCATGTTGATGGCGGGCATCTGGCCGTTCTGGGTCAGGAAGCTGCTGCCCGCCGGGCTGTAGAGGAACGAGTTGATGGCGGCGTCGAGGCTGGTGTTCTTGGCCGTCTTGGTGGTGTTGGCCTTGGTGGTGGAGGCGGACTCCTGGACGACGATGGTCAGGATGTCCCCGACGGCGCGGGCCCGACGGTCGGCGAACATCGAGCGCGCGGTCTCGTCGCGCCAGAGGGACTGGGCGCCGGTGTCGGGGGCGGGGAAGATCAGCATGGCGAGGGCCAGAGCCGAGAAGGGCTCACATCGGAATGAGAATCGTTTGTTCATTTTTTACCTTTCCCATCATTTCTCGTCGGGTTCGGAGATTCCGGACACGAACGACGTGCCCGGGGAGACCGTCTTCCAGGACCTCCACCTTGAGCGTGATGGTCATCCCGGCATGCTGGATCGTGCCGTCGACGATGCTCCCGCGGAACACCACGGGGCGCACGCGGAGCGATCGCGCGTAGATCGGCTGGCCGGACGACACATTCTCGCGCAGCTCCAGTTCGCCGACCTCGTCGCCCACGCTGACGACGGCGGCATCCCGGAGGCTGAGGACGTCCCGGCGTTCGCGGGAGATGGAGGCGGTGCTCAGGAGCTGCCCGCGCTTGAGCGGACCCTCGGCGACGAGGATGTCGCACCAGACCTTGGCGGAGGCGGTGACCTGCCAGTTGCCCAGGCGTTCCTCGCCGGCGAGGAGTTCGAAACGGGTGATGAAATTGCCGCTGACGCCGGTGGACGGGAGGTCCACCACCCGGAGCGTGATGGGTTCGTCGGCGACGGCGACGGTGGTCCATGGCCGGGTCAGGCGCAGCTCGAGTTCCCCGCGATCCTTCACGGAGTCGCGCTGGAGCGCCTCGCGCAGCATGTCGCGCAGTTCGAGTTCCTCGAGCGGCCGGGTCCGGCGGGTGACTTGGACCTCCTCGGGCCCCTTCCAGAGCGAGGACGCGTACGCGGGCGCGCTCGACTCGATCCAGGCGGCCACCTGGGCGCGGGTATAATTGGTGACCTGACCCACGGCGGGTGCCGCGGCGAGACGGAGATGGGGCAACGGTGCGCGGGTCGAAACGGTGACGACCTGGTCGAGGAAGATGCCGGTGCCATCAACGCCTGTGGACTCCACGAGCGCGAGCGAGAGAGCGGCAGCGGCAGCGGCAGCGGCAGCGGGAGCTGGTGTCTGGGAGTGGGGACAGTGGGACACAGGGGACACATGGGACACAGGGGACACATGGGACACATGGGACACAGGGGACACAGGGGACACAGGGACCATCTTGGGCGCCTGGGGGGCCTGGGGCACGCGGGAGGCAGGGAACGCCGGGAATGCTGGGAACGCAGGGAGCGGGGAGGGCGGGGTGGCGGCGTCGCAGAAGGGGGCGAGCCCGAGCCACAAGGACAGCAGGCCGAGGCCGGCGGCTGGCAGGACGCGGAGCGTGGAGCGGCGTCCCTCGATTTCCGGGCGATGGACGACGGTCCGATCGGAGGTCACCTGGCGGGCCGCGAGGAGCCGTTGGACGCCTCCGCGTTCGATGCCTCCCTGGGGCTCCTGGGTGAGAATGGGTGTGAAACGCCGCTTCATGGGATGGGGTGGGAAGGTTGGGAGCGGATTACCGGCGGAGGTTGTTGCCGAGACCCATCATTTCGTCGGAGGCCTGGACGGCCTTGGAATTCACCTCATAGGCGCGCTGGGCGACGATCATGTTCACCATCTCCTCGACGACCTTCACGTTGGACATTTCGAGGTAGCCTTGTTCGAGGGATCCGTAGCCGTTCTCGCCGGGATTTCCGATTTCGGGTGGACCGGACACGGGGGTTTCGCGGTAGAGATTGCGACCGAGGCTTTCGAGGCCGGCGGGGTTGGCGAACCGGACGAGTTGGACGCGGAAGCTCTGCGAATCGCCGCCGCCCATCGTGGTGATCTCGCCGGTGGGGGCGACGTTGATGTCGGTGGTGCCGGAGGGAATGGGTTGGAAGCCGCCCTGAAGGACGAGTCCCTCGTTCGTGGTGACCCGGCCGTCGGACGCGAGTTTGAGGGCGCCGTCGCGGGTGTAGGCGCGGGATCCGTCGGGTAGTTGGACTTCGAAGAAGCCGTCGCCCTGGACGGCGACGTCGAGGCGTTCGCCGGTCTGGGTGAGTTCGCCGGAAGTGAAGACCTTGGCGGTGGCGACGGGTTGGGAGCCGTGACCGATTTGGACGCCGGTGGGGACCTGGTTTCCGGCGCCGAGGTCGGAGCCGGCGGCCTTGGTGGTCTGGTAGAGAAGATCCTGGAACTCGATCTTGCTCTTCTTGAAGCCGGTGGTGTTGACGTTGGCGAGGTTGTTCGCGATGACGTCGAGGTTGAGCTGCTGGGCTCGCATGCCTGCCGCGGAGGAGTAGAGGGCGCGCAACATGGGGAATGGAGGCTGCTAGGTGTTGGACAATTCGCTGATGACCTTGCCCATCCGCTCGTCATGAAGCTGGATGACGCGCTGATTGGCTTCGTAGGTCCGCATCGCGGTGAGGAGGTTGACCATTTCGCCCGCCGCCGAGGCGTTCGATCCTTCGATCCATCCCTGGCGCAAGGTGGATCCCGCGGAGCCGGTCGGCGTCAGCCCCGGATCATCGGCGAGGTAGAGTCCCCCGCCGTGGGGTTTCAAAAGGTGCTCGTCGTTGAACGCCGTCAGCTTGAGGCGCCCCTTGCTTTCGGCTCCCTGGCTGATTTCACCGGAGGCCGAGATGGAAAGCGGTTCCTTGCGATTGAGTTCCACGGTGATGGCTCCTCCCTCGCTGAGGACCTCGTAGCCCTGCTTGGTCACGAGCTGGCCCCGGGCATTGAGCTGGAACGAGCCGTCGCGCGTGTAGGCGGTGTCGCCGTTCGGGAGCTGAACCTCGAAGAACGCCCTTCCGTCGATCGCCATGTGGGTCGTTTCCCCGGTGAACCGCATCTCGCCGGAGTGGAAGTTGGTCGTGGTCCTCGCCTGGGGAATGGCCAACGCCTGCGGACCGCTCATTTCCGAGGGCGTCACGCCCGGGCGCATTCCGGCCGAGGTGGCCGAGAACGCGACCTCCTGCTTGCGAAAGCCAGGAACCGAGCTGGAGGCGAGGTTCTCGGAGATCACCTCTTGCCAGCGGGAGGTTGCGTCCAGGGCCGACGCCGCTTGATAGAGGCTCACATTCATAGGTCCACCTCAAACTCAGCAGAACGCGTGCCAATCCCCCGGACCCCAAGAATCCCAGCAAAAGCCCGAAAACCGCCGACTCCCGTGGAAATTCCTGCCCTGAAACCGCGGTCGATTTTGCCGGCACCCTCGGGATTCGCGCCTGGCGTCGCCTTCGCCGGTCAATACGCGCAGTCCAACTCGATCACCTGACCGCAGGCGCACTCGATCCGAATGCCGGTCACGTGGTCGCCCTCCTTCTGGAGCGTGACGACGGGTTCCCGGGCCGGGACGGTTCCGTTCGGGGCGCCCGACGCGCACGAACCGGCGGCATGGGGCCGCATGGGAGTGAAGGCGGGCCTGGCCGCGGCCGCCGCGTCGGTTCCGGCGGAGGCGCCGGGTAGGCCGGGCTTTCCCGGCTTGCCAGGTTTGCCGGGAACCAACGGGACGAAGTTCGAAGGCATGGGAGGGACGGGATGGGATGGGGTGGGATGGCCCGGCTCAACCCTTGGCGCCACCTTGCGGTCGGAGCAGGACGCTCACGCGGCGGTTGACCTCGTCCTCCGGCCGCCGCGTGCGCATGGGTTTCTTGTCGGCGAAGCCGGTCACCTCCCGGATCTGACGATCAAGGACGCCGTGCTCGAGCATCTTGCGCCGGGCCGCGTTGGCGCGGTCGGAGGAGAGTTCCCAACCCCCGTAGGTCTCGGTCACGGGCGGATGTCCTCGCTCGGTGTGGCCTTCGACATTGATGTCGAAGCTGGGGTATCGGGCGATGGACCAGGAAAGCGTGGACATCACCCAGTCGCCGTAGGGGGTGAACCGGATGGACTGGGATTCGAAGACCGGCCGATGGGAGCGATCGAAGATGGTGATCCGCAGGCCCTCGGGCGTGAGTTCCAGCTCGACGGTTTTCTCCTCGGGCTCCTGGTTGTCCTGCATCAGGGACTTGAGGAGGTCCTCGTTGAGTTTGCGGAGGATGACGAGTTCGACGGCGGACGCGGAGTCGTAGTTGCCGCTGCGATCCTTGGCGAACTGGTCGTTTTCGTTGGGGATGATGCCGACGCTCTGTTTGGTGAGGGAGGCGAAGGGGTTGCGGAACGCGCGTTCGACGGCCTCCTTGAGCTTGGTGTCCTGGGCGGCGAGCCAGAGGACGAGGAACAGCGCCATCATGGCGGTCACGAAATCCGCGTACGCCACCTTCCAAGCGCCACCGTGATGACCTTTGCCAGCCATGATTGGTTCTGAGGGAGGGAGGGGGAACGGGTCGTTGAATCCGGAACGCGGTGGAGCGCGGGGGCGCCTAACCCTTCGAATTGCCCACGGACTTGAGCATGGCTTCGAGCGCGTCCGCGGCCGGTTTGACGTCGGCGGAGAGTCCGCGACGCGCGACCTCGATCGCCATGATCGGGGCCATTCCGTTGGCGAACCCGGTGACGGCGGTGGCGATGCACCGGAGGTACGCCATGTGGGCGTGGTTGAGGAACTCGATGTTCACGGCCAGGGGATTCATGAAGCCGTACGAAATGAAGATGCCGAGGAAGGTTCCGACCAGCGCGGCGGCGACCTTGTGACCGACCTCCTCGATCGGGCCGGCGATGGCGCCCATCGTGATCACGATGCCGAGAACGGCGGCGACGATCCCGAATCCCGGCATGGCGTCGGCGGTCTTGGTGAGGACGTGGACCGGGTGCTCCTCCTCGGTGGCGAGCGTGTCGAGTTCGATGTCGAGGAGCATCTTCAGCTGGTCGGGCTTGATCTTGCCGTCGATGATCGGCCGCAAGCCGCTGCAAAGGAACTCGACCGCGTTCTTGTGATGAGCGAAGCGGGCGTACTTGGTGAAGATGCTGCTGGTGTCGGGGGCGGTGACATGTTCCTCGAGGGCGATCATGCCGTTGCGCCGACCGAGCATGAAAAGCTCGTACAGCGCCTTGAAAAGGTCCTCGTAATCCACGGCGCTGTAGGGCGCGCCCTTCAGGGCGCTGATGCAGAGCTTGATGAGGTCAACGAGCACCTTCTTCGGCGACATGATCACCATCGCCCCGAGGGCTGCGCCGCCGATGACCACGAACTCGGAGGCGTGCATGAGCGAACCCACGTGACCGCCCGCCATCATGAATCCGCCCAGGACGGATCCGATGACGATGACGCAACCGATCAGGATAATCATGGGCTTTTCGGGTTATCCATCGACGGACGCCTCCGGATCGTGCCGCCGGAGAAACGTCTTCAGCGCCAGGATCGCCTGGGCGTGGATCTGGCAGATCCGGGACTCGGTGACGCCGAAGACGGCGGCGATCTCCCGAAGTCTCAGGTCCTCGAAGTAGTAGAGCGCGAGGACCTTTCGCTGCATTTCGGGAAGCTGGGTGATCCGCTCGGCCACCAGGCCCGACAGCTCGCGGATGGCGGTCTGGTCGCAGGGGGAGCGGTCCGCGTCGTTCGAGATGCTCTCGGCCTGGCGGACGCCGTCGTCGCCGTCGCCGGCGCGCACGGAATCGAGGCAGACGAACGTGGCGGGGCGGATCTCGGTGAGCAGATCCCGGTAGGCGGCGCACGAGAGGCCGAGGGCGGCCGCCATGGCCTCCTCGGAGGGCACGCCGCCCTGGTCCTGCTCGAGGCGCATCATGACCTCCTGGACTTTGCGCGCCTTCTTGTGAAGCGAGCGGGGCACCCAATCGAGGCGCCGAAGCTCGTCGAGCACGGCGCCTCGAATCCGCAGCCGCGCGTACGTCTCGAAGGCGACGCCGCTCGCCGCGTCGTAGCGCCTGACCGCGTTCAAAAGTCCGACCATGCCCGCGCTGTAAAGGTCCTCGGAGTCGACGTGCGGGGGCAGCGACATCGCCACGCGACCGACCACCGTCCTCACGAGGGGAAGATGCTGTTCCACGAGCTGGCCCTCGGCGGAGCTTCCGTGGCCGGTGCCGGCGTAGCATTTCCAGAGCTGGGCCGTTTCGGGCTGGCACCGGGGCGGGCGCGGATCGGTCCCCGGGTTTGTGGATGGAGGAGCTGTGTTCATCGTTTGCTCGCGCCACTTGCCGGCGCGGACTCAAGTGCGGGCCCGCGGCCCGTCGAGGGAGCGGCGCCCGCCATGGGCTGATTGACCGCCTCCCGCACCGCGGCCATTTGCTTCTCGATGAGCGCCAGCCGGAGATTCCTGGTCCATTGCCGTCCCCACCAACGGAACATCATCCCCGACACGTACGCGGCGACGCACGCCTGCCAGACCACCGTCGGCCAGGGGCTCGCGCGGAGCAGGCTGAACGTGATTCCCACGGCGAACCCCAGCGCGGCACCGCTTAGCATCATCATTTTCATAGCCCGGTCATTCCCCCCTTAGCAGGACCTCTGCCAGGACCTTCACTAAGCCATTTGAAGCGCCCCATCCTCGTATCAGGATCGAAACTGCCGGGTCAGAAGCCGCTCGGCGGTCGCGGCGTGGAAATCCCCGGGCACATTTTGCCCCGCGCTCAGGAATCGGACGGAGTAATTTGTGCCCAAGATCAGATTCCAGAGCTTCCCCCAGCGTCCCTCCTCATCCAGGTGCGTCAGCATCAGATCCTCCACGGACAACGTCGCGAACGCGCGTACCTGCCCCATCATCAGCGCCATGTCGTACGCTCCGTTCAGCACGAGGTGGACCCGAACCTTCCCGAACGCGCCGATCTGGTCCGCCAGCTTCCTCAGCGCGTCCGCATCCCGCCAATCGGTCCCCGGCAAATCCACGAATCCCGTCCCGCCCGCCTCCACGCGATCGCCCTCGGACCAGCTCCTCGCCAGCGGCACTCCGAGGACGTCGCAGTAGACGGCCAACGCCTCGGCTGTGTTCGCGGTCTGGCCGTCGAGACGCCAGACCCGCACGGCGCCGCCCTCGCCGAGCGCGACCTGCGTGAGCCATTTGCAAAGGCACGTGGTTTTTCCCACGCCCGGCGCGCCGATCAGGACGTGGATCTCGCCTTCCGCGGGGCGCGAAGGCGCGGCCGGTCTCCAGCATTCCTTCAAGGTCCTCTTCAACAGGACCAATTCACCTCCCATCGCGGACGGCGGCTCGTCGCCGTGCTCCGCCCGCAGGCGATCGACGATGCGCTGCGCCTCTTGCGGCAGGAAACCCGTCGCCTCCAGGAGTTCCCCCGCCCGCCAGTTTCCGCCGCCCGATCGGACCGGTCGCCCGAGATCGACTCGGGGTTCGCGGAGATCGTTGGACGGACCGGTGGGGTTGGGGGTGGAACGGGCTGGTTCCGGGACGAGGGGGTGGTCCCCGGCCACGACGTCGAGGCGCTCGGCGAAATCGGGCGCGGCCTCGGGACCCCGGGTCGTTGAAGTCTCCGGACGGTAGGCGAGCACTTCGAATCGCGATCGGGGTTTCCGGCCGAACCAGGTCCGGTTCCGGGAGGGCACGGGCCGGACCTGGACCACCACGGCGTCGGGCCCGAGGCGTTCGCGCACCTGCCGGGCGGCGTCGGTGGCTGACTCGGCGATGAACGGGACGATCTCCATGGGGCTGGGGAGCTATGGGACAAATGGGACAAATGGGACTGATGGGACGAATGGGATGCAGGCGGCCAGGGACGAAGCGGGGGTGGGCTTGGGGATCATTCCGGGAATGGGATCATCGCGGCGCTCTGGACCTCGACGCGGGCGGGCACCTCCGCGTAGGAGAGGACGGCGAGTTCGGCGAAGGTGGATTCGAAGAAGCGCCGGAACGCGAGGCGGATCTGGGGCCCGCAGAGGAGGACCGGGGGTTGGCCGACGGCGAGGAGTTGTTGGATGCGTTGGGACAGGTTGTCGACCACGTGCCTCGCGAGTCTCGGTTCCATGACCAGCGAGACCTCGGTCGCCGAGAGCCGGACTCCCTGGGCGATCTGCTGTTCGAGCTTCGGGTCGAGTGTGATGGCCCGGATGGAGCCGTTCTCGAGCTGGTAACTGCGGGCGATCTGACCGCCCAGGGCGCGACGGGCGTGTTCGGAGAGTTCGTCGGGATTCTTGGTGACCGCGACGTAGTCGCCGACGCGTTCGAGGATTCCGGAGAGGTTCCGGATGGAGATGCCTTCGGCGAGGAGGTTTTGGAGGACCCTTTGGACCTGGCCGAGGGAGAGCGAACCGGGGATGAGTTCGTTCACCACGGCGGAGTGGGTTTGCTTGAGGTTGTCGAGGAGGGCCTGGACGTCCTGGCGGGTGAGGATCTCGTGGGCGGTGCGTTTGACGGTCTCGGAGAGATGGGTGACGAGGACCGAGGCGGCATCGACGACCGTGTAGCCGGCGATCTCGGCGTTCCTGCGTTCGGTGTCGGTGATCCAGGTGGCGGGCAGCTTGAACACCGGTTCGGTGGTGGGGACGCCTTTGAGGACGGTTTTGCTTTGGGTGGCGTTCATGGCCAGCCAATGGCCGGGCATCAGTTCGCCCTGGGACACGGGATTGCCCTTGAGCAGGAACCGGTATTCGTTCGCGCCCATCTGCATGTTGTCGCGGAGGCGGATGGGGGGAACGACCATGCCCATCTCCTGGGCGAACGTCCTTCGGACGCCGGTCACCCGTTCGAGGAGATCGCCGCCCCGCCGGGAGTCCGCGAGGCTGACCAGGCCGTAGCCGAGTTCGATCTGGAGGGTATCGAGAGGGAGGAGCGATTCGAGTTTGTCGGAGGATCCCCCCGCCGCCTTGGCGGCTCCGTCGGTCCCGGCGCCCGCCGAACCCGGAGCCCCCGAGGCGCCGCCGGCGGCATCCGCGACCGCGGGAACGAGGCTCTGGGGATCCTTGAGGGCGCGGGCGAGGATCAGCGAGATGCCCGCGAGGATGAGGAAAGTCAGGGTGGGCAGGCCGGGGACGAGGGCGAACACCAGGAGCATCGCGGACAGCGTGTACATGGCCCGCGGGAAGAAGAGCAGCTGCCGGCTGAGTTCCCGGCCGAGATCCTCCTTGGCCGCGGCGCGGGTGACCAGGATGCCGGCGGCGGTCGAGGTGATCAGCGCGGGGATCTGGGAGACGAGGCCGTCGCCGATCGACAGCAGGGTGAACCGCTGAAGCGATTCGGGCACCGAATACCCCTTCTGCATCACGCCGATGGCGAATCCGCCGACGATGTTGATGAGCGTGATGAGGATCGCGGCGATGGCGTCGCCGCGGACGAACTTGCTGGCGCCGTCCATGGCGCCGTAGAAGTCGGCCTCCTCCTCGACCTTTTTTCGGCGGGTTCTGGCCTCCGTCTCGTTGATGACCCCGGCGTTCAGTTCGGCGTCGATGGCCATCTGTTTGCCGGGCATGGCATCGAGCGTGAACCGGGCGGCGACCTCCGCGATGCGGCCGGCGCCCTTGGTGATCACGATGAAATTGATGATCACGAGGATGCCGAAGATGACGAATCCGACGACGTAGTTCCCCTGAACGACGAAGTCGCCGAAGGTCTGGATGATGTGCCCCGCGTAGCCGTCGATGAGGATGAGCCGGGTCGTCGCGATGTTGAGGGCGAGCCTGAACAGCGTGACGAAGAGGAGGAGCGTGGGGAACCCGGTGAAATCGGAGGGATCCTTGACGTACAGGATGACGAGCAGGATGAGGAGGGCGAGGGCGATGCTCGTCGCGAGGAGCCCATCCAGGAGGAAGGGCGCGACCGGGACGATCATGAGGAGGATCGTTCCGAAGACGGCGCCCGTGAGGAGGAGGTCGCCGTTCTTGAGGAGGCGCGACAGGCTGGATGGGGGAGCGACGGCGGACATGGCGTCAGGTGGCGGCGGCCTGTTCCCGATAATACCGGTACGCGTTGACGCGATAGACCCAGGCGAGGACCTCGGCCACGGCGGCGTAGAGGGTGGCTGGGATCTCCTCGCCGACGCGCGCGTGTTTGAACATGAGGCGGGCGAGGGGTTTGTTTTCGAGGATGGGCACCTGGTGCTGGCCCGCGATTTCGCGGATGCGGAGGGCGTTCAGGCGGGAACCCTTGGCGACGACCCTGGGGGCGCGCATGGATCGTCGGTCGTAGCGGAGGGCGACGGCGAGGTGGGTGGGGTTGGTGACGACGACGTCGGCCTGGGTGACATCCTGGAGCATCTTGCGCTTGGACATGCCCTGGCGGCGGCGGCGCATCTGCCCCTTCATCTGGGGGTTGCCCTCGGAGTTCTTCACCTCATCCTTCAACTCCTCCTTCGTCATCATGAGGTCGTTGTTGGTCTTCCAGAACTGGTAGCCGTAATCGAGGGCCGCGATGACGCCGAGGGCGAACAGGATCCGGAGGATGATCCGCATCGAGGAATTCGCCATGAACTCGGAGATGCGGGAGAGGTCGACCGGCGAAAGGAAGATGGGATCCTTGAGGACCTGGCAGATCACGTTGTAGGCGAGGCCGAGGATCACGACCAATTTCAGGAGGCCTATGCCGGCGGTCTGAAGGGAGTGGATGGAGAAGATCCGCTTGGTTCCCTCGAGGGGATTCATCCTGGCCCAATTGAGCTTGAGCGCCTCGGAGGCGGTCCGGAAGCGGCTCTGCATTCCGCCGGCGAGGATTCCGGCGAGCATGGTCGCGGACACGACCGGCCAGGTGCAGTACCCGACGACCAGGAGACTCTTGGTGAGGTACCCCTGGATGGCGGAAGGCGTCGTGGGGACCTCGTGAAGGTGGCCGAGGGTCGCGCCCATCGCCTGGACGAGCGCCTGCCAACTCTCGTGTCCGCTGAACACGAGCGCCATCGTTCCGCCGCCCAGCACGAACACGGTCTGCACCTCGGTGCTGCGGCGAACCGCGACTGTTCGCCCAGGGCTTCGAGGAGAGCGGAGAATTTTCTCTACTGCCTTGAGTAAAATAAATTAGAGGGCCTCTTGTGCCCCTATTTTTGTGCTTTAATCTATTCTGGAATCTTATATAGGAGTCATGGGCGATGCAGGAACATCACCTATTAAGCGGAAAGTGGATACAACCTACTCAAACGAAGGTGGTGTTGAAAATCCAGATGAGGAAAATGGATTAGGTTCTATTTTAGCGATGGGCAACCAGAAGTTTTCCGTTCCTTCGTCCGAAGGAGTACTTTTGTTTCAAGGCAGGTACTAGACTGTCTAGGGAGAGCCCTCAGCGATCAATTGGACTGATACTATAGGCACTGACAGGTAACCTTTCTCGCAATCTATAGGGTAACAACGGATTTTTTATTTTTTGCGCCGCGGATGAGAGCAAGGCCAGACCGATTCTGTTTGAACCCTGTAAACAGGCACAGCAATCTGAAAGTTCTTCCTCGGTGTCTAGTGATGCTTCAGATCGATATATCTG
>CALNYA010000026.1:0-6662 GCA_942490575.1 uncultured Verrucomicrobiota bacterium
TGGCGGTCTGCGCGGTCAGGTCGATCGCCAGATCGTAGGACTTCTTCAGGTCCAACGCCGGCATCACCATTTCACCCGCCTTCACGGCGACCTTGCTTCCCGTCACGCTCCCCACGATCGCGAGGGCGTTCCCGCCGGAGCCCAGCGCCACGACGTTGGTGCTGTCGAAACGGGTGGTCGTGAAATCCAGGCCCATTCCGGCGCCCACGAGGTTGAGGACGTTCCGGTCGATGGCGTTGACGCCGAGTTCGATCCTGGCCTCCTTCTTGGTCAGGTCGAGAGGGCCCTTGGCGGCGATGGATCCCAACGCGGTTCCCTGTTTCGAAAACTCCAAAGCCAGGCGGCGAAGCTCCGTCGGAGCGAGATCCGCCGAAAGCACCGTCGCGAACCCCTGAAACTCCTGGAAACTACCCGAGGCCTGGTTCAGGCCGGCCTCCAGCTTGCCGGACAGCCCGCCCGGCAGGAGGTCGGGCGTCAGTTCGAGGTCGAAATTCCCCTTCACGGTTCCCTGAATCCGGTTCGCGCCGGGTCCGGCGCCCGCGCCAGCGGGGACTTGGGAGAACGCGAATCCCGTTCCGATGGTGATCTGGCCTTTCCCTCCGTTCTTGAGCCCGGCGACTTTCAGCGCCAAAGCCGTGACGTCGGCGGCGGTGGTCGATCCGTCCGGAGCCGTGGCCCGGTAGGTGAAGGAGGCGCCCTCGACCGTCAGGGAGCCGAGGTCGACCTGAATGGGTTTCCCGGGAGCGGGCGGAGTCTCCGAAACCGGAGCGGGTCCGCCCTGGTCCATCTCCATCTGCTTCAGGATCGGGTCCAGGTTGCTGGTGCCGTCGGCCTTGGACACCAGCGAGATCACCGGGTTCCGGACAAGGATCTCAGGGACCTCCATTCGTCCTCCCAGGATGGAGAAGAGCTTGTAGCGGACCCGGGCGAGTTCAACGGTCGCCAGGGTCTCGGCGCCGTTGGGCGTGACGCGCAGATTTCGGATTTCGACCGACGAAAACGGGCTGAGGGCGACGCTTTCGGCCTCGACCTTCGCATTCAGGGCGGCGCCCACCTTGGGCAGGACGACCGATTTCAGGAATCCAGAACTCGTCACGACAAAGAACGCCACGACCACCAGGGCCGCGAGCACTCCCAAGACCACAATCAGTTTTTTCATAAGATCGAATCGAACGATGGACGGCGGTCCCCCGAATCCGATTCAGGAGACTTTCCCCTCCAGGAAGGCCAGGTAATCCGCGATGCCACGGGCCGGCGGAAACTGGGGCGCGAAGCCTAGCTCCGTTTTGGCGCGTGTCATATCGGCCTCGGTATGGGGTTGGTAGAAGGAATAGGGATTCTCGATGTATTCGGGTTCCAGGGAGGTGCCCAAGACCCGGTTGATTTCGGCGATCACCTCGTTGAACGAGAATGGATTGCCCGATCCGCAGTTGAAGACGCCGCTACGCGGCGCGTTCAACGCCGCCATCGTCATCGCCACCACGTCCTTCACGTGGACGAAATCCCGCTTGTGCTCGCCGGCCCGGAACACCCGGGGTCGCTTGCCCGCCTTCATCTGGAGGTACAGCTGATAAATCATGCTCGCGGCGGCCTTCTTGTGCGACTCCCGCGGACCGTAGACGTTGAAGTACCGCAACCCGACGAGTTTCCAGCCGGGGTTCACTTCCGCGCACCGCCGCGCCAGGTGATCGAGTTGCACCTTCGTGAAGGCGTAGACGTTCGCCGGCGCCGGCGGTTGATCCTCGCGGTTGACCCCGCTCGCGATCCCGTAGGTCGCCGCCGAGGACGCATACACCACCGGCGTCTGGTTCGCGGAAGCGAACCGGAGCAAACGCCGGAACCCTTCGATGTTGTCGTGGGCCTGTAGAAACTGGTCGTGAACCGTCGTGTCCGTGATGGACGCCTCGTGGAAGATCGCGTCGAAGGGCGTGTCCCCGAACTGGGCCTGCCAGTCCAACCGCGAGATGTCCGCCGTCACGAAGTCGCCGCGGTACCCCGTCAGATTCCGGAAATCACCCGACCGGAAGTCGTCCACCACCGTGAGGGCCGCCTCCGGATGCTGTTCCTGCAAGGCGAGCGCCAGGTTCGACCCGATGAACCCCGCCCCTCCCGTCACCAAGATGCGTCGCATGAGACCGCCAGCCTACCCGGCGCCCTTCCACCGTCAACGCGACGGAATCCCGCCGATCCACCGCCGTCGCCGTCCCCGCTGGCTACGCCGTCTTCCGACGCGCCTTCGACACTTCGATCTCCTCGACCTGTCCGGCGTCGATGTGATGGAAGTCGCCCTCCTTGCCCACGATCAGGAAGCTTTCGCCCACCGGCGGAACGAACAGGTAGTCGGGATGGTCCACCCGATGCGTGCGCCCGCTGGTCAACCGGACCACCACCGGGCGGAAAGGTGACTGGCGAAGATGCCCGCGAATCTCACTCAGCTTCACCGGGCCACCCTGCCCCCGCGCCCCGCCACCGTCAATTCGACCGGTATCCATCATTGCGAAAAGAAGAGTCACCCTCACCCCGGCCCTCTCCCGTCCGCCGGGAGAGGGTGGCCGCAGGCCGGGTGAGGGTCAGGGTGAGGGTCCCTCCGTCCCTCTCCCGTCCGCCGGGAGAGGGTGGCCGGAGGCCGGGTGAGGGTCAGGGTGAGAGTCCCTCCGGCAACTCATCAGCGCGTACTTCCGCAACGCTGGATATCCGCCACGACAACACCCTCAATGGGGCCAATTCCAGGTTCCCCCGCGCGCCCGCCTGGTCCACGCTGCCCTCCGCGCAACATGGAATCGGAATACGAAGCCGTCATCGGCCTGGAAACCCACGTCCAGCTCAAGACCCACTCGAAGATGTGGTGCGGGTGCCCCAATGGATTCGGCGCCGACCCGAACACCCAGGTCTGCCCGGTGTGCCTCGGCCTGCCCGGAGTCCTCCCGGTCGCCAACGAGGAGGCCCTCCGACTCACCGTGCTCACCGGCCTCCTGCTCGGCTGCGACATCCCCCGCCGCGCCAAGTTCGATCGCAAGAACTACTTCTACCCGGACGTCGCGAAGAACTACCAGATCACCCAGTACGACCAACCCTCGACCAGCAATGGCCTGGTCGAGTTCGAGTTCGAAGGCCGTCTCGAGAAGGTCCGGATCACCCGCGCCCACCTCGAGGAGGACGTCGCCAAGAACGTCCATTTCAACCGCGAAAGCGGCGTCGACTTCAACCGCGCCGGCACGCCCCTCCTCGAAATCGTGTCCGAACCCGACCTCAGGAACGCCGACATGACCCACGCCTACCTCAACGCCCTCGTCGAGATCCTCGTCCACGGCGGGATCAGCGACTGCGACATGGAGAAGGGCATGCTCCGCTGCGATGTGAATGTCAGCGTCCGCCCGAAGGGATCGGACCGACTCGGCGCCAAGATCGAGATCAAGAACATGAACACGTTCTCCGGCGTGCGCCGCGCGCTGGACTACGAGATCCCGCGCCAGATCGAGGCCGTGAAACGGGGCGAGACCCTGCGCCAGGAAACCCGCCGGTGGGACGACGACGCCGGGATCACCGAGTCCATGCGGTCCAAGGAGCACGCCCACGACTACCGTTACCTCCCCGACCCGGACCTCCTTCCGTTCGAGCCTTCCGACGCGTGGCTCGCCGAGGTGCGCCAGCGGGTCGTCGAACTGCCGCTCGCCCGCAAGCAACGCTTCATGCGGGACTACGCGCTGCCCCCGGGCGACGCCGCGATCTTCAAGTCGAACCTCGCCCTCGGCGCCTTCTTCGAAAAAGCCGCCGCCGGCGCCAGGAACCCCAAGGCCATCGGCAATTGGGTCATCAACAATCTCGCCGCCAAACTCAACGAAACCGCCACCCCGCCCGACGCCGTTCCCTTCCCTCCGGCCGCCCTTCGCGAACTCACCGACCTCATCGAGGACGGCAAACTCAATTCCAAGACCGCCCAGGAGGTCTTCGCCGACATGTTCGCCTCCGGGGATTCGCCGGCCGCGATCGTCGAAAAGAAAGGCCTCCTCCAGGTGAGCGACACGGGAGCGATCGAGGTGTTCTGCGACCAGGCCATCGCCGCCAATCCAGGCCCGGCCCAGGATTTCAGGAACGGCAAGGGCGCCGCGTTGAACTTCCTCAAAGGGCAGGTGATGAAGCTCAGCAAAGGCAAGGCCAACCCGGCGGTCATCGGGGAGATCCTCGCCCGCAAGCTGGGAAGCTGATCGTCCCGGGGCGCCGCCCCTTGCCGCCGCCGGGGCCATGAGCCATGCCCTCTCCAAACCCCCGGCCGGCGATCGCGCCGAACTCCACGCGCTCACGAGCCTGCGATTCTTCGCGGCCCTGCATGTCGTCCTGTTCCACACCCACGGGTTGATCGGCGACTCGCAGCCCCTGTGGCTGATCGAAATCGCGTCGGGCGGGCATCACGCCGTCTCCCTGTTCTTCGTCCTTTCCGGCTTCATCCTCCATCACGCCTACCGGCGCGCCGACCTGTCCCGTCCGGAGGAGCGCCGGGCTTACTTCGTCCACCGGTTCGCCCGAATCTACCCCGTGTACGCCCTCAGTTTCCTGGTGGATGCGCCCCGTGCCCTCGGACATTTCCTCGGCGCCTACGATACGGCGACCGGCCTGTTCAAAGCCGCGGTCACCGGCACCGCTTTTCTCACGCTGACCCAGGCCTGGGTCCCGCGCCTGGCCGCCGCGTGGAACGTCCCCGGCTGGTCCATCTCCACCGAGGCTTTCTTCTACCTCCTGTTCCCCTGGCTGCTCCCCAAGATCATCCGCCTGAGCCCAGCCCGGGCCCTGGCCGGGCTCGCTCTCACCTGCGCCGCCGCCTCGGCCGGTCAGGCGCTCGGCCCACTGGCCGTCGACGCCGCCGGCGGGTCCCCGGAAATCTGGCATCCGTGGATCCGGATCTTCCCGCCGCTGCGCGCCTTCGAATTCGTGTTCGGCATGCTCCTCGGCCGCCTAGCCGCCGCCGCCGAAGGCTCCCGACCCATCCCTCCATGGGCCGCCGCGGGATTCACCCTGTTCGGCGGAATCGCCGTCCTCCTGTTGTCGAACGTCTTCCACCTCCCCTGGGTGGGGCGTCACCACGGACTGCTCCTCCCTTTCGATGGCATCCTGATCGTCTCGCTCGCGGTCGCCTCGAATCCGGTGGCCCGGCTGCTTTCGTGGCGTCCGTTCCGATTCCTCGGAGGCGCCAGTTACGCCATCTACCTGTTCCACATGCCGGTCTTCGCCTACTTCGTCAGGTTCACCGCCCGCGGGGGAGAGCCGTGGCACGCCACACCCGGCACCTTCGCCGCGTACCTCGCGGCGGTCCTCGTCGTGGCCTCGGCCGTTTTCAAGTTCCACGAGGAACCCCTGCGCCGTCTCATCCGCCAGCGGCTTTCCGTCCGCCCCGACGCCGCCCCGCCGCGATCTCTTCGGCAAGTTCCTCCGCCGGATAGGTCCAGATTTCCGCCAGCGTAGGATGGTAGTGCGGCATGGCGGCCAACTCGCCGACGGTCATCCGCTTCGCCATCGCCGCCACGATCTCGTGGATGAGTTCCCCGCCCTGCGGCCCCACGCAGGCCCCGCCCAGGATCTCGCCCGACCGCGGATCGGCCAGCAGTTTCACGAATCCCTGGGTCGCGCCGAGGATCATCGACTTGCCGTGGTCCCCGAACGGGTAGGTCGCCGCCCGGAACCGGACCCCGCGTGCCTCGGCCGCTTCCTCGGTCAACCCGACCACCGCGACTTGGGGCTCGGTGAACACCACCGAGATCAGCAACCGGTCGTCCATTTCCCGTCGGCGCCTCGGGAAGGCGATGTTGTGCCCCGCCACTTCCCCCTGGATCACCGCCAGGTGGACGATCTCATGGGCGCTCGTGCAGTCGCCGCCCGCGTAAATGTGCGGAGCCGACGTCCGCATGCCGGCGTCGGTGAGGATCCGGCCCTTTTCGGTCGCCACACCGGCCCGGTCCAGGCCCAGCGTTCCGGTGTTCGGCGACCGCCCCAGCGCGACAAGAATCTCGTCGGCGACCACCTTCTTTCGAACGCCGTCGTGCTCGAAGCGCACGGCCTTCCTTGATCCCGATTTTTCCACCGCGAGCAACCGCGTTCCCGTCACCACCCGGACTCCCTCCTTCGCGAGGACCTCCTCCAGGACCTTCGCCGCGTCGGCGTCGTCGCCCCGCAGGATCCGGGGACTTCGCTGGATCAACGTCACGCGGCTCCCGAGGCGCGCGAAGAATTGGGTGAACTCGACGGCGATCGGACCGCCGCCCAGCACGATCAGTGATTTGGGCACCCGCGCCGCTTCCAGGGCGTCGTCGCTCGTCCAGACGCCGGCCTCCTCGATACCGGGCACCGGGGGAAACGACGGCCGCGAGCCCGTCGCCACGACGATGTGCCGCGCCGTGACCCGACGCCCGCCGGGTCCGTCCAACTCCAGCGCGTGGGGATCGACGAAAGAGGCCCGGCCTCGGATCAGCTCGAAGCGCCCGTCTTCCAACTGTCCGCGGCGGTACCCGGCGAAGTCGCCGATCAACCGCGCCTTTCGCGCGAGGATCGACGGAAAGTCGTGGCCCACCCGCCCGGTCCGCACGCCGAACTCGCGGGCGCGCCCCGCCAAGTGGCGGACTTCGGCCGACTGCAGAAGGGCCTTGGTCGGCATGCAGCCCCGGAGAATGCAC
>CALNYA010000027.1:0-135936 GCA_942490575.1 uncultured Verrucomicrobiota bacterium
CGCCGCCACGAATCGGGCGTTGGTCGTTTCCGTCCTGGGCAGCCCACTTCACCAGGACGGCAAGGAGCCCGGATTCTCGATGGCCCACGGCTATTTCCCCTCGGACGGGCATCTCCTCGCGTCGCGCGACACGTCGGTCTACGGGCTCGAAGGACGCGACCACGCCCTCGATCGCGTGGTGGTTCACTGGGCCTATTCCGGGGATCCATGGTCCAGCGAACTTCATCGCGAGAAGATCTCGCGGTTCTGGACCCTCCACGTCCATCGACAGGGCGGACAACTCGGAACGTTCACCGGTGATCTGCCCACCGCCTTCGCCGCGCTTCGCGGACCGTTCCCGCCGCCCGCCAACAACTCGCCTCTTCCCTCGATCGACCCAGCCCAGACCAAGGTGGAGATGCTTCGCATCACGCGGGACATCGGTTCCCTGGACTGGATCACCCGGGAGGAGATCCGCGATGCGGCCGGGAATCCGCCCACCAGGACGACGGGTCCTATGAAGATCGGCATCCGCTGGAAGGGTGATCTCGACCTCGACCTCTACGCGCGGCCCGACGCTCGGCGCCAGAGGCTTTATTTCGAGCACCCTCGAAGCCCGGAGGGCTACTACGACAAAGACCACCGTTCCTCGCCCGGACGCGACTACGAATTCATCGAGTTCGAGCAACCGGTCGACGTCCACGAGGTCGACGCCTCCATCAACTTTTACCAAGGCGAAATCCCGGGCGGACCCGTCGGGGAGGTCCGGATCGAATTCGACGGCCGGATTTACACGAGCCCTTTCGCGATCGCCGCGGCCCAAGGCAACCGCGGACGCGAGGGCGAATCGCAGGCCCACCACTGGGCCCCGCTGGACATTCCCCGAATCCTCCACCTCCCGGCCGTCGCCGGGAACTAGCCGCGGCTACCCGGCCGTAGCCGCCGACGTCAGTCGGCGCATACTTCCCTTCCTTCCCCGGTCCGAAACCATCCCTCGCTCCCCTCCGCCGCCGCGCCCACCACGTTTCCCGCCACCCCGACGGGATCGGCGCGGACTATACGTCCGCCGCTACCCGGCCGTAGCCGCCGACGTCAGTCGGCGCACCTTCCCCTTCCTTCCCCATTCCACCATCCCTCGCTCCCCTGCCTGCCGAGCCCACCACGTTTCCCGCCAACCCGACGGGATCGGCGCGGACTGCGTCCGCCGCTACCCGGCCGTAAACCATCCCTCGCTCCCCTTCGCTGCCGAGCCCACCACGTTTCCCGCCAACCCCGACGGGATCGGCGCGGACTATACGTCCGCGGCTACCCGGCCGTAGCCGCCGACGTCAGTCGGCGCATACTTCCCATCCACGCACCCCTCACTCCATTTCCCGGCGTGGCAAGACGCGCTTCTCCACTCCCGGGCCCCTTGCCTCGGCATACCGCTTCCAGAACCAAGGCCAAAAGTCCGCCTCGAATGGATTCACTCGCGGGTATCCCGGAACCACCGCTCCCTGATACGGCCAATCCGACGGCTCCTTCACCAACCCGGCCCGGTAGGCGTTCAACAACACGTAATCCGAACACGCCACCGAGAATCGGCTCCGCTGTCGTTCCGCCAGCGTCAGCACATGATCGTGGGCCTGGTGCTGGAACG
Organism: uncultured Verrucomicrobiota bacterium; assembly: GCA_942490575.1. GTDB lineage: Bacteria > Verrucomicrobiota > Verrucomicrobiia > Limisphaerales > CAIMTB01 > CAIMTB01. The sequence goes on from CALNYA010000027.1 coordinate 1,619, forward strand.
TGGCCGACTTCAAAAAAGCCCCCAATTGCGCGCGGAAGAACTTCATTCCGTTCCGCTGATTCGTCTCGCGGCGGAGGCCCATCCAGACCAGGTGCAAGTGGTCCGGCATCAGACAGTACGCCGGGCAGAGCAATCCTTCCCGCGCCGCGCTGTGCAACGTCATCTCCCGAAAAGCCCCGTGAAACGAATCGTTCAGCCAACCTTGCGCCCGGTGCGCGACCGGGAGCGTCCAGAAAACCACCGCGTCGCCCTCGTAAAACTCGCGGCGCAATCGCGGCAGATAATGCGAAAACGAAGAGCGCTGCTCGCTTTCGCGGGAGGAAGTGGCCAAGCCAGCCGAACTCGCGGGAGGATCGGGACGTCGCGGCTTCACGGAAGGAGTCTAGCGCGGACTATACGTCCGCGGCTACCCGGCCGTAGCCGCCGACGTCAGTCGGCGCATACTTCCCTTCCTTCCCCGGTCGAAAACCATCCCTCGCTCCCCTTCGCCGCCGAGCCCACCACGTTTCCCGCCCCCCCCGACAGGATCGGCGCGGACTGTACGTCCGCCGCTACCCGGCCGTAGCCGCCGACGTCAGTCGGCGCCACACTTCCCTTTCTTCCCCGGTCCAAAACCATCCCTCGCTCCCCTTCGCCGCCGCACCCACCACGTTTCCCGCCACCCCGACAGGATCAGCGCGGACTATACGTCCGCGGCTACCCGGCCGTAGCCGCCGCGCCGCGCTGGATTCCCGCGCCGATTCCGACATCCTACCGGCATGCCGCGATCCCGCATGTTGAGAGCCGTCCTCCTGGCGAGTCTCCTTCCTTTGCTGACCCAGTTCTCCGCGACCCTCGCCGCCGTCGCGCCGACTCTGTCCGCGGCGCGGGACGGCGACCAACTTCGCCTTTCGTGGTCCCAGGCGGATCCCGGCTCCCGCTACACCGTCGAAACCACGCCGTCGTTGCTTCCATCCGCCTGGCAACCGCTCGGCGGCGCGGCGGCTTGGCCGATCGACTCGACCCAGTGGTCCGGCCCGGCACCCGCCGCCGGCGCCGCTTTCTACCGACTCGTCGTCACAGCCTCGGTCCAGCGCGGCATCGTCGAGACCAACATTCTCCTCCGGCGATTCACCGCCGCCGAGTTGCTGAAACAGATGCAGGACCGCGGCGTTCCGATCTTCACCGCGGCGCCCGCCGATGCCTGGAAGATCATCTACGGCACCCTCGACGCCCACGGGCGGCCCACCCGGGCCTCGGCGCTGCTCGTGGTCCCCCAAGGCGCGACCCGGGCCGTTCCCCTGGTCAGCTACCAGCACGGCACCGTGTCCCTTCGCGAGGATGTCCCCTCGCGACTCAATGAGGAGTCGGCCCTCGGCCTGATCATGGGCGCGTCCGGCTACATCACGGTGCTTCCCGACTACCTGGGTCTCGGGGATTCCCCCGGCCTCCACCCCTACCACCACGCCGCCTCGCAGGCGACCGCGGTCGTCGACGCCATCCGCGCCGCCCGCGATTCGCTCGCCGGCAAGGGAGCCTCCTGGAACAACCAACTCTTCCTGACCGGCTATTCCCAAGGCGGCCACGCAACCCTCGCCGCCCAGCGGGAACTGGAATCACGGCACGCCGACGAACTGCCCGTCACGGCGTCCGCACCCTCCGCCGGGGCCTACGACCTCTCGGGAACCACCATGGCGGATATCCTTTCGACCCGCACCCAACCCAATCCGTATTATTTCGCTTACTTCCTCGCGGCCTACGTCGACGCCTACGGCATCGCACCCTCCCTGGCCGATCTCCTGAGGGCGCCCTACGACACCACCGTTCCGCCCCTCCTGGATGGCCTGCACGACGGCGGCGAAATCAATGCCGTCCTCCCATCCCGCCCGATCGAGATCCTGAAGCCGGAGGTCCTCGCCGCCTTCACGTCGGATCCCAACCATCCGCTTCGCGTCGCGCTCCGCGACAACGATCTTCACACCGGCTGGTTTCCCCGGGCCAAGACCCGCTTCTACCACTGCGCCGGCGACCTCGACGTGCTCCCCGCCAATTCCAAGGTCGCCTTCGACGCCTTCAAGGCCGCCGGCGCGCCCGCGGTGGAACTGCTCGACCCGTTCGCGTTCGCCGATCACACCGCCTGCGTCCCCTTCGCCCTGCTGGGAACGAAATATTGGTTCGACGGCCTAAGGCAGTAGGAGGGAAAGGGGACGCTGCCGCCGCCGAAAGCGGCGCCTTCAACGAGCAGGGCTGATTTCCCAGCGGAGCACGGAGAATCCGTCGATCTCAAAGTGCTCCACCTCCACTTTGACCTCGGCATCCTCCGGTTGATGGAAGGCCGCCGAATCCCCGGTCGGTCCGTGCCAGGTCCAGTTTTCCAGCACCACTTTCCCGTCGATCCGAACCCGGACGCCGTCGTCGCTGGTCGTCGCGATCCGCCAGTCGCCCTTCGGCAATCGAACCCGCGTCGTGGCCAACATCCCGAAATGGTCCCCGCCCGGCCCACGCCCTCGCGCGGCTTCCCCGAGGTCCAAATCCTTCGGTCCGCCCCACCCATAGGCGAAATCCAACTCAGGGACCGACGCGCGCACCGCATCCGGACCTTCCGCCAACCGGCGCCATGCGTCCGGCTTCTCCCGCGGATCCGTTTCGACCGGCCACGAAAAGAAGACGCAATCCCATGAAGCGGCGACCAACGTCCCCGACACATCGTGCTCCCAGCCCGGGCCGCGGACGCGCAACGAGAATGGCGTCACCCCAACGGATCCTCGAACCTCCATCCGCCACGCATTCGTCGCACCCGTGGCTTTCATGACATCCACTCGTCCGGTCGCCGACGGCGCCCCTCGGACCTCGATTTCGGGTGGATTCGTCAGCCCGCGGATCTCATACGCCGCGACGCCCGTCCCACCTCGGACTCGCCGGACCATCGGCGTCTCGTGGTCCCACGGGCCCCATTCATCCATCACGATCTGGTCCCGGCCCCGCAAGGCGGCACGGGCGCCGACCGCCACGCGATCCCCCAGCCGGGGTGATTCTGGAATCCGATATCTCGGCACCTGGGCCGCGATGGGTCGTTCGCAGCCTGGACCCACCACCAACTCGACCGCGTTCGACGCGGTCAACCGGCCCGTCCGTCCCACAAAAATCGTGTTGTGAACCCGCCCGGGCCCGTCGTCGCGCAGGTGCAAGCCGATGAGCTTCTCGTCGGGACGCAGATTGTGAAACGGATGATCCGGCGTGATCTCCAGGTGATTGTCCGCGACGAGATTGTCCGTGACGCCACGGTCATTTCCCGACACGCCCGGCAGCCTGCGCAGGGCGGCATCCTCGTCCCACCACAGGTGGATCGCGCAACGATTGTTGAGGAACCGGTTCCCCACGATCCGGTTTCCAGAGGCGTGTTCCATGTTGATGCCGCCCCGTTCCAATCCGTAGGCCATCCCTCCGTTCCCCTCGATGTGGTTCTCCGCGATCAGGGAATCGGAGGAATACCCACCCCAGATCCCGCAAATCGCGTTCTCCACCAACCGGTTTCTCGCGAAAACGTTGCCCTCGCTGAAGGTCATCTCGATCCCGTGGGCGGACGCGTAGGAGAAGTCATTTCCAATCAATTGATTCCGGTTGCACCCGCGCGCGCTCAAGTCGCGAGCCACCTCCTCCGGCACCCGGATCCCTCCATCGACATCCTCCCGGCCGGTCAGCGCCCGAAGGCGCTGTCGTTCGGCTTCCATCCAGGGCTCCCCAAGGGCCTCCCGACCCGCGAATCCGAAGAAACCATCGCCTCCGTGCGTGGCCGAATTGAGCGCGAACACGTTGTCGTTGCTCTGTTCAAAACAGAGGATCCCCGCCGAATCCTGGCCCCGGTTGTAGACGCCTTCCACGTGCCCGCGAACGCAGAAATCGAACGCGTTCCGAGTCACGACGTTGCGACTGCCACGCCACAGCGCCAGTCCCCAACCCGACAGAAACGACGCGTCGTTGTCGTGAATCCTCGAGTCGGTGACCCGATCCAGAAGAATCCCGTTCTGCCCGCGCCGGACCCGGATCCCGCGGACTGTCACGCCAGCCGAAGACTCCACGCACACGGCCCCGCCGTACTCGTCCCGCCACTTGCGTTCATCGTTGTGATGGGGAAACAGCCAGTCCGCGCCGTCCTCCGCCTCCGGAGTCGACTGAAGTCGCTGCCGGTAGTTGTCCGAGTAATCGCCGCCAACCACTTCCAGGCCGTCCGCGTGCGACGCCACCAGTCCATTGAAGAATCCCCGGACCTGTGCGCCTTCGATGCGCACTCCGCTGCGCCCCACGATGCGGATGCCGATACCACGTAGGGCATCCCAGGGCACATCGGACGAAGCCCCCCGAAGCACCGAACCCGTAGCGAATCGCACCTCAACACCGTCCGCCTCGATGTGAATCACCCCATTCCCGTTCGCATCCGCCACCACCGTCCCAGGAGGGATTTCGATTTCGCACGACTCCCGAATCGCTACGTCATCCCTCGTCACCTGGATCCTGGGCAAACCCCGTGCGGAGCCGGCGACGAACACCACCACCGCCAACAGGAGAATCACCTTCACTCCGGAAAGCTGCCCGCCTTGTCCAGAGGACGTCAAAGCCGGATCCAGACCCAAGAAACAACCACTGAGCACACGGAACACACGGAAAACGAAGGACTCATGTGGCCACCTCCCGCACACCCACCCTCAGTTCCGTGGGCTCTGTGTTTCGTGGTTGTCCCCGACAAAGACCGGTCCCTTCCCCCCGCGGCAGTCGTCCCTTCGAGGTGCGGGATCGCCGGATTCGGCCCGGCTCTTGTCTTCGCGAGGAATTGTCGGATCGTAGCGCCGCATGTTTTTCGGAAAGTTGTCCCGGATCCTCGGCATCACCTTCGTGGTTCTCGCTTCATTCCCAGCCACCGCCCAAACGGTCGGCCTGTTGCGCGAGGTGTGGGAGGGGATCAACGGCACCGATCTCTCGGCCCTGACCTCCTCCGCGAACTATCCGAATCGCCCAACGTCCAAGAACTACGTCACCGACTATTTCGAATCACCCACGGACATCCTCGAAAACTACGGCCAGCGCATGCATGGCTACGTCGTCCCGCCCCTCACCGGGAACTACACGTTCTGGGTGGCCACCGACGACCAGGGAGCGCTTTACCTTTCCAGCGACGAGAACCCCGCGAACTCCCGGCTCATCGCCAGCGTCAACGGCTGGACGCCCCCGCGGCAATGGGAGGTCGAATCCAACCAGCGCTCCGCCGCCATCCGCCTCGTCGCCGGCAAGGCGTACTACGTCTCGGCGCTCATGAAGGAAGGCGGAGGCGGCGACAACCTCGCCGTGCGCTGGCTCATGCCGAACGGGGTCGATCAGGCCCCGATCGTCGCCACGAACCTGCTTCCGTTCGGCGTTTCCTTCACGGCTCCATCCATCGCCCGGCATCCCGCGAACACCACCGCCGTCGAAGGCGCCTTCGCCCCCTTCACCGTGGGGCTTTCATCGGTCGGACCGGTGTCCTACTCGTGGCGCCGCAACGGGGTCGCACTCCCCGATTCCAATACGCCCGACTTCCTCTTCGGCCCCGTGCGCCTCGCCGATCAGGGTGCTCGGTTCAACGTCGTCGTCAGCAATTCCATCGGCTCGGTCACAAGTTCCCAAGCCACCCTCTCCGTGACCCCCGACGTCACCCGCCCCACGGTAACCGACGTCATCAACCTCGGGACCCGCAACCTCCGAATCACCTTCTCGGAACCGGTCGCCGTCCCTTCCGCCACGTCCGCGGCCAACTTCACCATCTCCCCGGGCATCACGGTGGATTCGGCGCGCCTCGGCGCCTCCTCGGAGATCGTCGAACTCGAGGTGTCCGAACTCACGCTGGGCTCCGCCTATGTTCTCGCAGTCCAGGGCGTCCTCGACCGCGCCCAGACACCGAACTCCGTTGCGCCCGGGACCCGGGTTTCATTCACCGCGCTGGAATACACGCCCGGCCGGGTCGGGTCGCCTTCAGGGAATGGATCCGTGAACGCCGCCCCAGGAGGCGTCGACATCACCTCGGGCGGCGTGATCGGGGACCGCTCCGACGCCTTTGAATTCGGCTACCAACAGGTCACCGGCAACTTCGACCGTCGCGTCCGAGTCGCCACGTTCACGCCCTCCGATCCCTTCGCCCTCGCCGGCCTCATGGCGCGGGCCACGCTCGATGCCGACAGCCCGTTCGCGGCGGCCGTCGCCACGCCCGGCGTCGTGGGCGCCCATCTCCTCTCGCGATCCACTCCAGGCGCCAACTCCCAGCGCGCCGGATCGTTCCCGGTCAATTACCCGCAAACCTGGCTTCGCCTGGCGCGGTCCGGTTCCACGTTCCGGGCCTTCGCCGGGTTCGACGGCGCGGCCTGGACGGAACTGGGCTCCGTCAATCTGAACCTGCCCTCGACGCTGTTTCTCGGATTCGCCGTGGGCGGTCGGGACCCGGTCCGCACAGCCACCGCCGAATTCCGCGACGCCGGGAATGCCTCGGGCGCCCCCGCGCCCCCCGTCACCACCTTCGGCCCGCGCCGAGAATCGCCCGGCCCATCCAGTCGCCTCGCGCCACTCGTGATTTCCGAGGTCATGTACCATCCCCGGAAACGGGCCGACGGCCGCGACACGGAGTTCATCGAGATCCACAACGCCGATCTGATCGACCAGGACCTGACCGGCCACCGGATCTCCGGAGCCGTCGACTTCCAGTTCCCCAAAGGCTTCGTCCTTCCCGCCGGCGGCTTCGCGGTCATCGCGCGCAGCCCCACCGACCTCGCCGCCATCCACGGCCTTTCCAACGTCCTCGGACCGTTCGAGGGGACCAACAACCTCCCGAACGACAACGGAACAATTCGCCTCCGGAATCCCCAAGGCGCCGTCCTCCTCGAGGTGCCGTACGACTCCAGGGCACCCTGGCCGGTCGCCGCGGATGGCGCGGGTCACTCGCTCGTCCTCGCCAGGCCTTCCTACGGCGAAGGCGATCCCCGCGCCTGGTCCGCCAGCGCCAGCATCGGCGGATCGCCCGGTGCCCAGGAAATCGTCCGGGCCAATTCCCGCGCAACCGCCCTCATCAACGAAGTCCTCGCGCACACCGATCTTCCCCAACTGGATCTGGTCGAACTCCACAACCACGGCAACGATACCCTCGACCTCGGCGGGTGCTTTCTCACCGACGATCCTTCCACCAACCGATTCCGCATTCCCATCGGCACCTGGATCCCTCCCCGCGGCTTCCTGGCGTTCAACGAGACGCAACTCGGGTTCCGTCTGGATGCCGCCGGCGAATCCCTGTTCCTCGTCGACGCCGACGAGTCCCGCGTCCTTGACGCCATCCGATTCGGCGCCCAAGAAAACGGCGTCTCGACGGGCCGATACCCCGACGGCACCCCCGAATGGCGCCGACTCTCCAGCGTCACCGCCGGAAGCGCGAACACGCCATTCCGCGTCAGCCCCGTCGTTCTCAACGAGATCCTGTACAACCCCATCTCCGGCGACAGCGAGGACGAGTTCGTCGAGCTCTTCAACCGCTCGGCCTCCCCGGTCGCGCTCGACGACTGGAGCTTCACCGACGGCATCGATTTCCGGTTTCCCACGAACACGGTGATCGGCGTGGGCGCCCACGTCGTGGTCGCGAAGAACCGGACCCGCCTTCTCGCCGGCCACCCGGGCCTCTCGCCGGCCGCCGTCTTTGGAGACTACGGCGGAACCCTGGCCAATGGCGGCGAGCGGATCGCCCTCGCGATGCCGGACTTCATCGCGACCACCAACGAACTGGGCGTGGTCCAGACGCGCCGGATCGACATCGAGGTCGCGGAGGTGACCTACGGCACCGGAGGCCGCTGGGGTCAGTGGAGCGACGGCCTCGGGTCCAGTCTCGAATTGATCGATCCCTATTCCGATGCCCTCCAGGCTTCGAACTGGGCCGACAGCGACGAATCCGCCAAGGCACCCTGGACGACGATCGAGTTCACCGGGCGCGTCGACAACGTCGCTTCCGGGGTCTCGTCCAGCCGGCTCCACCTTCTCGCCCAGGGCCCGGGCGAGTACCTCATCGATGACATCCAGGTCCTGGCCCAAGACGGCGCGAACAGGTTGTCCAACGGGGATTTCGGATCCGGCCTGACCGGGTGGACCGTTCAGGGCAATCACCGGCGAAGCTCACTCGCCGCCAGCGAAGGCATCGCGGGGTCCAACGCCCTGCGCGTCCGGGCCACCGGCCGCGGCGACACCGCGGTCAATCGAGTCCGCGCCACCATCACTCCGTCCCTCACCGCGAATTCCACCGCCACCCTGCGAGCCCGTGTCCGATGGATCCGCGGTTGGCCGGAGTTCCTCCTCCGAACCCTCGGCAACGGCATCGAAGCCTTCGGCCGCCTCGAGATTCCGAGGAACCTCGGAACGCCTGGCGCCCGCAACAGCCGGGCGGTCGACAACGCGGGCCCCGCCATCTTCGACGTCTCCCATGCGCCCGCGGTGCCCGCCGGGGGCGAGGCCGTTCTCGTCACCGCCCGCGTCACCGATCCCGACGGCGTCGACTCCGTGTCCCTGCGCTATCGGCAGGATCCGAGCAATTCACTGACGACCGTGATCATGCGCGACGACGGTTCGGCGGGAGACGCCGTCGCCGGCGACGGCGTCTATTCGGGCCGCGTTCCCGGGCGCGCGGCGGGCGTGCTGGTGGCGTTCACGATCTCCGCCAGCGATCAGGAATCGAACCCCGCCTCATCCCAATTCCCCACCCCGACCACCTTTCCAGCACCCGCCACGCGCGAGGGCCTCATCCGCTGGGGTGAAACCAAGCCGTTCGGCAATCTGGGTGTCTACCGGTTCTGGCAGCGACAGGCCGACGCCAACAGCCTTCGGTCGCGCGAACCCCTGGCGAACGACCCGCTCGATTGCACCTTCGTCCACGGCGACGAGAGGGTGATCTACAACGCCGAGATGCGCGCCAAAGGCAGTCCCTGGCACGGAGGCAGCGTGGGTGGCGACTACGTCTTCACAATGCCCGACGACGACCGACTCCTGGGCGCCAGGGATCTGGCCATCGTCACGCTGGGCAATCTCGGCAACGACGGCACCGCCCAACGCGAGCAGGCCGCTTTCTGGATCGGCCGGCAGCTCGGCGCGGCGTCCCTCCATCGTCGCCACATCCACTTTTTCGAGAATGGCGGGTTCAAAGGACTCTACGAAGACACCGAGGAACCCAACGGCCTCTACGTGGACCGCTGGTTTCCCGACGGCGAGGACGGGGACCTCTTCAAGATCGAAGACTGGTTCGAATTCAATGATTCCGGCGGCAGTTTCGTTTTCTCACGCGACGCCACCCTCGAACGCTTCACGACCGTCGGCAACACCCTGAAACAGGCCCGGTACCGGTGGGCGTGGCGCAAGCGCGCGATCCAGGGTTCCGCCAACGACTACTCCAACCTGCTCCAACTCGTGGAGACGGTCGCCAACACCAGCGCCTCCAACGCGCCCCGGATCGAAGCCGTCGTCGACATCGAGAACTGGATGCGCGCGTTCGCGCTCCAGCACATCGTCGGCAACTGGGACGCGTACGGTTACGGCCGCGGCAAGAACAGCTACGCCTACCTTCCCACGGGCGGCCGATGGAAGATCATCCCCTGGGACATCGACTTCGTCCTTGGGCTCAGCAGCGACGGCCCGACCACCGATGTCTTCAGCTCCGTCGATCCCACGATCTCCCGGCTTTGGAACATCCCGTCCATTCGCCGGGCCTACTGGCGGGCCTTCCAGGACGCCGTGACCGGTCCGCTTGCGCCTGGGAACGTCGAACCGGTTCTCGACGACCGGTACGCCGCCCTCGTCGCCAACGGGTTCAACGTCGAAAACCCTGGTCCCATCAAGGAATTCATCCGTCAGCGGCGCTCCTACCTCTCCAACCGGGCCGCCTCCGAAGACACCGCATCCCTCGCCATCACCAGCAACAACGGCGCCGACTTCACCACATCCAACCCGTCCGTCACGCTGGCCGGCCGCGCCCCCATCGCCCTCCAGACCCTCCTCGTCAACGGGGTCGCCCACCCCGTCCGCTGGACCACGGTCACGAGTTGGAGCCTTGAAGTCGCCCTCGGCGCTCCGGTCAACCGGTTCGAAATCACCGGACTGAATTCAAGCGGCGAACCGGTCCCCGGCGCGTCCGATTCCGTGACCGTCCGATACACCGGTTCCCCGATCGATCCCGTCGTGAACGTCTTCATCAACGAATGGATGGCCAGCAACAGCGGGGTCGTCCGGGACCCGGCCGACGGGGATGCCGACGACTGGTTCGAACTTCACAACGCGGGCGGCGCACCCGCGGATCTTTCCGGGTACACCCTCACCGACACCCTGACCGAACCGGCCAAGTTCACCATCCCCCAGGGAACGGTTCTTCCACCGGGCGGATTCCTTCTCGTCTGGGCCGATGAGGAACCTCAACAGACAGGGCCGGGCGAGATCCACGTCAACTTCCGGCTCGCGGGAGCGGGCGAAGCACTGGGCCTGTTCGCGCCCAACGGCTCACGAGTCGATACCATCACGTTCGGCGTCCAGACGGAGAACCTCAGCCAGGGACGTTTCCCGGACGGCCAACCCGAACCGTTCCTCTTCCTCGACGTGCCCACGCCGGGCGAGCCGAACACCACCTCGCCCGCCAACAAACCGCCCGTGTTCGATCGGGTCAGCCTCCAATCCACGGAGGAACTCGCGCCGTTCTCGCTCGTGCTCGCCGCCCGCGATCCCGACACGCCCCCCAAGGCCGTCATCTACCAGCTCGAAGCCGCGCCGCCAGGCGCCGCACTCGACCCCGCGTCAGGCCTGCTCACATGGACGCCCACCGAGGACGACGGACCCGGATCGTACCAAGTCACGGTCCGAGCCACCAAAGCGGCGACCGAGGTGTCCTCGACCCTCACCTTCTCCATCGTCGTCCAGGAGAGGAACGAGGCTCCCATCCTGGCGCCGATTCCCGACTTCGATGTCTTGGAAGGCACCGAAGTGCGGTTCACGGCCCGGGCCTCCGATTCGGATCGCCCCGCCCAGCGTCTCACCTACCGCCTCGCGACTGGCGCGCCTGAGGAGGCCAGCGTCGACCCGCAGACCGGCGTCCTCACGTGGCCCATACCGACCGACGCCGGTGCCAGCACCAACCGAATCACGATTGAAGTCACCGATGACGCGATCGGGCCACGAACCGCCACCCAGACCTTCACGGTGATCGTGCGCCCTGTCTTCCGCGGCGTGATCCATGAGATCCAGTACGCCGCCGCCACACCCGAGGCCGAGTTCATCGAACTCTTCAACCCATCGGAAACCACTGGGTGGGACCTCGGAGGCTGGCGATTGACCGGACTCGATTTCAACTTCCCCGCCGAAACTCGGCTCGGCCCCACCAACTATTTGGTCGTCGCCCGGAACCAGTCCGCCTTTCGCGCCACCCATGGCCCGAGGGCCGACGTCCTCGGCGACGGCGTTCTCACCTTCACCGCCAGCGGTCCCCAGTTCGTCCGTCTCCAGCGCCCAACACCAGGCGGCATCTGGGAAACGATGGATGAAGTCTCCTTCCTTCGCGAAACGCCGTGGCCATCTCGCGCCAACGGGGGAGGCTCATCCCTCCAATTGATCGACGCGGCCCAGGACAATCGGCGCCTCGCCAACTGGTCGACCGCATCCGGCGGCACCACCAACCCGCCCGTCAACGTCATCGCCTACAACGACCTCTGGCGCTTCAAACAGGATGGCGCCGCTCCCGTCAACTGGCGCGATTCCGACTTCAATGACGACGCCTGGCCCGGCGGGCGTGGTCTGCTCTACGTCGAGGACTCCGCCCTTCCCGGCCCCAAGACCACCGCCCTCACCCGGACCGAGGGCCGGTTCACCTATTACTTCCGCACCCGGTTCACGTTCACCGGCAATCCCGAGGGCGCGAGCCTCGTCCTCCGAACCATCCTCGACGACGGCGCCGTCGTGCATCTGAACGGCGAGGAGATCTTCCGGCTCGGCGTCGACACCCGACCCACCATCGACTCGACCCCCGCCAGCCGGACGGTTTCGGACGCCACCGAAGAAGGGCCGTTCATCATCCCGGCCGCGCGGCTCGTGCCCGGCGAAAACGTCCTCGCCGTCGAGGTTCATCAGATCAACGCCACCAGTTCCGACATCGTCTGGGGAGCCCAGATCGAAGTCATCGGAGGCCCCGGCGAAGCATCGACCCCCGGCTACGCGAATTCGACGCGCGCCGTTCTGCCGCCGTTTCCGGACGTCTGGATCAACGAGGTCCAACCGCTCAACACCACCGGAATCACCGACAACGCGGGCGACCGCGAACCCTGGATCGAACTGGTCCACCGGGGCGATGTGCCTCTCGACCTCGCCGGATGGTGGCTCACCGACGACCCAACGAACCTCACGAAATGGGCGTTCCCAGGCGAGGCCGCGCTGAGCCCCCGATCCTTCCGCGTGATTTGGTCCGACGCGGAGCCCGCGGAACAGACGCCGACCGATTGGCACACGTCGTTCCGAATTGCGGCGCCGTCCGGAACCGTGGCCCTCGTCCGCCCGCAGTTGGGCGTTCCCGCCATCGTCGATTTCGTCACCTACAGCGGCGGCGTCGACGGCGCCTCCTTCGGTTCATCGGACCTCGACGACCCGCTGATCCGTGGACCGCTGGCCACTCCAACACCCGGCTCGGAGAACGCCACCAACGATCTGATTCGGATCACGACCATCGATTTGGCGTCGCCGAGGGAGGTGCGCCTCGGCTGGACTTCGGTTTTTGGCCGGCGATACCGGGTCGATTCGCGGGTGTCGCTGGGCGATCCATGGATTCCCGCGACGAAGGTCCTCGTGGCGGAGGGTTCTTCCCTCACCACGCTCCTGGCGCGTCCCGACACCTCGCAGGCGTATTTCCGAGTCGTCCGGGTGGAATAGCCCTTGGGGGAAGGCTGCTACACCTGGCGAACTCGCAGCCGGCCTTCCACGATTCCGCGAATCACGTCGAAATGAACATCGCGACACACCAGATCGCAGCCCAGGCGCAGGGCAACCACCGCCACGAAAAGGTCGTTCCGTGGGATCGTCTGTCCCGCGCTCCGCAGGCGATGTTCCAAAACCGCCGATTCGGTCCAATCGTTCGGTTCAAATGGAACGTGCCGACACAACGAAAAGACCCGTTCGAGATCCCCCGCCTCCTCGGGACGGACCCCGCTCAACAATTCAAACCGGACGGTGCACGTGTAGGATGCCTGGTCGCTTTGCAGCAGTTGCGCCACGGCCTGCTTGACAACGGGATCCCCTCGGCGCCGCAGGAATTCGACCCAGGCGGAACTGTCAACGAGGCTCGTGGACATCGCGCGCCTCCAGTTCGTCGTTCGTCAGCGCATAGTCGGTCTTCCCGGCCAGCGCCCGCGCCACCAAGTCGTTCCGCTCGCTCATCCGAATGAAACTCGCTAACGCCTCGCCGATCGCCGGCGACTTCTTCTTTTCACCCGTGATTTGATGAATTCTCCGGAGATCCTTCTCATCAATATCAATCGTTATTCTCATCGTATCGCCCCGATTTTCGCATCAAATCCCAACAATTCAAGGATGCGCGCCCTCGCATAGGGGTCAGTTCTCATAATCGACAATGACCACCAGGATCAACCGACACGCCTCCAGCTCTGTCGGGCGAGAGGACAAGATTGTCGATTATGAGAACCGACCCCTTTGGCTAGCTGCGTCTTCTACTTCGCGTCTTCGTGCCTTCGCGTGAACCTATCCCGCATCGATTGCCCCAAACCGCGGGAGGCCAAGTTTCGAAAGACTGATCCTCTCGCGAAGACGCGAAGGCGCGAAGAAGGGGAGGCCCGACAATAGACCGGCCCTTTTGGTCGATGCAGTCCTTTGGTCCGAGCCCCCGATCTTTCGGAATAGGGTCAATTCTCATAATCGACAATCGAATCCTCTCCAGGACGGGGGTCGGAGACTGGGTGATTCGATGGACATTGCCGACTATGAGGTCCACCGACACGCCTCCAGCTCTGTCGGGCGAGAGGACAAGATTGTCGATTATGAGAACCGACCCCTTCACCTCGGCTAGCTGCGTCTTCTACTTCGCGTCTTCGTGCCTTCGCGTGAACCTATCCCGCATCGATTGCCCCAAACCGCGGGAGGCCAAGTTTCGAAAGACTGATCCTCTCGCGAAGACGCGAAGGCGCGAAGAAGGGGAGGCCCGACAATAGACCGGCCCTTTTGGTCGATGCAGTCCTTTGGTCCGAGCCCCCGATCTTTCGGAATAGGGGTCAGTTCTCATAATCGACAATCGAATCCTCTCGCCGGACGGGGTCGGAGACGTGGCGAGCGATTCCGACGGGCATTGTCGATTATGAGAACTGACCCCTTTGGGTGGCGCCCACCCGAACTTTCGGGTGACCTGTTCCATGGATTTGGGTTTCCCTCACGGAGTCCATCCATCGCCCCATGAATGCAGGCCACCTCGATTCCATCCGCCGGCCATCGGTAAGGCGGACCCAACCAGGCTCCCCGCCCCGCCGCTTCCCCAGGTTCCGTGCGGTCCCAATGGATTCGCCGGCGCTCTCGCTCGCAATCGCCCTCGGGCTCACCGCGCTGCTTCCCCCCGCTTCGACCCGCGCCGACGCCCTCCCAGGACGGGCCTGGACCCAAGTCCCACCGGGGGATGCCGGCATGGACGCCGCCGGACTCTCCGAGTTCTCAAGGTTCACGGGCGGACGCGGCGTGGTGACGCGGCATGGCTATCTGGTTCACGCCTGGGGCGACATCGCCCGACCCGGCGATGTGGCCTCCGCCTGCAAACCGCTCTTCGCTCATTTTCTGTTCCGCGCGCTCGCCGATCGGAAGATCCCGTCGCTCGACGAAACGGTCGCGCGATGGGAACCGCGGCTCAACGAACTGAACGCCGACCTCGGCTTCAAGGACCGCGCCATCACCTGGAGGCACTTCGCCACCCAAACCTCCTGCTATGGGCTCGCCGAAAAACCGGGATCGGCCTTCGCCTACAATGACTGGCAGATCGCGCTGTTCGCCGACCTGCTCTTCAACGGCGTCTACGCGACCCCGTGGGAGGAAGTCGACCGGCGCGTGCTCGGCCCGCTCCTGGCGGATCGGATCCAGTGCGAGGACCATCCGACGTTCCTTAGGCCCGGTGGAGGTGGCGTTCCCGGACGGCTCTCCATTTCCCCCAGGGACTTCGCCAGGTTCGGCCTCCTCTACCTTCACCTCGGCCGTTGGAACCACGAGTTTCTGCTGCCGCCCGAGCACGTCCGGCTCGCCACCCGGATGCCGCTGCCCGCCGGTCTTCCCCGCGCCAGCTCGGCGGCCGCTCCCATGCTTCCGGATCAGCGGTCGCTCGGCTCGCGCAGGATTCCGGACAATCAGACCGAGCACTTCGGCAGCTACAGCTATCTCTGGTGGGTCAACGGCATCGACCGCGACGGCCGGCGGCACTGGCCCGACGCGCCCGTCGACACCTACGCCGCGCTCGGCCACGGCGGAAAGCGCGCCCTCTGGATCATCCCCAGCCTCGACCTGGTCGTCTCCTGGAACGACACCATCGTGGAATCCCCCTCCCAGGAGAACGAAGCCCTTCGCCGCCTCGTCGTCGCTGTTTCCTCTTCGGAGGGTCACCCGGCCGCCGTCGCGAACCGGGAAGCCGACGCGCCTTCTTCAGCCAACGGAAACCGGCTCAGGGTCCTCGTTGAAACGGACGCCGGCGGCGACCCCGACGACGAGCAATCCCTTGTGCGCTTCCTCCTGTACGCCAACGAATGGGACGTCGAAGGCCTCATCGCCAATCGCCCCGTCGCAAGGGAACGCGAGAACCGCAATCCCGAACGCACGGGTCTCGGCATCATCCGACGCCAACTCGACGCCTACGCGGCGTGCTGGCCCCTCCTCTCCCAACACGACCCCCGCTACCCGACTCCCGACGTCCTTCGCTCCAAAGCCGTCGCCGGCTACGACGATTCCTCCGACGCGGTCCGCCTTATCCTCGAAGCCGTGGACCGACCCGACCCGCGCCCGATCTGGTACTCCGATTGGGGCAGCGATCGGGGTTCAGCCACCAACAACCTTCGACGGGCGCTCGATCAGGTTCTGCGCGATCGCGGTCCGGCCGGGTACGCCCGCTTCAAGGCGCGGCTCCGACTGAGTTCCTCCGACGCCTTCGGACCGCACACGACCGAAATCACACCGCCGTTCCCGCTGTGGGTGGACACCTGGCGACCCGAGCGGGACGGCAAACGGTGGTACCACCGATTCTCCGCGCTGACCTCGACGGCGGGAGGCTTCGATGTCGTCCGCGACGTTCTGAACAACCACGGTCCCCTCGGCGCGCTGTACCCGACCAACACCACCCACTGGTGCAAGGAAGGCGACACTCTATCGTTCCTCTACCTGGTCCCGAACGGGATGAACTCGCCGGATCATCCCGGTTGGGGTGGCTGGGGCGGCCGGCTGAACCCGCGCCCAGGCCATCCGGGCCGCGCCTATTTCTGGTCCGACCAAGCCGACGCCTGGAACGGATCCACGAACCGCGACAACACGCTCCTGCGATGGGCGGCGGAGCTTCAAAACGACTTCCGCGCCCGGCTTCTCTGGTGCGTTCGACCCGTCGAAGCCGCCAACCATCCCCCGGTCGTGCGCATCGAACCCACCCCGCCGCCCACGGTGGAAGGCGGCACCGTCCTCCGCCTCTCGGCCCGGACCTCCTCCGACCCGGACCGGGACCGGCTCCAGTACCAATGGATCCACTATCCGGAAGCGGGCACCTGGACCGGCCCCGTCACCTTCGAATCAACCGGGGCGGACCTCGTCGTCCACCTTCCCAAGGTCCGATCGCCGGAGACCCTCCACTGGATCGTCCGCGTCACGGACGCCGGCGAGCCGCCGCTCTCCCGTTACCAACGCGTCGTGTTCACCGTGGTGCCTCCGCGACGGACCGGGATCAGGCCACCCGCGCCGGGGGTGCCCGGCATTCCGTGGACGCCACCCCCGGAACTCGCCGAGGACTTCGGCCGGTTCCGACCGGTGCTTCGATTCGAGGACGGACGCGGGGTCGCCACTCCGGCCGACTGGGCCGAGCGCCGTCGCGAAATCCTCCGCGTCTGGCACGAGGCGATGGGTGCCTGGCCGCCCGTGCTCGACCGCCCCGCGTTCGAGGTCCTCGGGCGACAACGGGAACCCGGTGAATCGTTCGATCGCCGGCGCGTCCGCCTCGAGATCGCGCCCAACCAGACCACCGAAGGCTGGCTGCTCGTCCCCGACGCACCCGGACCGCGCCCCGCCGTCCTTGTTCCGTTCTACGAACCTGAAACCAGCATCGGACAGGGCCGGCCTCTCCGGGATTTCGCGCTACAACTCGCGCGCCGCGGTTTTGTGACGCTCTCGATCGGATCGCCGGGAGGCGACGCCCGCCGGCCTGACCTGGGCGGCGCCACCTGCCAACCGCTTTCGTTCCTCGCGTACATCGCGGCCAATGCCGCCACCGCCCTCACCCATCTGCCCGAAGTCGACCCCGATCGCCTGGGAATCGTCGGCCACAGTTACGGTGGAAAATGGGCGATGTTCGCCGCCTGCCTCGACGACCGATTCGCCGCCGCGGCCTGGAGCGACCCCGGCATCGTCTGGGACGAGAGCCGCCCCAACGTCAACTACTGGGACGTCTGGTACCTCGGAAGCACGCCCGGCGCCGAACGCCGTCCCGGTGTCCCCTCGCGGGATAATCCCACCACCGGCGCCTACCGGACGCTGGTCGAGGCCGGACATGATCTCCACGAACTCCAAGCCCTCATGGCGCCGCGGTCTTTCCTCGTGTCGGGCGGCGCCGAGGATCCCGCGGAACGCTGGAAGGCCCTGAACCACGTCCGAGCGGTCAACGATCTCCTCGGTCGCCCCCGGACCGTCGGCATGACCCTGAGGCCCACCCACGATCCCACGGAGGAGTCCAACGCTCGGATTTACGATTTCTTCGAACAAACCCTGGGAATCGCCGGTCCGTAGTCCCGACGGATGGGCCCCAAAAGGCCCGGTTGCGCAACAGGCCGACCGTCTTTAACAATCCCCGGTCCCGGGGAGGGGTGCTTCGATCGGCTGGCGAACGTCCGTTCGGAGGCGCCGCTCCGGCTTGGCCACCTCCCGCGACGACGCCGAACGACCCGCATCGAACCGATGACGACCCTCGCCTCCGCAACCACGACCGGGGTATCGCGGCCCCATGGGCGCTGGATTCCGGTCGCCCTCGTGCTCGCGGGCCTGTGGGCCTGGGCGATCGCCGGTTGCGCGGACGAGTGGACCAACGACCCCATGTATTCCTACGGGTGGTTCGTTCCGCCCCTGATGCTCTTCTTCGCCTGGCGCCGACTGGATGAACCCATCGCGGGACGCATCCTGTTCGGGGAACCCAGACTCCCCGGAGCCCCGGCCGCCATTGCGATCGTCGCCGCGGCCCTCGCCTTCCTGGTCCTCCCCGTCGAACTCCTCCGCAACGAACTGCCCGATGATCGCCTCAACAACTGGGGACTCGCCGTCTGCGCGGTGGTCGCCACGCTTTGGGTCATCCACAGCATCGGCGGCTGGAAGCTCGTCATCACCCTGGGTTTTCCCGTCGCCTTCTTCCTCGCCGCCGTCGCGTGGCCGAAGCGGTACGAGAACCCCGTCACGGTCGGGCTTCAGAAGTTCGTCACGGTGATCATCGTGGAAGTCATGCATGTCATGGGAATCCACGCGGACCCGCACGGAACCACGATCTACCTCCGCAACGGTCCCGTGGGCATCGCCGAAGCCTGCAGCGGAATCCGATCCCTCCAGGCCAGCCTGATGATCAGCCTGGCCGTCGGGGAACTCTTCTTCCTCCGTCTCGGCCGCCGATTCCTTCTCATCCTCCTCTGCGCCGGCGTCGCGACCGTCCTCAACGTGGGACGCACCCTCGCCCTCTGTCTGATCACCGAATACCAGGGCGCCGACGCGATGCACAAGGCGCACGACTACATCGGGGACGGCATCCTCCTCGTCCTGCCCCTCCTCGCCTGGTGCCTCGGACGTCTCCTCGCCGCGGGCGGCGGGGGGCATCCGACCGATCCGCTGCCCAGGAGACCCGGTCCCGATGGCACCCCTCCTCCCGTCCCGCACTGGAAGCGTGTTTGGCTCCAGGCCCGGTCATTGTCCTGGCGGCGGATGCCGAACCTCGCGCCCGCCCTGGTGATCGGCGTGGCGGGCTTCCTCACCTACCACATCTGGCTCTCCATCCTCGACCGGCGCTCGCCTCCCCAGAGCGAACCCTTCTTCTCCATCGAAGCCTCGGAAGGTTCCCCTCTCGAAAAAATGGAGATGAGCCCGGACATCTGGGCGGCGCTCTCCCCCACCTCGGGAGGCACCTACCGCCTCCGGGAGAAGGGCCCCCAGCACCTCAACATCAGCGTCTATCATTTCTTCTGGAAACCCGCCGCCGCGAATCGATGGGTCACCGGGCATCGTCCCGACGTCTGCATGCCCGCGGGCGGCTGGAAGAAGGACGGCGAGGTGGAACCCGTCGACGTCGAGTTCGGAGGGCGCTCGCTTCGGATGCACCTCTTCCGATTCGCCGACACCCACCAGCGCGCGATCCAGGTCTGGGGCATCTGGCGCAATGGCGAACCCATTCACATGGATTTCTTCGAAAGCCACGACCTCGAATGGTCGCTCCTCACTGGCAAAAGCCGTTCCGCCGTCGAGGTCGTCTCCTGTGTGATCCCGTACACCGACGGCGCCCCGCCCATTGACAAGGCGCGCCAGATCCTCGGTTCAGCCGTCCGTTACCGGCCCGTCGAGCCGTCGCCAACCGCCTCCCCTTCCGCATCGCTGGCGCGACCCACGACGGAAACCGGGACCCCCCGTTCGTGACCGATCCGGAAGAGCTTCGACGTCGTTTCGCCGGGTGGTCCGCGACGGCCCGGGGACTGATCGCCCTCCTCGTGCTCGTCGGCCTGGGCGCGGGAATCCTCCTGGCCCGCCCCACCTGGCGCGCCGTCAAGCAGTGGCGGGCGTCCGGTTTCGCCCGGGACGCCGGCGAGGCCCGTTCCCAAGGCAACCTCGGGCTCGCGCTCCAACACGTCCGCGCCGCCCTCCAACTTCAACCCCTGGACCCCGACATCGGCCGATTGCATGCCGGCGTCCTGACCGACCTCGGCACCGATTCCAGCCTTGTCTTCTGGCGACGCCTCGCCGAACGCGCCAACGCCTCTCCGGAGGACCAGTTCAGCTTCGTTGAAGCCGCGCTCGGATTTCATCAACCGGGACTCGTCGGATCCACCTTCTCCAACCTCCTCGCCTCGGGCGCGCCGTCCGCCAAGATTCAGCGACTCGGCGCCCTGTACCACATCGCGTGCGGCGCCTCCAACGTCGCCCTCGAATTCGCCCGCTCCGCCTACCGACTCGAACCGGGCAACATCACCAACGCGCTCCTTCTATCGAGCGTCATTCCCACGGATGGCGCCGCCCAGGACCGCGCCGAGGCCCGCTCGCTCCTGCGCCAGGTCGCCGAATCCGACGGCCCCCTCCGCCTGATCGCGCTCGGGCGCCTCGTCCACTCCCCGATTGGCGAACGCGGTGACCGCGAATGGATCGCCCAGACCCTCTCCCAGTCGCCCAAGCGGACCGCCGCCGAGGAGGTGCTCCTCGCGGAGTCCCGTGTCCGCCTCGATCCCGCCATCACCCTTCACACGTTCAGCAATCTCGTCGCCAGGATCCCCCACGAAGACACCGAGATGCTCACCCTCGTCGTGGAAGCCCTCGCCCGGCTTGGTCGCCACCAGGAGGTGATGAATCTCACGCCGGGCAAGCGTGGACGCCTCAATCGCGCGCTTTTCAAGGCCCGCTTCGACGCGCTTTCCGCCCTCCGCCTCGACGCCGAAGCCTACCAGCACCTGCTGGCTCCAGGCGCCCCGATGCCCGCGTTCGATCTCGCCCTCGCCAAGATCAAGGCGTCCGTCGAAGCGCGGGACTCCACTCGACGGGACGCCCATTTCGAGGAACTCCTGGACGCCTGTGGAGTTCAGCCGGACCGGCTCCGGGCCGTGGCCGATTTCGCGGAAAAACTGGGCTCCCTCGAGGTCGCCGCCAAAGCCTGGAAACGCCTGGGGACGCTGCCGGGCCTGACCGCGGCGTCCCATCACGGACTTCAGCGCATCGCTGATCGGCGCGGCGACACGTGGTCGGCCAGGGACCATGCCCGCCAGGCATTGCGCGCCGGATCCACCCAGCCCGCCCTCCCCGTCGAGATCGCCTACTACGATCTCCTCCTCGACGAGAACATCGACGCCGCGCTCACTCAGGCCCAGGACTTCGCGACCAGGAACCCCGGCGATTTCTTCTCCCGCGCCACGGTCGCCCTGGCCTATCTCCGTCTCCACGAACCGGAGAAAGCCCGCATCACCCTCGACCGCTTCCTGCCCGATGGGCCGCAACCGCGTCCCGATGCCCTGGCGGTCCTCGCGGCCACCTGGGGGGAGAACGGCTTCGTCGTTCGCGCGGGGGAAATCGCTTCGCGCGTTCCCCTGGATCGACTGCGTCCCGAGGAACTCGAACTCATCCGCCCGTGGATCGCCGCGCTGCCGGATCCGCTTGCCGTCCCGCGCTAAGGGAACTCGCCCGGAAAGTTGGGCGATCGACGCCGATACCGATGCCGATTGCGATACCGATTCCGACCCGGACCGTGAATGGCCGCCCACAACTTCAGGATGCGCGGGCCGAGATGCCGTGATGTCGCATCCACCAGTCGGCTCGACTCCAAGTCCGTCATCCGCTAGTTTCCCGGGCGACCCGCTTGCCACGCCCCGCGCCGCCCATGAATCCAGACGATCCACGCCCCCAGGAAAAGCGCCCCAACGCCCCCCAGCAGCCGGAAACACCCCGTCCGTCGCGCTCCCAGGGCCGCGGCCGTCCCAACTGGCTCGTCATCTCCCTCGGGATCCTTCTCGTCCTCGGCGTGGCCGGCGCGTTTTCCGCGCGCCCGATCTGGCGCGCGATCAAGGCGCAGCGCGCCATGGGATTCGCCCGCGAGGCGAACGAACTCGTGGCGCGGGAGAAGTGGATTCCCGCCTTCGAAAAGACCCGCTCCGCCCTCCAACTGGCGCCGACCCACCCCGAGATCCTTCGTCTCGCGGCCAATCTCTACGCCCGCGCCGGTCTTGAAGCGGCGTTCCCCTATTTCGAAACACTCCTCTCCAAGTCCAACGCCACCCGCGAGGACAAGGAGACCTACATCGCCCTCGCGCTCGGCACCGGCCACACCGACCTCGCGGCCACCCAACTTCGAGCCCTCCTCGCCGAACCCCAACCGTCCGCCCGCGCTTTCCTGCTCGCGGCCCAGTTCCACGGCGGCCTCCGCAATTTTTCCAACACCGTCCATTACGCGAGGGAAGCCGTCCGGACCGAGCCCGGCAATGCCACCAACACCCTCGCCCTCGGACGCGCCCTCCTCGCCTCCCGTCGACCCGTCGACCGCGAAGAGGCGCGCGGGATCCTCCTTCCACTCGCCCGCGCCGGCGGCGCATTCCAGAACTCCGCCATCGCCGCGGTCCTTTCGGTTCCGGATGTCCCACGGGACGATCGCGAGGAGATGCTCGCGATTCTCGACGCGAAACCCTCGCGGTCGCTCGTCGAGGAACTCCTTCGCCAGGATGTCCGCGTCTCCCTCGATCCGTCCCGGCGCATCGCCATCGCCGATGAGCTGATCGAATCCCACGGTCGCGCCTCGATCGAAAGCACCGCCGGCGTCGCCGCCTGGCTCAACAAGCAACAACTCTTCAGGGGCACCCTCGACCTTCTGCTTCCCGACGTCGCCCTCGCCCATCCCAACCTCACCCAACTACGCTACGACGCCCTCATGGGCCTGGAGGATTACCGAGGCGCCTACGATTTCATCGCCAAAGCCACCAATCCCGCCAATCCCATCCAGGTCGAAATCCTCCGCTGCACCACCGCCATCCGCCTCAAGGACCAGGAAGCCATCGACCGCCACTTCCGCAACCTCCTCGAAATCGCGGGCCGCGACACCCGCCTGCTCCGCGCCGTCGCCGACTTCGCCCTCCGCAACGGGCGCAAGGACATCGCCAACGACGCCGCCCAGGAACTCATCCGCAGCCCACGCGACGCCGCCGCCGCCTACGCCACCCTCCTCCGAATCGCCGATGCCCAGGGCGAAACCTGGTCCGCCAGGGATTACGCCCGGAAACTCAAGGAACTTCGCGGCCAGGCCGCCGACGACGCCCTCAAACTTCAAATCGCCTACTACAACCTGCTCCTCGACGAGAACATCGACGAAGCCTTCGCCACCGCCGAGGCCATGCAACGGGCGGTCCCCGACGACTTCAGCCGGCGCGCGGTGCTCGGACTCGCGCATCTCCGAAAAGGCCAACCCAAGGAAGCCGTCGAACTCATCGACCACCAACTGGTGACTTGGGCCAAACTGCCGGCCGGTATCCGGGCCGCCGCGATCGCCATCATGGGCGCCAATGACCGGGAGAAGGCGTCCGCCACCCTGATCCGCCGGGTCCCCATCGCGCGCCTCAAACCCGAGGAACTCGCCCTGATCCGCCCCTACATCAGCGGGGAACCCATCGCCGAAGACCCCGAGTTCCAGGACGATTCCCTGGAAGCGGACACCCCACCCGAGAAGCTCTGAGCTTCGCGTCACGGGTCCACGCGCCGACCCTTGAACAGCTCGAGGGCCTCCTTGATCAACGGGTCGTTCTTGAACTCCTCGTCGCTGATCTTCATCGGAACCACCTTCTCCGATTTCGCCCGCGCCGCGCCCGCGCCACTCCCGCCCGCGCCACTCGCCCCCACCGCCGGCGCCACCGCCCCACGCCCAGCTCCCGCCCCGGTGCCCGGCGAGCCTGACGCCTTCCCAGCGGACGCGGATCCCACGTTTCCGGTATCGACCCCGGCCGCCCCGCCTTCGGCCGTTTCCGTCAACCGGATGTACTTCACCGTCCCGGGGCAACCCAGTTCCGTGAGTTTCGCTTCCACCGATTTCCGCGTGCGTTCGGACTCGGCCATCGCCCGCTGCCCGTCGAGGGCCCCCGGATAGCCGACCGTGAGGACACCCTTCTCCCAACGGACCGGAACGCCCGATTGAAGCGCCGATCGCACCATCGGCCCGGCCGAGGCCACCACCTGGGCCCATAGTTCGGCGGGATCAGCCGAACTGGGGGAACCTGAGGATAAGGCGACGGGCGCCGCGGCCTTCACGGGCGCAGGCGGTGGCGACGTCGCTGGCGGTGGCGCGGGGGGTGGATCCGAAACGGGACTTCTCCCCGGAGCCCGGGCCTGGACTGGGGAGGGCGAAGGCGCGGGAGCAATCGACGGAACGTCGCCGACACGGCCCGCTCCGGGGGAACCGCCGCCATCCGCCTCCTGGCGGAGCTGCCCCAATTGCTTCAGCACGGCATCGAGGCTCACCGCGCTCCGCGCCTGCATCGCCTTCATCAAGGTGACTTCGAGGAAAATCTTCCGCGCGGCGGCGTCGCGCAGCCGTCCCTCCGCCAGGGTCAGCACCTCCAGCACCCGGCCCACCGCCTCCCCCGACGCCAGCTTCGCCTGCTCCTTGAGTTCGGAACCCTCGGCCTCGGAGACCTCGAGCAGGCCCAGATCGCCTCCGGTCACCTGGAAGACGAGCAGATTGCGAAAGTGATGCAGGAGATCGTTGAGCAACCGCCCGAGGTCCTTGCCGTTTCGCACCAGCGCATCGAGTTCACGAAGGACCGTGGAGGCGTCCGGCGTCAGCATCGCCCGGCTCAGGGAAAGCAATTGCGCCCGGGCCGCCAGGCCGAACATCGACAACACATCGGCTTCCTCGATGCGTTCCCCGCAGAAACTGATCAGCTGATCGAGGGTGCTCTCCGCGTCCCGCATCCCGCCGTCGGCGCCGCGCGCGATGGCGTGCAGCGCCGCATCCCCGATCGTCACGCCCTCCTGGCCGGCGATCATCTCCAGGTGGCGCACGATGAGGGCGGTCGGAATCCGGCGCAGGTCGAACCGCTGGCAGCGGGAGAGGATGGTTGGCAGCACCTTCTCCGGGTCCGTCGTCGCGAACAGAAATTTCACGTGGGCGGGCGGTTCCTCGAGCGTCTTCAACAGCGCGTTGAAGGCGGCCGTGGACAACATGTGGACCTCGTCGATGATGTAGATCTTGAACTTCGACGAAGCCGGCGCGAAGCGGGCGGTCTCCCGCAACTCCCTCACCTGTTCCACGCCGTTGTTGCTGGCGCCGTCGATCTCCAGGACGTCCAGGGATCGGCCCTCGGCGATCTCCCGGCATCGTGAATCCGTGTCGTCAAAATCCGCCTTCGGCCCATCGGTGCAGTTCAGAGCCTTCGCGAAGATCCGCGCGACCGTCGTCTTGCCCGTGCCGCGCGGCCCGCAGAAGAGGTAGGCGTGGGCGACCCGGCCGGACTTGATCGCGTTCGCCAGGGTTTGCGTGACGTGTTCCTGACCCACGACGTCCTCGAAACGCTGAGGCCGATACTTCCGCGCGATGACCTGATAGCTCATCAGAAGAGAAGAAAGATACCAGGGACACCACGGCAGATGAAGAGCATGCTACCGTTGCTGCCTTCCGGCCCTGGCGGGGTTCGCGAGTCCGCATTCCATGGGCCCTGGCGGCGCCATTCAACGGGCGCCGGTCGCCCACCGGCAAGCCCTTTCCCGCCCTTTCCCAAACTGGCCTTCCACCCCCCGGCCGGCTGGAAAGCCGGCGCTACAGAGGAAAAACCCTTCGGAGACCGTCTCCGTTGGTCCACGCACACGGCCTGCCAGGCCCCGGCCGGCTGGAAAGCCGGCGCTACGGCGGAACAATCCTTCGGAGATCGTTTCGTCAGTCCACGAACACGGCCTCGTTCGACATCAGGAGCACCTGGGCATACCGCTCCCACGCGTTCAGCGCCCCACCGTCATCGGCTTCGTCCGCCGTGTTGCCCCCGTTGTCGCTCCGCGCCAGGTAGCGGATCGCCCACGCCACTTCCTCCTCTTGCGGTGCTCGTTGCAGGATCACCGCGTAAAGCCGGCGCACCCGATCCTCCTTGTCCTGGATTTCCCCCACGTCCGACCTCCCAAGGACCTCGCGCGCCTGATCCAACGCGAACGGACTGTTCATCAGGAAAAGCGCCTGCTGGGGAACCGTCGTCTGGAACCGCTGCGCGCTCGACGTGTCCGGACTCGCGAAATCAAACGTCCGGAACACGCCCGGAAGGTTCTGCCGTTCCACGAACCCGTAGACGGTCCGGCGCACCGCGTAGTCCTTCGTCGTGATTTCCACGGCATGACCGCCCATCGAGAGATCCAGTCGCCCGGCCGCCCTGAGCAGCATGTCCCGCATCGCCTCGAAATCCAGACGCCGGCGCGTCTGCCGGCTCACCCAGCGGTTCTCCGGATCCGCTTCGATCGTGGCGGGATCCGCCGAACTCGACTGCTGCCACGCCGCCGACAGCAGGATTTGCCGGTGCAGGCGCTTGAAGGACCAGCCTTCCGCCACAAACCGCGCCGCCAGCCAGTCCAGCAGTTCCGGATGGCTCGGCGGTTCCGAGCGCAACCCGAAATCCGCCGGCGTCCGCACCAGGGCCGCGCCGAAGTGCATCAGCCACACCCGATTCACCGCCACCCGGGCCGTCAGCGGGTTGTCCGGGCTCGCGATCGCCTCCGCCAGTTCCAAGCGTCCGCTTCCCTTGTGGAACGGTTCGCGATCCGGCCCCGCCAGCAGTCCCAGGAATTGCCGCGGCACCGTGTCGCCGCGATTCCCCGGGTTCCCCCGTTTGAAGACGGCGGGTTGGATCGGCGACTCGATGTCCTCCATCACCATGCCCCGCGGCGGGGCCCCCGGATGGGTCGCCTGCAACCCTTCCACGGCCCGTTGCAACGCCCGCCGCTTCTGCGCGTCCGGCACGTCGAACAACGCGTAGAGGTCGCGTCCCTCCAACGCCAGGGGTCCGTCCTTCGCCTCAAGAAAGGCCACAACCCCAGGGTCCCCGCCCGCCGCGAACACCCGGTTGTATCTTGCGGCCACGTCCTTCAGGGACCCGGGCGAGTCCCCGGCGAACGCCCCCGCGACGGCGCCGTTCCACAATCGTTCCCCGTTCGCCACAACCCGGGTCGTCAACGCGACCGCCGCTTCGCCAAAGCCCTCCTCCGCCAGACTCGAGTACTCGAGCCACGGACCAAAAAGGGGATCGGCCGCCTTTCGGCTTTCCAGCGCGGAGATCCAACGGTTCACAACCACCGGACTCAGTTTCCGACCGCGCGCCAATTCCTCGCGCTTCTGGCGGCCCTCGACCTTGGAGGCGTCGTGCGCCGCCAGCAGGTAGTCGCCCACCGATTCCTTCAGCTTCCGGCGGTATTCCTCCTCCTTGGTCGCCACGAACTGATCCCGCTCCAACTCCTTCGCCGTCAGTTCCGCCGTGAACGCCTCGTACTGGGCCGGGTCCGGAATCGTCCCCAGCAGGGGCTTCTCCGCAGGCTCGCGGGACGACGCGAACACGCCGTAGAGCGAGTAGTAGTCGGCCGTCGGCACCGGATCGTACTTGTGATCGTGGCAGCGCGCGCAGGCCACCGTCAGCGCCATGGTCCCCCGTGTCAGCACGTCGATCCGGTCGTCGATGATGTCGTGCTGGTTGTTCAAGAACCGCCGGCCCAGCGTCAGGAATCCCATCGCCGCGAGAACCGACCGGTCCTCCCCGGTCACGATCTGGTCGGCGGCGATCTGTTCGATCAGGAACCGGTCGTAGGGCTTGTCGTCGTTGAACGCCCGGATCACGTAGTCCCGGTAGGTGTAGGCGTACGCATACCGCCGCTCCTCCTCGAACACATACCCCTTGGTGTCGGCGTAGCGCGCGATGTCCAGCCAGTGCCGACCCCATCGTTCCCCGTACCCCGGCGATGCCAGCAACCGATCCACCACCCGGGCGAAGGCCTCCGGGGAATCGTCCTTCTCGAAGGCCGCCACCTGTTCGGGCGTGGGCGGCAGGCCGGTCAGCACAAAGGCCGCCCGCCGGATCAACGTCCTGCGGTCGGCCGCCGGCGCGGGCTTCAAGCCGCGCGCCTCCAGGCCCGCCAGGATGAATCGATCGACGGGCGCCTTCACCCATCCGGCATCCCTCACCGGAGGAAGGGACGGTTCGCGAACCGGTTGAAACGCCCAATGCCGTCGCGCGACTTCCGAGGGATCGGGAAGCATGGTCGTTCCCGATCGCGGATCGGGAGCGCCCATCGTCACCCAGGCCGTCAGCGCCTCGATCTGCTCGTCCGTGAGCTTTTGCTTGGGCGGCATGGCGAGGTCCGGGTCGGCATGCCGGATCGCGCGGATCAGCGGGCTCCCATTCGGATCGCCGGGAATCACCGCCGGCTTGCCGCTCGCTCCGCCCCGCTCCCACCCCGCCCGGGTGTCCAATTGGAATCCGCCCCGCACCTTTTCCGCCGTCTCGCTGTGGCAGGAATAGCAATGATCCACGAAGACCGGCCGGACATGTTTTTCGAAGAACTCAACACCTTCGGGCGAGGCGACATCCCCGGAAGGCGGCTGCGTCCCGACGGCGGCCGGAACTCCGAAAGCAATTCCGGCGGCCACGAAACCCAACCACCGGCGTGCCCAGGAATCCCCAGCGCGTTTCATGCCTCGCCACATCCGACCCGGTTATGCCTCAACCCGACCCTCCAGGCAACGTGGAGCTCTCGACGTGGAGGAGCTCTCGACGTGGAGCTCTCGACCCGGGATGCCGATTGTATTTCAGCGGGTCCCGACTAGCTTCGGACCCGACCGCTTCCTCCCCGCATGCGCCCCGTCGACATCCAGATTATCGGCACCGAACTCGCCCTTCGCTGGGATGACGGTTCGGAAAGTTTCATCCCCCTGCTCACGCTCCGACGCCATTGCCCGTGCGCCGCCTGCTCCGGCGAAACCGACGTCCTGGGAAACCTCCACAAGGGCCCGGACCGCCCTTTGACCGACCGTTCCTCCCAGCTCCTCCGGATCGATCCCATCGGGTCGTACGCGGTCCAACCCTTCTGGGCGGACGGCCACAACACCGGCCTGTTCACCTTCGACAACCTCAGGCGCCTTGGAGCCATGACCGGCTGACTGGAACGTCCGCGTCGCGCGGCGCCCAACATCCGGGATCGACCTTCCCGCCGATTTCCCGGAGGATCGGCGCACATTCCCATGCGCCGAAAAACCCTCCCCTCCCTCGTCGCCGCGCTGCTGGCGGCCTCCCTTCTGCCCTGCGAATCCGCCGACACCGAGAAGCTTCACGCCGGAAAACCGCTGCGTCTGCTCCTCGTGACGGGAGGCTGTTGCCACAATTACACCTTCCAGTCGAAGGCCATGAAGGATGCCGTCAGCGCCCGGGTGGATTCCGAGTGGAAGATCGTCCAGGAGGGCGGCACGGGAACGCGCGCCCAGATCGCGCTCTATGACCAGGCCGACTGGGCCAAGCCCTACGACGTGGTGATCCACAACGAATGCTTCGCCGACACCCAGGATCCCGAATACGTCCGGAAGATCGTCGCCGGGCATCGCTCGGGCACTCCCGCCGTGGTCGTGCATTGCGCCATGCACACCTACCGCTCCGCGCCGTTCGATGATTGGCGCGAATTCCTCGGAGTCACGTCCACGCACCACGAACACCAGAGCCGCTACCCGGTGAAATGGGCGGATCCCGAGCACCCGGTCCTGCGCGGACTCGCGTCGAATTGGACCACGCCGATGGACGAGCTTTACATCATCAAGAAGCTCTGGCCCGGCGCGAAGGCCCTCGCCACCTCCGTCAGCGAAAAAACCAAGGAATCCCACCCCGTCGTCTGGGTGAACGACTTCCATGGAACCCGGGTCTTCGGAACGACCTACGGGCACTCCGACGACACCTTCCGGGACCCGATGTTTCTCGAACTCCTCGCCCGGGGAATCGCTTGGTCCGCCGGGAAGCTCAAATGAACCTAGAAACGGCGACAACCACCGCGGAAGAAGCGGAAAGCTTCGAATGACAGCGGGTTGCGGAGGAAGTCCAGGTCACCTTCCGGAGGGCACCCGCCGCCTCTCCCAATTCCTCCCCTTCCGTGTGTTCAGTCCGTTCCGTGGTTGAAACTGCCGTTTCCAGGTTCAGTTCAACCCGGAGGCCAGGTCAGGACGCGTCCTCCCAGAAGGTGGACGTGGAGGTGGGGCACACTCTCCCCGCCGTCGGAACCGTTGTTGATGACCAACCGGTATCCGGTCTTGTCCAATCCCAGGCTTCGAGCCACTTCGGCGGCCTTGAGGAGGAGATGACCCAGCACCGGCGAATCCTCGGCGACCGCTTCGCCCACGCGCGGAATGGGCTTCTTGGGAACGACGAGGACATGCACCGGCGCCCGCGGATTGATGTCGCGGAACGCCAGGATCCGCTCGTCCTCGAACACGATGTCGGCCGCGATTTGGCGGGCTGCGATTTTCTCGAAAAGCGTCATGAAGGCGTCAGCAGGGGCCGGTTCCTCCGCCGGGTCAAGTCCAGGCGTGCCGGGTGGAACAACGCGGTGAACCTGCGAACCCTTCGACCACCCGGTTGGCGGCCACCGACGGGAGCTGCGTTCAGGATTCCGAACCGTCGACGAACATCGAACACCGGCGTTTCGGGCTCTCGGCTCCCCAGCAATCCCTGAGGAAACCGACGATCTCATCGCTGACCCGCAGGCTTCGACGGCACCACTTGCGGGTGCGGGCCAGTCGGATCGCGCAACGGCGCAGGCCGTTGAAACGGATCACCTCGGGCTGCGCGGCCAGGAGCGATCGCAACTCGGTGCGCAGCCGCTGAAAGAATCCCAGTTCGAGTTCTTCCCCGAGGGACTCCGCGATCGCGCCGAGATCGCATTCGACCATGGCCGGGTCGGCGTTGCCCACACCCACGCCCACGCCACCCACCTTCCCATTCGCGGCGATGTCGGGGTCGACCACGGGCGAGATGGTGCCGTCGGCGATCTGGTAGCCCAGACCGGAGAGCACGTGTTCCAAGGCCTCGGTGAATTCGACGAGGGTCACGGTGTCCCGGCCCAGGTCGTCCCGGAAATAATGAAGCACCGCCGCGGCGGCTTCCCGGATCACTTCAGGGTCGAGGTCCTCCAGCGACTCCGCCAGAACCTCGATCGTGAGCTTCTCGACCGAGCACGGGATTTTATCTCCACCAGACACTTCAAATACCAGGCAGTCGGAGCGTAGCTGAATCATGACGTTGCTGCTCGAGCTTGGTGACGACTTCCACAAACTCGTCGGCCTCCTCGAACCGACGATAAACGCTGGCGTATCGGACATAGGCCACCTTGTCGATGTCCCTCAGGGCGTTCATGACGCGCTCCCCGATCGCCATCACGGGCACTTCCCGGTCAAATTCATTCGCGAGTTCCTCGGTGATCCGCTCGGCCAGGTCGTTGATCAACTCCAGCCCGACGGGGCGCTTCTCACAGGCCTTTTGAAGGCCGCCCAGCAGTTTCTCGCGGGAAAACACCTCCCGCCGCCCGTCCCGCTTCACCACCACCAACTCGCTCCGTTCGATCTGCTCGTAGGTCGTGTACCGATGCCCGCAATTCAAACAAACCCGCCGCCGACGGATCGCCCTGCCCTCCCGCGAGCTGCGGGAATCGATCACCTTATCGTCAGGACCACCACATTTGGGACACCGCATATCGCCTTCGGCATCTACATCGGCTTGAGGCTGCCGAGGGGTTAACACACAGCCGCTGGTGGAGTCAAGGGACCCCCGGGAAAAACACCCTCAATCTGGACCGCCCCGGGGCCCTCTTTCGCTCGTTCGATGAAGGGGGATGGCTCGCACGGAGCCACGAAGACACGGAGGATGCCGGGGAGAGGCGGCTTACTAGCCGCCTTGGCTGGATGGAAGGGGGAGTGCCCGCGGCGTCGGCGACCTGGGTTGTTGGGCCCCGATCTCAATCCCCGCCGAAGAGTTTTTTGAGCCGATCCCGGGCCGCCGCTTCGCGCGCATTCTCCGCCCCCGGCTGCCAGTCCCGCACGATGAACTCGAAGTATTCGCAATAATTCGCCGCCGCCTTTTCCGCGACCGGTTCCGCCCGGCGTTCCCTGCACTCGTGCGCCACGCGGGCGTCGTAGTGCTGGCAGTTCAGGCAGACGCGCAGATCGGCCCGACACCGCTCGCACGCCTCGCTCCTCCCCGCCGTCCCCGAGAGCAGGTACGGCGTTCCGCATTGGTGGCAGTGACGATTGGCCATGCCCGGAGCATCACGGCCGGCCCCCGGGGCGCGCAACCGAAACGGCCCGCCGCTCGTCCCCGAATTCGTGTTGCGCCCCGAAGCCATCCCGCCTTGCATGCCGTCCATGCAAAGCGGCACCCGTTTCACCCTGGCCCTGGCGCTGGCGCTGGCTTCCCTCGTCTTCGGAGTCCCACCTTCCGCGCCCGCCGCGGAAACCTCCCAAACGGCCTCCCCGGTCGTGGGCAAGGAGCGCGTCCTGTTCGACGGAAAGACGCTCCAGGGACTGACCGTCACGGACTTCGCGGGGCGCGGCGAGGTTTACGTGGAGAAGGGCCTCCTGGTTCTGAACCAGGGCTACATGACCGGCGTTCACTGGACGAACAACCCGCCGAAAACCAACTACGAGATCGCGCTCGAAGCCCGTCGGGTCTCCGGCAACGATTTCTTCTGCGGACTCACCTTCCCCATCGCCGGCACCAACGTGTCCCTCATCGTCGGCGGCTGGGGCGGCGGCCTCGTCGGCATCTCCAGCATCGACGGCAACGACGCCTCCTCGAACGACACCACCAAGTTCATGGCGTTCGAAAAGGACCGCTGGTACGCCATCCGCGTCCGCGTGACGCCCAAGCGACTCGAAGCCTGGATCGACAAGGAGAAGGTCGTGGACACCGAAACCGAGGGGAAGAGCTTCGGGCTTCGGTCCGGTCCGATCGAGGAATCGGCCCCCTTGGGGATAGCGACCTACGAGACCCAGGCGCACCTGAGGAATATCAAGCTGATCGAGTTCCCGACTCCCTGAGCCAACCGGCGAGATCGGCCGCGTTGCGCCCCAGATCGTACTGGCTCGCCACCCGGGCCCGACCCGCCTCCGCTCGCGCACCAGCCCCGGGCGAATCGTCGAGCACCGCGCCGATGGCCTCGGTGAGGGTCGCCGGAGTCACCGGGTCGACGAGGATTCCGGCGCGACCGTCATCCAGGATGTCCGCCGCGGCGCCGGCCCGACTGGACACCACGGGCACGCCGAACGCCAAGGCTTCGAGCAGCACGATCCCGAAGGTCTCCAACGCGCTTGGGAACACAAAAACGTCCGCCTGATTCCAGCGTTCCACCCAGGCGTCGCTTGGCGCCGAAACGCCCCGGTGCACCGTCACACCCCGTTCCGAATTCACCTCGGACTGGGTGACGATGTGGAGATCCGCCCGCGAGACCAGCCCGCTCCGATACGCTTCCAGGAGAATGGCGCCGCCTTTCCGCCGAAAATCCCCCCCAAGGAACAGGATCCTCGGTCGCGCGGCTCGGCGGCGTTCAACGGGTCGGAATCGCTCCAGATCCAGGGAGGGCGGCAACAGAGTCACTCGATCCGGTCGAACTCCATAGTCGCGAATCAGCGAATCACGAACCGGCGCCGACCACGGCAGAAGTCGCGTCGCCGCGTCGAACAGGCGCCGTTCCCGCCCGAGGATGGGAGCGAGCGTGATCGGCAGGAACCAGCCGGCGATCCGGTTCGCGGCGAACCAGCGGCTGCGCGCCAATTGCTGGAAAGTCGCGTCGAGGCCCACGAACACCGGCGGCCGTCCCGGCAGGTCCGTTAGATGGAGTCCGACGCTCTGGGTGTTGACCACGACGGCGCCGACGCGCTCGCGTCGAAGCAATTCCTCCAACCGTTCGCGAGCATGCCGGCTCGCCACGCGCCGCCACCGGGCGACATGGAAATCCAAACCGAATCGCCGCAACCCGCGCACGGTCGAGTCGGCGCGCCGCTGGATCGCGGGCGGCATCGGCACCACGTCGATGAGATGCGGCGTGATGCCCAGTTCGGGCCGGTTCCGAAGCTCGGCGACGAACCGCGGCAGGTGCGAGGCGTGCCCCAGGGCGTTCTCGTTGACGAACGCGACGTTCATTCAGGCACCGCCCCCGGAGATCCGGAATCGGCGGCCAGCATGGTCTCGTACATGGCGAGGTAACGCGGAACCAGGCGGTCGGGCGCGAAATGTTCCACCGCCCGCCGTCGCGCCCGGCGCGAGACGGACTCGTATTCCCCGGGCTCCCGCGCCCATCGCGCCAGAACCCCCGCCAACGCGCCGGGCTCAGTCATGTCGAGCGATTCACCCGCGTCCCCGATCACCCACCGGGTCACCGGCCACGCATGGCCCAGCAGGGGAAGACCGCAGGCCATCGCTTCCAGGAAGACGATCCCGAAGGGCTCGTGAAGCGCCGCGTGGGCGAACACGTCCGCCACCCCGTAGAGACGCGACACCTGTTCGCGCGGGAGATTCCGAAGCAACCGCACCCGATCACCCAACACGCCCCGCGCGTTCGCCTCGAACCGACGGAACCCGGCGGGATCCGATTGGCCCGCGAGGACGAGGCGCGCGCCCGTCGATTCCGGCAACGCCGCCACTTCCCGCACCAACCAGTCCAACCGCTTGTTCCCATCCTCGGAGTAGTCGCCGACACCGAGCACCACGAACGCATCCGCTGGCAGGCCCAACTCGGGCCAGGCCAACCGCGTCGCCCGACGATCCGTCCGGGGACGGAATCGCCCGACGTCCACGAGATGGGGAATCACAAACCAGCCTGTCGTGTCGACGCCCGCCTCGCGCGCGACGACATCCCGATAGTGCGGCGCCAGGACCTGGACGAAATCCAGGCGACCACACCACTGGGGACCCAGCCGCATCCCGTCCTTGAACACCACGCGCATCCCCGATCTCCGGGTGCGCCAATGCATCTGCAATGCCAGGTCCGGATCGCAGAGGTGAACCGCCCGCCACCGCCCCGCGAGGAGACGTCGGCGGAGTCCCGGGAGAAAGGTGAGTTGCTCGGCGAGATACCGTTTCGACCACGGCAACCAACGTCGGAGAACCGGAAATTCCCGGCGCAGATGCGGTATTCGGACATAGGGCGACACGGCGTCAGGATTCGGACCGCCGCCGAACAGGGTGACCGGGGCTCCCGCCCTGTGAAGCGCCGTGGCGACGTCCGCCGCCCAGGTTTCGTTGCCCCGGCGGACATGTCCAAGTCCCGAACAAGCGATGGCGATAGGGCCGAGCACGTCCACCAAAGTCAGGCACATCCCCCGCCCCCACGGAAGCCTGCTGTGTCCCGCCGACTTTCCAGTCGGCCTCTCGCCTTCCCTGGATTCAAAACCGACCCGAGCCGGCTGAAAGCCGGCGCTACAGGGGGAGCCGACTCCACGGGGCATCGCATCCCCAGGGAGGTAACGCCCTTCATTCGCCGAACCCTCTCCTCGAACCCAGGTCCGTAGGACCGGCCTGTCTATCGACCGGCCGCCCCTGACGGGGCTGCGCGGGGATTTCTCGCGACCGAATCGAGGGTGTCGCCTTCGACGACAGGCCCATCTCCTAGGTTGGGGAAAACATCGATCCCGGCGCCGAGAAGGCCGAATCCGATCGGTGAACTCAGGAAAAATGGCCAATCTTCAGAGCCGGCTGAAAGCCGGCGGTACAGGGAGAACCGGCGGTCGGAAAAAAAAGTTGGGGCGGATCCTTGCGGACCCGCCCCACTTGTCGAAGCCGCCACGTCGTGGCGGGTGAAGTTCGGTATTCGAGCGAACGGACCGTCGGCTCCCGGGCCTCGGCCTAGGAACTATTCCTTGTCCCGTGCGATGCGGGCTTCGTCCGCGGCGTCGAAGGCCGAGGCGAGGGCGACGAGATCTTCGCCGGGCTTGAGCGCGTCGAGGATCTTCTGCTCTTCCTTGAGCTGCTCCGGTGTGTAATTGGCCGCCTTGATGGACAGCCCGATGCGGCGCTCGGCGCGGTCGATCTTGACGACGCGCGCCGTGACCTCCTGGCCGACGGTGAGCACGTTCTTGATCTTCTCAACCCGGTCCTCGCTGACCTGGGAGATGTGGACGAGACCATCGATCTCGTTTTGGAGGCCGATGAAGGCGCCGAAGCTGGCCAGCTTCGTGACCTTCCCGGTGACGAGGTCGCCGACCTTGTAATGCTGGTCGATGTGTTCCCACGGATCGTCGCCCAGTTGCTTGACGCCCAGGGCGATCCGCTGGTTGGGACGATCGACTTCGAGCACCACCGCCTCGACTTCGTCGCCCTTCTTGAGGACTTCGGAGGGATGATTGACCTTGCGGGTCCAGGAGATGTCCGAGACGTGCACCATGCCGTCGATGCCTTCCTCGAGTTCGACGAAGGCGCCGTAGCTCGTGAGGTTGCGGACCTTGCCCTTGACCTTGGTTCCGGGCGGGTACTTCTCGTGGGCGCTGTCCCAGGGGTTGGCCTCGAGCTGGCGGATGCCGAGGCTGATCTTCTGTTCGTCC
The DNA here is from genome assembly GCA_942490575.1 of uncultured Verrucomicrobiota bacterium. GTDB lineage: Bacteria > Verrucomicrobiota > Verrucomicrobiia > Limisphaerales > CAIMTB01 > CAIMTB01. The sequence goes on from CALNYA010000027.1 coordinate 38,148, forward strand.
CGGTTGATGCCGAGAACGACCGCTTCGATTTCCTGGCCCTGCTTGAGCACGTCGGACGGTTTCGCGATGCGCTTCGTCCAGGAGAGTTCGGTGACGTGGATGAGGCCTTCGACACCGGGCTCGATCTCGACGAAGGCGCCGTAGGGCACCAGGTTGACGATCTTGCCCTGGACCTTCTGACCGACCGTGTACTTCTCCTCGATGCTCTCCCACGGATTGCGGAGCTTCTGCTTGAGGCCGAGGCTGACGCGTTCCTTCTCCTTGTTGACGTCGAGAACCACCACGTCGATCTCCTGGCCGACCTTGAGCAATTCGGACGGGTGCCCGATGCGGCCCCAGGACATGTCGGTGATGTGGAGCAAACCGTCGAGGCCGTTGAGGTCGATGAACGCGCCGAAGTCGGTGATGTTCTTGACCGTGCCCTTGCGGATATCGCCGGGGGTCATCTCCTGGAGCAGGCGCGACCGGCGTTCGGCGCGCTCCGCCTCGATGAGTTCGCGGCGGGACAGGACGATGTTCTGTCGGTCCTGGTTGATCTTGACGATCTTGAAGTCGTAGTTGTTCCCGACGTAGATCTGCAGATTCTTGGGCGGGACGACGTCGACCTGCGAAGCCGGGAGGAACGCCTCCACGCCGACATTCACGAGCAGGCCACCCTTGACCACGGCCTTGACCTTGCCGCTGATCACACCGCCTTCGGTGGCGCAGCTCAGGATCTTCTCCCAGTTCTGCTTGAACTCGGCGCGCTCCTTGGAGACGACGACCATTCCATCGCGGTCCTCGAGTTTCTCGATGAAGATCGGGACCTCGTCGCCGACCTTGACGGAGGAGATGTCCTCGAACTCCGCCGCGGACACGACGCCTTCACTCTTGTAGCCGATATCGACGAGGACTTCGCGAGCGCGGACCTCGATGATGATTCCCTTGACGATCTGGCCGGGGGCAAAGCGGAGGTCGCTGTGCCGCAGGGCCTCTTCCATGGTGAGCATGCGGACGATGACTTTCTGAACTGCGTGGAGACTTGGCGGGAGGAATCCTGCGAAGACTCCATTGCCTAAACGCAACGAACGTTGCCGGACAACGGAGGTTGACGGTTAGGTTACGGGTTTATCTTTCGTTTCTCAGCCCCTCGTGGGCAGCCGCCAATGCGGAGCCCGGGCAGGCGAAGGAGCCTATCGGGGAAGAAAACCCTGGCAAGGGGTTATTTCGGGCGCATCCGGCGCTCCGCTCCTGGAATGGGAGATGGAAATCCTCCGACGAGCGGCCTTGAAGAGCGGCGGGTGGTCCCCGATGGGATCGGGGTCGAGGTCGGGGTCGCTATCGACGATGGATTCCTTCGATTTCGACTCCGATTCCGATACCGATTCCGATACCGACGCCGACGTCGACGCCGACGCCGAAAGACGGCCTCCCCAGACCCCGCGGCTCACCCGCCCGTGTCGCCTGAACGCGGACCCTCCGTCCCCGCCCCGTCGGGACCTGGCGTCACGACGGGAGGAGCGGGTGGTGCCAGGAGACGCGCCTTCGCTTCCGGGGACAGGGCGGACTGCGAGATCCACGCCCGAGCGGCGGCGGCGTCGGACTCCAGCCAACCGGCGCCGACTCGTTCCAACATCTCCGCCCGCTGGCTGGCGTCGGCGATCTGCATCGCCCAGGCCGCCGCCGTTTCGGGGACCTGGGGCAGGATCTTGTCGGCGTAGGCCGCGACCGCCGTGTCGCGGAAGCCGCCCTGGGGAAGACCATCGAGCCAGTGACCGGCGTCCGCGGCGGCCTGATCGGCCCAGATCGTCACCAATTCGCGCCCGGCCGTTTCGCGCAATTCGCCCTCGGGGAAGGCGCTCACCCAGGCTGCGGCGGTCGTCGGGTCGTTCTGAACCCAGCGCTGAACGATTCCGACCACGGTGTCGTTTTGCTCCCGGCCCACGGGCAGCGATTGGACGGCGGCGGTCGCGGCGGCCATCGGGTCCTGGTCTCCCCATTCGGTGACGATGTCCCGGAGGAGGCGGCTTCGGAGTTCCTCGTCGGCGACCTGGGATGCCCAGGCGACGGCATCGACGGGCGCCTGGGAGGCCCACTGCGTGGCGGAGTGATTGAGGAGCTCGTCCCGCCTCGCAGTCGGCTGCATCTCGATCGCGAGCTGCAAGGCCTCGACGGGCCGCTCGCCGGCCAGCTGGTAGGCCACCTGGACCAGGGCGCTGTCGCGTTCCGAGGATTCGGGGATGTTCACCGCCCAGTCGCGGGCGGCGTCGAGATCGCGGCCGGCCCAGCCCCGCGCCACATGGCCATAAGCCTCGTCCCGGGCTTCGCCCGCCGACATCCGCCCGGTCCACGCCGTGGCCGCCGCGGGATCGGCGGCACCCCAACGTTCCAGCAATCGCTGGCTGAGTTCGCGTCCGGATTCCGAGAACTCCGGATCCGTGAGGACGGAGAGCGCCGAACCGAGATCGGCGTCGCGCACCTGGCCGAGCGCCTGCTCGACCAATTCCCGGTGGCGATCCGGATCGGACTCCGCGTTCAGACCCGCAACGGCGGCGGCGATCCAGGGGCGCAGGGCGTTGGGAAAGGGTTTGGAGGGATCCCCGGTGCCACCGGCGGACTCGACGGAAGGGTTGGGAGACGTGACCGCCGAGGAAGCGGGACCAAGTCCATCCGACCGTGGCGGCATCCCGCGGTTCGGCGCTCCTTCGCGGGAGGGTTGGATTCCTTCGGACCCGTCGTTTCGGCGGATCGGCTTCCAGATCACGCTCAACACACCGACCGCGGCCAGGACCATGACCACCACCGCGAGTCCACCCCAGCTGGTACGGGCTCTCACATTCATCGTCGTCAGTTTCGCCAGAAGTGTATCGGACGGAAAAGCTTTGGTATTAAAGCCGATCGCGGTGGCCCCTCCCGAAGGAGGAACCACCGCGATCGTGTGGGTCACTTCAACAACCGCATGCGGCTGCGAAGGATGGAGAAGTCGGCGATCGCCTTACGGGGACGCCGTGATGTTCTTGAAGGTCGCCGTCGAGACGACTCCGTCGTTGTGGCTCGTGGTGGCCAGCCCGATGTACACGCTGCTGCTCATCGAGATGGACTTGGAACCGATCTTCGTCCACGAACTGCCATTGGACGACTGGTAGGCGATGAACGTCGCGCCGGAGCGCACGATCTTGACCCAGTGCGGGGCATCGACGCCCGTCGTGTTCTCATTGCTGCTGCTCCCGCCGGTGTTGGACCGGTATTGGAAGGCCACCCCGTTGGATGGAGTGATGAACACCGAGGCGTGTTCGGCATCGGGGCTGAGGGAATCGCGGATCATGACGCCCGCCTTCGCCCAACCGTGGGTGTTTTGAACGCCGGTGACCTTGGCGATCACGGTGCAGTTGCCGCTGGCGGACTGGTAGACGAAGCGGAAGGCATCCGATGCGTTCCAGATATCGTCGCCTGAACCGTTGACCGTGAAGGTCCCACCGTCGTAGGAGGCGCCGCCGTCAGCGCCCACGGAGCCGATGTCCTTCGACTTCCAGGGGCTGGGCAGTCCCGACGTCGGGATGCCGCAAGCCTCGGGGGAGTCGGCGGAATCGCTTCCACCCACGACGGCGCAGACCTTGTAGTAGTACTGGGTGCCGTTGGACAACCCGGTGTTCGACCAGGAGGTCGAAGTGCAGTCGTTCTTGACGACGGTGTAGGTACCGTTGGGGGACAGGGAGCGCTTGATCTTGTATTTCGTGGCGCCCGAGCAGGCATTCCACTGGATCGTGCACTTCTCATCGCCCGCGATCACCACCGGGCACGCCGGGGCGCAACCTTGGAGTTCAACCGACCAGGTCGACTGCTTGGAGACAACCGGCAGGTTTCCGGGGGGATGGCCGTAGACCGTCGCCGTGCTGACCAGCGGATTCGGGTCGTTCGCCTTCACCACGTACGTCTTCTCGAAGACGTAGGATTCACCCGGCGTGACCGGTGTCTTGTGCCAGATCTGGCCGCCAAAGAGCGGGTCGCTGACACTCATGCCGCCGTAGAGGCAGGTGTTGCCCGTGTTCTTCACCTCGTACCGGAAGGTGATGGTGCTGCCGCACAGGGCCGAGGTGGGGCCGGTCTTGACCAGGCTGACCGCGGGAGCGGTGCCATGGTAACCGAACTTCACACCGGTCTTGTCCTGGCAGGACGCCAGGTTGATGGTCGCCTTGCCGTCGGCCGTGCTGTCGGGATCGACCGAAAGGTCGTGGCCCGAGGGAGGAACCACCACGACGCGGTAGGTGGCCGCGGCCAACCCCGTGAAGCTGTAGGAACCATCCGACCCGGTGGTCGTCGAATCCAACAGCGCCCAGGAATTGTCCTTGAGCTGGACGGTGACTCCACCGAGGCCGGCTTCACCCGACAGGCTGCCGTCGTCGTTGCAGTCCCGCATCACGGAACCGCTGATGCTGCCGAAGCAGGCCTGACCCGACGGCTCGCAGACTTCGAGTTTCTGGATCTTGAACTGATCCTCGGGAGTCGTGTCACCCGGCCAGGCGGCGATCACCAGGACGTTGCCCACGATTTCGCCGCCGTTGAAGGTGGCCCAACGAGTCGTCGTGCTGGTCGTCGTGTTGTCCTCGGTGTAGCCCAGACCCGCGAGCACTCCGTCATTGAGGTTCAGGTGGTTGACGTACGGATTGGACGCGTTGCCAACCCAGACCGTGATGTCGCTGTCGGACACCACGTAGCCCAGGAAGGCGCGGGAGACGACCACCGGCTTGGAGAATTCGAACAGGACGTAGTTGTCCCGATCGATGTTGTCGACGGTGTGGGAGTTCCCACCGCCGCTGCCCTCGCCCGAATCCGTGACACCCAGGCCACCCGAGAAGGTTCCCAGGTAGGCGGCCGCCCAGCTTCCGCCGGACTTCGTTCGGCTGAAGGCGGAGGCCTTCACCGAAACTCCTCCGGCGCTGAACGTCCGGATGTTGCCGGCCGTTCCGCTCCCCGAGGAGCTGCCGTTGAAGTTGAACGTCGCGGGAATACAGGCGGTCACCACGGGCTTGTAGATGCCCGCGTCCCAACTGTCGTCGTCCTCGCCGTCCACCAGGGTCGTGCAGGCCGTCTTGCCCGTGATCTGATCCGCGTCGCTGTCGGTCGCATCCGAGACGCCGCTCGGCGTCGACGGACTGAAGACGTAACCCGACGGCAGGTTGCTGAACTTCACGTAGTAATCGCCCGGAGGGACGGTGAAGCTGTAGAGGCCCTGCGAGGAGGACGTGGTGGTTCCCACCAGGGAGTCGCCCACGCATCGATAGAGCTGGACCGTCACCCCGGCGACGCCGAACTCGCTCGTGTCCTGGGTTCCGTTCTGGTTCTCGTCCTCCCAAACCCGGTTGCCGATGGTGGCCAGCGCCTGCGATCCCGGCACGCAAACGTCCAGCTTCTGGATCTTGAACCTGTCCTCGGGGGTCTCGTCGCCGGGCCACGCCGCGATCACAACCGCGTTCGCGACCACTTCACCCGAGTTGAACGAAGCCCAACGGGGCGACGAACTCGTCGTGGTGTTGTCTTCGGTGTAGGCGAATGATTCCAGGAGCGCGTCGCTCAGGGTCATGTGGTTGTTGAAGGGATCGGCGAATTCGCCGAGCCAGACCGTCAGGTCGCTGTCGTCGACCACATAGCCAAGGAAGGCCTGGCTCACCACGACCGGCTTCGAGAACTCGAACAGGACGTAGTTGATCTGGCCCACATTATCCACGGTGTGGAGGTTGCCGCTGCCGTTGCCTTCGCTCGAGTCCGTCACGCCCAGACCTCCCGGATACTGCCCGAGGTAGGCCGGACTCCAGTTTCCGTCCGTGTCGCGGCTGAAAGCCGTCGCCTTCACCGAGACGCCGTCCACGGTGAACGTCCGGACATTGCCATCGGTCCCGTCACCCGGGGAGTTCCCGTCGAACACAAAGGTGGCCGGCACGCATTCACCGGTCTCATCCGGCTTCGTGCCGCCCGCGTCCACCGTGTCGTCGTTTTGGCCCGAGGCCAGTGTCCGGCAGTCGCTCTTGCCATCGGCCTGATTCGCGTTGCTGTCCGTGTCCGTCGGGCCGTTGAAAGCCTGGGTGAAGGTGTAGCCGCTGGGCAGCACGAACGTCACCTGGTACTGACCCGGCTTCAGGTTCGTGAAGCTGTAGGCTCCGTTCGCACCGGTCACCACGGGGGTCACCGGGTTGCCGTTGATGTCCGTCACAGCCACGCCCGAGCAGTCCGACAGGCTCACCGTCGCCCCGGAGATGCCGGGTTCGCCGCCGTCCTGCTGACCGTTCTTGTCGGTGTCTTCCCAGACGAAGTCGCCGATCGACGCCGGCTTGTACGCGCCCGCGTCCACCGTGTCGTCGTTCTGGCCCGAGACCAGCGTCCGGCAATCGCTCTCGCCATCGGCCGGGTTCGCGTTGCTGTCCGTCGACGTCCCGCCGGCGAAGGCTTGCGTGAACACGTACCCGCCCGGCAGCACGAATGTCACTTGGTAGTTGCCCGGCTTCAGGTTCGTGAAGCTGTAGGCTCCGTCCGCTCCCGTCACCACGGGGCCCACGGGGTTGCCAAAAATGTCCGTCACCGCGGCGCCCGAGCAGTCCGACAGGCTCACCGTCGCTCCGGCGATGCCGGGTTCGGTTCCGCCCTGCTGACCGTCGAGGTCGCCGTCTTCCCACACGAAGTCGCCGATCGACGCCGGCTTGTACGCGCCCGCGTCCACCGTGTCGTCGTTCTGGCCCGAGACCAGCGTCCGGCAATCGCTCTCGCCATCGGCCGGGTTCGCGTTGCTGTCCGTCGACGTCCCGCCGGCGAAGGCTTGCGTGAACACGTACCCGCCCGGCAGCACGAACGTCACCTGGTAGTTGCCCGGCTTCAGGTTCGTGAAGCTGTAGGCTCCGTCCGCTCCCGTCACCACGGGGCCCACGGGGTTGCCAAAAATGTCCGTCACCGCGGCGCCCGAGCAGTCCGACAGGCTCACCGTCGCTCCGGCGATGCCGGGTTCGGTTCCGCCCTGCTGACCGTCGAGGTCGCCGTCTTCCCACACGAAGTCGCCGATCGACGCCGGCTTGTACGCGCCCGCGTCCACCGTGTCGTCGTTCTGGCCCGAGACCAGCGTCCGGCAATCGCTCACGCCATCGGCCGGGTTCGCGTTGCTGTCCGTCGACGTCCCGCCGGCGAAGGCTTGCGTGAACACGTACCCGCCCGGCAGCACGAACGTCACCTGGTAGTTGCCCGGCTTCAGGTTTGTGAAGCTGTACGCCCCGTCCGCTCCGGTCACCACGGGACCCACGGGGTTGCCAAAAATGTCCGTCACCGCGGCGCCCGAGCAGTCCGACAGGCTCACCGTCGCTCCGGCGATGCCGGGTTCGGTTCCGCCCTGCTGACCGTCGAGGTCGCCGTCTTCCCACACGAAGTCGCCGATCGACGCCGGCCGAATCAGGCCCGCGTCCCAATTGAGATCGTGATCGCCGAAAGCGATGGGGATGTCGCCGGTGCGTCCCGTGACGGGATGCGCATCACTGCCGTTGGCCCCGGTCGATCCGGGGGCATTTTGGGTGGTGAACCCATGACCAGCCGGAAGTTCGAACTCCACTTGGTAGCAGCCCGGGAGCAGGTTGTTGAAGAGGTAGTAGCCGGGGTTGCCGTCGACGTCGTTCGCGGTCGTCGTCGTCACCGGCTGACTGGCGCCGTCCACCACTGGATTTCCATCGCAGTCCAGCAGGTTCACGGTCACGCCGTTGACGCCGTTGCTCGCGGGTTCGTCCTGAATCCCGTTCGCGTTGTCGTCCAGCCAAACGTAATCGCCCAGCGACGTGCAGGGGCAAGGCACTTCAAGAAAGAGGAGCTGAACCTCGGGAGCAAGGTTGTCCCAGTTGATGTCGATGTTGAACACGACCGCCATCTTGTCGCCGCACGTCGGCGTCCAGCTCGGGCCATTCGCGTTGGCCTTGTCGACGAGGCAATCGACGACCTCTTGCCGGTAGGGCGGATTGCCACCGCCGGTTGGTGGCAGTCCCTGATCGAATAGTTGGAAGATCGCCGTCTGGAACTCCCACATCGTCGGGACCAGGCCACCGCAGCCTTCGGCGCGGTGATTGAGGAGGTAGTTGACCTTGTTCCATACTTCGGGGCCCTTCTTCACGCCGGGGTGATTCGGTAGGTATTGGTTCAGGTTCGGGTCGCAGCTGGAGTGCAAGGAACCGCCGAACGCGGTTGGGTTGAAAGCGTCGATCCTGGTGGTCCGATCAAAACACCATGCCGTGTACCGCCCGGCCGGAATCGCGGGTGTGGGAGACACCGAATCTCCGGGAAGAATAAAAACGTTGAACAAGCTGAAATCGGGCTCGATTCCAGTCCCTGGAGGCGCGCCCAGACTTCCGTCGACCACCGCATCCGCCTGCACCTGAATCGAAAGATTCGGCGGAGGGGGACTTGGCGGCAGGGTGATGCAGCACGACGTGTCCGCGATCCCGTAGGACGCGGACGCCGGCACAAGCCAGGCGGCGAAAACCAGCAGCAAGGCGCCTAGCCCGCGGCTGGAACATGGTTTTGGTGTTGGAAACATCGATTTCATCGTTGGGTGGGTTTTTGTGGGACTTCGGTCGAGTCAGGTTTTCAGTGGTTGAGGAGAGAAGAAACGGTGGTGATCAGGTCGCTCGTTGGTCGTGGATCGAAAGGGGTGGTGTGGAGTGAAAGGGATCCGCACCCAGCTAGGCGTGGGTGCCGGTCATGTTTCGATGGGAGAGCACAACGTCTGCCAGAGACCCAGCTACTTGGTGGCGAAGATTCCTTGGCGATCGCGAGGCCGGCGCGGATCCCCGCCAGTAGGAAAGAAAACTGAAGGCATCGTCCGGGTGGAGACGACTTGAGGGCTCCGACCGCGACAAAGCCGCTTCTTCAACCCCCTGCACCCACGCAACGAAACGGGCTTTGGTCATAGCAGCTAGGCGAAATGTGATACGCGGTACTGCTTATCACTCAGGAAATAGGAGATCCAGCATTTTTCGAGCTTATGCCGCATTGTGAGGATTCGGCTGGCTTCAAGGCACTCGATCGAAACGCGTTAGATGGTGTTTTTGCCCGCAAAAATCCTAGGGTGGATGCGTTTTCGCCAAGGAATTCGACTTTGTAAACTAAGAACATGCTCCATGTCCAGTTCACGTAATGAACTGCGGGTTGAATGATTTGGAAGGATTGTGGCTCACGTTCCAACGCCCTGGATGGAATCCCGCCCTCCAGCCATGTCCGGGGTCTTCCACCCGATGGATCCCAACTGTCGGAGCGTCGGATCCGGGGGATGATCCGAGAACCAGGCGGGCCAAGGACGGAACACGATCCCGTGCAAACGGGCGCTTGCATTGCATCCGCGGCGTCCGCCGGGAATGCACGGTGTCCCGCAGCGGTTGTCGCGCCGGCTTTCCAGTCGGCGCTACGACCGAGCCGCCGGACACCCGATCCATCGGTGGACCAGTTTTTTCGATGGCGGGCAGCCGCCGGCGGACTTGCCCATTGAGTTCGCCTTCCCCGTAATGCCCCGGAATCGCCCTGCGGGCCTTGAGCCGGCGGCACCCCCACGCCATGCCCCACCTCCCACCCACGACACCAACGGAAGCGCCGGAGACCCCCAGGCCGAATCCGAATCCCGCTGAAACTCCGGTCAGCCGTCGCGAAATCTTCGGCTGGGCGTGCTACGACGTCGCGGATTCGGCGTTCACCACCGTGATCGTGACGGTTCTGTACGCGTCGTTCTTCGGCAAGGTGGTGGTCGGGGACACCGGCCGGGCGGACTTCCTTTGGGGTCTGGGCGCCTCGATCTCCGAGGTCGTCGTCGCCCTCGTGGCGCCAATCCTTGGAGCGATCGCGGAAAAGGAAGAAGAAGAGGGATTTTTCCGGCAGCCGAAAGAAGTTCCTGGCGGTCTGCGCCTGCGCGATCGTCTTCTTCACGGCGACCCTCGGATGGGTCGGCCCGGGCATGGCCACGGTCGGCCTCGGACTCTACATCCTCGCGAACATCGGATTCGCCGGGGGCGGCGTGTTCATTGATTCCTTTCTTCCCGGGATCTCGAACGAATCGAACGCCGGGCGCATTTCGGGACTGAAATGGGCCATGGGCTACGGCAGCGGGCTGATCGCGTTGTTCCTCTGCCTGCCCCTCGCCAAGGACATCGTCGAGAATCCGACGCCCGAACAGCTTTCGCGGGCGCAGTGGATTCCGCTGATCATCGCCGCCTACTACGCCGTCGCGGTGATCCCGACGTTTCTCTTCGTCCGCGAACGAAGCGTCCCGCGCGCGCTGCCGCCCGGGCAGAACTACCTGACGGTCGGCTTCAAGCAACTGGCGAACACCTTCAGGAACATCCGGCGCTACAAGGAACTGGTGAAACTGCTGATCGCGTTCCTGGTGTACAACGACGGGGTCGTCACGGTCATCACGTTCGCGGCGCGCTATGCCACGGACACGATCGGGTTCACGACCCCGGACGTGACCATCCTCTTCATCGGTCTGAACGTCGTGGCGCTGCTCGGGGCGCTTGGATTCGGGCGGCTCGCCGACCGGATCGGCCAAAAGGCGACCATCCTGATCTCGCTCGTGATCTGGGTCGTCGCCCTGATCGTGGCCTACTTCTCCCACTCGAAGGGCTCGTTCTACGTCGTCGGCTTTCTCGCGGGCCTTGGGATGGGGTCGACTCAGTCGGTGACCCGCAGTCTCGTCGCGCTCTTCACTCCGAAGGAAAATGCCGCCGAATTCTTCGGATTCCTGGGGATTGCAGGGAAGGCGCTCGCATTCCTGGGCCCCCTGTTGTTCGGCTACCTCTCCCTGTCCACCGGGAGCCAGCGCCCCGCCCTGCTGGCGATCAGCATCTTTTTCGTCGGCGGCGGAATCCTCCTCACCTTCGTCAATGAGGACCGCGGCAAGGCCGCCGCCAAGATCCCGGTCGACCGAATCGCCTGACCGCGGCTTTTCTGCTGTACCGCCGACTTTCCAGCCGGCCGAAAGCCGGCGGTACGGAACCCATCCGCATCCGCCCGCGGACCCGCCGCGGGAAATCAGCCCTTCGGACGCGCGGGCGCGAGGGACGTCAGGAACCTTCGGATTTCCAGGAGGCGCGATTTGGGTTCGCGTTTGGTGAGCCTGGGAAAGCGCCCACCGACCTGGACCCAATGCCCCCCGCGGGTGAGCATCAGCTTGTCCTCCCGGGTCTCCACCGCGGTGACACCCACACCCGCCGCCAGAAGCCGCAGCTCGGCGATCAGGATGAGCAATTCCACCGCGACAGGCGGGGGTCCGAAGCGGTCCCGCAGTTCCTCCTTGAAACGCCGGATCTGAGTGGGCTCGAAAACCTGCGCCAGGCGACGGTGGAGATCCACCCGCTGCCGGGCGTCCGGCACATACGAAGCCGGCAGCCCCGCGAAGGCCTTCTCGATGGCGGGCGGGGCCGCCTTGGAATCCCCCCCATTCCGTCCCCGGGCATCCCCTGGCGGGCGGGGATCTCCGGTCCGCTTCCGTTCCACCGACCTGGGCCTGGCCTCGTCGGCGGGGTTGAGCGGAAGAAAATCGAACCGGACCAGCACGTCCACCCGTGGCTGGACCTTTTCCCCCTTGAGGGCGGAAACGCTCTGTCGCAGGAGCTGGCAGTAGAGCTCGAATCCAACCGCCGTGATGTGTCCGCTCTGCTGGGCTCCCAGGAGGTTCCCGGCGCCGCGAATCTCGAGGTCGCGCATGGCGATCTTGAAACCGCTTCCGAGGCTCGAGTACTGGCGGATCGCGGCGATGCGTTTGCGGGCCTCGCTCAGAAGCTGGGCGTGGCGTGGGATCAGAAGGTAGGCGTAGGCCTGGTGCTTGTACCGCCCCACGCGCCCGCGCAGCTGGTAGAGCTCGCTCAGCCCGAAACGGTCGGCGCGATCAATGAGGATCGTGTTGGCGTTCGGGATATCCAACCCGCTCTCGATGATGGTCGTCGACACGAGGACATCGGCCTCGCCGTTCACGAAGCGCGTCATCACCTCCTCGAGGTCGTCCGGGTCCATCTGCCCGTGCCCGACCACCAGCCGGGCGTGGGGCACGAGGGTCTTGATCTTGAGCGCCACGGCTTCGATGGTCGTGACCCGGTTGTGCAGGTAGAACACCTGGCCCTGCCGGTTCAATTCGCGCTGAATGGCGTCGCGGACCAGGCGGTCGTCGTAGGCCGCGACCATCGTCTCCACCGGAAGCCGGTCCTGGGGCGGCGTCTCGATGGTGCTCATGTCGCGGGCCCCGCTCAGCGCGAGATGCAGCGTCCGCGGAATAGGCGTCGCGGTCAGGGTGAGCACGTCGACGGTGCGCCGGAGCAGTTTGAAGCGCTCCTTGTGCATGACCCCGAAGCGCTGCTCCTCGTCGATCACCACCAGGCCGAGGTCCTTGAACTGCACGTCCGCCTGGAGAAGGCGGTGCGTGCCGATCACGATGTCCACGGAGCCCGCCTCGAGTTTCTCCAGCACCTGACGCTGCTCGCGCTTCGATCGGAACCGCGACAGCAGCTCGATGCGGACCGGGTAATCGCTCATCCGTTCCCGGAAGGTGTTCGCGTGCTGCTGGGCGAGGACGGTGGTCGGCACGAGGATCGCCACCTGTTTGCCCCCCATGACCGCCTTGAAAGCGGCCCGGATCGCCACCTCCGTCTTCCCGAATCCGACGTCGCCACAGATCAGGCGGTCCATCGGTTGCGGCTTCTCCTGGTCGCGCTTGGTCGCCTCGATCGCCCGCACCTGGTCCGGTGTCTCCTCGAACAGGAAGGACGCCTCGAATTCGCGCTGCCAGGCCGAATCCGGCGGGAAGGGGTGTCCGGGCTGGGTGTCCCGCGCGGCCTGAATCTCAAGCAGCTCCGCCGCCAGATCCGCGACGGCCCGCTCCGCGTCCTTCCGCGCCTTGGCCCAGCGCGTCCCGCCCAGGGTGTTCAACGGCGGACGGGCCTTGCCCGCGCCGACGTACTTGCTGACCAGGTGCGCCTCCGATACCGGCACGTAGAGCCTCGGCGCGGGCTGATCCGCCACGGAGGGCGCGTACTCGATGGCGAGGCATTCCTGGCCCGGACCCTGGGCCAGGCCCCGGTGCCCCTGCGACACCGGCGACGTTTGAAGCCCCAGGAAACGTCCGATCCCATGCTCCACGTGAACCACCAAATCGCCTTCCTCCAGGTCCGTGAAATCGATGTCCAGGAGCGAACGGGACGTCTGGGCGTGGGCGGATTTGAGCCGCCGCGGGCGCAGCACCTTGTAGCGGCCGAAAATCTCGGCGTCGGTGACCACCACGAAGGCCGCCGCCTCGACCAGGAACCCCCGACTCAAGGCGCCGAGATGGATGAACAGGCGGGCCGAGTCCCCGGTCCCCGGGGCGTTCGTCAGTCCATAGTCGGTCCAGATCTCGAGGAACCGCTCGCGCTCACCCTCGTTGTTGCAGAGGACATGGACCCCGAGTCCCTGGCGCAGCCACCGGTGCATCTGCCCGAAGAACTCCCGGCGCTGCGCCTCCGCCACCACCGCTTCCGGAACGCGCGTCCCCATGGGCCGGTAGGTCTCCAGGCTCTCGAGACGAGGCGTCGCCTCGAACCCTTCCGGAGGCGCGCCGCTCAAATCCGGATCCAGCGATTCCGTCAACTCCACGACGGTGTCGCCCCGTTGCCCGGCCTTCTCCAGCACCTGGTCCCAGGGCTCGAAAAAGGGATCGCCGTCCGGCACCTGGCCGGCGTACGAAGCCGCGCGTTCGCGCAGGCTATCGGGAGCCGAGAGAACAAGGACGGCGCCCGGAGGGAGGTGATCCAGCAGCGTACCAAATGGCGGTGAGTTACCGCCGGCCTCGGCCGCCCCGGCGGCCATCCGCTTCAACAACCCGAGTTCGCCCGCCGGCGAAAGGTTCACGGACCGGACCCTTTCCCGCGAAAGCTGGGTGATGGGATCGAACTCCCGCAGGGACTCCACCTGATCGCCGAAGAATTCGATCCGTACCGGCCACGGGGCGCCCGGCGACCAGACATCCAGGATGCCTCCCCGCAGGGCCAAGGTGCTCTTGAGGGTCACCTGGGCCTCCGGCTCATACCCCTGGTCCTCGAGCCATTCGACGAGATCCAGCGGATCACAGGAATCGCCTTCGGTGAGTGATCGCCGGCGCGACTCCCATTGCGCCGGCGAAAACGTGCGCTGCATCAGCGCGGTCACCGATGCGACCACGATCGAAGCGCCGCCGTCCGCGCGGCGCTTCTCAAATTCATCGAGCGCCACCAACCGATCGGAGATGACGTCGACGTGCGGGAGCTTGGGTTCGTGGGGGAGGATCTCCCAGTCCGGGTAGAAGAGGTGTTGCGGCGTCCCGTCGGCGGAGGGGACCCACGTCTGGATATCCTGGTAGGCGGCCTCCTGCGCCTTGAGTCCTTCCAGCACCAGGACCACCGGTCGGGAGGGAAACCACCGTCGGATCAGGGCCGCGACGAAGGGTTGGGCCCCCGCGGAAACGCCGGTCCACGACGACACGCCGCCCGCCTCCAATCGCGACCGGAGATCCTGGAACGCGGGAGTGTCGGCAACGGCGGCAACCAGGGGACCCGTTTCCGCCGGAGGAGATCGTTCGCCCAAAGCGGTGGGATCCTGTCTTCGCCCCGTCCCGGCTTGAAGCGCGAAATCCGAGGCGATAACAAAGCCGAGCACGGTCGAAGCGGTCGCTCGCGTCCCAGGCGTTCCGGACCTAGGATGGGCGCCATGGACTGGCAGCAGATCGCAGCGCTGGCCCTGGTGGGAGTCGCGGTCGCGACGGCGCTTTTCGTTCGAAGCCGCCGGCGAAGGTCCGGGCGATGCGGCGGCGGATGCTGTCCGACGACTTCGGGAAAAGCGCCTTGGACCGCCCAATACGGTGCTTCGGGGCGAACGCACCCCCAACCACCAGCGGTTCAGCGACCTGAATCGCCGAAGTGAGAGGCGCCCGGGAATCGATCGGTTCCGTGGCTTGCGTGCTTCCACTCGGTGGCGTAGCGTACCGGCACTTGGGCATGGCATCTTCGAAGATCAGCACCGCGGTGCATTTCGTGACCACACGTCCGCAAGCCCCCATGAAGGCCGCCGGGAGTGGTGTTTCCTGGGTGCCCAACATGGATGTCTTCACCCACGAAGGTGGCGTGGTCGTCAAAGCGGAACTGGCCGGCATCCGGCGCGAGGACCTGACGCTCACGGTCGATGGCAAATGCCTTCGAATCCGCGGAATTCGCCGGGATTCACCCTGCTCCGCCGATGCCCGGTTCCTCATGATGGAAATCGACTACGGAGCCTTCGAAGCCGCGGTCGAACTCCCCGCCGGCCTCGATATGGGGAGCGCTCGAGCCGCGTACCTGAACGGGTTCCTTCGGGTCGAGTTCACCCGCGAAAACGCCGGTTCCTCGGGACCCCATCGAATCGAAGTCGCTTGATCCCATTTCCCTGTCCGGCCCCGGTCCTCCTCCATCACGCCACGCGGTCTAGACTCTGAATGGGAGGCCTCGACACGGAGTTCATCAGTCTCGTCAAGGCCGCCGGCCTGGATGGCGCCGAGGAAGTCCGCCCAGCCGACCTACCCGTCGAACTCCCCGTCCTCGGCCTGACCGACATCGTCATCTTCCCAGGCAACGTCTCGCCGCTCCTCGTCGACTCGGGTCCCAGCACGAAGCTCGTCGACGACGTCGTCGCCGGCGATCGATTCCTCTGCCTCACGCTTCAGAAGTCGCCGGAAGTCAGCGATCCCACCCCGGCGGATCTCTTCGCCGTCGGCTGCGCGGCGAGGGTCCTCAAGATGCTCAAGTACCCGGACGGCGCCGCGCGCATCCTGGTCGAAGGCCTTCAACGCGTTCGGCTCGGACGGTTCTCCGCCAAGTCACCCTACCTTCGCGCCCAGATCATCGGGATGCCCGGCAAGAGCACGACGGCGCCCCGCCTCCAGGCGCAGTCGCGGGCGCTCCACTCCCGGTTCCAGGAGTTTCTGAAGATGGGGCCGCCGGTCGGCGACCACATCAAGATGGCGGCGGCCAATGTCACGGAACCGGCGCGACTGTCCGACCTGATCGCCGGCGCGATGAACATTTCGTTGCCCGAAAAGCAGCGACTCCTGGAAACGGCCTCGGTCTCGGAACGTCTCGGGCTTCTCGCCCCCCTCCTCGAGCGCGAATTCGAACTCACTTCGCTGGGAGCGAAGATCCAGGGGGAAGTCACCGGAACACTGGCGAAGAGCCAGCGTGATTATTTCCTGAGGGAACAGCTCCGAGTGATTCGACGCGAACTCGGAGAGGCGGACCCGACCCAGGCGGAGTCGAACGCCCTGCGGGAGCGCCTTGAGGACGCCGATCTTCCGGAGGAGGTCGGACGGATCGCCCACCGCGAGTTCGACCGGCTCGCCTCCATCCCGGCGGCGGTCGCCGAGCATACCGTCCTGCGAACCTACCTGGAGTGGCTTCTGGACCTTCCCTGGAAGGCGTCGACGCCCGACCAACTCGACCTCGACGCGGCGGCGGCGCTTTTGGACCGGCACCACCACGGACTCCAGCACATCAAGGATCGCCTCCTGGAATTCCTGGCGGTCATGAAGCTCAAGCCGGATTCCAGGGCTCCGATCCTTTGCCTTGTTGGCCCTCCCGGCGTCGGCAAGACGTCGCTCGGCCGCAGTCTCGCGGAGGCGCTCGGGCGCAAGTTCGTCCGCATCGCGCTCGGCGGACTCCGGGACGAGGCCGAGATCCGCGGCCACCGCAGGACCTACGTCGCCGCCATGCCGGGACGGATCCTCCAGGCGTTTCGTCGCGCCGGAAGCCGCAATCCGGTCGTCCTTTTGGATGAGATCGACAAACTCGGCAGCGACTTCAGGGGCGACCCGGCCTCGGCCCTTCTCGAAGTACTCGACCCCGAGCAGAACACCGCCTTCATCGACCACTATCTCGAGGTTCCTTTCGATCTTTCCCGGGCTCTGTTCGTCACCACGGCGAACTGGATGGAGCCCGTTCCAGCCGCTCTCCGCGACCGCCTGGAGGTCATCGAGATCCCGAGCTACAGCGTCGATGAAAAAGTCCGCATCGCGCGCAGGCACCTGCTGCCCCGCCAACTGAAGGAGCACGCGCTCTCCACGAAGGATCTCCACATCGGCGCGGGCGCCGTCCGGCGCATCGTCGAGGACTACACCCGCGAGGCCGGCGTCCGCCAACTCGACCGCGAGCTCGCCGCCATCCTCCGCAAGGCGGCCCGGCGACTCGCGGAGAATCGGAGCCCCGACGCGACGGCCAAGGCTCGGGTGGAGATCAACGAGGATTCGTTGCCAACCCTCCTGGGCCCGCCCCGCTACACCCGGGAGGACGCCACGGAAATCAGCCAGCCTGGCATCGCCCTGGGCCTGGCCTGGACTCCGGTGGGAGGCGAACTCCTGCACATCGAGGCGAGCCGAATGCCGGGTTCCGGCAAACTCCTGCTGACCGGTTCCCTCGGCGAGGTCATGAAGGAGAGCGCCCAAGCCGCCCTGAGTTTTCTCCGCAGCCTGCCGTCACCCTCGAGTGTTTCCCCGACCGACCACGAACGCTACGACCTCCACATCCACGTCCCATCCGGCGGCGTCCCGAAGGACGGACCCAGCGCGGGACTGGCGGTCTGCATCGCCCTCGCATCGCTCTTCACCGGCCGCCGGGCCCGCTCCTACACGGCCGTCACCGGGGAGATCAGCCTCCGCGGCCGCGTCCTGCCCGTGGGCGGGATCAAGGAGAAGATCCTGGCGGGCCACCGGCACGGCATCCGCCGCATCCTCCTCCCCGTCGGCAACCGCAAGGACATCCCGGATCTGCCTCCGGAAGCCCTTGAACACATTCAACTCCTCTTTGTTCGAAACGTGGACGAAGCTCTGGACCAAGCCCTTCCCCCCCCGTGACACCACCCTTCCACCCCCATCGTCCCGTCGCCGCCCCGTTCCTCGCAGCCGCCCTCGCCGTCCTGGCGGTCACCGGATTCCCCCTCCGCGCGCCGGGTGCCGATCGCCGCGCCGAGAAGGCCGCCGAAGAGGGCCGCGCCCTGGCGGCCGCCATCCGTGATCAGCGTCCCGCCCAGCCCACGATCTCGAAGGGCACCCTGAGGGTCCGCTATGGCGATGGACGCCGCCTTTCCGTCCCGGTCGAGGTGAAGGCCGAACTCGGCACCAACGCCTTCCCGTGGAGCACCGTCTACGAGGCGCGCTTTCCCGACGGACGCCGCGAAACCCTTCGCGTCGTCAATCTCGCCGACTCCATGCCCCATTTCATCCTTCATCGGGCCGGCGGCGACGGGAACGTGACCGAACTCCGCCCCCAGCGGCCCGACGAGATGTTCATCGGCTTCGCCGGGACGGATTTCTGGTTCGTCGACCTCGGCATGACCTTTCTTCACTGGCCGGATCAAAGGGTCATCGACCGGGAGACCCGGCGCACCCGCCGGTGCCAGGTTTTGGAAAGCCTCAACCCGTTGCCCGCCCCCGGCGCCTACAAACGCGTGGTGACCTGGGTCGACGAGGAAACGGGAGGGATCGTCCGCGCCGAGGCCTACGACGCGAAGGACAAGCTGCTCAAGGAGTTCTCCCCGGGAAGTTTCGCCCGGGTCGATTCCCGCTACGAACTCCGCGACATGGAGATCCGGAACGATCAGACCGACTCCCGCACCACCCTGCAGTTCGAAGTCGATGATCCCGACAAGCTCGGTGTGAAACATCTCCCGACCAACCGCTAGCCCTCCCCGACCGTCACCCCGGCCGCTTGTTTCGATTCCGCATGAACGCCGTCGAACTCGCCGAGGTCACGAAGGCTTTCCGGAACAACGTCGCCGTCGACGACCTCAGCCTCGGCGTTCCCGCCCAGTCCATCTACGGGTTCATAGGCCCCAACGGCTCCGGAAAGACCACGACCCTCCGGATGATCCTCCACATCCTCCCGCCCGATCGCGGGACGATCCGCGTCCTGGGATCCGAACGCCGCGACGCGGTCTCGGGACGGATCGGCTACCTTCCGGAGGAACGCGGGCTCTACAAGCGGATGCGGGTCCGGCCCATGCTCCGATTCTATGGCGAGTTGAAGTCCGGACGCCGGGTCGACGACGAAATCGAGACCTGGATCCGCCGGCTCGACCTCGTCGAGCACGCCGACAAGAAGATCGAGGCGCTCAGCAAGGGAAGCGCCCAGCGGGTTCAGTTCATCGCCGCCGTCCTCGCCAGCCCCGAGTTGGTGATTCTCGACGAACCCTTCAGCGGCCTCGACCCCGTCCACGCCGACCTCCTCCGCTCGGCCATCCTCGACCTCCGCCGCCAGGGAACGACGGTCATCCTGAGCACCCACGACATGGAACTGGCCGAGCAGATGTGCGACTTCGTGTTCATGATCTTCCGCGGTCGCAAGGTCCTCGACGGCACGCTGGCCTCCATCCAGTCCCAATACGGCT
Source organism: uncultured Verrucomicrobiota bacterium (assembly GCA_942490575.1). Lineage (GTDB taxonomy): Bacteria > Verrucomicrobiota > Verrucomicrobiia > Limisphaerales > CAIMTB01 > CAIMTB01. The sequence goes on from CALNYA010000027.1 coordinate 57,546, forward strand.
CCGACACCATCCGCGTCCGCACACCGGTCGACGCCGGCTCCCTCGCGCTTCTCCCGGGAGTCGAATCGGTGCGCGACCTCGGCCAGCGCAGCGAACTGCGGCTTCAACCCGGGGCGGATCCGCAATCCATCCTCCGAAGCCTCGTCGCCGCGGGGCGGGTCGACAGTTTCGAGGTCGCCCAACCTTCCCTCCACGACATCTTCGTCCGCATCGCCGGCAATCCCCAACCCCCCGTGAACCGATGATCGGCCGCATCCTCCGCATCGCGCGGCGCGACTACATCGCCGCGGTGTTCACCAAGGGCTTCCTGATCGGCCTGGTCCTCGCGCCGGTCCTGATGTGCGGTGGTCTCCTCGCGATTCCGGTCATGAAACACACCGAGCCCGCCGAGCGCCGGCTCGCGATCGTCGATCCCTCGGGCACGCTGGAAGCGCCATTGACCGAGGCCGCGGCGAAGCGGGCCGAGGTGGCACCCGGAGCCTCGCGAAAGGGACCCGAGCTTCGGCTGGAATTCGTCGCCCCGCGGGCCGGCACCCTGGAAGACCAACGACTGGCTCTCGCCGACCGCGTCCGGTCCGGCTCGCTCCACGCGTTCGTCGAAGTCGCGCCAGCCGTCTTCCAAACCGCTTCGGGTTCGTCCCGCACTTCGATCCAGTACTACGCCCGAAGTTCGGTCATGGACGATACCCGGGGGTTGGATGGAGCAGACCCTCAACCAGGAACTTCGCCGGCGACGGTTCGACGCCGCCGGCATCGACGCCGACCGCCGCAAGACGCTGGAGGCCTGGTTCAACGTCCAGGGGATGACGCTCCCTTCCCGCGACCAGACCACCGGCGAGGTGAAGGCGGCCAGGAAGGAGAACGAATTGACCACCGTCGTGGTCCCGATGGTGACCATCCTCGCCATGATGATGCTCGTGATGATGGGCGCGCTGCCCCTTCTCCAGAGCGTGCTCGAAGAAAAATCCCAGCGGATCGCCGAAGTCCTGCTGGGCTGCGCGTCGCCGTGGGAGATCATGGCGGGAAAACTCCTGGGCGGCGTCGGTGTCACGCTCACGGCCATGCTGTTCTACGGGGGAGCTGGTGGCGTCGCCTTGGGGTCGGCCGCCGTGTCCGGAGTCGTTCCCCTGGGGATTCTCCCCTGGTTTCTCGTGTACGGCATCTCGGCGGTGCTCCTGTACGGGTCCGCGGCCGTCGCGCTCGGATCGGCGTGCAGCGATGCCAAGGACGCCCAGCACCTCCAGATGCCGGTGATGATGCCGCTCCTCCTTCCCGTGATGGTGATGATGCCGGTCCTGAGGGAACCCCACAGCACCCTGGCGACCGCGCTGTCCCTGTTCCCGCCGTTCACCCCGCTGGTCATGGTCCTCCGACTCGCCGCCCCCGGCGGCGTTCCAGCCTGGCAGGCCTGGGCCGGTCTGGCCGGCGTCCTCGCCACAACCGCGCTCACCCTCTGGATCGCCGGCAGGATCTTTCGCGTCGGCATCCTCCTTCAGGGCAAGGCGCCGAAGTTCTCCGAGATCCTCCGGTGGGGACTCCGGGGGTAGTCGGATCACCGATTTTGCACGGGTTGTCCCGACCGCCTCAGAACGGTCCGTTGCCGGGCGCATCTGCCGTTTCCCTCGCGAGATCCTGGCCCTCCGCTCAGACCGAGGGCTGGTTTTCGATCCGGTGGAGGAGTGAAGAACAACAGATGTCTCCTCGGGTTCGCCGAACTCGTCTTTCCGAATCAAGGTCCGTAGGACCGGCCTGGATGCCCGATAGAACGCGTCCAGGAATGGGGGGGAGAGAGGGGGGGGGGGGGGGGGGGGGGGGGGGGCCTCCCATGGGCAGCACCCGAGGCGGGGCGACTGAAGGAGCGCAAGGAGGAGGGGGGAAAAAAAGAGCAAAACGAATCTCCACTGATGGGATGACCCTTCCGACCTCCAATTCCCAGACGATGGTAGCCCGGGACCGCTCGCTCCGAGGGTCCGCTCCTACGGAGCTTGGATTCTTTTGCGATGGATCGTTGCTATAGACCGGCCACCCCTACGGGGTTGTGCGGGGATTTCTAGCGACCGAATCGAGGGTGACGCCTTCGATGACCGGCCCAACTCCGAGGGCTGGTGACAACGCCGATCCCTGCACCCGAGGTTAAACGCGCAGGTATTTCGTCGTCAGCATACGCTTTCTCCCGAGATCAGGCCGGGATCAGTTCCTTCACCATCTCCCGCTCCTCCCTCAACTCGTTCACGGTGCCGTCGATCTTGCCCTGCGCGAATTCACTGATCGGGAGGCCTTCGACGACTTCCAGCCTCTTGCCGTTGCTGCGAATCGGGAACGAGCAGATCAGTCCCTTGTCGATGCCGTATTTGCCCTCGGATGCGATGCAGACGCTGGTCCAATCGCCGTCCGGGGTCGGGTTCACAACCGACCGCACCGTGTCGACCACGGCATTCGCGGCGCTGGCCGCGGAGGACGCCCCGCGCGCCTTGATGATCGCGGCGCCGCGTTGCTGGACCGTCGCGATGAACTCGCCGTGGAGCCATTCGTGGTGGCCGATGACCTCGGTGACGGGACGGCCGTGGATCTTCCCGTTGGGAAAGTCCGGAAACATCGTCGAACTGTGGTTGCCCCACACCGCGAGATTGGTGACGGCGGTGATGTCGACGCCGGCCTTCTTCGCGAGCTGGGACTTGGCCCGGTTCTCGTCGAGACGGGTCATCGCCAGCCAGCGGTCCGAGGGAACGCCCCGGGCGTTGTTCATGGCGATGAGACAGTTCGTGTTGCAGGGGTTTCCGACCACCAGGATGCGCACGTCGCTGGCGGCGCTGGCCTGGATCGCCTTGCCCTGGCCGGTGAAGATCTTGCCGTTGATCCCAAGCAGGTCCTTGCGTTCCATGCCCTGCTTGCGGGGAACCGACCCCACCAGGAGGGCCCAGTTCACGCCCTTGAAACCCTCGTTCAGGTCCGCCGTCGGCACGATCCCCTTCAGCAGGGGGAACGCGCAGTCGTCGAGTTCCATGACCACTCCCTGAAGCGCGGGAAGCGCGGGCTCGATCTCAACCAGGTGCAGGATCACCGGCTGGTTCGGACCGAACATCGCGCCGGAAGCGATTCGGAAGAGTAGGGAATAGCCGATCTGGCCGGCGGCTCCGGTGACGGCGACGCGAAGAGGGGAGGGATTCATACGGGATTCGATTCGGGTTCGATTCTGGAACTGTCGAGACGCATCTTGCCGGGCTTTCGCCAGTTCCCGCAAGCGCGAGACCGGGTGAATCAGGCCCGGCGACGGATTGGATTAGGCGATCTTGAAGTTCCTCCCAGGACGCGGGTCCGCTACGTTCCCACCGCCATGCGGCTCCGGTTCCTCGCCTTCGCGGCATTCCTGGCATCCGTCGCCACGCCCGCCGCGGCCCCGCCGTCCGGCGCCGGGGCCGGGGCCGGACGGCCCCTCGTCGTTCTCTCCCCCCACAACGAGGCGATCCGGGAGGAGTTCGAACGCGGATTCTCCCGCTGGCACGCCGCCCGCCACGGGGAGACCGTCGACATTGATTGGCGCATCGTCGGCGGTTCCTCGGAATCCATCCGGTTCGTCCAGTCCGAGTACGCCCGCAAACCCGACGGCATCGGGATCGACATCTTCTTCGGCGGCGGCCAGGAGCCCTACTACGAACTGGCCGAGAAGCGGCTCGCCGATCCGTACCGCGTCCCGCCGGAAATCCTTGATGGACTCGCGACCGACGTCGCCGGAATCGAACTGCGCGCGCCCGACTTCGCCTGGTATGGCGCCGCGATTTCCACGTTCGGGATCCTCCAGAATCTGCGGGTCCAATCCCTGGCCCGATTGCCGGCCATCGACCGCTGGGCGGACCTGGCCCGCCCGGAACTCCTGGGGTGGGTTGGAGCCGGCGATCCGCGAGGCAGCGGGACGATGCTCGTCATGTTCGAGTCGTTCCTCCAGGCCCGCGGATGGGACGAGGGCTGGAGTCTCCTCGCCCGCCTCGCCGGCAACACACGCCGCTTCGATCGCGTCTCGTCCACCACCGCCAAGGACGCGGCCGTCGGCGAAACCGCGTACGCCCTGGCGATTGATTTTTACGCCTTCACCCAGATCGCCGCCGCGGGAAGAACCAATCTGTCCTTCCTCCTTCCCCTGGATTTCGCGGCCATCAATCCCGACGGGATCGCCATCCTTCGCGGCGCCCCGAACCGCGATCTCGCGCGCCGGTTCCTCGAATACACGCTGTCGGACGACGGCCAGAAACTCTGGCTCCTGCCCCGCGGCCACCCGGAAGGTCCGGCGCGGCATTCGATCGAACGCATGCCCGTCCGGCCCGGCCTCTACACCGCGTACCAGGACGTGAGCAACATCGGCCCTTCGCCCTTCCGGCTTCCCGCCGGTTTCCGCTACGACGCCCGCCTCGCCCAGCAGCGGCGCGGCGTGGTCGCAACCCTTGCGGGCGCCATCCTGGTCGACGTCCACGACGACCTCCAAGCCGCCTGGAAGGCCGTGATTCAGCGGGGCCTTCCGCCCGCCGACCTCGCGGAACTCGGCCGCGTTCCCATCACGGAAGCCCAGACTCGCGAACTCTCCGGAACACCCTGGCGCGATCCCGGAACCCGGCACGCCCGCAAAACCGAATGGCAAATCTGGGCCCGCGACAAATACCGTGCGATCGCCTCGGCCAAGCCTTGAGCGGTGGGGTCGCCCTCCTGATTCTCATCCCCGACAAACCACCCATGGACCTCCGGATTCGGAACCTCGAAAAGCGATTCGGAAACACCCCGGTGCTAAGGGACATCTCCCTGGATGTCCGGGATCGGGAATTCTTCTTTCTCCTGGGCCCGTCGGGCTGCGGCAAAACCACCCTCCTTCGGATACTCGCGGGGTTTTACCAGCCGGACGCGGGCGAACTGTGGTTCGGGGATCGCCGGATGAACGCGGTCGAGCCCCACCGGCGCAACACGGGGATGGTGTTTCAGAACTACGCGCTCTGGCCCCACCTGACGGTCGCCGACAACGTGGCCTACGGCCTGGAAGTCCGTTCCGTCTCGGCGAGCGAAAAGCGGGAGCGGGTGGCCGACGCCCTGGGGATGGTTCGGATGGAGGCCCTTGCGGAACGGCTCCCAAACCAACTCTCCGGCGGTCAGCAGCAGCGGGTCGCGCTCGCCCGCGCGCTCGTCATCCGCCCCGACGTCCTTCTCCTCGACGAACCCCTGTCCAATCTCGACGCCCGGCTCCGCCTCGAGATGCGCGACGAACTCCGGCGCATCCACGAACAAACCCGCCTCACCACGGTCTACGTCACCCACGATCAGAAGGAGGCCCTGTCGATGGCCGACCGCATGGCGGTCCTCCGCGACGGAACGATCGAACAACTCGGCGGGCCCCGGGAGGTCTACCGGGCGCCAGCCAGCCGGTTCGTGGCCGAATTCATCGGCGAAGCCAACTGGCTTCCGGGCACCGTCCAGTCCCGGGACGCCGCGTCCATCGTGCTCGAAACGCCCGCCGGAATATTCGTCGGCGGCCCCGCTTCCGCCCCGGCCGCCGTCGGGCCGGGCGCCCAGGTCGAAGTTGGGTTCCGGCCGGAAGCGGTGCTCTTTCGCCCGGAAGGCCCCCTCAACCGCGTGGAGGCGACGATCGAACGCGTCACCTACCTCGGAGAAATCGAGCAGTACCAGCTCCGCTGGCCGGGCGGGTCCGTGCTCAAGGCGTTTGAACAGAACCCGGAATCCTTGCGGACCGTCGGCACCCGGCTCGCATGCCAGGTGGCGCCCGGCGATCTTTTCGTCATTCCCGGCCGCCCGAGCCCGGCGCCACCGAGTGCAGACTCGACCCCGTCCGGATGAACAACTGGCCGTGCGCGATGGCGATCGAGGCGCGGTCATCCCGGTCCCCTTCGTCGCCCATCGACGCCGAGTGCAGCACCTCGAACTTGTCGCCCGCGCCCAGGACCACGACGTCGCCCCCCATGTTCATCGCGTAGATTTTGCCGTCGCCCGCCGTCGGCGAGGCTTCGTACTTGGTCCTGCCCGGGAGTTCCCCCTGCCACACCACCTCGCCCGTCGCGGGCTCGACGCAGAGCATGAGGCGCCGATCGCTGTTCAGGACGAAGAAGCGACCCCGATAGAACAGCGGCGTCGACACGTCGGACGTCAGCTCGCGATCGCCGCTCTTCCACGCGTAACCGGTGTCGGAAAGCGTCCCGTTCTGGCCCAGCTTGAAGGCGTAGATCGGTTCCCGCTTGGGAGCGCAGGCCAGGACGATACCCGCTCCCGCCACCGGCGACGGCACCAGCCTCCAGTGGGGAACTTTCGCCGGGTTCCACGTGCCCCAACGCCACAACTCCTTCCCGGTGACCGGATCGTGGCCGGTGATGCAATCCCCGCCCGTGACCAGCAGTTCGGCTCGTCCCCCGTGGACATACGGCACGGGCGACGTGAACGCCTCCAGCGACTCCTCCCGCGCGTCCGCCGGTCGGATGTGGCGCCAGAGATCCTTCCCGGTCGCCGGATCCATCGCGAGAAGGTACGAGTCGTTCGGCCCGTCCCTGCGGCCCCGTCCCTGCGCCGGCACGTTGCGCTGAAGCACCTGCAAGTAGAGGCGGCCGTCGTACAAAAGAGGCGTCGACGAAAACGTCCAGCCGAAGGCGAATTCCCCGTGGTCCTTCTGGATGTTCCGCCGCCAGACTTCTTTTCCTTCCACGGTGTAGGCGACGAGGTCCCCCTGGCCGAAGAAGAACCAGACGTGCTTGCCGTCGGTCACCGGCGAGGGCGACGCGTAGTTGCTGCGGTCATCCTTCCGATCCCCTTCCGCCACCTTGTGACGCCACAGTTCCTTCCCCGTCTTCCGGTCGTAGGCGAGCACGACCAGGGCGCGGGTCGCGGCATCCGCCGACGTCAGGAAGACCCGGTCGCCGGCGATGGCGGGTGTCGCCGCCCCGGCGCCCGGCAGGGAAATGGACCAGGCGAGCCCTTCGGTCTTGCCGAACTTCGCCGAAAGCCCCTTGGCCTCGGGCGATGATCCGTCGAAGCGCGGTCCCCGCCACTGAAGCCAGTCCTGGGCGTCGACACTGGGAAACGCGAGAACCCAGGCGGCCACGATCGCCAGGGAGGGAATAGGGAAGGTCTTCATGGAAAGGAAGGGAGGGAATGGACCCCGCGAAAATGCCGGTTCACGCGGCCTTGTCAAAGACGCAAGTCCTCGAAAGGGGGAGTGGCGCGCCGACCCGGGTGATGGCACCGTGGCGGGCTCTATGAGGTTTTCGAGGATTCGGATATTCGGACTGCTGACCGCCGCGTGCCTTGCCCTGCCCTGGATCTCGATCTCGAGGGCCGCGACCGTCACCGGATTCAGTCCCAGCGCCGGCGGACCCGGCACCGAGGTCACGGTCAACGGAACGGGCCTTCAGAACACGTTTTTCGTCTATTTCGGGTCCACCGAGGCGTCCGGCGAGGTTTTGGCGCGCGGCGCCAACAGCGTCGTCGCGCGGGTGCCACCCAACGCGCTCACCGGACAGATCTCCATCTTCATCAACGGCGGCGGCTTCGCCACGAGTCTCGGAATCTTCGTCACCACCCCGCGGCTCCAGGAGTTCACTCCGCTCTCGGGGGCTCCGGGCACGCTCGTGACGATCTCCGGGGTGAACTTCGGGACCGGCCAGTTTGGAAGCCGCGGAAACGTCACCAGCGTCCTCTTCAACGGGCAGTCCGCCCAATTCGAAATCAGCGGGATCAACCAACTCCTCGCGCTCGTCCCCCCCAACGCCACCACCGGCCCCATCACCCTCATCAACGAAGCCGGCGGCTCCAGTTCCCTGGTCCCGTTCAACGTCCCTCCCGTCATCAAGTCCGTCACCCCGGCCAGCGGCAAGCCCGGCGACGCCATCGCCATCGCCGGTTCCAACCTCGGCACCGCGCTTCAGGTCGAATTCGGCCTCGAACGCGCCGCGTTCGCCGCCGTTTCCTCCTCAATCTGGTGGTTCGCGTCCCCACCAACGCCGTCAACGCCCGCATCCAGATCACCACGCCCGCGGGCGCCATCGCCACCGCGTCTCCCTTCGTCGTCCTCCCGCGAATCATCCAGTTCCTTCCCGGCATGGGAAGCACCGGAACCAATGTCCTCCTGACCGGAGGAGGGTTTCAGGGCGTCACCGCCGTGGAATTCAACGGCACCCGCGCGAGTTTCACCTACCGATCCTCCACCGAAGTCGGTTCCGTCGTTCCCTCCGGCGCGTCCACCGGCCCCATCCGGCTCGTCACCACCAACGGCACGTTCACGACCACCGAACTTTTCCACCTCCCCGCCCGCCTCAACACGTTCAACCCCGGCTCCGGCATGCGCGGCGACGTCATCACCATCGACGGCCAGAACCTCGACGGCGCCACCCGTGTCCTCTTCAACGGAGTCGACGCCGAGTTCACCGTCGCGTCCTCCACGCGCCTGACCGCGGTCGTCCCAGCCAACGCGACCACGGGGCGGATCACCGTCGTCACCCCCGCCGGTTCGGTCCTCAGCTCCGGCACCTTCAATGTCATCCCGGTCCTCGACGGTTTCACCCCGGACCACGCCACGGTCGGCACCCCCGTCACGCTGGCCGGCGCCGGGTTCACCAACATCGTCTGGGTCCGCCTCGGTGGTATCGACATGGGCTTCACCGTCCTCAATCCCACCACGGTCCGCGCCATCGTCCCTCTCGACGCCTTCAGCGGCGCCATCCGCCTCCGCAATCTCAGCGGAGTGGAAGTCCAGGCCCCGGGCACGTTCGTCGTCGATGGCGCCCGCCCGGTCGTCACGTCGTTCACACCCTCCGAGGGCGCTCCCGGCACGGTCGTGCAAATCACAGGCAAAGGCCTCGCCACCACCTCGCGAATCCAATTCAACGGCCTGGACGCCGTCTTCGGCGCCCCGACCACCACCTCCGTCCAGGCGACCGTCCCCGCCGACGCCACCACGGGCCCCATCGCCGTCACCACGCTCGACGGAATCGCCGTCAGCGTTTCCGGTTTCACGGTCCGCCAACCGGTGGTGACCCTGACCATCGAGCCGGGCCTCGCCAGTGACGAAATCGTCCTCCGCTGGGACGCTTCGGCAACGGGGTACGTCCTTCAGAGCGCGTCGGTACTAGCGCCAAACGCCCCCTGGTCCACCGTGCCCGTCACGCCAGTCGTCGAGGGAAACAAGTTTCGGGTCACCCTCGTCATCTCCCCCAGCGGGGCCACGTATTATCGGCTTCGGAAGTAAGTAGCGCGACCCGGGTTCCGGACCTTGCTAGCGGCGTCCGCCCGCGCGCAGCAGGATCAGACCCACCGCCACCGCCGCGAAAACGTCCGCCGCCACGATCAAAGCGCGCAGGCGCGGCTCCAGCGGCACCATCACGGCCGTGACCACGCCCCCCAGGACGAGAAGCATCGGAATCAGGATGACGTTCCACCTCACGGGAGGACGGTAGTGGCACACCAGGCGACTTGGAAGACTGAGGCTGAGGGGAATGGGACTGAGGGGAATGGGACACATGAGACAGATGAGACGAATGGGACAGAATCTCAACATATGTCCCATGTGTCCCACAGGTCACATCTGTCCCATTCCCCTCAGCCCCATTGCCTGCTCGACCGCCGCCCAGTGTCCTCCCCAAGCTCTCCCCCGTGCTCCCCAGAAGGTCCTTTCAGGCGTTCCGCGTCCTCCTGCTCCTCCAGGGAGCCGCCCTACTCGGCGCTTCCCGCCCGGTCACGGTCCCGCCGTCCCCGAGCCACGGTTTTTCCGCGGTGCCCCCCACCCAGACCGGGATCTTTTTCACCAATCGCCTTCCCGCGGCTCTCGCCACCCAAAACCAAAACCTCATGAACGGCTCCGGCGTGGCGGCCGGCGACTTCGACGGTGACGGCCGCTGCGACCTCTACTTCTGCGCGATCAACGGAACCAACGCGCTCTACCGCAACCTCGGCAATTGGCGGTTCGAGGAGGTGGCCAGGGCGGCTGGAGTCGCCGGGGAACGTTGGGCCTCCACCGGCGCCGCCTTCGCCGATCTCGACGGCGACGGACACAACGACCTCCTGGTGTCCACGCTCGGCGCGGGAGTCCAATGCTTCCGGAACCTCGGCAACGGACGGTTCGAACGCGTGACCGCCGAGTCGGGCCTCGCCTCCACGTCGGGCGCCACCTCGCTGGCCCTGGGCGATGTCGACGGCGACGGCGACCTCGACGCGTACGTCGTCAACTACGGCGCCGAATCCGTCCTTCGCTCGGGAGGCCGCGCCGAAATCCGAAAGGTGAATGGCGAATGGGTCTTCTCGGGCCCCAACGCCCACCGCCTGCGCTACCGCGACGGCCAGGTCGAGGAAGTCGGCGAAGTGGGTTTCCTGTACCTCAACGACGGCAAGGGACGCTTCAAGGCGGTGCCGTGGAATTCCGAACACTTCACGGGCATCGACGGCCTGCCCAAGTCCCCGCCCTTCGACTACGGACTCGGCGCCCAGATGCGCGACGTCACGGGCGATGGCGCGCCCGATCTCTATATCTGCAACGACTTCCAGATGCCCGATCGCCTCTGGGTCAACGACGGCCGGGGCCGGTTTCGCGAGGCCCCCTTCCAGGCGCTCCGCAAGTTCCCGTTTTCGTCCATGGGCGTCGACTTCGGAGACCTCGACCGCGACGGGCACCTCGACTTTCTCGCGGTGGAAATGGCCAGCCGGGAACACGCGCGCGTCCAGCGCCAGGTCTCCGGACTGACCCCGTCGCCCAACCTTCCCGGGAGGTTCGAGGCGCGACCCCAAGTGGGACGCAACACCCTGTTCCGTTCCAACGGCGACGGGTCGTGGTCCGAGATCGCGGAATTCTCCGGGCTCGCCGCCACCGACTGGTCCTGGCAACCCGTCTTCCTCGACGTCGACCTGGACGGTTTCGAGGACGTCCTCGTCGCGAACGGAATGATGTTCGACACCCAGGACCGCGACACGCTCGCCCGCATCAACTCCCTGGGCCGGCAGGCGCCCGCCAACGCCCGAACCAACCTCCTTCTCTACCCTCCGTTCAGTTCTCCGAACGTCGCCTTCCGCAACCTCGGCGCATTCAGGTTCCAGGACGTGTCGGCCGACTGGCATTTCGATTCCACCCGCATCTCCCAGGGCGTCGCCCTCGCCGACCTCGACGACGACGGAGACGCCGACGTGATCGTCAATTGCCTCAACGACCCGCCGCTCCTCTACCGCAATGAAAGCCCCGCGCCCCGCCTGGCGATTCGACTGCGCGGAGTTCCTCCCAACACCTTCGGCATTGGCGCGCGAATCCGCGTCGAAGGCGGCCCGGTTCCACAGTCCCAGGAGGTGATCGCCGGAGGGCGCTACCTTTCCGGGGACGAACCGTTTCGAACCTTCGCCTGCGGAACGGCGACCCAACTCACCGTCCGCGTCACGTGGCGCTCCGGCCGCGCCACCACCGTGTCCAACGCCGCGCCGAACACCGTCCTGACCCTCTCCGAAAACCCGGAGTCGCCCGTCGAACCAAGATCGCCGACCCCACCCAAAAACGCTCATCCCCGATTCGTGGACGCCTCCTCCCGGATCAATCACCAACACCACGAAGCGCTCTTCGACGACTTCGCGCGCCAACCACTACTCCATCGGCAACTCAGCGCCCTGGGACCGGGCCTGGCCTGGGCGGACCTCGACCTCGACGGCCGCGACGAACTCGTGATCGGCACGGGCCGCGGTGGCCGGTTGGGCGCCCTGCGGTTCTCCCCCGACGGCGCCGCTTCCCCCATTCCCACGGATTGGATCGCCCCCGGCGACGTGGCTGGGATCACGGGTTGGCTGACGCGGGAAGGACGCCCCGCCCTGCTCGCCGCCGTCTCGTCCTACGAGGAGGCGTCCGCCAACATCGCCCAACTCGTCGAGATCACCCTCGACCCGGCCGGACGAGGACTCCGGGTGGCGACGGCGTTCGGATCCGCCGCGGTCCCCGCAGTCCCTGGGCCGCTGGCGGCCGCCGACTACGACGGCGATGGAGATCTGGACCTTTTCGTGGGCTCCAGGGTCATTCCAGGCTCCTACCCGCGGGCATCCCCCTCGCTCCTTCTACGGCGGACGGCGACGGCGACGCTTGGACCGCCGACCCGACGGCGACTCCCCTCCTCGAACGCGCCGGCATGGTATCCGGCGCGATCTGGAGCGACCTCGAGGACGACGGATTCCCGGAACTGATCCTCGCGTGCGAATGGGGTCCCGTACGAATCCTCAGGAACCAGCAAGGCAAATTCACGGCCTGGAATCCCTCGGTCTCTTCGGAAGTGCCCGGCGAAGCCCCCCGGTTGCTGTCGGAACTCACCGGGTGGTGGAACGCGGTCACCACGGGCGATTTCAACAACGACGGACGCCTCGACATCGTCGCCGCCAACTGGGGCCTCAACACCGGCTACCGGGCGACCCCGAGCCAACCGCTTCGCCTTCACTTCGCCAAGCTGAGCAGCCCGACCGGCGAGGATCTCATCGAGGCCTGCTTCGCGGGCGACTCGGGAAGGGAGGTCCCGCGACGGAGTTTGAACGCTCTTGGCCGGGCCTTCCCGTTTCTGGCCGGACGATTCCCCACCCACCGCGCGTACGGGGAGGCCGGGATCCAGGACGTCCTGACCGCTCTCCCGTTCCCCCCCGCCACCGTCGCGGCCACCACCCTGGCGAGCACGCTGTTCCTCAATTCCCCGACCGGTTGGACGGCCATACCGCTGCCGCCGGAAGCCCAATACGCTCCCGCGTTCGGGATGAGCGTCATGGACGTGGATTCCGACGGGCACCTGGACCTGTTCCTCGCGCAGAACTTCTTCGGCACCCGAATCGAGTGGCCCCGCTGCGATGCCGGGCGCGGACTCTGGCTTCGCAATGACGGCACCGGTCGATTCTCGGCGCTGCCCGCGTCGGATACAGGCGTCGTCATCCTGGGTGAACAACGCGGCGCCGCCGTCGCCGACTTCGACAGCGACGGCCACCCCGACTTCGCCGTCGCCCAAAACGGCGCCCCAACCACCCTGTGGAAAAGCTCCGCGGCCCATCCCAAACTCGCGATCAGGATGAAAGGTCCGGCCGGCAATCCCACCGGCTTTGGAGTCAGCCTTCGGCCGCGTTTCGGTCCAGAGGAAGGTCCAGTCCAGGAAATCCATGCGGCCTCCGGCTACTGGTCCAAGGACTCGGACGCCGTTTTCCTCCCTGGAGTCCGCCGTCCGACCGAACTTCGGATCCGCTGGCCCGGCGGCCGCCAACAAACCGTCCCCGTTCCACCCAGCGGGAACAGGATCCAGATCGCAGCCCCCAAGGGGTCAGTCCCGAGTAATGACTGAAATGGGGTCGGTCCCACGGTGTGGGTTCACCTCCGGTTCCCTTGCAACCTTCCGCCCTCGGCGCTAGAACGCACCGCACTTGAAGGCCCTTGTCTCCGAAAACGCCGTTCAAACCAGCGAACGCACCTTCCTCATCGGCGCCCAGCTCAAGTCGCGGTCCGATTGGGAACTCCAGGATTCCCTCGCCGAACTGGGGCAACTCGCCCAGACCGCCGGCGCCGAAGTCGTGGGGACCGGCACTCAGAAGATCGATCGGCCCACCGCCAAGACCTTCATCGGCCCGGGCAAAGCCCAGGAATTCGCCACCCGCTGCCACGAGGACAACATCGATACCGTCATCTTCGATGACGAATTGTCCCCGGCCCAGAGTCGCAGCCTCGAGCAGGTCTTCGAACTCAAGATCCTCGACCGCACCCAGCTCATCCTCGACATCTTCGGCCAACGCGCCCGGACACGGGAAGGCAAGCTCCAGGTCGAACTCGCCCAACTCCAGCATCTCCTCCCCCGCCTGACCCGGTTCTGGACCCACCTTTCCCGCCAGAAAGGCGGCATCGGCATGCGCGGCGGCGAAGGCGAAACCCAGCTCGAAGCCGACCGCCGCAAGGTCCAAGAACGCATCGACAAGCTCATCCGCGAACTCGAAGCCGTCCGCCGCCACCGCGCCACCCAGCGCCAGGGACGCAAGCGCCACCAATGGCCCCTCGCTTCCATCGTCGGATACACCAACGCCGGGAAGTCCACGCTCCTCAACACCCTCACCGGCGCCTGCGCCCTCGCCGAGGACAAGCTCTTCGCCACGCTCGATCCCACCACCCGTCGCCTCCGCCTTCCGACCAATCAGAACGTCCTCCTGAGCGACACCGTCGGGTTCATCCGCAAACTCCCCCACCGCCTCGTCGAAGCGTTCAAGGCCACCCTCGAGGAAGTCGTCGAAGCCGATCTCCTCGTCCATGTCGTCGACGTCAGCCACCCCAAGGCCGACGAACAGATCGCGGCCGTCGACACGGTCCTCGCCGAGATCCACGCGTCCGAGAAGCCGACGCTCATGGTGTTCAACAAGATCGACTGCCTCGGCGCCGACGTTTCCGTCCAACGCTACCGCGAGCTCTATCCCCACGCCGTCTTCGTCTCCGCCCGGACCGGCGCCGGGATTGAGGAATTGATGGGGGAACTGGGCACCCAGTTGCGCCCGATTCGCGACATGCTCGATCTGGCGATCCCCCACGACCGATCCGCCACCATCGCCCGCCTCCATGCCGTCGGTCAGATCCTCGAATCGGACTTCGACGACCCCGACACCGCCCACTTCAAGGCGCTCATACCCCCGCATTTCCGCCACGAATTCGACGCGTACGCCGCCGGGGGTTGAGTGATTGGAAACGCCCGCCGGTGGACAACGTGCGGGGATGAGAACGCCTCCCCATTGTACCGCCGACTTTCCAGTCGGCTCAGGGTCTTTGGTACGTCCACCCCGAGCCGGCTGAAAGCCGGCCTGGAGATGGGTCATTTGTTTGGGGATCGAGGAAGGCCGGTGCCGTGGGGCATTACATCCCTGGAGCGCGACACCCCTTTTTTTCGAACCTTCTCCCCAGACCAAGGTCCGTAGGACCGGCCTGTCTATAGCTTGCGCCCCGGAATGATTTCCGAGCTCCGTAGGAGCGGCCCTTCCGCGTGCCCCATTTCAATTTCAGACCGAACCCCGCCAAACACCCTCCGCCACCGCCTCTCCGAGGGCCGCTCCTACGGAGCTTGGATTTTTTAAACTGCGATCGTTGCTATAGACCGGCCGCCCCTGACGGGGCTGAACGCGGACTCTTGGAACGTGAACCGAGGGCGACCTCTTCGATGACCGGCCCATCTCCCTCGGGTTGGTGAAAACTTCGACTTCGTTCCCGGCATTGAGCGGGCCGAATGCGATCGGTGGGCTCAAAAAGAATCGCCAATCTCCAGGCCGGCTGAAAGCCGGCGCTACAGGCTCGTACCGCCGACTTTCCAGTCGGCTCAGGGTCTTCGATGCGTTCGCTTCTGAGAGCCGACTGAGAGCCGACGCCTGAAGTTCGGGCATTCTTCGTAGGTAGCCTCGCGGTGGGCCAACGGCCTGATGGCGAGGGATAGCGACCCAGACCACGAGAAAGGCTTGAAGCCGGGGGCGGCGCTCCGCTCAACCCCGGCTACGTTCCGGCAACGCTTCGGGTTGCGGGTTGCGCCGCGCCGCGCCGCGGTGTTAGGACACGGCACAAGCGCGTGATGAGAATGTACCGCCCGCCAGCAGCCTCGAACCACCGAACCCCAACCGCGATTCTATCGCTCCTGGTCGCCTTGGCGACTGGCGTTGCAAGCCCCGGAAGGGCCGCCGCGGCCACGGCTCGGGGGAACGGCGCACCAAACCCAAACCAACTCTCGGCCAAACTGACCGAGGCGCCCAACGCCCTCGCCGAACTCCTCCGGCAAAAGGAAGCACAGCAAGCCGCGATCAAGGACTGCCTGGCGTTTCATGATTTCCAGTTCACCGACGGCTTGGATTCGAGCGGGATCCGCTTCGAACACCAGGTGGTCGACGACGCCGGCAAATACTACAAGCCGGTCCATTACGACCACGGCAATGGACTGGCCGTGGCGGACGTCGATGGCGACGGGTTGGCCGATCTCTATTTCACGACCCAACTGGGAAGCAACCAGCTCTGGCGGAATCGCGGCGGCGGTCGCTTCGAGGACATCACCGCGACGGCCGGTATCGCCATGGAGAATCTGGTCTCGGTTTCCGCCTCGTTCGCCGACGTGGACAACGACGGGGATCCGGACCTCTTCGTGACCACCGTGCGGAATGGCAACCGTCTGTTCCTGAACCAGGGCGGCGGCCGCTTCGGCGATGTGACGAAGAAGGCCGGGCTGGATTATTCCGGGCATTCCGCCGGTTCCGTCTTCTTCGACTACGACAACGACGGACTGCTGGACCTGTACCTGTGCAATGTCGGGGTCTACACGACCCAGCGACAGGGCCGGGGCGGCTACTGGATCGGGCTCCGCGACGGATTCTCCGGCCATCTCTTCCCCGAGCGCGCCGAGTCCAGCGTTCTCTACCGCAACCTCGGCGACACGACCTTCCGGGATGTCACCCAGGAAGTCGGGCTTCCCGACGCGGGGTGGTCTGGCGACGCCACCTTCGCCGACCTCAACGGCGATGGTTTTCAGGACCTCTACGTCCTCAACATGCAGGGGGACGATCACTTCTACGTGAACGACGCGGGGAAGCGGTTCACCGACCGCACCGCATCGTACTTTCCGAAAACGCCATGGGGCGCCATGGGGGTGAAGATCTTCGACTTCAACCAGGACGGACGCCTGGATCTCTTCGTCACGGACATGCACTCCGACATGACCGAGATCGCGACGCGCTCGAGCCAGACCAATCTGAGCCGAGCCTTCGAATGGCAAAAGGCCGACCCGTGGTGCACGACCCAATACTCCGAGTCCTACCTTCAGGGATCCTCGAACAACATCTTCGGCAACGCGTTCTATCTCAACCAGGGGGATGGACAGTTCACCGAAGTCTCCGACGGGATCGGCGCCGAAACCTTCTGGCCCTGGGGCGTCAGCGTCGGCGACCTGAACGCCGACGGGTTTGAAGACGCGTTCGTGACGGCGGGCATGGGGTTTGGATTCCGGTACGGCATCAACTCGGTCCTCCTCAACGAACGCGGGAAGCGATTCCGCGCGGCTGAATTCGCTCTTGGCGTGGAACCTCGGGCTGGCGGGAAGGTGCAAAAAACCGCCTTCGTCCTGGACTGCTCCGGCGCCGATCGAAGCCATCCCTACTGCGCTGGCCAAACGGGCAAGGTGCCCATCCTGGAGGCGCTCAGTTCGCGCTCTTCGGCGGTGGTCGACCTCGACAATGACGGCGACCTGGATCTTGTGACCCTGGAGATGGATGACAGCCCGCAGGTGCTGATCAGCGATCTCTCCGTCCGCACGGCCTTGCGCTTCCTGAAGGTGCGCCTCGTGGGAACGAAATCCAACCGGGACGGCCTCGGCGCGACCGTGCGGGTCTCGCTCGCGGATGATCGAACTCTCACCCGGACCCACGATGGAAAACTGGGTTACTACGCGCAGAGTTCCACGCCGCTTTACTTCGGCCTGGGTCACGGCGGCGAAGTTCGCTCAGTGGCGGTGGTCTGGCCTTCGGGTCGGCGCCAGGTCGTGAGCGAGGACATTCCTCGGAACGGCGTTTTGACAGTCACGGAGGCCCAACAGTGACCCGCGGACTCCGCTCCTGTTTGTCATCGCTGCTACTCCTGCTCGCGGCCGCCGACCGAACGAACGCCTCCCGATTGGAGAACGGCTGCTACCAAGTGGGGCCCGGCGAGAGCATCCAGGAGGCCCTGGATCAGGCCGCCGCGGATCCCGTTCACAAGGTCGTCCGAGTCCGCGCGGGGACCTACCGCCCGACGGCCCGTGGCCAGGCTCTGATCGCCTTCAATCACCGGCATGACGGCATCCGCCTCGAGGCGGAAGGCGACGTGACCCTCACCGCCGCCGCGCCAGAACTCGCCGACCCGGAGGCGTCCTCCTTTCCCGCGGTCGTCAACCACGTCGTCTATTTCGGGGATGGGATTTCATCGAACACCCTGCTGCGCGGATTCCGAATCACCGGCGGCAACCGCTTCGCCACGGACCAGGAACCCGCGAATGGCCCCCTGGAACCTCGCTTCGAAGAGCTGCGCCGGACCGAGGGATTCTACGGACACCTCTTCTTCTACACCGACGGCGCCGGGATCAAGATCTTCGGCCGGTCCTACCCGACCCTCGAGCATCTGGAGGTCGTCGACAACGAGGCGAGCCCCTGCGGTGGCGGCATTTCCATCGAGCACCGCGGTTTCGCGTCCAACCACGTCACGATTCGCGACTGTGTCTTCCGCGACAATCGGGCACTCGTCACCGGCTCCGCCGTCGACCTGCTCCCCGGCAGTTCGGCCGCGCTGATCAACTGCCTCTTCGTCGGAAATCGCTCGAATCTCGGGAACGAGCACACGCCAGTGAAAGGCAACCTCGATTGGCCCAACATTCACGCTCTGGTGCGCAGCGCCGCCGGCTACCTCCCGGAGAACGGTTCGGGAGCCGTGACGGTCTTCCCCACCTCTTTTGTCGTCCTCGACCGCTGCACGTTCACCGCGAACCGCAATGGCCTCGACGACCGCGGCAGCCGAAGTGTCGTGCGGGACTGCATCTTCTGGCGGAACACCCTTCCCGGAGGCGCGCGCGCCGGATCCCGTTACGAACTGGATATCGCCCGAGCGGCGCGCGTCGAGCGGTGCTTCATCGGAGGCGACCTACCGGACCTCCGCCAGACGATCGACCCCAAGCGCAACACGCTGCGCTGTTCCGACCCCGACTTCGATGACGCCTTTCGGCCGAGGAATCCGGAATTCGCCGAGGTCGGATACCGCCCCGCTCTTCCCCCGACTTTCCAGTCGGCTCAGGGTCCTTGATGCGTCCACGCCGAGGCCGGCTGAAAGCCGGCGCGACAGACTGGTACCCCCGACTCTCCAGTCGGCTCAGGGACTTTGGCACGTTCACCCCGGGAGCCGGCTGAAAGCCGGCGCTACTTGGCCGGGGACCCCTCGGTCCTCGCCGCCAGGAGGCGTAAGAGGCCGGAGTCGCCGTCGCCTGCTCAACGAGGTGATTTGGAAGCCAAATTGTCCCGGATCTCCACGAGCAGGCCCTCGACCTTTCGCTGGTGATTCCCCTGCGCCTTCACGACCTTCCAGAGCTTCGCGTCGATCAAGACCACGCCGATTAGAATGATCAGGGTCATCCAAGCCATTTTGTTCCTTTTTCTGTTTTGAAGTACTCCAACGCCCGGGCGTTTCCCAGCTCCCGAAAGGCGTAAACCGAGGCACCGCCCATCAGGAGGGTGACGCAGATCATGTAAACCCTACCCCAGGGTGGAACCGATTCGCCCTGTGCCCGCAGGTCGGTGAAGGGGATCAGGAAGGCGAAGCCGAGGCACCAAAGCGCGAACACGACCGCCAGGCAACGCGCGCTCCACCAAGCCCAGCGTCGGGCCGATACCAACCCGAAGAGAAGCATCAGGGCCGGGAGGAACAGGACCGAAGTCCAGTAGAATACCCGCCCGCCCTGCCGCAGCAGACCATCGCTGAACTCCATCGCGCAGAATCCCAGGAAGAGAATGTTCACGAAGATCGCCGATCGCACCGGCCCGGGAATTCGGACATCGCCCCGGCCCTTGCGTAAGCCGAGAATCACCGAGACCGCGCCCCCCAGAATGAGGGTCGCACCCAGCCACACGACCGTCTTTCCGGTTCCAGCCAGGTTCACTCCTCCTGACCATTCGAAATAGGCCGGAACCAGACAGGTCACACCCATCGACATGCACAATGCGCCGCAGACTGTAAGCAGTCGGCTCCCCGAACTTTTTTGGGCGATCATCATCATGGAATTGAGTCCTCGTAGGTTGGCTTGCCCCGCCGTTCATTCACCAAACTCAAGCACTCCGAATCGCTCCGGCACATGGAAGGACTTGTCCAGGGTCGGACGCCAGGTCAGGAACGCGTTGTTGGCGTAGTCGCACCGGTAAAGATTGATGCGCCACCGGGTCCCGGATGAAGGCGCCGACGCGGACAACGACGCGAGCGGGATCGACATCCTGGCGGACCAGACCTTGCCCGCCTCGTCCACAACGGCGCCGGCCGTCATGCCGCTGTCCCAGTCGAAATCCCGTTCGGGAAGGTCCAGGCGGAGATCCAGTTTCATCCCGTTGGGCGCCACTTGAAACTCGGTGTAGCGCTGGATCCGATCCAGGTCGCTACCGATGAAGGCTTCGACCACGTCTTTCTCCCAGAGACCGATCCGCTCCTTCGCCTCGGGCGGCTCGAAGGTCGTCAGGCGGGTATACGGCGCCCGGTAGGCCAGGTGCAGGTGGGTCGACGACCAGACCGCCCGGACCTCGGTCGACAGGTCGGCCCGGACCCGACCGTCGCTTCCGGTCTGTTCGAGGAACACCGGTCGGGCACGTCCCCAAACCGGCCCGGAACCCGGCTTGTCCGAAGTCAGTCGCTTCGCTTCGTCGTCCGTGACCCGGACGGCCCGCAGGACGGGGGACGGCAACGCACGAGCCAGCAACTGTCGCGCGTTGTCGAAGTAGATTTTCCGGAGCACCGGCGCCGAAAGGCCGATCCCGCTGATGGTCCAATCCCCCTGGATAGGTGTCATGTGGGGGAAGTTCCGGTCGGTCGTCTCCAGAAAGCGCCAATGCTTCTCGAAGAAGGACACCGCGTCGTCGTCGGTGGGGCGTTCGTCGTCCCCGCTGCTGCCGAGGATCAGCTTGGCGTGAACCTGAAAGTCCGTGGCGAAGACGATCCGGTCGGCGTGCTTCTCGAACAGCCTCCGAACTTTGTCCGGGGCGTGCCGGCCGACTTCCGGGATCCGCGCCGACAGATCGGCCCACATGTTGGGACGGCGATCCAGCGCCTGCTCCACCCAGTCGAGGTCCTCGGCGTTGTTGGCGAAGTGCACGCAAACGAAGGTGGTGCCCGGGTGCCGGGCGATGACCCGGTCGAGGGCGCCCAGGAGTTCCTCCCGGGCGGGATACACCTTGGCGTCGCCGAACCACCAAGGCCGATGGTCGCGGAGTTCCTTCCATCGTTCGTTGGTCGAATCGAAGGGCAGCCAGAACGCGCGTGGATCGGCGACATGAATGCTGACCGGAAGACCCACTTCACCGCACCGGCGCCAGACCGGATCCAGCTTCGGATCATCCACCCGCAGCAACCGCCCGGCACCGTCGCGCAGGTACAGGCCGAGCCGTTTGTATTCCTTCAGTCCGGCGGCACCGAGACGTCGGGCTTCGTCGACTTGGGCGGCGGCTTTCTCTCCGAAGTCCGGCGCGTCCCAACCGCCGTAGTCCAAATTGAAGTATTGAAGGAACCGGCCGGGAGCGACCTTCTCGAAGAGGTCCCGAGTCCGTTCGAAGTCGGAAGGTTCATTCCCCTTCCGGGTGACGGTTCCGGCGGTGAGATTCACTCCGATGCCGACTCCGGCCCGGTCCAGGATGCGGACGGCGCGTTCGATCCGTTCGGGAGCGGCTTCGATGTGCTGGTGGAGGTCGATCAACCGCCGATCCTCCCGCCACCGATCCGCTTCGGGATCATTGGGAGATGGCGATTGGGCCCCGGAGAGCGGCGCCAGGCCGCCGGCAAGGCAGCACGCCAGGAAATGAGCGGGTTTCACGCCGACATGACAGCCCCGACTCCGCCGGGATGGCAAGCTCGGCAAGTCGCGGCCCCCGGGGGTTCGGTCGGCTTGTCGTTTGACGCAGACCTCGCGAGATTGCTAGGAAGTGTCCCCGGGAATCCTCCCAACCCGACCCAACCGCATGAGCAGCCCCGCCTCCCCCCGTCCCACCGCCAAGTACAAACGAATCCTTCTCAAACTCAGCGGCGAAGCGCTCGGCACCGAGGGAGGCTACGGAATCAACTCGGACGCGCTGATCCAGGTGGCGCTTCAGATCAAGGAGGTCCGCGATCTTGGCGTCGAAATCGTCATCGTCATCGGCGGCGGGAACATCTTCCGCGGGCTTCAGGGCAGCCAACGCGGCATCGAACGGGTCACGGGCGACTACATGGGAATGCTCGCCACGCTCATCAATGCCCTGGCCCTGCAGGACGCCCTGGAAAAGCAGAACGTCGAAACCCGCGTCCAGAGCGCCATCGACGTCGCCCAGGTCTCCGAGCCCTTCATCCGCCGGCGCGCCGTTCGGCATCTGGAGAAGGGCCGCGTCGTCATCTTCGCCGCGGGCAGCGGAAACCCCTTCTTCTCGACCGACACCGCGGCCGCGCTCCGGGCCGCCGAGATCAGCGCCGACGTCATCCTCAAGGCCACCAAGGTCGACGGCATCTACGATTCCGATCCCAAGAAAAATCCGGACGCGAAGCGCTACGACCACATCACCTACCTCGAAGCCGTCCAGCGGCAGCTGAAGGTGATGGACATGACCGCGTTCACCCTGTGCATGGACAACAAGATGCCCATCATCGTCTTCAACCTGTTCCAGGAGCATAATTTTCGCCGGGTCGTTCTCGGCGAACCCATCGGAACGATCGTCACCAGCTGACATCACCCCCGATATCCCCAATCCCCCCAACCTCCGACAAACCTCGGTCCACCCACCCTCCCTCCCCCTCCCATGTCCATCGACGACATCCTGCTCGAATGCGAAGACAAGATGCAGAAGAGCGAAGAGCACGTGACCCAGGAATTCAACGGCGTGCGCACCGGAAAGGCGTCCCCGCTCCTGGTCGAGAACATCATGGTCGAAGTCTACGGCGGATCCCACATGCGGATCCGTGAACTCGCGGGCATCACCACCCCGGAACCCCGCCAACTGCTCGTCCAACCTTGGGACGCCTCCACGGTGGGCCCGATCGAAAAGGCGATCCAGAAGGCCAACATCGGGCTCAACCCGTCGGTCCAAGGCAAGTTCCTGCGGATCTCGATCCCCGAACTCAGCACCGAGCAGCGCGAGAAGTTCGTGAAGGCCGTCCGGCACATGGCCGAAACCGGCCGGGTCGCCGTCCGCCACGTCCGCCGGGACGGGATCGAGCATCTCAAGAAGGAGCAGAAGGCCGGCAACATCACCGAGGACGACCTCGAGACAGGTGAGAAGGAAATCCAGAATCTCACCGACAAGTTCTCCAAAAGGATCGACGAACATCTCCAGCACAAGGAGAAGGAAATCATGACGGTCTGAGGCGGCCGCCCTGTCGGGGGCGCCACGGGGATCGGAACAATCCGTCCCCGGACGAAGGACAGATTCAACGCCGGAGGGGGAGTGTCGGTCCAACCGGCATCGCGTCACCCAATCCCCCCCCCTATGCGCCTCCCGTTCCTCGCCCGCGGATTCGGCCTTCTGCTGGCTTTCCAAGCCTCCGGGCTCCTCGCACAGAACCTGATCAACGTCGACTTCGGTGTCGGGGAACGGAGCGCCCGGGTTGGGTTCGCCGGCACCGGCCGGAATTCGAACGACGTCTGGAATCTCCATTCCCACTACCGGCCACGTTTTGTCGCCGGCCAGATCCCCGTCCCCAACGGCCGTCTTGACGGCCTGCTGTTCGCGGACGGAACGAAGTCCGCCGCCTCGCTCGCCGTCTCGAACGCACCCGGAGTCTGGGGGAATTCGTCCGGCGATCCGATGTGGGACACCTACATCTACGCGGCGAACGGCTCCAACCTGGTGGCGACGCTCTCCGGCCTGCCAGGCGGGCAGTACCATGTCTATCTTTACGGCCGGGCCGAGGCCGACGTCTCGGGGGAACAGGACAGCGTGTTCACCCTGTCGTCGGGGACGAACCGGTGGGGTCCCCGCATGGCCAGCGGAGCCGCCGGGTGGCGCGCCGGAATCCCCATGCGGGCCGACGTCCACTATGTCCTTTTCCGCGACGTCACCGTTGAGCCGGGCGCCACGCTGACGGTCGACGTGGCTCCGGGAGCCCACGGAATCGCCGTGCTGAACGGCCTGCAGATTCTGTCCCGAGGAACTTCGGCGCCCCGACGGCCGACCGACCTGTCGTCGCCACCCACCGAGGTCACTCCCCTTGCGTTCCGGGAAGTCCGATACGAGGGCCTCCTGGCCGGCAACGAGGCGCGATTCGTGACCACGATTCGGGCCGAAGCGCCAGGACCCGGCGAATCGGCCGGCGTTCTGTTCGAAGGCGACCTCGCCATCCTCGAGCCCGAATTGCCGGAGAATTGGCGCATCACACGGAACGGAACGACGACCCATCTGGTGGCCGGCACCCCCGGGGAGGGCGCGGTGCGGCTCCAACTCGTGGCGCGGGTCGAACGCCAGGAACCCTGGAACATCCTCGCCTTCCGGGGCCCCGCGAGTCCGATCACCGCCCTCGCCGTCGCCAGCGAACCGCCGGACGCCGAGATCCAGATTCTTCGCGGCACAACCTCCACCCCGGGAGCCGACGGCGTCGTGACCGCCGCCCTGGGCGCGGAACCCAACGTGGAAGTGAGATGGCAGAGCCGCACCGCCGAAGTCGTGCGCCAATCCCATGTGACGGCCGAAAGCCAGACCCGCGTGAAACTCACTCCGGCGGGTCTCCAACAGGTCACCGATCTTCACTTCGAAGTCCTTCAGGGAGCCCTCCAATCGACCCGCGTTGTTCTAAGCCCAGGCCACTCGCTGACCCGACTCGACGGCGACCAGGTCCGCGACTGGCGCGTGGAGACCGAGGGCGACGACTCGATCCTTTCAGTCGAGTTCATCCGGCCCGTGGAAAAGACGCTGAAGCTCACGCTGGTCACGGATCAGGCGGTCGAAGCCACCGGCGCGACGATCATCACGCCCGTTCGGCCCCTGGGCATCCAGCGTGAATCCGGCGCCGTCGCCGTGGCGGCGGAAGACGTGCTGGTCCGGGTCGAATCGTTCGAAAACCTCCGCCAGATCAACCCGCGGACAGGCGATGTGGCAGCATTCCGTTTCTTCGGCCGACCGGCGCACGCCACGATTCGGATCGAACCGCTCCTGCCGGAAATCTCCGTGGAGGACCAAGTCGTGGCTCGCCTCGAGGAGACCCGACTGGTGGTCACCCACCGGATCTCGGCCGAAGTCACACGCGCCGGGATCTATTCGCTGGAATGCCTGCCGCCAACGAATTCCCTGGTGACGGCGGTCCGGGCGGAAGGGCTGGACTCCTGGAAGATGGTGGGTGATCGCCTGCAACTCTCCCTGGCGCAACGCGCCCTGGGCCGGCTTTCCATCGAGGTGGACCTCGAACGGGGCCTATCGCCGATGCCACCCTCGCTGGCACTGTCACCCCTGCGAGTCGCGGGCGCGGTCCGCGAAACCGCGCGCATCGGCGTGGTGCCGGCACCGGGATTCCAATTGAAGACCGAAGCCTTGACCGGCGCGCGCGAGGTTCCCGCCGCCACCGAGAAGGGCGAGGCGCTCGCGTACAGGGCGGATCGGCCCACCTGGAACCTGGGCCTTGGCGTGGAACGGCTCCAGGCGCGGGTCGTCGCCGAGGTGTTCAATTTGGTCACCATCGGTGACGGCCTCGTGGGCGGGAGCGCCACCCTGCGCTACGGGATTCTCAACCAGGGCCTCCAACAACTCCGCCTTCGGCTCCCGGCGCATTGGCGCAACGTGGATTTCACCGGGCCGGGCATCCGTCGGAAGGACCAGCAGGGCGATGTCTGGACCCTCTCCTTGCAGGAAAAGGTCTGGGACGGCTACACGCTCGTGCTCACTTACGACCACGAATTCGACCCGAAGGGCGCCACGCTGAACGGCGCCGGCGCGGAGGTCCTCGACGTCGAACGTCAGACGGGCTACGTCGCCGTGACCACCGCCGCCGCGCTCAAGCTCGAACCCTCCCCGCCCCGCGAACCGCTCCGCGCCATCGATCCCGTCGAACTCCCCGAGGCGGACCGGAAACTGATCACACGCCCCGTCCTGCTCGCCTACCGCTACACCGGCGGAACTTTCGACCTCACACTCCGCCTGACCCGCCATGAGGAATTCGCCGTGCTCGATGCCGTCGCCGACCGCACCCAACTGACCACGGTGCTGACCGAGGCCGGCGAGATGCTCACGCAGGCGAGCTTCATGGTGAAGAACAACGACCGGCAGTTTCAGAAGTTCCAGCTCCCGAAAGGCGCGACGCTCTGGGGCGTCTACGTCAATGGCGAACCGGTGAAGGCCGAAAGCGATGGCGACTGGCTCCTTGTTTCGCTCCCCCGCGTGGCCAACCGCGACCAGGCTTTCGCGGTCGATCTCAAGTACGCCCAGCAACTGGGGCCGCTGGGCCGCTTCCTGCCCCAATCGCTTGAACTTGTCGCCCCCGGAACCGACGTGCCCAGCACTTACGGCGAATGGGAATTGTACGTCCCGGACGGCCGCCGGTTGTCCGGCTTCGGCGGAACCATGACGCCGCTTCGCGGCACCACCTACGGCCTGGGCGACGCATGGAACGAGTTCGTCGGGGTGTACCGCGGGCTGTGGTTCGAATACGGCGCCAGGATCATCGTCGGATCGTGCTTTGTGGGGTTCCTGCTCGCCCTGTACCTCGCGGGCAAGCGTTACGGCTTCGGCGGCGTCACCCAGGTCCTGGTCGTGTTCATGCTGATCGCCATCCTCGCCAGCATGCTCCTGCCGGCGCTCAGCAAAGCGAAGGCCAAGTCGACCCGCATGCAGTCCGTCAACAATCTCAAGCAAATCGGCATCGCCGCCCGCGTTTGGGCCACCGACAACGGCGACGGGCTTCCGCCGAGCTTCGAAGCGATGGCCAAGGAACTCGTCGCCGACAAGGTCTTGATCAATCCCGAAAACGGACGCCGCTACGTCTACCTAGGCGCCAACAAGACCGAAGCCGATCCCAACGGCATCCTGGCCTACGGCGAAAATCCGGATGGCGGCTACTCCGTGGTCATGGTCGATGGAAGCGTCCAGATCCTGACTTCCGCGAAGTTCCAGGAAGCCCTGTCGCGAAGCGAAAAAACGGCGATGGAGGAGACCTATCGAATGTCGCCCGATCTACAGGCCCGCTATGGCATGACCGCCCCGACCGCCCCCGGCGCGCAGCAAAACGCCCAAGCGACCCAGGCCGTCGGCGTCCCGGGGATGACGGTGGCGACCGCCCCCGGCCTGCGCTCCATCCGAATCGAGATCCCCCGCTCCGGCCGGCCTTTCCACTTCGCCAAAGTCCTCAATCTCAAATCCGAACCGCTCCGAATCCACGCCCGCGTCATGCAACAGCGGGTCTGGACGGGCTTTCGAATGGGGTTCGAGGTGACCGCTTTCCTGGCGGGTCTGGTCCTCGTGGGTTGGACATGGACGCGTCCCCAACCCAAAGCCTGGATGCTGGCGCTCGGCACGGTCCTGGTCGTGGTCTCGGCCGCCAGCCTCTTCATCGCCTGGCGCATCCTTCACCTGGTCCTGATCCTCGGACTGCCCCTCGTCGTCTTCCTCGTCATCGGCAACCTGGTTTCGATCCGACTGAAGGCCCGGCGAAACCGGGGGCGGAACCCAAACCAAACACCGCCGACCCCAGGCGCCGGACAACCCCCGATCCAACCGCTAGCACCCGCCACGGCCGTGCTTCTGGGAGGCCTCTTCGTCATGGGCGCCTTCCAGCGGCCGGCGGTTGCCGCCGCGGCGGCGGTCCCCGCGATTCCAGCCCATTCGATCACCCTGGTTTCAGGGAGCTACACGGGGACCGTGGCCGCCGGCGTGGCTCGGCTGGAGGCGACCTTCCAATTGGTCACCCACGGGACCAATCAGTCGCTCCCACTGTTTCAAGGCGATGTCGCGGTGGAATCCTTCCGATCCTCCGCGCCCACGATCCGCCTTTGGCGCGAAGGAACCCAACTCGGTGTCCAGGTGCCCGAGTCCGGAACCGCGACCCTCGGCCTGTCCCTGCTCGTGAAGCTCGACGGCGACATCACACGCCGGCGCCTTGCGTTCGGGGTTCCCGCGGCGCTGGCCAACCAGTTCGACCTGGTGCTCGACGAACCGGACGCCGAGATCGAATTCCCCAGCGCCGTGACATTCCGACGTTCCACGGTCGGGGCGGGCACACGGGTCGAGGGCCTGCTCGGCTCGGGCAACCAGGTCGAGTTGGCGTGGACCCCGCGCGTCAAGCGCGCCGCGGAGATGGCGGCCACGGTCTTCGTGGATCAAGCCGCGCTGATCACCATCGGTTCGGGTGTCGCCAACATCCGGTCCACGCTGAATTTCCAGGTGACCCAGGGTGAATTGCGCCAGGCCGCCATCCTCCTGCCGTCGGGCCACCGGTTGCTGCGGGTCGAAGGTCCCGGCCTCAAAACCTGGGACGTGGGCGCCACCGAACCCATCGAACTCACCATCGACCTCGCGCGCGCCGTGACCGGGAACCTCGCCCTGACCGTGGAAACCGAGAAGCTTCTCGGACCCATCCCCGCATCCCTCGCCCTCGAAATCCCGCGGGCCACGGGAGTCCGACGCGAAACCGGCATGGTCGCCGTCCGCGCGGGCGAGGACGTTGCGCTGAGTCTCGAGAAACTCGAGGGCCTTCAACGGGTCGATGCCGCGGAATTCCTACGCGCCACCCAATCCGCCGCCGGTGAGTTCGTGGGCGTCTACCGATTCCTTCGACCGGAATTCCGGCTCACCGCCCGCGCCGAACTGATCGAGCCCGAGATCGAAGCGACGGTTCGACAGACCTTCGTGGTCGGCACGGAGCAGCTGGGTTTGACCGCCTCCTTCGAATTCGACGTTCGCCGATTGGGCACTTTTCAGCTGGGACTTCGCCTGCCGTCCGGTTGGCGACTCGAAACCGTGACCTGCCCGTCGATGGACCGTTGGGCCGAGCGCGGCGCGGCCGACGACCGAGCACTCGAGATCGCCTTGAAGCGGCGGACGCTCGGAAAGATCCCGGTCATCGTGTCGATGGTCCGGACGCTCGACGGGCTTGAGTCGACGGTGGAACTGCCCGGCCTTCACCCGTTGGGCGTGGCCAAGGTCACCGGCTACATCGCGGTGGGCAACGAGCCGGGCGTGGGTCTCAAGACCGAGACGACCGAGGGCCTCGTCGAGATTCCCGTCGCGGCCCTCGGCGGCCCTTTGCTGAAGCCGAACGCGTTCGCGCCCTCGCTCGGGTTCAAGTACCTGACCGCCGCGCCCGGGCAGCGCGCGTCCTGGCGGCTCACCATGGCCACCGAGCAGGTTGAGTCGTGGGTCCGAGCCGAAGTCGCGCATGTGGTGACGCTGTCGGAGACACTCGTCACCGGCCGGAGTGTGGTCCGGTACGAAATCCAGAATGCTCCAGCGCGGACCTTCTCGATCCAGGTTCCAGCCGCCTGGCGGAACGTCGAACTCGTCGGCGAAGGCATCCGACGCCGCGACGTCACGAATGGCGTCTGGACCCTCGAACTTCAGAACAAAGCGCGCGGGCACTACCCCCTCACCGTGCTCTGGGAACAGGCGCGGGACACCAACCCGGCCCCCTGGCAGCTCACTGGATTCTCCGTGACCCGGGTCGAACGCGAGACCGGTTTCGTCACCCTTCTCGCCAGGCCGCCGCTCCAGGTGTCCCCGGCGGCTGTATCCGGCGACCTCGCCCGGATCGATATCCTGGAACTTCCCGAATGGGCGGGCGTCGGACCGGGCGCCGATTCGGGAACGGGAATGGGAACGAGCCGCCAGGAGTCCGCCGTTCTCGCCTGGCGTTATTTGCGGCCGGGTTACTCCCTCGCGGTGGAGGTTCAGCGCTACTCGGACGCCGCGGTGTTGCAGGCGCTCGTCGAACAGGCGCGCTTGACGACGGTCGTGGCGGAAGACGGACAGTCGATGACCCACATGCGCCTGACGGTTCGCAACAACGGCAGACAGTTGCTCGAAGTACGGTTGCCGACCGATTCCACCCTCTGGTCAGCCTCCGTATCGGGTCAGC
Organism: uncultured Verrucomicrobiota bacterium; assembly: GCA_942490575.1. Lineage (GTDB taxonomy): Bacteria > Verrucomicrobiota > Verrucomicrobiia > Limisphaerales > CAIMTB01 > CAIMTB01. Next base: position 87,310 of record CALNYA010000027.1, read on the forward strand.
CGGTCCGGCCCCGTCAGCACGAGGACAGGCTCTTCCTGCCCCTCGACCGGTCGGGCGACCCCGAGGCTCCCGTCGCGATCGAACTCACCTACGTCGGCGCCCATCGCTTTCCCGCCTCGCGGGGGCGTGTGGCGCTCGACTCACCACAGCTCGACGTCCCTCTGAAGGACGCCCGCTGGGACGTCTTCCTCCCGCCGGAGTACGACTACACCGGCTTCGGTGGGTCGATGAACCACGAGTTCACCGACCAAACGCCGCTCGCGATGGATTTCACCCTGGCGGAGTACCGACGACAGGAGGAAGCCAGCGAAGAGGCCCAACTGGCCGAAATCAGGCAAATGGTGGACCGGGCCAAGCACCAGCTTTCGCGCGGCATGCTGGGCTTCGCCGAAAGCGAGCTGGGCAGCATCCGAGGACGGAAGCTCGAAACCGCGGAAGCCACACCCGAAGTGAGGCAACTGAGGGAGGAACTCAGCCGACGGCAGAGTTCGAATTTCATCCAGGCCCAGAACGAGTTCGTCTTCAGCAACGCTGGCCGGACGGCTTCGGAATCCCAGGCCACCACCGTCGGGGCGGGCCAGAGTTACACTTCCGAGGCCGCTGGTCGCCAGGCCGTCGTGGTGCAGAAGGCGCAGGCCGTCACGCTCGCGCGAGTTCAACCGCTCCGGGTGAATCTCCCCAAACGCGGCATTCGTCACAGCTTCAACCAGGTCCTCCAGACCGAAGGCCGTCGACCGCTGACGGTGAGTTTCGACGCGCGAAACACGCGCCGCACCGGCTGGCTCAAGCCCGCCTCCCTGGGTCTGGCGGGGTTCGCTGTGCTTTGGGCTTTCGCGGGTGTGGCGCTTCTTTTCCGGCCTCAACCTCACCCCCGACCGACGCCTCCCGAGCCGGCGACCTGACTTGGCATCGAACGGACGGACGGACGGACGGACGGTGTCCCGGAACTCAACCGGCGCTTGGCGCCGTCGCGGCGGCCGGGTCGCCGAAGATCCTCGCCAGCACCGCTTCGGCATCCCGGTAGTCCGGGACCACCACGTCCGCGCCAACCCCCATCAAGCGGGTCCGCTTCCAGGCGTCGAACTTCCCGGAGCCGTTGTTCGCCTCGTCGCTCGCCACGGCAATCGCCAGCCCACCGACTTCCTTCGTGTTCTGGATCTCGACGTATCCGTCGCCGATCGCCAGCAAAGCCTCACCGGGGATCGAGTTCTCCCGGAGAATCCGCTCGATCACCATCTTCTTGGAGAAATTCTTGTAGTCGTCCTGCGCCCCGTAGATGCGGGATCCGAAATACCGGCTCACCTCCAGGAGGTCAGCCTCCTGCCGGACGAAGACTTCGTCGGTACCGCTCGCGAGGTACAAGGTCAGGCCCCGCTGCACCAGCAGGTCCAGCAGGCGTCGCGCGCCGAAGACGAGGAGGTCGTCCGTGCGGGCTCGACCCGACTTCAGGCCCTCGGTGCGGTCGGCGATTCGGAGGCCCAGTCGACGCAGGTATTCGTGCTTGTAGTCGAGGGGTTCGCCGGGCGTCCCACCCCGCTCGCGCACCCGGTCCGCCAGTTGGATCATCTGATAGATCGTCTGCTTTCCGTTCAGACGCATGATGTCCTCGAAGGCCAACTGGCTCCGCTGGGCTTCCGTCTCGCCGGGAAGCGGCGGTAGCACCTCCGTGAACATCGGAACCATCACCTGCGGCCATCCCTCGCGGATGATTGATAGCGTTCCGTCAAAATCGAAGAGCACATGCCGGATTCCGGGCCGCGGCTTGAACTGGGGGGCGAACTCGACGAGACCGGTGAAACTGCCACTCATGTCCCGCAGTGCATAGGAGCCGGCAACAGTCGCGCCAAGCCAAAACCCGAACACCCCCGCGATTCCCCTGAAAGAACCCACACGGCGAAGGCGGCGAGGCGGACCGAAGTCCATCGCACTACCGGCGGCAGCCCGTTCCGTCGGACGCCGTTCCGTACTTGCCGCCCTTTGTGGTGGCTCCGCTCATCCGCCTGCCGCCCCGAAAACCGACTGTTTCAGGTCCCGCACGGTGAACAGCGCCCTGTCGGACAGGCCGCGCATCGCCCGCGCGCCCGTCTTGCGCCTGGCCCCGAATCGATCCCGGTGCGCCTGAAAGATGCCTTCGACAAACTCCCGCCCCCCAAAGACCGCCCCGTCGCAGAAGTACCGCACCCGGCAACGCAGGTACTCCGAAACGGGCAGGCGCCCCTTGGCTTTGAGCACCTCCTCCACCTCCCCCGCGCTCAACGCTCCCCGTGCCGGGCTGCCGTCCGGCCGCACGGATTCCCGGCGCTCGTCGCCATCCAGGTACAATTGGTGACGGTAGGTCTCAAGGGAGCAGGAAGACGATTCCTCCCGCCCTCCCCGCAAGGTGGTCACGAGGAACTGAAGGCCGGCGCGGGCCTGCTTGCGACCTGCCAAGGCCTCGGCGTACCCACACCAGCGGTAGTCCTTGGGATCCTTCACGATGCCTGCGCGGACGGGGTTCAGATCGATGTAGGTTGCCATCGTGACGAGGGCTTCGCCCGCGCCTTCGACGAGAACGCTCTTGAAGCGCTCCTCCCACAGGGTGCCTTTGCGCCCCTGGCGTCCGTTGTACCACTGGGTGAACCGCTGCTTGAGCAGCTTCATAAAGGCGGAGACGTCGTAAAGGCGGGCGTGGAACGTGGCCAGATAGGCCGCCAAGCCGCCGTGGTCTCCGGCATTCCGATACATCTCGAAGCGTTGGCGGACGGCGCCCGGAAACTGATAGCCGGATAGGCGCTTGAGATCCGCGAGGATCTGTTCGGGGTCGGGGAGGGAATCGGGACGTTTCGGGACCTCCACGAGGATGTGGAAGTGATTCGACATGACGCAGTAGGTGAGGACGCGAACGCGGCAGAAGCGTTCGCACTCCCGCAGGAGGGCGACGAAACGTTCTTTTTCGGGGGCGCCAAAGATGAAGCGTCGGTCGACGACCCGGGAAAGGCAGTGGTAGTACCCGACAGGTCGATCTTCCGGAACCTTCAAGCGCGGCGTCGCCATGACGCGGACAGCCTGCCTGAGCCCCCCTCCGGGCGCCAAGCGGCATTTCAATAAAAGACCTGTCTTTTTATATTCGGCCTTGTCGGCCGCCCCGGCCCTGGGGCACGCTTGCCGGCATTCATGCGACCGTCGCCGCCCCATGATCCCCACGCCGCCGCCCCGGCCCCGACTCCCGCCCCCGGCTGGCAGCCCTTCCTGATCCTGGCGCTGCTCCTCGTCGGCATCCTTGGGTTCCTGTTCCGCGAAAGTTTCCGTCCCGGCATGGCCACGTTCGCCAACGACGGTCCCCTGGGAGCCATGATGGCCGCCTGTTTCCAGCTCCCCGGCGCCTGGTCGGGCATTTGGGCCGACCTCAATTGGATCGGCGTCACCGGAGGAATCCCTCCGATCGACCTGACCTGGGTCCTGAACTGGCTCCTCGGCCCGCTTCTCTTCATCAAGTTCTACCCCCCCATCGCCCTCCTCATCCTCGGCCTCTGCGCGGCCCTCTTTTTTCGCCAACTCGGATTCGCCCCAGCCGTCTGCGTCCTCGGCGGACTCGCGGCCGCGCTCAATTCCGACTTCTTTTCGTACGCCTGCTGGGGCCTGGGAACCCTGACGCTGTGCGTCGCCTCCGTCTTCCTCGCCCTGGCGGCCCTGACGTCCAAGATCCGGCCCGCCTGGGCCCGTCCCGTCCTCGCCGGCGCCGCCCTCGGCAGCGCGCTGATGGAGGGCTTCGACAATGGCGCGATCTTCAGCCTCTACGTGGCGGCCTTCGCGATGTTTCTGGCCTGGAATTCCCGACCCGCTGAGTCAACAGGACGCCGACTGGGAATGGGCGCGATCCAAACAGCCGGGGTCGCGGTCGCCTCCGCCCTGGTCGCTTCCCACATGCTGATCGGTTTGGTCCAAGGCAACATCACCGGCGTCGCCGGCATGGGGCAGGACAAGGAAAGCAAGGCCGCCCGCTGGACGTTCGCCACCATGTGGAGCCTTCCGCCCAAGGAGGCGCTGCGAACCTTCATCCCGGGGCTCTACGGGTACCGCATGGACACCCCCGACGGCGGCCAGTACTGGGGAACCGCCGGGAGCGATCCGGACTGGGACACGTACTTTGAAAAGCGCGAGCGCACGCCGGAACAGGCGCCCCGCAAGCAACTCCGATTTTCCGGCGCCGGACACTACGCCGGGGTGCTCGTCGTCCTCCTCGCCGCCTTCGCCGTGTTCCAGGGTTTTCGCGGCACCTCAAGCCCCCTCACCCTCCAGGAACGCCGCTGGGTGAGGTTCTGGGCGGCCACGGCCTTCGTCTCCCTGTTGTTCGCGCTGGGTCGATACGCCCCTTTTTACCGCATCGTCTATTCGCTTCCGTACTTCAGCACGATCCGCATCCCGATGAAGTTCCTCCACCCGATGAACGTCGCCCTCGTCGTTCTCTGTGGATACGGACTTCAAGCCCTGTGGCGCGGCTGGGTGGAAAAGAGGAACCCGCGCGCCGCGGGGGTCACCGAGACTTTCCGAACCTGGTGGAGCACGGCACCCGCGGCGGACCGCCGTTGGGTGGCGGCGACGGTCGGCGCGACGTGCCTCGCCCTGCTCGCCTGGCTGATCTACGGGAGTTCCCGGACCCAGGTGCTTCATTTCCTCGGCGAAGTCGGATTCCAGGGCTCCGAAGCGGAATCCATCGCGCGGTTCAGCCATCGTGAAGTGGGCCTCTTCGTGCTCGTGCTTGGCACCGGTGTGGCTCTCCTGATTCTGATCCTCTCCGGCTGGCTTTCCGGCGCCCGGGCCCGCTTCGCCGCCCTCGCTCTCGGAACCCTGCTGACCCTCGATCTCGCCCGCGCCAACGCCCCATGGGTCGTTCACTACCAGTGGCAGGAGCGCCTCGCGACCAATCCCCTGTTCGATATCCTCCGCGCCTCGCCCCAGACCGCCCGGGTCACCGGCCAACTGCCTTTCGCGATCCCCGGCCGCGCCGGCCAACTCCAGCAGTCCCTCGCCTCCGTCTACGGAGTCGAATGGCTTCAACATCAATTCCGCCGCTTCGACATCCAATCCCTCGACCTCGTCCAGATGCCGCGGAAACCCGCCGACCTCGCCGCGTATGAGATGGCGGTCAAACCCAACCCGGTCCGCGAATGGGAACTGACCAACACCCGGTACCTCCTGACCCTCGCCCCCCTGGTCGATCCCATGAACCAGCAACTCGACCCCGTCGGGAAGCGGTTCCGCCTCCACACCGCCTTCAACCTCACGCAAACCCCCGACGGCGTCATCCAGGTCGCCACCAACACCGAAGGCCCCTTCGGCCTTGTCGAATTCAGCGGCGCCCTTCCCCGCGCGATGCTGTTCGATCGGTGGCGCGGCGACGTCGACGACGACGAAGCCCTCAGTCTTCTCGGCGGCGCGAATTTCTCGCCGCACGCCGAAGTGCTGGTCGCCGACCCCGTTCCACAGCCGTCCGTGACCACGGCGTCCCAACCCGCCGGCACCGCGGTCTACGAATCCTACACGTCGCGCCGGTTCGTCATCGCCACCGACGCCCGGACCCCCTGCATTCTCCTCGTCAACGACAAGCACGACCCCGACTGGACCGTGTTCGTCGACGGCAAACCGGAGCCGCTCCTGCGCGCCAATTTCATCATGCGCGCCGTCTACCTCACCCCGGGGAAGCACCAGGTCGAGTTCCGTTTCGAGCCCAGCCGCGGTTCCCTCTGGTTCTCCGCGTCGGCGATCGGCGCTTCGCTTGCGCTCCTTGGGTTCACCCGGTTCTCCAGGGCGCGACGCCCGGGGACGAAGTGAAGCGAATCGCCCTCCCACTTCCCCCCAATCCAGGCCCCTCCGGTGAGTCATCAGGAATCGTATTACCGCCAGAACGAGGCTTACGCCGAGTTTCTCGCGAATTGGGACGCCGCCTTCTACGCGAAGTACACCGACGCCCTTCGCCCCCGCCCGGCAGGCGGACGCTGCCTCGACATCGGATGCGGGGTCGGCCAGGTGATCGGGCGCCTGTCCGCCGACGGCATCGAGGCGCACGGTGTCGAAGTTTCCGAACCCAATCTCGCCCGCGCCCTCCAGGTGGCTCCCCACGCCAAGCTCTATGACGGCAAAGTTCTTCCCTACCCCGACGCCCACTTCGCCGCGGTCGGAACCCTGAACGTCCTCGAACACGTGGACGAACCGGAGGCGTTCCTCGCGGAGATGGTGCGCGTCGCCGAGATCGGCGGAACCGTGGTCGTCAGCAGTCCCAATTTCCTGCGCGCCTTCGGCCCCGGCTACCACCCCCGCATGCGCGGCATCGCCCGGAAGTGGCGCAATTTCCAGGCCATCCGCCAGAGGCGCCAGGCCATCCGGACCTCCCCCGAAACCGTCCGGTTCGAACGAATGCCGCCCATCGTCCGAGCGCCCTTCCAGCCGGACGACGACGCCATCGTCGCCACCAACCCCGTCGAGATCGCGTTCTTCCTCGAGCGACTCGGATGCGCGATCGAGCGCGTGGACTGCACGGACCGCTATGTCCCGGCGCCCCTCGACTGGATGCTCAACGCCACTCCGCTGCGCTGGATGATGTTCAACGCCTTCGTCGTCGCCCGGCGAACCACCCGGATGTCCGCCCCATGAAGGCTTTCCGGAGCCCCGCCAGCCGGTTCCTCCACCGTCGCGCCGCTGTCCTCCTCGTCGCGATCGCCCACCCGATCGTCCCTGGGCTCGCCGCCAACCCCTCCGCCCAGGCTTCCCCTCCCGTGCGCGACGGCGACCGCATCCGGTTCGGCGAAGTGTCCGTCAGTCCCGCGACTCGAACCGTGTCGTTTCCCGCCTCGGTTGAAATGACCAACGGCCTCCTCGAGTACGCCGTCGTCACCGACTACGGAAAAACCCACGAGAGCCTCCTGGTCACCCAAGCCCTTCCCATGGATGTCCAGGCGGCCTTGCTGCTGTTGCAGGCGAAACCCACGGGAACCAACGGCCTGCGATCCCCGAGTCATACCCTGGTCCCGCCTCCGAGGGCCGCCATTCATGTGACCGTGGCGTGGTCCGACGCGGGAGCCACTTCGGTCTTCCCCCTGAACCAACTCCTCGCCGTCACCACGGGCGGCGCGCGAGGCGCCATCACCGGATCGGTCCGCGCCGGGCCGTGGCTCTTCAACGGCTCGATGATCACTCCGGAAGGTTTCGGCGCGCACTTCGACGGCTCCATCATCGCGCTCATCCACGATCCCATCGCGATCCTCAACAACCCGGGACCCGATCGCGACAACGACGAGATCCATGTGCCCGCGCCCGGCCGGCTGCCGCCCGTGGGAACGGCCGCCACGGTGGAATTGGTCGTCGGAGGGACCAACGCGCCCGGCGCACGCGACTTCCCGATCCCGCGATGATGCCGGCCCAGCGGTCGATCCGTGCCTGGATCCACGCCATCCCCGACTGAACCGCCTCCCGAAAGCGCCCGATTCAACATGCCTCCCCGCAAGCCATCCCCTCCGCTGTTCTCACTCACCCTCACGACCGCGCCAGAATCCGAGGAAGCCGTCGCCGAACTCCTGCTCCGCGCCACCGGGGAAACGCCGATCATCACCTTCGACCGCCTCCGGGGGATCAGCCGGGTGGTCGTCTACCTCAAGGATTCCAAGTTCCTCGACGCACCCCGTCGCCGGCTGCTGCGCCGGGGCTTCGACGCCATCCGGGAGTGCGGCCTCGACACGGGTCCTGCCCGCGTCGGGTGGTCCCGTGTGCGGGCCATCGATTGGAAGGAATCCTGGAAGCGCCATTTCCAGCCCATCTCGATCGGGCGCGCGCTCCTCGTCCGGCCTAGCTGGAGCAAGAAGCGGCCGGTCAAGGGCCAGAAGGAGGTCGTCCTGGATCCCGGCCTGAGCTTTGGAACCGGGCAGCACCCGACCACCCGCTTCTGCCTCGCCGAAATCACACGGCATCGGCCGCGGACCGGTTCCTCCAGCCTCCTCGATGTTGGAACCGGATCGGGAATCCTCGCCCTCGCCGCCGCGGGTCTCGGCTATTCGCCCGTCCGCGGACTGGACTTCGACCCGGAAGCCGTCGCGGTCGCCCGCGAAAACGCCGTCGCCAACGGTCTCGTGGAAGCGGTCACCCTGACCCGGGGCGACGTGGCCCGGCTCCCCGAAGCGCCGCGCCGGCGGTTCGACGTCGTGTGCGCCAACCTCACCTCCGACCTGCTGATCCGACATGCGGACCTCCTGACGGCCCAGGCGGTCCGGGGTGGGGTGCTGATCCTGGCCGGAATTCTGGCGGAGGAGTTCGACACGGTCCAAAAGGCCTTCGTCGGCCGGGGCTGGACCCTGCTGCGGAGCGAGCGCCGACGCGAATGGTGCTCGGGTTCGTTCCGCTCCTGATTTCAGCGGAGGATTCGATTGTCGCCGGTCGCACGACTGGTACAACGCCGGCGTGTCCTGGAACGATCTCGAATCCGCCGGCCCCTCGGTGGCGCTGCTGCGCCGCAGTCTCCACCGGGACCGCCTGGGACATTCCTACCTCTTTTCAGGCGACGCCTCGGAAGTCCTCGAGGCCGCCGCCATGGAACTCGCGCTCACGGTGAATTGCCTGTCGCCGGAGGAGACGACCCCGTCCGGCGCCCCGGCCTCCGCCTGCGGCACCTGCTCCAGCTGCCGGCGGATCCGCCAGGGAGTCCATCCGGACGTCCACTGGCTCCGCGCCGAGTCCAAGATGCAGATCATGCGGGTGGAGCAGGTCCGTGAGTTGATCCAGGCTGTCCAGCTCAAACCCTCGGAGGCCCGTTTCAAGGTGGGCATCCTGGTGGGCGCCGACCGCCTGAACACGAATGCCGCCAACGCGTTCCTGAAGACCCTGGAGGAACCGCCCTCGCGATCCCTCCTGATCCTCCTCAGCACGGAACCCGGCCGCCTTCTCGAAACGATTCTTTCCCGCTGCCTGCGCCTCGCCTTCCCCTCCAGCCGCGAGATCGCGCCGGTCCATCTCGACTGGTTGCGCTCCTTCGTCCCCCGATTCCCCAACGCCGCCACCAGCGTCCTCACCCGGTATCAACTGCTCGACGGTCTGCTCCGGCAACTCGCCGGCCTCCGGGAAGCCGCCGAAGCCGAGGTCAAGGCAAGGTCCCCGGCGCAACACCACCGGGACGCGGACGCCAGCCTCCAGGATCAATGGGAGGAGGAAGCCAAGGCGGCCGTCGAAGCCGGGTACCGCCGCCGCCGCCGGCAAACCCTCCAGGCGCTCCAGACCTGGTTGCGCGACGTCTGGATCACCACCCAGGCGCACTCCCAGGAACTCCTCATGATTCCGGAACTCGCCGAGGAAACCCGCCGCGCCGCGAACCGCCTCTCGCCCTCCCAGGCCCTCACGAACCTCGATCTCCTCGAAAAAACACAGACCCTCCTCCACACCAACGTCCAGGAAGCGCTCGCCCTCGAGGTCGCCATGCTTCGACTCGACCTCTGATGCGCGCAGCCTCATCGATCCGCCCGACGCCCCGAGTTCCGGACTCCGGCCCCCCCGCCGCGGCGCCTTCCGACGACCGAGGCACACTCTTCGCCGGACTCTTCGGACTCCTCCTCGGTGTCGGTCTCCTGAAGTTTGGAAACCCGGTCATCCTCGACCACCTGGTGACGACGCCCGGGTCGCTCGACGAGTGGCGCGCTTTCGCCTGGCCGATCCGGTTCGGCTACCTCGGTCTGGGGATCGCCGCCATCGCCGGCGTGTGGCACGTCGGCTTCCGCTGGCAGGTCGGGGCCCCCCGCTGGCTCCTCGGCCTCCTGGGCGGCTGGCTCCTGTGGCAGGTCGCCGCCACGTTTGCGTCCGAGGACCGCGCGCTCAGTGGAAAGATCCTGACCCACTTCCTCGCCTGCGGAACCTGCTTCGCCCTCGGACACATCGCCCTGAACCGCGTATCCCAGCCCCGCACGTTCTGGCTTTGCCTGACCGCCGGCCTCCTCGGAGTGCTCGGTATGGGAATGGAACAGCATTTCGGAGGTCTCGAAGCGACTCGTCGGATGATTCTCCAAGGCGACCAGGCCGCCTCCCTCGCCCCCGAATACCTGGCCCGCATCCAGAGCAACCGGATCTTCAGCACCCTGGTGTACCCGAACGCCCTCGCCGGAGTCCTCCTCCTCCTCCTGCCCGTCGCGTCCGTCATCGCATGGAACATGGGGTCCCGCTGGGGCGGCCGGGGTTCCCAACTCCTCGCCGGATCCGTCCTCGCCATCGGCCTCGCCGTCCTCGTGTGGTCGGGCTCCAAGGCGGGCTGGCTCATCGCCATGGGAATCGCCGTCCTTCTGCTCTTCCTCGGGCCTTGGAGATTCCGCACTAAAATCGTTGTGGCCTTGCTGTTCGCGGTGGCTGGGCTGGGTGCGTTTGGCTGGGTGTTCCGTGAGAAACTCAGCCGGGGCCCCACCAGCGTATCAGCGCGGTTCGACTACTGGACCGCGGCCGTGGATGGCTTCCTCGATCGCCCCGTCCTGGGTCATGGCCCCGGTCTTTTCAAGCGGGTCTACGCCGCGCGAAAAAAGCCGGAATCCGAAATGGCCCAACTCGCCCACAACGACTACCTCCAGCAGGCCACGGACTCAGGATTTCCAGGGTTTTTGACATACTTTGGCCTCGTCAGCGGCTCTTTGATCCACCTTTATCGAAAACGGATTCATCGAAACTCGCCTCTGACATTCGCCGTCGGGTTGGGGCTCCTGGGCTGGTTCATTCAGGGAGGAATTGAGTTCGGACTCTACATCCCGGCGGCGGCGTGGTGCGCGTTCGGGCTCCTGGGATGGCTCCTGGCTCAAAAGCCTTCCGGCCCTCCTCCATAGTCCTTAATGTCCCCGACATCATGCGCGTCCTGTACCTCAATGGTCCCAACTTGAATCTCCTGGGAACTCGCGAACCCGGCGTCTATGGGCGAATCACCTTGGCGGAAATCGAAGGCAAAGTCCGCGAACTCGCCCAAACCCTCGGCGCGAATATCGAGTTTCGGCAGTCGAATCAGGAAGGCGACCTGGTGACCTGGATCCAGGAAAGCGTGAACACCCATGACGTGGTCGTGCTGAACGCCGCCGCGTACACCCACACAAGTATCGCCATCCGCGATGCGATCGCCGCCACCGGCCAACCCGCACTCGAGATCCACCTCTCGAACGTCCACGCCCGGGAGGAATTCCGGCACGTTTCCCTTATCGCACCGGTCTGCCGAGGAATCATCGCGGGGTTCGGCGCGCAGTCGTACATTCTCGCGCTTCACGCGGCTATATCATTATCGGGTCCAAATAAGTGACCCGAAGCACCCGTTTTCTCTCCCTGGCGCAGCCTTGAGGACAGCCTGACCTGCTGGAAAGACCGCTTGACCGACTGATACGACCCCGATAGCGTCCCATCCACCTAAGAACGAAAGAGCAGGAGTCGAATTCGCGACTGCTGCTCTTTTTTTCAGCGGGCGGACAAGCACCAGATCGTCTTGGGAGCTTGGACGAACGACGGGAGACATCTTGTGGACCTGAAAGACATCAAGGCCATCATCGACCTGATGCGGAAGAACGCCATCTCGGAGTTCGAGTTGGAGCGTCAGGAATTCAAAATTCGACTCAAACGGGCCACAAATGGCAGCCCAACCGTCACCTTTGACGATACAGTCGGACCGAATATGCCCCAACTCGCCGGCCCTGCCGCCGTTCCGACGGCCCGAGGTTCCGAGTCTTCCCTGGGGACGGTGGACATCAAATCACCCATGATCGGGACCCTGTATCGTTCACCCTCGCCAGAATCGAGCCCGTACGTCGATGTCGGGTCGGAAGTTGGCCCCGACACCGTGGTTTGCATTATCGAAGCCATGAAGGTGATGAACGAGATCAAGGCCGAAGTCCGCGGAGTGATCACCCAAGCCATGGCCGACAACGCCAAACCCGTCGAATTTGGCCAGCCACTCTTCAAGGTCCGCCCCATCTGATCCAGCGATCTAGCCGCCCCCCGGCAGTCGAGTCTCCCAGCCATACCTCCATCTCCCAGCCACTTTCATTCAGGCCCACCGGGACACCCCCGCATCATTCCATTCATGTTCGAGAAGGTCCTCATCGCCAATCGCGGGGAAATCGCCGTGCGCGTCATCCGCGCTTGCAAGGAACTGAACATCCGGACCGTCGCGGTCTACTCCGAAGCCGACGCCAATTCCATGCACGTCCACATGGCCGACGAGGCCATCTGCATCGGAAAGAGTCCGTCCTCGGAAAGCTACCTGCGCATCGACCGCATCATCAGCGCCGCCGAGATCGCCGACGTGGATGCCATCCATCCGGGGTACGGATTCCTCTCGGAGAACGCCCATTTCGAGGAGATCTGCACGAGCTGCAACATCCGCTTCATCGGCCCCAGCGCGCGGGCGATGACGGCGCTCGAGGACAAGAACGTCAGCCGGGCGCTCGCTCGCAAAGCCGGGGTCCAGGTTCCCCCGGGCTCCGACGGAGTCGTTGAGAACGAGCAGGAAGCCAAGGCGGTCGCCGCCAAGATCGGGTATCCCGTCCTCATCAAGGCGGTCTGGGGTGGCGGCGGTCGCGGCATGCGGATCGCCCACAACGACATGTCCCTCGTCACCGGCTACCACACCGCCCGTGCCGAGGCAGAAAAGGCGTTCGGGAACTCGGGGGTCTACATCGAGAAATTCATCGAGAACCCGCACCACATCGAATTCCAGATTCTCGCCGACACCCGGGGCAACATCATCCACCTGGGCGAGCGGGACTGCTCGATCCAGCGACGGAACCAGAAGCTGGTCGAGGAAACCCCCTCCCCCCTCATCGAGAACAAGCACCGCGATCTCCGGAAAAAGATGGGCAAGGCCGCCATCCGGATCGCCGAGGAAGCCGGTTATTCGAACGCCGGCACCGTCGAATTCATCGTGGACGGTCAGGGCCAGTTCTTCTTCCTCGAAGTCAACAAGCGGATCCAGGTGGAGCATCCCATCACCGAGGAAGTCACCGGCGTCGACCTCGTGAAGCAGCAGATCCTGATCGCCATGGGGGAACCCCTCCGGTTGCGGGACTCCGACATCGCGTTCAAGGGCCACGCCATCGAGTGCCGCATCAATGCGGAGGATCCGTTCGACGACTTCCGCCCGTCCCCCGGCCGCATCGAGATGTACTACCCGCCCGGAGGCCGGGGCGTCCGCCTCGATTCCCACGCCTACGCCGGCTATGTCATCCCGCCGTACTACGATTCGATGATCGGCAAGCTGATCACGTTCGGGAAGGACCGCCGTGAGGCCATGGACCGCATGAGCCGCGCGCTCGCCGAGTACATGATCACGGGGATCAAGACGACCATCCCGTTCGAGCAAGCGATCCTTCAGGACCCGAACTTCCGCCGGGGCGTCTACTCCACCGCGTTCATCGAGCAATTGCTCACCGGCGGACGCCGCGATCTCCTCGAGGAACGCGCCTGACCCACGCCGTTTCAGGCTCTTTCACCCGATTCCGCCGCCGCCGCGTCGATACGTTCCGCGATCTCCGGCGGAATCGTGGCGGCCTTCATCGTGCCATCCGCCTGATGGGCCACGCACACGACCGTCAGCCTCCCTTTCGCCACCTCTTCCCGGTCGTCCCCGGATCCCCCTGAATTCGCCAGCCGGTAGAACCTAAACTCGTACCCCAGCGACTTCGAGCGCTTCGACACCACCTCCAGCCGGATCTCCACCCGGTCCTCGAACCGCAGCGGCCTGAAGTAGTCGCAGGACGCGTGAACCCTCGGCCAGCCCACCTTGGGCGCGCCAGCGCGCGCGGCCACCGAGAACCCGATCGACCGGAAAAAGGCGTGCTCCGCCGCCTCCATGAACCGGAAGAAGTTCGAGTAGTGCATGATGCCGGCCATGTCGGTTTCAGCGAACTCGACCGACCGGATGACGGAGAACGTGCTCGGCATGACGCGGGTTGGGAGGGTCAGGCGGAAACGGGCTTTGGCGCGACCGGATGGGGTCCCTGCTCGAACAGCGCCGCCAGTCGCGCCGCGACGGCATCGATGTTGTAGGTCTTCTCGGCCGCCTCGCGCCCCAAACGCCCCAACCGGGCCGCCAGGTCGGCGGAGAGGAGCACCTCCTCGATCCGCAAGGCCAAATCCTCGACGTCGTCCGCCGCGCACAAGAGCCCGGCGCCGGCTTCCTCCAGGATCTCCGGAAACGCTCCGGTCCGGGGCTGGACCAGTGGAACGCCGGCCGCCATCGCCTCGACGAGATACAGCCCGAAAGCCTCGCCGTAGTGGGCCGGGACCGAAAAAACGCTCAGTTCCCGAAAGAAAGCCTGCTTCTCGGCGTGTCCGACGTTGGGCCGGAATTCGACATCCCCCAACCGGCGGGCCGCCAGAAGCTTCGACTTCAGACCCTCCACGAACACGCGGTCGGTCGGCCCCATTCCGCCCGCGACACACAGCCGCAACCCGGGAACTTTGTCCCGGCGCTTGAGGATCAAGAAGGCCTCGATCAGCCGGTCCAAGCCCTTCTCCGGACACATCCGCGCGAGATACCCCAGCACCGGCGGCGCGGGCGGCACCCCGGTCGGAGTCCACCCCGCCAGATGGATCCCGTTCGGTACCACCTGGATCCGGTCCCGGGAAAACCCCAGACGCCCCGCCATCCGATCGGCGTAGTACCGGCTCGGCGCCACCAGGATGTCCACTTCGGCGAGTCGCTCCGCGAGGATCGCCCACGCCTCGTTCCGGCATCGCTCCGGAAGCGCGTCCACGAAGGTGTCCTCGCCCTGAAGGGTCACGACGACGCGGGTTCCCAGACCCGCCTTCAAGCGCCGCGCGACCCCGATGAGCAGCGCGTTCGAGAGACTCACCACATCCGGCCGCTCATGCTCCTTCAACCAGGCCATCAATTCCTCGACCTCCCGGGCTTGGTTGCCCGACTCGCCCCGGAGCATCGAAAGCGTCAGGTCGCCCACCTGTTCCGGTCGTGTCTTCGCCGCCGCCGTCCCCACCCAGCGAAGGAGCGCCGGGGAACTCAGCCAGTCGTGCAGCCACTTGGGAATCTTGCGGAACCAGACGGACTTCTGTTCCAGGTAGACCGTCAATCCTCCGAAGAACACCGGTGTTCCCCGCGTCTCCTCCGGCTCGTCCGTCTTCAGGGGCAGGTACAACGGCAGCATCGTCACGGCATGACCTTGCCGCCGAAGCGCTCCCACCAGCGCGTTGTCCCGAAGGCAATTGCCGCAATACATGCCTCCGGCCCCGGGCGTTAGTTGAACAATCCTCATGCGATGCGATGCGATGCCCCGACGTCCGGTCGACCGTAGCGGATCCCCCGCGCTTCGCCAATCCAGCAGGCGATTCTCCAGGGACTTGCCGATTGACGCCTCCCGGCCGCCTCGTGAACCTCGCCGGCCCATGCCGAAAATTCAGCGCGCGTTGCTCTCGGTTTCCGACAAGACGGGCCTCGCCCCGTTCGCCAAGGCCCTCGCGGCGGCGGGCGTCGAACTGATCTCGACCGGAGGCACCGCGAAGGCTCTCCGCGAAGCCGGCCTGAGCGTCATCGACCTGGGGACGTACACCGGCTTTCCCGAGATGCTCGACGGACGGGTCAAAACGCTCCACCCCAAGGTCCACGGGGGGCTCCTCTACATCCGAGGCCACTCGGAGCATGAACGGGCCGTCGCCGACCACGGCATCCCCCCGATCGACCTGGTGGTCGTCAATCTCTACCCCTTCGAAGAAACCGTCGCCCGACCGGGAGTGACGCTCCACGACGCCATCGAGAACATCGACATCGGCGGCCCCTCCATGCTCCGCAGCGCCGCCAAAAACCACGCCAGCGTGACCGTCGTGACCGACCCCGCGGACTACGACGAGGTCGCGCGTCTGGTCGGCACCGACGGTGGGACCACCTTGGAACTTCGTCGGAGGCTTGCCGCCAAGGTCTATGCCCGGACGGCGGCCTACGACGCCGCCATCGCGGCGCATCTCCAACGCGAATTCGCGGACCCCGCCGCCCCCTCCGCCTGGCCCGCCACCCTGACCCTGGCCGCGCCGCTCGCCCAACCCCTTCGCTACGGCGAAAACCCTCATCAACGCGCCGCCCTGTACGGCTCGTTTCGGGAGCACTTCGAACAACTCCACGGGAAGGAACTCTCCTTCAACAACATCCTCGACCTCACCGCCGCCGCCGCGCTGATCACCGAGTTCGCCGCCGACGCTCCGACCCTCGCGATCCTGAAACACACGAACCCCTGCGGCGTCGGTCAGGGAACCACCCTCGCCGAGGCGTGGGATCGCGCCTTCGCCACCGATCGCCAGGCTCCCTTTGGCGGGATCATCGCCGTGAATCGGCCGCTCGACCTACCCTGCGCCGAAGCCGTCTCCGAGATCTTCAGCGAAGTCATCGTCGCGCCGGAATTCGCCCCCGACGCGCTCGCCCTCCTGCGGAGGAAGAAGAATCTGCGCCTCATCCGGCTCAGGCGGGCACCCACCACCGCCGGCGCGTTGGACCTGAAGAGCGTCGGAGCCGGCTCGTTCTTGCTTCAGGAACGGGATCTTCGCGCCACCACCGCCGCCGATCTCAAAACGGTCTCGCGCCGCCCCGCGTCCGAAGCGGAGCAGCACGCGATGCTGTTTGGCTGGAAGATCGTCAAACACGTCAAATCAAACGCCATCGTCTACGTGTCGGCCGACGCGGCCGGGCACGGACGCACGCTGGGGATCGGCGCCGGACAGATGAGCCGCGTCGATTCCAGTCGCATCGCCGTCTGGAAGGCCGGGGAAGCGGGTCTGTCGCTCGCGGGAAGCGTGGTGTGCAGCGACGCGTTTTTCCCCTTCGCCGACGGCCTGATCGCGGCGGCCACGGCGGGGGCGACCGCCGCGATCCAGCCTGGCGGTTCGGTGCGCGATCCCGAAGTGATCGGAGCCGCCGATGAACGCGGCATCGCGATGGTGTTCACCGGGACGCGCCATTTTCGGCACTGAAGGCCGCCGGTCACCGACGCGGACAGGAGGCGGGCCGCGGCTTCATTCAGTTCAACTCATCTCACTTCGCGCACGGAATTCTCCGACCCGTACGGATTGGGAACCCGGAGCGTGCATTCCGCATCGTCGCGCCACTCGCCATCGACCAGAAATCGGTAGCGATGGGCGCCGGGTTCGAGGTCGACCGAGACTCGCCAGACACCGTCGGTGTCCTTGGTCAAGCCGAGCGGGGACTGTCCCCAACCTGTGAAATCACCCACCAACTGAACCGTCACGGCGGCGGGCGCGGTGAATCGAAACTCCTGTCGTTTGGTTCGTGAGGCTTTAGCAGGCATGGCGTGCTCCTTCCTGGCGGTTTCCGGAGACACCGCTGGGGGAGATCCCCAAGACGATCGCCGGGTTTCCCCCGCGCCGGATTCTTCAACCGCCACGCTCCTTATGCGCCTCCAACTGCGAGCCGGCAACCCTTATGGGTCGGGTTTGTAGCCCCGGCTTTCAGCCGGCATCCGGGTCGGGCGAGTCGCCCGTGCCGACTGGAAAGTCGGCGGTACAAGGGGCCGTAGCGCCGGCTTTTAGCCGGCATCCGAGTCGGGCAAGTCCCTGGGGCGGAGGCCCAAAGACGGTCCGGAATCGAGGGGACCCCAGTCGTCCGCCGGAGGGACGCCTCCCCGCTCGATGGGCGCGACATAGCGTTCGAGGTATTTCATCGCGACCCGAAAGTCCTTGGGGATGGGGCTTTCGATCAGCACGCGTTCCCCTGTGACCGGATGATCCAGGGCGAGGGAGGCGGCATGGAGCGCGACACGGCCGATCAGGGGCTTTTCCTCCTTGGTGCGGCGCGGCCTGTAATCGGGCTTGATCTCCGAGAGCCAGAGCGGCGCTCCGCCGTAGACCCGATCCGCAACCAACGGCATCTGAATCCAGCGAAGGTGAATTCGGATCTGGTGGGTCCGCCCCGTGTGGGGCCGGCATTCGAGCGCTGTGAAACCGCGGTAGCGGGTCAGCACCTTGAAGCCTGTGCGGCTCCGTTTGCCGGACTTGGGATCCACCCGCATCACACCCGGACGCGTGGGGTGGGGCGCCAGTTTGGCGTCCACCTCGAAGACGTCCTCGACCGGCGAACCCTGGGCGATGGCGAAGTAGGTCTTCTCAGGCTTCTCGCTTCCGAAAAGATTCGCGACGGCGGTCAGGACGGGTTTCGTCCGGCACAACAACAAGACCCCGGACGTTTCGAAATCGAGCCGGTGCGCGTTGGCGAGATAGGTCAACCCTCGTTCCTTCGCCCAAGGGACGCCCCGCGCGATGTGCCCGTGGAGCAACTTCATCAGGTTGGGCCGCTCCGGATCGTAGCGGTCGGGCGAGGTCAGAAGGCCCGAGGGTTTTTCAATGGCCAGCAGGTGCTCGTCCTCGAACAGGACGGGAACTTCCCAATACTCCTGGGTCGCCGGCGACGACAACTTCAGCACCGGGGGCCCGGACGATTGGATACCGGCCATGAAGATGGGGTCGCGTTGCGGTCCGCTGTTGGATGGATGGGATGGAATGGAATGGAATGGACGCGAGCCCGGACGGACTAGTTCGCGGCGGGGGTGTTCGTCGCGGCGGTTCCACCGATTCCCGGCAGGTTCACGTCGGCCGTGGCGAGACGCTTGCGCTCCCAATCCGAAAACGCCCCGTACCGCCCGTAGAGCCGCTGCTGCGTCAAGTACTCCGGGAGAGCCTCCTTCAGGGTGTCGTCGGCAACAGGGTCCCTCGAATCGAGGTAGAGGACGAACCCGCCATCCGCCGCCGGCGTGAATGGGCCCACCTTGGCCGGCGCCAGTTCAGCGGCCACGCGCACCAATTCACCCACCGTGAGGCGGGAAGGGAGGCCATCCAGAATCCGGGTTTCGTTCGAGAAATTCGTGACGGCCAAGGACTGGTATCCCGCCTCGGTAGCGAAGGCTTCAAACGTCTTTCCTTCGGCGAGGGCGGCCGTCGCGGCTTCGGCGAACTTGCTCCCCGCCTTCTCGGCCGCCGTCCTCGACTCCGTGCGGCGCACGGCCTCGATGACAGACGCCTCGACATCCTGGAAGGGTCGGACCTCGCTGGGAATCGTCCGTTCGAACGCGAAAACGTAGATGCCGTCCTCCCCGATCGACGGCGTTGCGAAGGGTTCATCCTTCGACAACCCGTAGGCTTTGCGGGTGAATTCGCTGTTCACGGCGAGGCCGATCGGAATGCTGCCCTGGGTGAACGGCGGGCTGGACTCGGCGGTCATCCCCATCTCGGTCGCGAGCTGGGTCAGCGAGTCCGCCGTCGGATCCATCTGATACAGGCGGTTCGCGAACTCGTTCGCCTTGATCCGACCCAGGTTCAAGGCGAAGCCCTTTCGGAATTCGCCGCGAATCTCCTCCTTGGCGATATCCGCCGGCTTCACATTGTTGGCCGCATCCCGGAAGGAATCCGCGCCACGCTGGGTGTACTGGGCCTCCACCATCGCGGGGAGGTTCGTGTTGGATGCGAGTTCCTGGTCCGCTTCCGCGAAGAAATTGGTCATCGCGAACTTCACGTACCGCACCTGCATCCGCTCGGGAATCCGGTAGGCCGCCACCCGGTTGCTGTAGAACTGCAGCAGGTTGGTCGGGCTCAGGTTCGCCTCCGCCAGATGGTTGGTCGCCGAGAAATACACCAACCGCCCCGAGTAGCGGTCGCTGCCCAATCGATACCGGGCTTCGGCTTCGCGCGGCGTCACCAGACTTCCGCTCATCCCGCCCACCTGGACCAGATGTTCCAACGCCACTTCATGGCGCATGAATTGCTCGAAATCGCCGCGGCTCAGGCCTCCCTCGGTCTGGAGCATCGCAAGAAATCGGTCGTAGGCCGGAAGGCTGAATCCGCCGGTCCGCTCGTCGTTCAGAAACGGCAATTCCCGAATCCGCGCCACCACGACGTCGTCCGCGACAACCACCCCGAGACCGCGCGCCTCTTCGAGGAGGAACAGCCGGTTCAGCACCTCGCGATTCTCATCCCAATCCCGGCCGCCACGCCCGGGCCATTGCCCCTGGTTCCGCAGCATGTAGGTCAACCGGGCCTCCTTCATGGCTGAGAGGTACTCGGCCCGATCGATCGGCCTCCCGTTGATCGAGCCGAGGGCGCCCGTCGGCATACCACCTGCCCCGCCGCCCTGATTTGGAGAGAAGAAAATCACAAAACTGACGATCACGACGCCGATGAAGATCAGCCCGATCGCCTGGTGTTTGCGGATGAATTGAAACATACGCGTGCCGGAACAAAGAGCGGGGAGACTAGCGGCCTGACAAAAACCCGGTCAAACGCATTCACCAAACGATTTCCGCCACGGTCACGGCCCAGCCCCCTCGGGTCCCCGCGACATCCTTGGAAAGACGGCCCGACACGTTCTCTTCCACGCCTTTTCCGCATGATCTTCGTGGCCTTCGGCGTGCGCCTCCTGGCGTGCCATCCGCGGAGGTCAAAACCCGCGCACGACCCGGGTATCCCGTCCAACCCGGCCCTTCAGCACTCGAGCCAGCGGGGTTCCAGCGGTGCCGTCCAGGCTCGCTCGAACCACCGCCTCCTTCCCCCGACCCGTCGCCAACACCACCACGGTCAACGCCTCCCACAGCAGGCGATATCCCGCCGTCAACCGGTCCGGAGGCGGCTTCGGACCGCGCACCGCCCGAAAAGCCGCCGGCGCCGCCAGGTCCTCCTCCAAGTTGTCCGGAAACAGGGACGCCACGTGACCGTCCTCCCCGACGCCCAACACGGCGCAATCCCAGGCCGCGGGTCGCCCGCGCTTCCGGCGCCCCAGGGTCCACGCCCGCCAGTCGTCCAGCGCGCGCTCAGCTCCCGACGCCGGAGCCAGTTCGCCTTCGAGGCGGTGAATCCTTTCCTCCGACACACCCAACGGTTCCAGAAGCTCGCCGCGCGCCACGCGGAAGCTGCTGTCCTCGTGGTCCGGCGGAACACATCGCTCGTCGCACCAGAAGAAATCGGCCACCCCCAGGTCCACCCCGCGGAGCCCCGCTTGCCGGACGAGTTCGCCGAAGAAAACGGGAGCCACTCGGCCGCCCGAAAGGGCCAACCCGAAATCGCGTTCCCCGGCGCGCACGAAGGCGTCCAGCACCGATCCCGCCGCCTCAGCCGCCGCGGTGGCATCGTCCGGAGCGTGGGTGGTCCACACGTCGCTCATGGTCGGATTGGCAGGTCAAGACACCGGTTGGGGGTTCCGCCACGCGTGGCCGTAGCGCGTGAGGAGTTCGTCCCCGGCCGCCGGCCCCCAACTCCCGGCCGGATAGAACGCGCCCTCCTCCAACGGCCGATCCCGCCAGCCGTCCCGGATCGCGTCCACGAACGCCCATGCCGTCTCCACTTCGTCCCGGCGGATGAACAGGGTCGCGTCCCCGGCCATGGCCTCCAGGAGCAACCGCTCATACGCCTCCGGCGTGTACGCCCCGAACTCGGCGTCGTAGCTGAAGTGCATCCGCACGGGACGCAACTGCATGCTCGTCCCCGGCACCTTGCCGTTGAACCGCAGGCTGATCCCCTCGTTGGGCTGAAGCCTCAGCGTCAGCGAATTCGCGTCCAATCGAGGTCCGCATTGCGCCGCGAACAGCACGTTCGGCGTGGGCTTGAATTGCACCCGCACTTCGCTCGCGCTCAGGGGCAGGCTCTTTCCGGTCCGCAGATAGAACGGCACGCCCGACCAGCGCCAGTTATCAATCAGCACCCGCAGCGCCACATAGGTCTCCACCCGCGATTCCGGCGCCACCTTCGTCTCGCCCCGGTAGGCGGGACGGTTCTCGGCTCCCACCATTCCCGCCGTGTACTGTCCGCGCACCACCTGGCGCGCCACCTGGTCGGGCTCCCAGACTCTCAGCGCCTTCAGCAGTTTCACCTTCTCGTCGCGGATCGCCTCCGCCTCCAGTGTCACCGGCGGTTCCATGGCCATCAGAGACAGCACCTGGAGGAGATGGTTCTGAACCATGTCCCGCAAGGCGCCCGCCTCCTCGTAGTACCCGCCCCGCGTCCCCACCCCGTGCCGTTCGCTCACCGTGATTTGGACGTGATCGATCGCGTCCCGGTGCCAGAGCCGTTCGAAGATCGCGTTCGAGAAGCGGAACATCAGCAGGTTCTGGACCGTTTCCTTCCCGAGATAGTGGTCGATCCGAAACAACTGCGACTCGTGCGCGTACCGTGTCAGCTCCGCGTTCAGGGCGCGCGCGGAGGCCAGGTCGGATCCAAACGGCTTCTCGACCACGATTCGCCGCCAGCCTTCAAGCCCCTCGCTCCGGTCCACGAGGTCCGACGCATGCAACCGCTCGACCACATCCCCGAACTGCGACGGCGAGATGGCCAGGTAACACAGGAGATTCTTGGCCAGCGAAGGATCCTCCGAAGCCGCCAGCATCTCTTTCAGCCGGGTGTACGCCGCCGGGTCGTGGAACTCGCCTCGGCAATAGCTCACGCTTTTCGCGAACTCCTCCCAGGCCTTCTCGTCCACCGGTTGGGTGCGCGAGAACCGCCCCAAGGCCTCCCGGAGTTCGGCGCGCCAGGCCTCGTTCGTCTTCTCCCGGCGGGCGAAGCCGACGATCCGAAACGGCGTCGGCATCTGCCGCCCCAGAAAGAGGTGGTACAGCGCCGGAATCAGCTTGCGGGAGGTCAGGTCGCCGCTCGCCCCAAAAATAACGATCGTGCAGGGCTCCAGCAGCTTCCGCCCCGAGTCCAGCCGGCACACCAACAACTCATCCAACGTCGCAGCATCGTTCACGCCCGGACAGCCTGACCCAGGACCTCCCCTGCCGCAACCGGTGCGTGCCTGGGAGTCGAGACCCTCAAGCCCCAGACGGGCGGCCCAATGGACGACCCTACCGACCTCAATCCCAGGCGATGGAAACCGGTGCCCGCCGCTCCGAGGGCCGCTCCTACGGAGCATTCCGGGGTGGAGAAGGCCGGTCCTACGGACCTCGGTCCGGAAAGGCTGTGCGATGGGGTCAAACATCAACATTTGACATTTTCCGTCTGAGGCGGCGTTGGGTCCACTTCGTCCCGCGACCCGAGGAATCGCGATGTTCAAGATTGACAACCATCGACCATCGGACCCCATCCGGTCCCCTTGGAGGGCGGCGGTCTATCGCCCAACCACCGACCGCGGGCTGAAACACGGCGGCTACCGGAGCCGAGGGAGAGCGACCGCGGCCGTAGCGCAACACCCTTGTCCGCCATCTCGCCGACTGCCACTCGGCGGGTGCGACGACTCGAGTCCTTATTGGAATCAATCAACTGCACGCGTTGCTCCTCAACCCGGTCCCCGCCGGTTGGCAACCGGCGATACGGCAGGCTGGGCAGCCTGCGCTACTTCGTCCGGAAAACGCGCTGTGGGTGGCTGGTTCGCGTGATCCGTCCGCTGATCCGGGGAGGCTCGATACGGCAAACGCCTCGGGTTCCTTCCCCATCCGCCGCCCAAGATTGCGGCTTGAGCCGTGACCCGGGGCTATCGAACATCCGCCCGTCCATGGAGCCTGCCCCCGACTCGCCCCCGCGGCCCAATCCGAATACGAATCCGAGGTCGAACCCACGGTCCGTGCCGGACGATTCCAGCCCGCGCCGGCGCCGGAAACGCCGCAACTCCTCCGACCGCACGCCGCGCCCACACGCCTTGTGCGATTCAATCTCCGGCGGACTGATCCTGTTCCTCGTCCTTTTCACCCCGTGGGCGTTCGGGACCACCCAGGAATGGTCGATCTGGATCGCGAACATCGCCTGCTACGCCCTCGGCGTCCTCCTCGTCGCGAAGTGGGTCATCCGCCGCCGGGAAGGTTTTCAACCGCCGCGCTGGGGCGAGCCCATCGTTCTCGCCGAGGGTTCCGGCGAACTAGCCGGCCCGCGCGCGCCCACCGACGGCGCCACCCGGGCCCTGGCGGTCCTCACGGGGATCCTGCTGCTTTACGTCCTGGTCGGCGCCCTGAACGCGCGCGCCACCTACGACCCGGTCAAGCGGTCGTTCCAATACCTGGGAGATCCGATCACCTGGCTGCCCCAGAGCTACGACCGGGCCTCGACGTGGTTCGTGTTTTTTCAATATCTCGGCATCGCCTGCGCGTTCTGGGCCATCCGGGACTGGCTCATTCAGCGTTTCGGGAGCGATACGCGCCAGGATGACGCCCCGAGTTGGGCGGACGCCCAGGCGCACGTCGTCATCCCCGCCCGGCTCCAGACACTTCTCTGGGTGCTCTGCCTGAACGGCGCCCTGCTCGCGCTGGTCGGCATCCTCCAGCGGGCCGGCGGTACGAGCCGACTTCTCTGGATCCTGGAATCGGCGGGCCAGAAGTCGGCGGACCATGTTTTCGGGCCGTGGTCCTACCGGGGCAACGCGTCGCAGTATTTCAACCTCCTCTGGCCGGTCTGCCTCGCCTTCTGGCTCTGGGCCCAGGAACGCGCCCATCGCGCCCTCGTTCCCCGCCTCGGCAAGCTGGATGGCCCGCAGATCCTGCTCCTGCCCTGCGCCATCTTCATGGCGGCGTGCCCGATGATCTCCAGCAGCCGGGGCGGCGCCGTCATCAGCATCGCCATGGGCGCCATCGCGGTTCTCCTGCTCCTCTTCACGAGCCGCCGGGAAATTTCGCCCGCGATCCGCTGGATCACCGTGGGCGCGATGTTCGTCGCCGCCACCGCCGCGCTTGTCGGCGGCTGGTCTTCGGTGCGCGACCGGCTCCTCCGCACCGACCGCTCGTTCTTCACGGGGATCGAGAGCCGCACGGACGACTTCACCTTCCTCATGCGCCTGCGGGTTCCCGATCAGCCGGTCAACAAGGAGGTCTCGCTTGGGCGGGCTTTCCCGCGATTCCCGGCAATCTGTGGATGCCGCACTCGGTTATCGTCCGCTTCACTCGCCTGAGGGCGGATTCCAGGTCCTTTTCTATGGGGCCGTGAAGACGAATTTCGGAGTCATGACGGCCAGCAAATTCATCGAGACCTACAAAGGGAAGGATGTGCAACTGGCCCTGGTGCGTCGCGATGGCATGCGCCTCTTCGTCGATGAGGCCGAGGTTCCCATGGTGGTATCCCCGTCCACCACCTCCTTTCCCTGGAACACCTTCGCCTTCAACCGTTTTGCCCACTGCCTGGACCCGTCCGTCACCGCCGTCGCGCTCATCAACAGCGCCGCCGACGCCGAGGAACTGGCGTTTGCGTCGAAGGTTCCGCCGGCGAGGCTCGCCGAATCCATCCTCGGCCGGAATACGCTGGCGAACGACGCCGTCCTCGGCACCAACGAACTCGCCTACGCGGACGGCGTCACCGCCGAACTCATGACGCGCCCGTCCGACCCTTCCACGCGCTGGTTGCGGGTCCGCCGCGAAAGCGGCCCCGGCTTCGTCGCCGTCCGTCGGCTCCTGCCCAATCTCGAAAGCCGGATCCGTGGTCCCATGCGCGCCTCCTTCACCGCCTGGAACCCCGCCAACGAGCCGCTCATCCTCGCGGTCACCCTCGACGGCGGAAACCCTTACCTCGTTGAAATCCAGGGCCGTTCCGAGTTGGCCGTGAACGCCCCGGTCCGGGCGCCTCATTCGCAGTCTCCCAGGGTGCTCGATATCTACCTCGCCGACGAGGACGGCAACGCCGTCACGGACGTCCCGAGCGGCAAGCATTTCGCCCTGCGCGAACTCCGACTCCAGACCGACGGCGCCGTTTTCGTCCGAACGCTGGATCAACAGCCGAAACTCACGGATCTCAGCGATCGCATGTCGGGCCGGGGCGAGATCTATGCCAACGCCCGCCGGATGGCGGACGACTACATCTGGTGGGGCAGCGGCGCGGGCACGTTCACCGCCCTATACCAGTTCTATCTTCAACCCGGCCAAACCTGGGCGGCCTACGCGCACCACGACTGGCTCGAAACGCGCATCACCTTCGGACGGGTCGGCCTCGCCCTGATCGCCCTCGCCCTCGGCCTCCTCTTCGTTCGCTCGTGGATCGGCCGGGGCCTTCCCATCTTTCCCATCCTGCTCGCGTTCTGGTGGCTCGCCCTCGGGGGTTGTCTCACCCACGCGATCTTCGACTTCCCCTTCCAAGTCCACTCGGTCCTCTTCCTCTTCACGGTCCTGGCGGCCGTCCTCCTCGTCCTGACGGGCGCCCGCCGACGTTGACCCAAAAGGACTGGCCGCGCTCGGGCCCCGCGGGCGATAGTCCCCGCCATGAATCCCAGGTCCGCCTTCGGATCGGGGCTCGGCCTCCTTGCCTGGGCCCTCATCGCCCCGGCAGCCGCCCCGGCCACCCCCGCCCCACCCGGCGCCTCCACGGACTTCAACCGCGACATCCGCCCGCTCTTCGCCCGGCATTGCACCGCGTGTCATGGCGGTGTGAAGGCGGCCGGCAGGATCTCGTTCGTCCACCGTGACAAGGCGCTCGCCGTGGGTAAGTCCGGGAAAACGACCATCGTCCCCGGCGATCCCGAGGCGTCCGAATTGATCCGGCGCGTGGTTTCCACGGATCCCGACGAGCGCATGCCCCAACCCGAGCACGGTCCCGCCCTCTCCGAAGCCGAGATCGCCACGCTCCGAACCTGGATCGCCGAAGGCGCGCCCTGGAGCGAGCACTGGTCCTTCGTGCCGCCCAGCGACCCGCCCTTCCCTCCCATTCGCACTCCCGGCTGGGTCCGTGTGCCGTTCGACCTTTTCGTCCTCGCGTCGTTGGAAGCCGCGGGCCTCCGGCCGTCTCCGGAAGCGACCGCCGCCCAGTGGCTCCGACGGGTCACCCTCGACCTCACCGGCCTGCCCCCGAGCGTCCCGGAGTACGAATCCTATCTCGAAGCTCGGGAAACCGATCCCAAGCTCGCCCGCGAGCAAACCGTCGACCGCCTCCTCGCTTCGCCGAGCTTCGGCGAACGCTGGGCCTCCGTG
This sequence comes from uncultured Verrucomicrobiota bacterium, assembly GCA_942490575.1. Classification (GTDB taxonomy): domain Bacteria; phylum Verrucomicrobiota; class Verrucomicrobiia; order Limisphaerales; family CAIMTB01; genus CAIMTB01. Next base: position 114,153 of record CALNYA010000027.1, read on the forward strand.
TGGCTCGACCTCGCCCGCTATTCCGACACCTACGGCTTCGAAAAGGACCCGCACCGGGACATCTGGCCGTGGCGCGACTGGGTCATCCGCGCCTTCAACGCCGACATGCCGTTCGATCAATTCACGGTGCGCCAGCTCGCCGGGGATCTCCTGGACTCCCCGACCGCCGACGACCTGCTCGCGACCGCCTTCCACCGCAACACCCAGAACAACACCGAGGGCGGCACCGACGACGAGGAGTACCGCACCGTCGCCGTGCACGACCGTGTCAACACCACCTGGACCGCCTGGCAGGCCACCACCTTCGGCTGCGCCCAGTGCCATGACCATCCCTACGACCCCATTCCCCATCGCGACTACTACCGCTTCGCCGCGTTCTTCAACAACACCGAGGACTGCGACCAGAACGACGACTATCCGAAAGTCCTTTTCCCGAACGACCCCGCGCGCCGCGACGAAATCGTCGGACTCCAGGAGCAGGCCCGGGACCTCCGCGAGTCACTCCACAAGGACGCCCTCGCCGTGGCCGGCTCCGTCTCCGACTGGACGGCCCTGAAGCCCTCCGCCGCCAAGGCCACCGGCGGCACCCTCACGATCGCCGACGACGGCCGCATCCATGCCGGCGGCACCCTTCCCGTCCAGGTCACCTACACCGTCGCCGTTCCGGCGGTCCCAGGCATGACAGCGCTCCGGATCGGGATCTTCCCGGACACCGACGATCCCAAGGCCCCGCCCGAACGCGGCCAGATCTTCTCGAAGATCCGGGTCGCCCTCGCTTCGCCCGGCGAGACCAACCGGCCGGTCCGGCTTCGCGAGATGGTCGCGGATCATCTCGCGGGACCGTTCGACCCCGCGCAAGTCCTCGATTCGGGCGGTGGTTTCGGCAGCTACCCGGTCATGAAGGGCCCGCGCCGGGGAATCCTTGTCCTCGCCGAACCGTTGGAAGCCCCCGCGAATGCGACCTTGGAGATCACCCTCGAACACGGGATCGCGTCCAACAGCGGCGTCCAAGGCTGCGCCCTTCGTCATTTCGATTTCTCGGCGTCCACCGACCCACGCCTCACGCGCGCGGTCAACGCCAAGGAACGCCTCGCGCGATGGGCCCAACTCCGCTCCCTCAAGGCGGGTTGGAAGGACGTCCCAGGTCCACGCGTTCCCGTCCTGGTCGAACGGTCCGCTTCCGCGGCGCGCGAGACCCGCGTCTTCATCCGCGGCAACCGCATCACCCGCGACGAAGCCGTCGAACCGGGGATCCCGGACATCGCCCGGCCTCCCGCCGCGTCCCGCGCCCTGAACCGGCTCGACATGGCGCGCTGGCTCGTCGGCGATCGGAATCCGCTCGCCGCGCGGGTCCTCGCCAACCGTCTCTGGGCCGAGATGTTCGGGCACGGCATCGTCGAAACCCTCGAGGACTTCGGAACCTCCGGCGCCCGGCCCACCCACCCGGAACTCCTCGACCACCTGGCGATGCGGTTGCGCGGGAAAATGGGGTGGTCCGTGAAAGGCTTCCTCCGGGAGATCGCCCTGTCATCCACGTACGCCCAGAACGCGCGGATCCGGCGCGTGCCAGCGGACGCGGATCCCGACAACCTCCGGATCGCGCGCGGTCCCCGCGTGCGTCTCACCGCGGAGATGGTCCGCGATCAGGCCCTCGCGCTATCCGGATCGCTGTCACCCAAGGCGTTCGGGCCGCCCGTCTACCCGCCCCAACCCGACGGCGTGTGGAACACGGTCTACAGCGGGGAAAGTTGGAAGACCTCCGAGGACGCCGACCGTTACCGCCGCGCGATCTACACCTACCAGAAGCGCACCAGCGGTTACCCGGTCTTCCTGACGTTCGACGCTCCGAACCGCGACACCTGCGCCGCGCGCCGCATGCCGAGCAACACACCCCTCCAGGCCCTGGCGGTCCTCAACGACCCGGCCTTCATCGAAATGGCGCAGTCGCTCGCCAACCGCATGGAAGCGGTCGGCGACTCTCCCCGGAACCAAATCCGGTACGCCTGCCGACTCCTCACGCTGGATGCGCCTCCACGTCACATGGTGAACAGCCTGATGGAACTGTACCAAGGGGCCCTTGAGGATTTCCGCGCCGATCCCGCCTCCTCCGACTCGCTGGCGCCAAGCCCGGAGCGCGCCGCGCTGGTCCTCGTCGCCAACACGCTTTTCAACCTCGACGTCGCCCTCAACCGCTGACGATCCCACTGGAACCCGCCGCCATGAACCCCATCGACCCCGCCCACCAGAGGCACGAAGCGCTGCTTCAACGGACACGCCGCCATTTTCTTCGGGACTGCGCGACCGGCCTCGGAGCTCTTTGGTTCGCCACCCAATCGGGACGCGCCTGGGGCGCCGACGGAGGCCTCGCCAAAGACATGGCCCGCCCCCTGCTCCCGGCCGCGCCGCCCCTGCCCGGCCGCGCCAAACGGGTCATCTACCTCCACATGGCGGGTTCCCCCAGCCAACTGGAACTGTTCGACCACAAGCCCGAGCTTGCCCGCCAGGACGGCAAGGATTGTCCCGCGTCACTCCTCGCGGGCAAACAGTTCGCCTTCATCCAGGGAGTCCCCAAGATGCTCGGTCCCCAGTTCCCCTTCCGCCAGCACGGTCAAAGCGGCCAATGGGTCTCCGATCGCCTCCCCCACTTCGCCTCCGTCGTGGATGATGTCTGCTTCATCAAGTCGATGGTCACCGACCAGTTCAACCACGGACCCGCCCAACTGCTGATGCACACCGGGACGCAGAACCCCGGCGCCGCCAGCGCGGGCGCCTGGGCCACCTACGGCCTCGGCGCCGAGAATCAGAATCTCCCCGGCTTCCTCGTCCTCACCAGCGGCGGCAAGAACCCCGACGCCGGCAAGTCCGTCTGGGGCTCGGGATTCCTTCCCTCCGTCTACCAGGGTGTTCAATGCCGTTCGCAGGGTGATCCGGTGCTATTCCTCTCCAATCCCAAGGGCATCACCCGCGGACTCCGCCGCCGCTCGCTCGACGCTCTCCGTAGTATCAACGAATTGACGGCGCTCCAGCTCGGCGACCCCGAGACGCTGACCCGCATCGCCCAATACGAACTCGCGTTCCGAATGCAGGTCGACGCCACCGACGCGTTCGACCTCTCGCGCGAACCCGCCGCGATCCACGAACTTTACGGAACCCAACCCGGCAAGGAATCGTTCGCGAACAACTGCCTCCTCGCCCGCCGACTCGCCGAGCGCGGAGTCCGTTATATCCAGCTCTTCGATTGGGGTTGGGATTCCCACGGAGCGGGCGAATCCGAGGCGCTTCATCACGGCTTCAAGACCAAGTGCGAAAGCGTCGACCGCCCCCTGATGGCCCTGCTCACCGACCTCAAGCGGCGCGGACTGCTCGAGGACACGCTGGTCGTCTGGAGCGGGGAATTCGGACGCACCCCCATGCGGGAAAACCGCGGTGGCGTGGAAATGAAACTCATCGGCCGCGACCACAACCCCGCCGCTTTCACTTTGTGGATGGCGGGTGGCGGCGTGCGGCCGGGCTATTCCCACGGCGAAACCGACGACTTCGGATACCAGTCCGTCATCGACCGAGTCACCGTCCACGACTTCCACGCGACGCTGCTGGCCCTGCTCGGCTTCGACCACCTTCGGTTCACCTACCCGGTTTCCGGCGTGAACATGCGCCTCTCCAACGTCACCAAACCCGGTAGCCAAGTGGTGCAGGCCGTCCTCGCGTAGGGATTCCGCCTCGCCACCCAATTCGCCGGCTAAGAAAATGCGAAGCGCGGGGAAAAACCCTCGACACTTCTCGCCTGAATTCGGCAACCATCCTGGCCGCCAGCCGGACTCCTCTCCGACCCTAAATCCTTGACGCGCCCGAGGCGGACCCATGGGCGCTTGAACGAAGGTATCGATCGGTCGAGGATTCGCGCTCGATCGCCATCCCATGACGCGCCGAACCGCCCCCTCGCCCGCCTCTGACGCTTCGGATCGCGCCCCAATCGGGCCCCCGCCCACGCCCACGTCCGCGCCCGCGCCCTCACCCGCGCGTTCCTCCCGATCCAACTTCGAATCAGCCCGCGCGCCCGGACTCCCGCGACGGTTGTTCGGCGTCGGCCTCGCGGCGCTCGCCCTCGCCTTGGGTTTTGTGGCGGCGCCCCAGCCCGCGTCGGCCACGCCCATCTCGTATCAGGGCCGGCTCATCGACGGCGCCACCCTCGCCAACGGTTCCTACGAGATCACGTTCCGACTCTTCGACGACGCCACCGCGGGCGCGCAGATCGGCGCCAGTCTCGTGAAGAATCCGGTCTCCGTTCAGAACGGACTCTTCACGGTCGATCTCGATTTCGGCGACACCGCGTTTCCAGGTGGCGCTCGCTGGCTCGAACTCGCCGCCCGCCCGGCCGCCAGCGTCGAACCCGCCGAAACGCTCAGTCCGCGTCATGCGATCCATGCGGTGCCGTACGCGATCCGCGCCTTCTCCGGTTCGGGTTCGGGCGACGCTTCGGAACTCCTGACGGGCACGGTGCCCGACGCGAGGCTCGCGCCGAACATCGCGCGCACCTCGGACATCCTCTCCACCAGCAACCACCTCGCGTCGCTCTGGGACGATCTTTCGTCGCGGTTGACCACCCTGAACGACTCGCTTCTCGCCATCTCCAACGCGGCCCAATCGACGATCCCGTCCGGCATCAACGTCGTCTCCGCCGACCCCGCCGACGCCGGACTGATGGGACAAGGATTCGTCCGATTCCTGACCATCCCGGCGGCGGGCTGGGTCAATGGATCCGCGGGAGGCCCCACGGCGCGGTTCGCGCATTCGGCGGTCTGGACGGGCCAAGCGCTGATCCTCTGGGGCGGATCAACGGGGGGCGGCAATCTCTCCGCGTTGGGATCCCGCTACGAATCCGATGCGGACCAATGGTTCCCGCTTTCCGAAATCAATCCGCCCGCCGCGCGCCACGGTCACTCGGCCGTCTGGACTCCCCAGGGGATGATCGTCTGGGGTGGGTTCGGAGCGGGATTCCTGGCGTCCGGTTCCCGGTATTCCCTCGAAACGGCGAATTGGAGTCCCCTGCCGTCGCTCAACGCCCCGACCGCCCGCGACGAGCACGTCGCCGCCTGGACCGGAACCCGCATGGTCGTTTGGGGCGGCCGGAATTCCGGAGGCCTGCTCGCCGATGGCGCCTTGTACGATCCGGTCGCGCAGCAATGGACTCCCCTCGCCACGACGGGAGTGATCGAGCCGCGCCAAGACGCGGTGGGTCTCTGGACCGGCTCCCAGTTCCTGGTCTGGGGCGGCCTCGGCACCTCCGGCGAACTCGGCACCGGCGCCCGGCTACCGCTCACCGGCGGCGCCGCTCCCGGAGCCTGGTCCGCGATGGATACCACGGGGGCTCCGTCGGCGCGCGTCGGTCACAGCGCCGTCTGGACGGGCCAGCGCATGATCGTGTGGGGCGGACATTCCGGCTCGGTGTTCCGCGCCACCGGCGCGTCCTACGATCCGAACCTCGATTCCTGGCAGTCGCTCACCTCCGTGAACGCCCCGTCCGCCCGCTCCGGTCATGTCGCCGTCTGGACGGGTGAGGAGATGCTGGTCTTCGGTGGGCGCGACGCCGGTGGCGATGTCGCCACGGGCGCGGCGTACAACCCGGCCAAGGGCACCTGGCGTCCACTCTCCGCCTCGGGCGGACCCGTCGCCCGTCGCGATGCTTCCGCCGTGTGGACCGGCACCGAACTCCTTGTCTTCGGCGGACTCCAAGGGGCTTCCACCCCCGTCGCCTCCCTTCAGCGGCTCAATCCCCAGCCCACCTGGCACTTTTATCGCAAGCCATGAATCTCCGACTTCTCCCCGTTCTCGCCTGTCTCCTCGCGGCGTGCCCTTTCGCCGCGCGGGCCCAGTGGACGACCCAAACGTTCGTGCTCAAGGCCGGCTGGAACGCCATCTTCCCGCACGTCGACGCGTCCCACGCCACGCTCGACCAACTCGTCGGAATCTCCGCGCCCACCCTGACGCCCGTCGACCAAGTCTGGCGTTGGAACCCGGCGCCGGCCACCGGGCAGTTCATTCAATCCCCCCAGGAACCGGCCAACGAGGGCAGCCAATGGTCCAGCTGGAAGCGGGCCGACGGCCCCGGCTCCGCCCTTCAGCGCCTGACCGCCAACTCCGCCTACCTGGTCTATGTCACGGCGGACTACACGTGGACGCTCACCGGAATTCCCATCGCCCCGAATTACCAGTGGTCGACCTCCGGCCTGAACTTCTTCGGATTCCCGACCGACCCCGCCAGTCCCCCTGATTTCGAGCAGTTCCTCTCCGAAGTCCCGTCCCTTCAGATCAGCGAGATCTTCGGCTATCCCGGCGGCGAATTCGGCCCGACCAATCCCAGCCGCATCTTCGCGCGCCGCGGAACGCCGGTCGTCCGGGGCAAGGCCTTCTGGATCCGCGCCGGCGAGGTCTACAACCACTACTACGGCCCGTTCGAACTCTCGGGCCTTGGGCGCGGCCGACTCGCGTTCGGCGATTCCGTCAGCACGTTCTCCTTCCGCCTCCGCAATCTCACGTCCAGCAATCTCGTCGTTTCCCTGAATCTCCTGGCGTCCGAAGCGCCGCCCGCCGGCCAGCCGAGCATCGTCGGCGTCCCGCTCCTGCTGCTCCGGGGTCCGGTGAATCCCACCAACCTCACCCACACTTTCAAACAACTCGTCGTCGGAACGCCCCACGACTGGACCCTGCCGCCCCGGGGCGAACAGGGATCCGAAATCGAGGTCGTCCTCGGACTGGATCGCGCCGCGCTCACCGACGATGTGGGCGAGTTCCTCGCCGGAATCCTTCGCTTCACGGATGGACTGGGCCACAGCCGGATCGACGTCGGCGCCTCCGCGGAGGTGCACTCCCATGCCGGACTCTGGGTCGGCGGCGCCGCCATCACCGGGGTCGGGCAGTACCTGAAGGCGTACGCCCGCGACGCAACCGACGCGCCCATCGTCGACGTCACGGGGGCCTACGTGGTCACCAACATCAACACGTCGCTCAAGCCCACCGCCTCCGCGTTCCCCCTCCGGCTCATCGTTCTCAATCCCGCCAGCGGAAGCGGTCCCGCCCGCCTCTTCCAGCGGCTCTTCCACGGCTACAACGTCATATCGAACCGCATCCTCAGCTCCCAGGAGGCGCCGCTGAACCGCAATCTCATCGCGGAATCGCGCCGCATCAGCGCGAGCCACCTGCCCTGGTCGGAAGCCAATGGCGGCTGGACCTTCGACGGAAACCTCGTCCAGGGCGCCTCGATCAGCACCCGGGTCACCAACGCCTTCGACAACCAGCGGTCCAACCCCTTCCTCCACACCTACCACCCGGACCACGACAACCTCGACACCCGCTTCCGCAACGAGCTTCCACAAGGCTCCGAGTCGTACACCGTCGTCCGGGAAATCACCCTCGCCGTGACGCCGCCCGACGAGAATTTCCTCAGCCGTGTCACCGCCGGACTGGCCCTGACGGGCGACTACCTCGAAACGATCCAGGTTCTCGGACTCGCCCGGCCCGGCAACACTTTCGACACCCGCACCTTCCAGGTTCGCGGGGCCTTCAGCCTCCACCGCATTTCCGAAATCGCCACCCTGACCCAGGTTCCCTGAGACCCGTCCCCCACAACCCCATGAAACCCCGCCTCCACAACCGTGGCGCCCACCGTCTCGCCACTCTCGTCGCAGCCCTCGGCGTCTGCCTTGCGGCCGCTTCACCCCGCGCCCAGGCCCAGGCCGCTCCCCGTCCCCCGGAACGGATGACCTACCAGGGGTTCCTGGTCGACGGCGCCGGCGTCGCCCTCGGCAATGCCGCCCCCAAGAATTACGACGTCATCTTCCGCATCTACGACGATCAGTCCGCTGGTTTGCTCGTCTGGTCCGAGCAACAGACCGTCACCGTCGACAAGGGCTACTTCAGCGTCCTCCTCGGCGAAGGCGCCGCCGTGGGAATCGAAGCCCACCCCGTCCTCTCCGCCATCTTCAAGGGAGCCACCGCCTCGGATCGCTTCGTCGGAATCACGGTGAAAGGCATCGGATCCGGTGGCGCCGACGTCAACATCCTCCCCCGCCTCCGGTTGATCAGTTCCCCCTACGCGTTTCTCGCCCAGAACGCCGTCCGCCTCGTCCAGGACACGGGAGCCGACCTCATCACCGCCACGGGCAATGCCGTCACCGTCGCCGGCCCGGTCGGCGCCACCAGTTTCTCCGGCAACGGCGCCGGCCTGACCGCTCTCAATGGAACTCAAGTGACCACCGGCACGATCGCGGACGCCCGCCTCACCGGGAACATTCCCAGGCTGAACGCCGGGAGCCAGACCTTCACCGGCAACATGCAGGTCAACGGCTCCCTCACCGTGGCCAGCCCCAGCGCCGTCAATGGCTTCGGCACCATCCCCCTCGGGGGCATCATCCTCTGGTCCGGCGCCCTGAATCAGGTCCCGGCCGGTTGGGCCCTCTGCAACGGCGGCACGGTCAGCGGCAGAACCACCCCGGATCTCCGCAACCGCTTCGTCGTCGGCGCCGGCGCCGCCTACAACCCGGGCAGCACCGGCGGCGCGGACTCCGTCGCGCTAACCGTCAACCAGATGCCGTCCCACGCCCACAGCTACCAGGACGGCTTCTTCATCGAGAATTACGGTTCCAACGCCTACCCGGAGACCTTTGTCGGGAACAACCTCCAAGGCTCCGGGGACACCGACGGCGACAACAGGTACATCTGGTACCGCGACATGACCACCTTCTCCAACGGCGGGAATCAGGCCCACGAAAACCGCCCGCCCTACTACGCGCTCGCGTACATCATGCGCGTTCAGTGATCCCGCTTATGAACAGGCTTTCCCGTCCCGTGTCGGGCGCGCTCCTGCTCGCCCTGGTTGCCGGCCTCCTTCCGCTCGCCGCCACCGCCCAGGTCGCCCTGCCCATTCAATATCGCCGCACCCACACCGGCGAAACTTGGATCAATTACCAGTCGCGCGCCGGCGTCCCCATTTCCACCACCGTGGGAACGCCACCGGGTTCGGATGGACGCCAGCCCACCGGCAACGAGTCCACCGGTGTCTTCACGCCCCCCACCGGCGGGCAGTTCCGCGGCCACATGTCCTTCGGCGCCATTCCCGGCCTGTCCCTGGCCCAATGGCAGACGGTCAGCAATTCCGCCATCCTTCAGGCCGGCGCCACCCCGTTCTCAGGCGCCGTCGCCCGTGAGATGGATCGTCCCCGGGGCCTGGACGGAAACCAGGTGGTGATCGTCCTGCGCCACGCCCAGGTCGGAGCCCCGTTCCTCAGCCGCGAGGTCTCGTTCTCGTTCGGCTCCGTCGTCTCCACCCCGATCAAGGACGAACGCGGAGTCATCCTCCCACCCGGCGACCTCGCGACGTACTGGCTCCCCGAACCCTACTCCACCAACAACCACGCCGGCGTCGGCTATTACTGGAGCCGCCACGCCCGCCTCCTCTACGCCATCCAACCAGGCCCCATCTTCATCACCTGGCGCAAATCAATCCCGTACACCGCTGCGACCAAACCCGTCGGGTACACGAATCCCAACGGCCCCGCCAGCTACGAGACCAATGGCGCCAACATCTTCCTCCTCTACACCGAGCAGTACGTCGTCTCCGGAAGCCCCGCCAAGCAGCCCCGCAAGATGTACTGGACCCAGAAGGGCTTTCAGAACACCGGCAAGGCCATCCTCGTCCCCACCGCCCGCATCGGCGCCGTCAATATCGTCTACAACAACAGCTTCCCCCGCACCGTCACCGACGAGTTCGAGGGAGTCGGCTCCACCAGCCCCGTCGACGGCAGCAATCAGCAGGAACTCAGCGAACTCCGTACCATGTGGTACGAGCAGCAGCAGGGAAGCATCTACGCCTACAACGCCGAAGGCCGCGTCTTCGTCGAACTCCTCGGCGACCTCCGCTCCGACGGCGAAACCTACATCCCGCTCGGCACCGAAATCGTCGACATCACCAAACAACCCGTCCCCGAGGATGTCACCGTCGAACTCGGCGAACGCGTCATCCCACCCGGCGACGGCGACATCGCCCGGCTCTTCCCCGAGCCCATTCAGTCCACGTTCGGCAACCAGTACGCCTTCCGCCACTCCCTGGATGGCGCGCCGCGCAGCATGTTCTACGCGACCCGGGAGACCTTCAACCTGAACGACTACCTCATCCACTGGATGGAGGAGGGCGAAGCCGGGCTCCGATGGCCCAAACACTTCGGCCGGTACCGCCTCGTCTGGCCCACCGACGTCTCGCGCTACAGCCATTTCGTCCGCCCCGAAGCCTCCAGCGACGAGGAAGCCTCCCAAACCGCCGTCCTGCTCCGACCCGAAAACGCGCCCAACATCGAGTACCAGGATCCCCTCGATCGGCCCCGGGCGAAGTTCACGTCCGACTTCAAATTCTACACCTGGCTCGACCCCCAGTACCCCGTCCACCGCGCCCTCCTCCGCTACGCTTCCGGCGAGAACATCGCCTTCGAGCGCGTCTTCTCCTGGCTCGATACCAGCCTCCTGACCACCAACTTCGTCGGCGGCGTCGTCGCCGAACCCGCCGAACTCATCGCCAAGAATCTCTCCGCCTGGAACAACGCCAACCAGCGGTTCGACTGGCCCGCCGACTTCCAACTCACCGCGCCGCGCGTCGTCAAAGCGACGGTCAATGTCGGCGCCCGCATCCCCGCGCCGCCCGAAACCGACGGCGCCGACGGCCCGACCTACGTCGCCGGCCACATCCACCGCCCGGTCGGCACGTCGTACGACGTCGAGGCCTACGTCGACCCGCTCGCACAGGGCTTCGCGACCGCCAACATGGGCGCCATCATCCCCGTCAACGCCATCCCCGGCGCCAATCAACTCGAAGTCTGGTGGTTCCGAACGAACACCGCCGCCGCCGGGCCCAACGCCGGCAACAACCTCCTCGGCTTCAGCTCCGTCTTCTGGCCCTCGGTCGTCGGGCATTACACGATCCAATGGCCGTCCTCCACCCGGGAAATCGTGCTCGCCAGCAAACTCGGCGGCGTCGAAATCACCGCCATCGAGGGCCTCGGAACGATCTACACTCAAAACAACCCCGCCCTCGACGGCTACAACCCCAACGAGGAACACGCGATCATGTCCGCGGGCATCCCCTACGCCACCCGCGACGACCTGAACATCACTTCCGGCCCCGGCTACTCGTCCCATCCCTACGTCCTCGTCCATTACACCGATTCGGACCTCCGCCCGTCCATGGCGGTGTACAAAGTGCTTCGCGAAAAGCCGGAGGAAGGCTTCGTCTTCGACTACGTCGTTCCCGCCGGCCAGATGCTCCAGCCGCCACTGCCCCTCCCGTTCCTTCAGAAACCCGTCGAGGGAAGCGGCGATCTCGCCGTGAACTACAACAGCGAACCCACCGGCGGCGACGGCGACCTTCCGGGCGGCTGGTCCGCCGAGGCGGCGTCCGGTTCCTACTCGAACTACCTCCGGTTCACCTACCGGGATCGCAAGGAGAATTTCTGGGTCTACCGCGGCCTCCATGCCGGCATCCCCGAACTCAAGGCCGGCACCTATGTCCGCGCCACCGACTCCTTCTCGCCGCTGCCCGCGGCCACCGCCGTCGCGGGCCAACTCTTCCGGTATGGCATCCATGTCTCGCGGCAGGACGAGTTCCTGACGCTCCTCGTTTCCGGTGCCCCCGCCTGGCTCACCTCCTCGGGGTTCGTCCTCCACGGGACACCCCAGGCCGGCGACGTCGGCACCCACAGCGTCGAGCTTGTGGTCCGCGATCTCTACGACCAGACCCGCGTCACCAACACTCTCGCGCTCGAAGTCGTCGCCGGCGGCGTCCAGGTGACCCAGGCGCCCCAGTCGATCCTGAGCACCAACAGCCACACCGGCAGCATCATCAACTTCACCAACCGACCTCCGTTTCTCGGACAGTCCCCGGCCCCGTCGAACAGCTTCACCCTTCGCTACTACTACAAGACCCTGCCGTCCTTCGCCTGGCCCGGCATCGACGCCCCGCCGCCGTCCGGCTCGATCGTTCCCTATCTCCGGCGCTACGACACCGCCACCAGCTCGTACGTCGGCGATCCGGCCTCGAAGAACACCGCCTCGCTCGACATCGTCTACCGCCCGTTCTGGCCCGTGCGCGATCCCAAGGACGGTTCCAAACCGCTTCCCACCCTGCCCTACGGCGGCACCCTCGCCGAACCCGCCTTCAACCTCCCCGGCGTCCGCGACTTCAAGACCGCCCACATCTACTACCAGCAGTCCATCGCCCAGGATGTCTCGGCTCCGAGTCCCAGCGCCGTCCTCCACGATCCCACCCGCGCCAAGTCCGTGCGCATCGACAGCCAGTTCGACGACAAGATTCCCGCGGGCATCAAGGCCGAGAACTACCAGGGCAAGACCTTCTTCCCCCTCCTCCCTCCGCACCTCGTCAACCGGGTGTTCATCGATCCCAACAGGAGCCCGAAAGGCGATCTCGTCCTGATCGGCGAGTACAAGAAGGAGCTTCTCGGCGAGAGCTACCTGCTCCTCAACGTCCTCCGCGGATCCGACCTCCAGGCGGTCTTCGACCTCTGCCCCACGGCGGACACGGAAAATTACCCCAAGTGGACCAACCTCGTCGCGGCCCTCGCCACCGATGTCGAGACGTTCCACGAGGACCTGCCCACCAAGCCCGGCACCTACGTCCCCGACCCCGCGCTCACGGTTTCGATCGGCGTCGGCGGACTCGCCGATGTGCACAGCGACAACACCGCGGTCGATTCGTACGCCATCAGCGCGACCGGTCCCGGCTCCGGCTATGTCACCCTCCTCGAATCGAGCGGCACCGCCGCCACCGAGCCCGGCGACCCGATCCAGATGCACATCTTCAAGGTGGGCGGCGAACTCTACCGAGGCGAACTCAAGATCATCGAGTCGCCCAATCCCCTCAGCGAAATCGTCACGTTCCAGCACACCGGCGACCTCGCCGGCCGCTTCGCCGAGTATGAGTACGAGTGGAAGATCGCCGCGCCGGTCGACGGCTTCCCGCCCGAGATCGACGCGTCGATGTCCCGCTACATTCCCCTGACCACCATCGACGTCGACATCCCCCGCTACTCGCTCGGCGGCGCCGGGGTCCAGGCCCTTGGGGACAATTGGGTCGTCATGCGCTACCGACCCGTCGATCCCAGCCACCCGCGCTTCGTCCTCAACCCAACCGACAACGACTGGTCGGAATGGACCCGGCCCGCGCTCGCCGAGGGCTGGATCAAGCGCGTTCTGAAAGGCATCAATCCCTTCAACCAGCGCGTCAGCGACCTCTTCAACAACCGGGTCAACACCGACGTGAGCATCGTCACCCAGGCCGGCCGGCGCTGGGAGGGCGACGTGGCCCTCAACATCGACACGATCAACAACTACGGCCTCATCGAGATCTACGAGACCGTGATCCGGCGCGGCCGCTCGCTCAGCATCGAGTCCGGCTACAATTACGGTCCCGCCAACGACGCGCTCCTGCTCGCCGCCGGCTACATCAACGATCTGTACATGATGCTCGGCAACGAGGCCTGGGCCGACGCCGCCAACCCCACCATCGGCATCGGAACCGCCAACAACACCTACGGCGACATCGCCACATCGCTCTTCGCCTTCCGCGGCCAGCAGGCGTCCCTCCTCGACGAGGAACTCGCGCTCCTCCGAGGGCGCGACGACTTCTTCCTGCCGGGCGTCGAGATCACGCCCGTCTACAACCGGCTCGTGTGGAACTACACCCGCGGCATCGACGCCGGCGAGGTTGTCTACGCCATCAATTACAACATCCAGGAGAACCCCAACCGTTCGCCCGACGGCATCATCGACGCCGAGGACGCCGCCCTCATGTTCCCCCAGGGGCACGGCGACGCCTACGGCCACTACCTCACGGCGATGAAGGGCTATTACTCCCTCCTCCTGAACACCTACTTCGACTGGGTTCCCCGCATCGAAGCCGTCAACGTCCTCGGCCAACCCGTGTCCGTCGACTACCTCGACGAGCGCAAGTTCGCGTCCGCCGCCTCGGCCGTCGCCCGCGCCGGCCGCCAGATTTTCGACCTGACGTGGCGCAAGGATTACCAGGCGACCTCCCAGACCGGCTGGGAACATTTCTCCCCCACCCGGTCGAATTCCCAGCGGCACTACCTCGCGGCGTCCGATGGCAGCACCAACAACCCCACCCGGTACTGGGGTCTCGACCACTGGGCCACCCGCGTCGGACAGGGCGCCTACCTCAATTGGGTCATCGGCAACGCCATCCTGCCCGACATCGATCCCATCCCCACCCACGAGGGCATTCAAAAAGTGGATCGAACCACGGTCCCCGAACTCAAGGAACTCGCCCTGCTCGCCAATGGCCTCCAGGAATCCCTCGAAAACGCCGAAGGCGGCCTCTCCCCCCTCGGAGTGCCCGAGGACGGCATCGCGTTCGACAGCAACCCGAACGTCGTCGTCGGACCCAGGACCGGCACCCACGTCGAACAGGTCTACGACCGCGCCACCGCGTCCCTGAGGAACGCCGTCGCCGCCTTCGACGACGCCAAGGACGTCACCCGCCTCATGCGGTCGGAGCAGGACTCCCTCGTGGACTTCCAGACGAAAGTCGCCCAGCAGGAACGCGCCTATGATATCGCCCTGATCGAACTCTACGGCACGCCCTACCCCGACGACATCGGGCCCGGCAAACTCTACAAGCAGGGCTTCGCGGGCCCCGACCTCATCCACTACGCCTATGTCGACCTCCCGGAGACCGAGTTCCCCGAGGTCTGGAGTTATTCCAACACCACGACGTGGGAGATCCCCCTCCTCGATCTGCCGTCCGACTGGGTCGACAAGCATTACACCAACATCAATTTCCGGACGATCACCAACCTCACGTACAACATCGGCCCGCACGGTTTCGCGGAGAAGCCGTCCACCTGGGCCAGCAGGCGCTACTCGCCCGGCAAGGTGCAGGAGGCCATCTCGGCCCAGATCCTCGCCCACATCCGGCTCCGCCATGAGATCAACGACCTCGCCGGCGACCTGGTGGTCCTCAACAAGTCGGTCGCCGTCTTCGAAACCGACGTGGAGACCTTCGGCAAGATCTGGGGCATCAAACTCAGTCAACTGATCGCCGACGAAATCCTCGAGAAGGTCAAATTCGCCGACGAACTCTTCCAGAAATTCACGGATTCCACGATCCAGAACATCGTGGACGGCAGCTACGCCGCGTCGGAAGCCATCCCCAAGAGCGCCATCTTCGGCGTGGCCAGCGGTGGCGACCTCACCTTCGCGGGACGCGCCGCGATCGAAGGCGCCGGCCTCACCCTCAAAACGGGGTTCGAGACCGCCGCGTTCATCCGGTTCACGGTCGTCAAATCGCTCGAACTCGGCGTGAACACCATCAAGCGCCAGGAGGACTTCTGGGGGATCGGTCTCCTGGAGCGGGAACAGGAGCTTCGCAACACAGTCCAGGATCTCGGCAACAAACTCGGCGACATCCAGGAGCGCATGTGGACCGTCAACGAGCGCCTCCGCGAATACGACAACGCCCAGCGCCAGGTCCGCACGCTGCTCGCCTCCGGTGACACCGTCCAGGCCGAGCGCGAGATTCATCGGCAGCGCACCGCGGCCGTCATCCAGGGCTACCGCACCCGCGACGCCGCGTTCCGCATCTTCCGGAACGAGAAGCTCGAGCGTTACAAGAACCTGTTCGATCTCTCCGCCCGCTATTCCCTGCTCGCCGCCAACGCCTACGACTACGAAACCGGCCTGCTCAACACCTCCGCCGGACGCGACTTCACCCGGCGCATCATCAATTCCCGCGCCCTCGGCGTCGTCCGTCAGGGCGAACCCCAGTTCGCCGGCAGCAACACCGGCGATCCCGGCCTCTCCAGCGCCCTCGCCGAAATGAAGGCCGACTGGGGAGTCCTCCGCGGCCGACTCGGCTTCAACAACCCCGACGCCTACGGCACGACCGTTTCACTGCGCACCGAGAAGCTTCGCATCCTCCCGGGCACCGAGGGCGACACCGCCTGGAAGGACACCCTCCACCGCGCCCGCACCGACAACATCCTCGAGGACGCGGACGTCCGTCGGTATTGCATGCAGGTCGATCCCGGCGCGGGACTCCCCGTCCCGGGACTCATCCTCACGTTCGGGACCACCATTTCCGACGGCCTCAACCTGTTCGGCCAACCACTCGCCGCCGGCGACAGCGCCTTCAGTCCGAGTTCCTTCGCGACCAAGATCTTCGGCGTCGGCGTCGCTTTCGAGGGTTACCGAGGCATGAACGATCCCGCCGCCAACAACACCGCCGTCACCGGCGCCGGCGGAAACTCCGCCACCGAACCTCCCTCCTGGTTCCTCGACGCCACCGCCCTCGCCGCGACACCGTATGTCTATCTGGTCCCCGTCGGCGTCGACTCGATGCGCAGCCCGCCCCTGGGGGACACCCGGGATGTCCGCACCTGGAACGTCCAGGACCTCGCCATCCCGATGCCGTTCAACATCGGCGCTTCGGGATTCTCCAGCCAGGCCTTGTACCAGTCCGCCGACTCGCTCTCGGAACCGCTGTTCGCCCTCCGCAAACACCAGGCGTTCCGGCCCGTGTCCAGCTCCTCGTACTTCAGCCCTGGACTCTACGGTCCCGGAGGGACGCTCCAGCGCTCCCAGTTCACCAACAACCGGCTCGTCGGCCGCTCCGTCTGGAACAGCCAGTGGAAGCTCGTCATCCCCGGCCGCACCCTGCTCAACAATCCCAACGAAGGCCTCGACCGCTTCATCCGCACGGTCAAGGACGTCAAACTCCATGTGACTTATTCGTACCGGGACGTCCCCCACCCCCCCAGAACCGCCACCGAGGCGGGCGCCCCCATCAGCGCCGCGCGGCGGGTCAGGCCACCCGACAAAAACTTCGCTCTCCATGAACCGCCCACCCGTAGCCGCGGACGTCAGTCCGCGCCATCTCCGGGCCGGAAGCCGGCGCCGACTGACGTCGGCGGCGACGGTCCCTGGTCCCAATGCGCGTCAAGTTGTCGAAAAATCTCCCTCCCATGAATAGCCCACGCCCCACCCGCCGGACTTGGCGCCGACCCGCCCTCGCCGCCTTCTTCATGGCCGCCGCCGCCGCCGTCGCTTTCCCCCCGGCCCCCCACCACCTCGTGTTCGGTATGGTCCGGGACGAACTCGGCAACCCCCTCAACGCCCCGGGAGCCCAGGTCATCCTCGACACCGAAGGCACCGCGGGCGTCCGCACCTCCATCGCCACCGTCGCCAATGCCAACTCGGAAGGCGGCTTCAATTACCGGCTTCCCATCCCCGTCGACTCCGGCGCCACCGCCGATCTCTACAAGCCCTCCGCCCTTCGCCCCGTCGTCCCCTTCCGGATGCGGGTTCGGGTCGGGTCCACCATCTACCTCCCCATCGAAATGACCGGCGCCGCCAAGGTCTTCACCGAACCCGGCGCCGAATCCCGGGTCGATCTGACCCTGGGCATCGACTCCGACGGCGACGGGATCCCCGACGCCTGGGAGGAAGCCCTGATCGCCGCCACCGGCGGAGGCCGCTCCCTCAAGGACGTCCTCCCCAATCAGGACGATGACCGGGACGGACTCACCAACCTGCAGGAGTACCTCGCCGGGACCTACGCCTTCGATCCCGCCGACGGTTTCGCGCTCGCCATCGTGTCGACCACCGCCGGACGTTCCCTGCTCGAATTCACCGCCATCCGCGGTCGCACCTACACGATCCAGGCCTCCGACGACACCACCTCCTGGGTCACGATTCCCTTCACCCTGGCCTCCGAACCGGCCGATGCCCCGGAACGCCGATCTTACCTCGCCCAGGACGTCCGTCCGATCCGGGCCCAAGTCGGTCCGTCCGAAACGGCGGCCGCCTCCCGCTTCTTCCGTCTCGTCGTCCGCTGACCGCCCATGCCCGCCCCGGCCCACACCCGTCGAACCCGGTCCTTGGCCTGGGTCTTGGGCCTGATCGCGCTGGGAGTCCTCGCGGTTCTTCCGACCGTTTTCCGCCGCGAACCGCCCGCGACTCCCGTCCCGCCGGAACTGGCCCGGGTGGACGCCTCCCAATTGATCCGCATGGACGGACGGCTGGTCTTCCGGGATGACACCAACCGGACTTTCACAGGCTGGATGACCGAGGCCTACCCGGACGGCACTCCGAAGTCGCAATCCCAGGTCTCGCTGGGTTCGCTGAACGGAATCTCCGAGGGTTTCCACACCAACGGCGTCCTCCAGGTGCGCGAACATTTCGTCGACGGCATCAGCGAGGGATTGATCCAGAAATGGCATCCCGACGGCGCGCGTCTTTCCGAAGGCGTCGCCCGGAACGGGCAACTCGAAGGCACGTTCCGCCGATGGCATCCGAACGGGGTTCTCGCGGAGGAAATCACCCTTCGTCAAGGCCAGCCCGAGGGCCCGTCCCGCGCGTGGTTCCCCAGCGGTTCCCTGAAGGCCGACGTCGAACTCAAGAACGGACAGGTCGTTCGGCAGACCTTTTGGAACGATGGCGAACAGCCCGGAACGAACCTGTCCCGGAACCAAGAGGCCCCACCGTGAGCCGTATCGTCCTTCAGACGGATGGGGCCCTCCGCCACGGAATCGCCGCATCCCCCGCCGCCCATCGCCCGCCGACCCCACGGCGTGGAGCCCGGTTCGCGCTCGCGCTCGCGCTCGCGGCCTCGCCCGCGCTCCTGACGACCTCAGCCGCCGCTCAGAATCTCTCCGTCAACCCGCGGGTCCTTCCGTCCGGCGGGGGCTCCACCAGCAGCGCCCGCTTCGCCGTGGTCGGCACCCTTGGTCAGGCCATCGCGTCCAACAACGTTCTCCCGGATGATCCGATCGATTTTCGTTCGGGCTTCTGGGCGCTCGTCCTCGGCTGGAAGAATTCGGCCCCCAGCGCCACCGGCGACCTCGTCTCCCGCCGCCCCGGCGAGTCCGCCCATATCCTGATCCGGCAACTCCTCCGAAACGACCTCGACCTCGACTACGACCCGCTCACTCTGAGCGGATTCGACGTCACCTCGCTCCAGGGCGGAACCGTCCACCGCGACGGCCCCTGGCTCATCTACCAACCCCCGGCCGGCTCCCCACCCGGGGCCGCGGATTCCTTCACCTACCAGGTCACCGACGGCACCGCCCCTCCGGTCGTCGGAACCGTGACCGTCGGTCCGTTCATTCCGTCCCAGGACGGTTCCCCCAACGCCCTGGCGATCGTCCTGGACCCGGGCCCTCCGGCGGTCGTCCGCCTCCGATTCCAGGGAATCGCCCGTCGCGGTTACCTCGTCCAAGCCGCGCCGGATCCGTCGGGACCCTGGACCACGCTCGGCCCCGTCACCGCCGCCGACAACGGCCGGATCGACTTCGCCGAACCGCCCGCTCCCGACCCGCGATTCTATCGGCTCGTTGAACCGTGACCGATCGATCTCTCGCCATGAAACCGCCCGCCTGCCATCATCCGCCGAGATTCCTGCCCTCCCTGGGGAAAGCCGTCGCCGCCCTCGCCCTCGCCCTGGCCACCGGACCATCCAGTCTTGGCCTCGTGGAAGTGCCGCCCCAGGACTTGGGAACCTCCCTCAGTCTGCTCGATTCCCGACCGAAACGCCTGCGACTCGCCGACGCCTGGAACCCGCCCCCGCCTTCGTTCTGGGTCGCCACCCACACCGGAACCGTCCAATTCAACCAACACACCGACCCACTGGGCGACCTCGTGGAGCGTTTCTTCGGCTCCATCGGTCTGGAGATTCCCGATGCCTCGGCGGTTGGCGTGACCAGCGAAAAAGTCGTGGATGGAATCGCGGGCGTCATCGCCTCGGTCGAGGTCCGGATCCAGATCACGCCCAGGGGGGATCAGCCGATGTTCAACGGCGATTACCACGTCACGTTGAGCCACGATTCCGGCTATGCCGTCCTCCTCAACCGCACCGGCCGGCGTGACGGATTTGGCGCCGGGTACGGTGACAGCGGCTTTGATGTCACCCTCAGCGACTTGGCGCCCGCCGACATCCACTCGTATCGGGTCCAGGCGACCGGAAGCGAAACCACACCGCTCTCGTTGACCGACGACCCCGCCGGTTTGACGGGGATCTGGCAACCGGACGGACGTTCCGCGGACCCGTCCCAAGTCCTTGCGACGTCCCCCCGGGACGCCCGGCTCGACAGTTTCGCGGGCCTCAGTCCCAACGGCGTCTGGACCCTCCACGTCACCGACCTCAGCGTCAACGGCCTGGGGCAACTCGCCGAATGGAGCCTCGGCTTCACGATGGTACCCGAACCCGGCCCCGCCGCTGTCACCGCGGGTGTCGCGCTCGGCTTGCTCGCCTTCGCCCGTGCGCGCGCTCGCGCTCGCGTTCGCACCCGTGCGCGCGCCCAGCTCCGGTCCGCTGCCCGGCCGGCTTCCCCCGTGGGCGGCGAAAACGATCGCTCGTAACACTTCTGTAACTCGGAATCCGCCCTGGCCGTCTCCTTCCAGGTTCCACATGCCTTCCCGCTCCTTATACCCCAGGCCAGCGCGGTCCCTTCTGATCGGCGCTTGGATCGCCCTTCTCACCATGGCTTCCAACCCGGCCATGTCCCAACCGGCGGGTGGCCCGCCCGGCCAACGACCCGGCCGCGGACCCGGTGGGGGAGGACCACCGATGGGGGTCCAACTCGATCGCAAGCTCGTCCCGCAATTCGACAAGGACGGGAACAAACGCCTCGATAATGCCGAGCGCAAGGCGGCCCGTGAATTCCTGGCCCAGGAAATCGCCGAAGGCCGCGGTCCACGCCGTCCGGGCCCCCGGGGTGGACGCGGATCCGACGAGAACGCGCCCGCACCCCAACCCGGGAAAACCCTTACACCCGCGGACGTCGCCAACCATCCGGATGCGGCCCTCTTCGACCCCGGCGTCGTCCGGACCTTCTTCTTCGAGTTCGAGAACAAGGATTGGGAGAAGGAACTCGCCGATTTCTACCACACCGACGTGGAAGTTCCGGCGACCCTGACGGTCGACGGCAAGACCTATCCCGAGGTCGGGGTCCGGTTCCGGGGAGCCTCTTCGTTCTTCACCGTTCGGGAAGGACTCAAACGATCGTTCAATGTCGCGGTCGATTTCGCCCACAAGAACCAGCGTGTCGCCGGGGCGAGGACCCTGAATCTCCTGAATTCCCACACCGATCCCACCTACCTCCGCACGACCCTTTACTATCACGTCGCCCGTCAATACCTCCCCTCCCATCGGGCGAACCACGTCCGGGTCGTCATCAATGGGGAATCGTGGGGCGTCTACGTCAGCGTCGAGCAGTTCAATTCCGATTTCATCCGAGAACGTTTCGGAACGACCAAGGGTGCCCGCTGGAAGGTTCCAGGCAGCCCGCGCGGCCGGGGCTCCCTTGCGTACCTCGGCGACGATCCCGCTCCCTACAAGGAGATTTACGATATCAAGACCAAGGACGATCCCAAGTCCTGGGCCGCCCTGGCGCGTCTCTGCCGCGTCCTGAACGAAACGCCCGCGAAGGACCTCGAAGCGGCGCTCGCTCCAATCCTGGATGTCGAGGGCGCTCTGAAATTCATCGCCTTGGAAAACGTCTTCATCAACGGCGACGGGTATTGGATCCGCTCCAGCGACTACAACCTCTATCAGGACGTCCAAGGCCGGTTCCACATACTTCCCTCTACGACGCCAACGAAACGTTCCGCGCCCCGGGAGGCCCGGGCTTCGGCGGGGGCAACGGCCCAAGGCGTCGAACTTGATCCCTACGGCGCCGATGCGCTCGACAAGCCGCTCATCAGCCGACTT